>JACERV010000004.1 GCA_013911065.1 Ruminococcus sp. | reverse complement strand
GGCTCCCTGGAATGAAAACGTCCAGGAAAAATGCAGTAATAAGACAGAGTAAAATGTTAGCGTACCGGAATCCTATCAATCGGGTTCCGGAAAGTTCTGGGCACACCCCGAAATTAAACGCTTACGAAAAATTGGTTTAAAACGCATGGAAAAGCAGATACACTTTGGAGGAGGGTGTTTGTGAGGCGGAAGAATCAGGGATATAAGAGGTTATCTATTGTAGAAAAAAGAATTTTCAATGTGAAATTCTTTTTTTTTGTTTACAAACAGTTTACGCCAAGGAAATATCATACTTTTTAGAAAGACAGATACAACATCTTAATAACTAAAAGGGAAAAAGGAGTATTAGAAATCATGAAAAATACAATTTATTTAGTAACAGGTGCAGCAGGGTTTTTAGGAAGTAATGTGTGCAGTCAATTGTTGGAGCGTGGAGATAAAGTACGAGCATTTGTATTACCAAATGATCCGGCAATGAAATATGTACCAGGACAAGTCGAGATCTGTGAGGGAGACCTGTGTGAGATGAACTCGGTGGAGCGGTTTTTGACAGTGCCGAAAGATTGCAATTCCGTGTTAATCCATTGTGCAAGCATGGTAACAGTAAATCCAGATTATGATAAAAAGCTAATGAATATCAATGTTGGAGGAACAAAGAATCTTGTGGAAGCCTGCCAGAAGCATCTTGAATGTCTAAAAATGGTATATGTAAGCAGTACAGGGGCTATTCCAGAAGCACCAAGAGGAGATAAGATTAAAGAGGTAAAATGTTTTGAACCTATTAATCCGGAACGTGTGGTAGGATGTTATAGCCAGTCAAAGGCAAAAGCGACACAAGTGGTACTGGATGCAGTTCACGAAAAGGGATTAAATGCCTGTGTTGTTCATCCGAGTGGAATATTAGGCCCCAATGATCATGCAATTAGCGAAACCACAGGTACATTGATTAAGATTATGAAAGGCAAAATGCCCATTGGTATGAAGGGCTCTTTTAATCTTTGTGATGTCAGAGATCTTGCAGCCGGATGTATTGCAGCAGCAGATAAAGGAAGAAAGGGAGAATGCTACATTCTTGCTAATGAAAAGGTTACATTAAAGGAATTATGCGAAATGCTGTACGAGGAAAGTGGATGTGAAAA
This sequence comes from Ruminococcus sp., assembly GCA_013911065.1. GTDB lineage: Bacteria > Bacillota > Clostridia > Lachnospirales > Lachnospiraceae > Muricomes. The sequence continues at coordinate 179,717 of JACERV010000004.1, read as the reverse complement.
GATTAAATTCTACCTGCCACTTGGGATTGCCAATATAATGGCAAAAGTCATGGAAAGAAAGGCAAAAAAGACTGGAGAAAAACCACTCATGACTACATTTTCCGTGTACAATCTGGCAAGAAATAATAGTTTTGATTATTCGAAAGCAAAAAAGGAACTTGGTTATCGGACACGATCTTACGCAGAAACTATTCGTGATGAAGTGGCATGGTTAAAAGCAGCCGGACAGATTGTATAGGAGAAAAATGGATGAAAGATGTTTGTGTGATTACCGGTGGTGGAAGTGGCATGGGATTGGCAGCAGCAAAATATATGTCAAAGGAAAAAAGAATAATTATATCAGGAAGAACTCTTTCAAAATTAGAAAACGGTGTGAAAGAATTGCAGGCATTAGGATATGAAGCTTATGCAAAAATCTGTGACACTTCCAAAAGGGAAAGCGTAAAGGAATTGGCGGCTTTTGCGGCTTCCAAAGGAGAAATAAAAAATATGATTAACTGTGCGGGACTTTCACCCGCAATGTCGAAGCCAGAAACAATTCTCAGAGTAAATGCCTTGGGGACCGTGTATGTAAATCAGGAATTTTCAAAGCTAATGCATCCGGGAAGTGTCATTATTGATATTGCATCAAATTCAGGATATATGCTTCCTGTTTTCTTGGCCAATAAAAAAATATATGCATTAGCGGATAAAGATGAACGTCTTTTTATAAAAAAATTGATGCGTCTGGGTTCATTTATGAAAGATCATTATAAAAGGGCAGGTCTGGCATATTCCTATTCTAAAAACTTTGTAATTTGGTATGCAGCTAAATGTGCATTTGAATATGGCAAAAGGGGGATTCGGGTTGCGTCTTTAAGCCCTGGGCTGGTTGCAACAGACATGGGAAACCTGGAGGAGACAAAAGATGGCGGGTCTTTAATTCGATATACGGCAGAAGAGCGAATGGGAACGCCAGAAGAATTGGGATATGCTATTGCAAGTCTGGCGGATGAGAGAAATGGATATCTGGCAGGTGTAGATATTCTGTGTGATGGCGGAAGTGTTCATGGAAAGCAAGAATTTAAAAAACATAAAGGTCTCGGCGGATTGTAAAGATATGGATAAGAAGAATGAGACGAGCAAAATAGGAACAAAATAAAAGTAAGCAAAAATGCACATTAGCAAGCAAAACCTCTGGTGTGTATTTTTTAAATAATGAGTAATTTAAAGTTATAAACATATTTAATTACAATAGTTTATTTTGAGGAAATATGATTATGTTCAATGAAATAAGAAAAATAGAAGGCGGTATAGCGAGAACGAACATACTCTCGAATACATAGATATTGAACATTTCTGTATAAAATGATAACAGGCATCGGGTGGCTAAATGAACAGCAGCCCGATGCCTGTTTCGTAATGTGGCTCATCTCATATAATGAGTTATACGCCAGCTATAGTGTGTTTTTCATTTCATCTGCAATCTGCTTTACCCAGTTTATATGATCCTCCTGTTTTTCTAACATCCGTTGTGTTGGACCGGAAATACTGATGGAAGCGATGGCATGCCCCAGCGGATCAATTATTGGTGCAGCGTAGCATGTTAACCCCGCTTCACTTTCTTCGTCATCCATGGCATATCCATTTTCACGGATTTCTCTGATGTTTGCAAATAGCTGGGCGGCAGTCATTATACTGGTGGGTGTTTTTTGTTCAAACACGGTATTATCAGCATAGTAGCGGACTTCGTCATCAGGACAAGCGGAAAGAAGTGCTTTGCCGGATGCGGTTAAGTGAGCCTTTGCAACATACCCTACATGAGAATGCATACGAATAGAAGAACTACTCAACACTTTTTCAATAAAAATAATATTGTATGTGTCATACCAGATTACCAGATGACTGGTTTCGCCGGTCATAGTGGTAAGTTTTTTTAAAAATGGATAGGCATGATTTTTAATCAAAAGTTCATTTCTGACAACATGTCCCAAGGAAAACAATTTCAATCCTAAACGGTATTTTGAATTTTCCTGTTTTAGAAGGTAGTTCCGGTTTTCAAGTGTAGCCAAAATGCGAAAAGCAGTACTTTTCCCAATATTCATCAACTCAGATACTTCAGAAACCCCAAGTTCTTTATACTTTCCAAATAACTCTAACACAAGAAGCGAGTTATCAACAGATTGTAATATATATTTTTCATTATCTTGCATGTCACACCTCCAAGCATAAAGCAATTATACACTATGAAAAATAAAACCGCAACGAAGATGAATGTTTCTGTCTTAGGAATCAAAATTCGTATAATGGTAAAATTATACAACAAAATATGAAAAAATAGGTTGAAATTAGCAAAAGTGTATGATAGTATTACTAAATAAAACCTATATAAGAAACTGTGTTTCTGATGGAGAAAAAAGAGGTGTAAAAATGAAAAACATGAAATTCTATGGTGTAGGAGGTCAGGGTGTTGTTACGGCGACCAAGGTGATGTCAAGTGCGGTATCCCTTTACGAAGACAAATATGCCATAACCGTTCCAGCATATGGTCATGAACGCCGCGGAGCACCGGTGTATTCGGATATCATTATGGATGATAAGCCGATTACCCTGAACTGTTTTGTGTATCATCCGGATGTGGTCATCGTTATGGATGAGACGGTTGTTGACAAGAATGTGAATATCGGTGCCGGATGCGCTGAGCACACCATACTTGTCTTAAATACCGGCAGCAGGGAAAAGGCGGAAAGCTTGGCCTGTCAGTTCGGGTTCAAGGAGGTATACTATGCGGATGCAACTCATATCGCGGTGGAGTACATCGGCAGAAATATTCCCAATGGCCCCATCTTAGGGGTTTTGGCGAAAACCGGAATTGTATCAATTGAATCCATAGAAACTGCATTAATTGATTTTTTTGGAGAAAAGGCGGGTGAGAAGAATGCTAAATCAGCAAGAGCAGCATACGAAAAAACTGCAAAAATGTAGGGTTCTGGGTCCCTGTGCAGTAGAATTCGCAGCAGCAAATACCGGCAGTTGGAGACTGGAGAGGCCAATCGTCAGGTTTAATGAATGTATCAAGTGTGGAACCTGTCAAAGGTTTTGTCCGGCGGATTTAATTACCATTGACAAGGGGAAAAAAGAATGTGTCGATATCGATATGAATTACTGCAAAGGATGCGGCATTTGTGCCAATGAATGTCCAAAGAAGTGTATCGACATGGTGGATGAAAGGAGTGTGGGATAATGGCTCATTACAAAATGCTGGATGGAAATACTGCCTGTGTGGAAGCGATTAAAATGGCAAAGGTCAAAGTGGTTTCGGCCTATCCGATCACCCCTCAGAGCACTATCGCAGAGAAATTATCAGAAGAAGTGGAAAGCGGTGCCCTTGACGCCGGCTATATCCGGGTAGAATCAGAGCATACCGCAATGTCTTGTGCAGTCGGTGCACAGCTCACCGGAGTGCGGACCGCAACCGCTACGGCGTCGGTTGGTCTGGCTTTAATGCACGAGGTCTTAAACGTGGCTTCCGGCTGTCGTGTCCCGATAGTAATGCCGGTGGTAAACCGTTCATTGGCATCCCCCTGGAGCCTGTGGTGCGACCATCAGGATTCCATAGCAGAGCGTGACAGCGGCTGGTTGCAGCTATACTGTGAGAATGTACAGGATATTTACGATACCATGCTCATGGCTTATCGGATCGCCGAGAATCCGGAAGTATTGACTCCGATTATGGTCTGTCTGGATGGATTCTTTCTTTCTCATTCGATGCAGAAAGTGTTACTGCCGGAGCAGGCAGAGGTGGATGAATTCATCGGTGAATATACCGTAAACAATTTAAAGTTAGACCCGGAAGATCCCATGGTAATTGATAACCTGATCGGTTCTGACGAGATAACGGAAATGAAATATCAACAGGCCATCGGCTTTGAAAAGGCTCATGATGTAATGTTGGAAGTATTTGAAGAATTCTATCAAAAGTTTGGCCGCCGCAAAGCATTGGTAGAGGGATACCGTACTGAAGATGCAGAAGCGGTAGTAGTTACTCTTGGTTCCATGTCTGGAACCGCAAAATATGTGGTGGACCAGCTGCATGAACAGGGGCACAAGGTAGGAGCGGTTAAGGTGGTAAGCTTCCGCCCGTTCCCGGCGAAAGAATTGAGAGAACTATTAAGCGGAATCAAAAAAGTAGCAGTTATTGACCGAACCACCGGATTTGGTGGAGAAGGCGCACCCATGTGGGTAGAGACAAAAGCTGCACTGTCCGATGAATACTTAGTCAAAGGCTATATTGCCGGACTGGCAGGCCGGGACATACATACAGGAACCATTGAACAGGTATTTAGAGATATTCTGGCGTCCGACCAGGCAGGGGAAAAACCGGTTTGGATCGATTGTAATACAGAACATGCAATGAATATCAGGGAGGTGAACAAGTATGTTTAATCTGAAATCAGAGGCAAGAGGATTTATTGCCCACGGAGTGAGTGCATGTGCAGGCTGCGGAATGGAATTGATTATCCGCAATGTACTTGATGTGTTAGGGAGCGATACGACGATTGTTATTCCACCTGGGTGCTCTGCGTTATTTTGCGGGTTTGGAAATGAGACAGGAATGAAGATTTCTGCATTTCAGGGGAATCTGGAAAACTCTGCAGCTTATGCCACCGGCATCAGCCGGGGATATCGGGCCCAGGGAAATGACCATACCAAGGTGGTTGCATTTGCAGGGGATGGCGGCACACTGGACATTGGATTGCAGGCCCTATCCGGAATGATGGAACGAGGAGAGGATGTGCTGTATATCTGTTATGATAATGAGGCATATATGAACACGGGAATTCAAGGAAGCAGTTCCACACCTTATGGGACCAGTACGACTACCACACCGGGTGGAAAGACAGTACAGAAAAAGGATTTGCTGGGAATTGCCATAGCGCATCAGATTCCCTATTGTGCATCAGCCACTGTATCGCATATCCCGGACTTGCGCAAAAAGGTTGAAAAGGCAAAGCATGTAAAGGGCCCCAGTTTGTTACATATACATTGTCCATGTCCTACCGGCTGGGGATTTGATACAGCAAAATCAGTAGAGGTATGCCGGAAGGGAGTGCAATCAGGAGCATGGTTGCTTTATGAATATGAGAATGGCAAAATCAGAGTAAACGTAAAGCCGAAGGAATTATTACCGGTGAAAGAATATTTGATGTTACAGAGACGTTTCCGCAAGATGTCTGATGAACAGGTGGGGGCTTTAGAGAGAGCAATAAGGGAGCAATACGAGAAGCTGTTGGAAAAGGAAGAGTAGAGCGAAAAGCGGAGGAATGACTATGACAGGGAAATCAAAGAAAATAAATTGGGTCTGGCTGATTCTTACATTTGGGTTTTATCTGGTTATAGCGAACATCACACCGCCCGGGAGTCTTTCTGTAGAGGGGTGGAGAGCAATTGTTTTAATGATTTGTGCAGTCGTTACGTGGGTAACGGAATTCATTCCCATTGGAATTGTATCGTGTCTATTGCTGTTTATACCGGGGTTACTGAAGATTCAGGAAACGTCGATAGTACTGCAGAATTTTGGAATCAGTACCATTTTCTTTATGTTTGCATCCGGTATTATTGCGAAGGCTTTTATCGATATTGGGCTGGGGTATCGTATTTCACTGTATATCACAACTATGCTGGGGAGAAAAAGCAAGAATGTACTGCTTAGTTTCATGGTATGTTCAGGGCTCATTTCATCGGTATTGGCAGATATTCCGACGACCATTATTTTAAGCAGTATTGCAAAAGAGATTTTAGATAAGAACGGTTGTAAACCGGGAAAATCAAAGTTTGGCAGGAGTATGATGATTGGGATTCCGATAGCCGCCTGCTTAGGTGGTTTTGCGACACCGGTAGGCAGCGGAATCAATGTGTTGTGTATTAATTTATTGAAGAATACAACCGGGCAGGATATTACCTTTATGCAATGGACCGCGATTGGTCTGCCGTTGGCGATTATTATGATTCTGATTGCATGGGGAGTGCTTTGCGTTATGATTAAACCGGAGATAGATGAAGTGTCCGGAATGGGAAATATCAAGGAAGAGCGCAAAAAATTAGGCGCCATGAGTAAAGAAGAAAGAAAGTTTACAATTATCTTCAGTATTACGCTGCTTCTTTGGATAACCCAGAGTTTAACCGGTCTGGATCTGACATTAATTTCACTGATATGTATTTCGGTATTCTTCCTGCCCGGAATTGATCTTATGGATTGGCCAACAGCGCAAGCGGCAACCGGTTGGTCAGGGTTACTAATCGTTGGTGCATCCAATGCTCTGGCAATGATTTTAAGCCAGCAGGGAAGTGCCGAATGGATCAGCGAAGTCTTCCTGGGTGGCTTTGTAAACAGTTCATCGCTGGTGTTGATGTTTATAATTACAGCATTTGGACTATACATTCATTTCCTTGTTCCGGTGGGATCAGCAGTGTTATCCGTGAGTATCCCGATTGTAGCAGTACTGGCAGAACAAGCCGGGGTAAATCCGCTGTATCTGATTTTAATCCTGGGTTATACCTCAAAGTGTATTTTCCTGCTTCCATTAGATCCGATTCCAATGGCTACATATAATTATGGATATTGGAATATGGGAGATATGACAAAACCTGGTATTGTGATTTCGGTTCTCTGGATTCCGGTTATGGTTGCGTTTATGTACATGGCAATAGGGCTTAAGATTATATAGAATAGGGTGAAAAAATGAAAGATTACAATATTTTGGCAATAAATTTAGGTTCTACATCTACGAAGGTGGCGTATTACATAAATGAAGATTGCCAATGGAAAGAAAATATCATACATGCAGTAGATGAGCTGAAAATGTATGAGACTATCTGGAATCAGTATGATTACAGAAAACAGGCAATTACTGATTTTCTGATGCAAAAAGAAATTGCTGTGAGTGAATTTGATGCGGTGGTGACCAGGGGCGGTCACACCCGCCCAATTATAGGGGGCTTGTATCAGATTAATGAAACCATGCTTTCGGAATCAGCAAGTGAGAAATATGGCACTCATGCCACTGACTTAGGATTAAAGCTGGCATATGGATTTTCCCAAGAAGGCCCCAGAGCATTTACCGTTGACCCGCCGACTACCGATGAGTTTGAACCTTTGTCACGCTATAGCGGGCTGCCGGAATTGCCGAGAAAAAGCAGTTTCCACATTCTGAATCATCGGGAGGTGGGAAAACAATATGCAAAGGATACAGGAAAGAAGTACGAAGATTTGAATCTGATTGTTGCTCATATGGGTGGGGGCATATCTGTGGCAGCACATAAAAGGGGAAAGCTTGTGGATGCGAACAATGCGCTGGAAGGGGATGGCCCTTTTTCTACTAACCGATGCTGCAGCGTACCAGTCGGAGCCCTTGTTGACTTATGTTTTTCGGGTGAGTATACCCGGCAGGAGATGCATAGGAAGATAAACGGCAATGGGGGAATGGTTGCGTACCTGGGCGAAAATGATGTAAAGAAAGTTTCAGAAGAAGCAGCAGCCGGAAATAAAAAATATGCGGAAGTGCTGGAAGCTATGTGTTATCAGACCGCCAAGGAGATTGCCTCCTGTGCAGCGGTACATTGTGGAGAAGTGGATGCCATTTTATTGACAGGCGGGATTGTGTATGGTAAAGATATCGTGCGGGTGATAAAGAAGCGGGTGGAGTTTATCGCTCCGGTTCACGAATATCCCGGTGAATATGAAATGCAGGCGTTGGCGCTTAATACTCTGGCAGGGCTGCGTGGTGAACAAGAAATAAAACAGATGTGAGGTAAAAAAATGTTTGCAAGTTTTCAAGAAATAGAGTCCTATATAAAGAATAACGGAACCAGGAAGCGGATCGCATTGGCAGGAGCTCACGATGATGATGCACTGGCAGCAGTTGTAAATGCATACCGCAAAGGGGTGATAACAGCGATTCTTATCGGCCATGAAGATAAGATAAGAGAGCTGTTGGCAGACCTCGGTGAAAAGGCGGAGGACCATGAGATTATCCATACCGAGGGGGAACAGGAATGTGCACGGCTGGCTTTCGAAATGGTGAAAAAGGGCAAGGTAGATATTCCGATGAAGGGATTGATGCTGACATCCACATTTATGCGGGCCATCTTGCATAAAGAAGGTGGTTTTGTACCTGAAGGGGCGTTGCTTAGTCAGGCTACAGTGTTGGAATACACGAAAGAAAACCGCCTGATCGTAATCTCCGATTGTGCTGTAAATATTGCACCTGACTATGCTCAAAAAGTAAAAATTCTGAACAATGCCGTATTGCTGGCCGGTAAGTTAGGGGCAGAGACTTCGAAGGCAGCAGCCATCGCACCGGTTGAAGTGGTAAATCCGGCGATTCAGGCCACCATTGACGCAGCCATGCTTAGTAAGGCGGCAGAGCGGGGCCAGATTAAAAACTGCATCGTAGACGGCCCTTTGGCATTAGACAATGCAGTGTCAAAAGAAGCAGCAAGGCATAAGGGGATAGAAAGTGAAATCGCAGGTGCAGCAGATATTTTGTTGATGCCTGATTTAAATACCGGAAACGTATTTACAAAATCGCTGGTTTACTTTACTGATATGCCTTCAGCAGGAACCTTGAACGGAACTACCAGCCCGGTGATTATGACCAGCCGGACGGATACACCGGAGAATAAGTATCATTCCATACTGACCGCGATTTTACAGGCAGAGTGATAAAGATGGAAGTAAAAAAACATTTTGGTCTGACGGCAGGACTTTTAATCGCAATTATTATCTGGAATGGGAATTTGTCCCTGCCGGTAGATGGAAAGAAATGCCTGGCACTTAGTTTGATGGCAGTTGTCTGGTGGGCTACAAAAGCGATGGATGCTGGCATTACGTCTTTGGCGTTATTGGTTTCTTTTGTATTGTTTCTGGATTCAGAGATTGTATCTGCCCAATCGGTATTTAACCTCTGGACAACACCGACAATCTATCTTGTTATTGGAGGGTTTTTAATCTCTGAAACGATTGGTCAGTCAGGACTGGGTGAACGGATTGCATGTTATTTTGTGAAGTGGTTTGTGAATTCATATAATAGTATTATTATTTCTTGTTATGTGTTGGGAGCATTACTGAGTTTTATGATTCCCCATCCATGGCCAAGATCATTCCTGTTGTTTTCGGTGATGTCGTACATTATAAAGGCTTCAAAGGTGGAGAAGCAATATGCCGTGAATATAGGGCTGGCGGTGTTTGCTGGCTCTATTCCAACCTCTATGATTTTAATCACCGGTGATAGTACGCTAAATCCGGCGGTGGCGAGTTTTGCAGGTGAGACCATGTCCTGGGGGCAATGGATATTGCGAATGGGGGTGCCGGGGTTGCTGGCAGCAACTTTGACATGTATTGCTCAAATATCAATATTTAAGAAGCCTGCGGAATTTTATCTGGATAAACATATAATCGAAGATAAAAAGAGAAGTCTTGGGAGAATGGGAAGGAAAGAGCTGGGTACCATTCTTGTAATGATTTTGGCAATTATATTATGGATGACAGATTCTTCCCATGGAATTCACTCGGGATGGGTTGCCATTGGAGCGGTAATTTTACTGGCATCTCCATTGATAGGAGTATTATCGAAGGATTCATGGAAAGCGGTCAATATGAGTACCTTATTATTTTTGTGTGCAGCATTATCTATTGGGACAGTAGGGGGGCTGACAGGAATGAATGATTGGATTGCAGCGGCCCTTATGCCGGGCAGTCTGTCCTCGAACCCTTATATTTTTGCTCTGGCGGCTTGTGGCATCTGCATGATTATACATATGTTGTTGGGGAGCACATTAGCGGTACTTGGCATCGCGGCACCAGCGGTCATATCGTTTGGAACATCAGTTGGCATTCCTCCGATTGTATCTGCCATGATTGCATATACTGCAGTATGTTTACATTGGCTGCTTCCGTTCCATCATATGAATCTGTTAGTGGGATTAGGCGATCAGGGAGGTGGTTATACCGAAAAAGAAACATTGAAGCTTGGAATTGTCCAGACCGTTATTGTACTGATTGTGTGTATGTTCGAAGTGTTCTGGTGGTCTGTGGTGGGGATATTATAATTAATACTAATAAAGTATGTTTTAGAGATCAGAACCTTTTAAAACTAAATAGTTAAATGTTATTAAAAGGATATTTTCCAACTATATGGAGAGTGTCCTTTTTCTGTTGTTATGGTAAAAAACTAATAGGTTTGATGAAAACATATTATATAGAAGGTGATTTGTTTGAAATGTTGATATCCAATGAGAATGGAAAAAGGGCACTTAAAAGAATTAGAGAATTTTCCTAAGCTATAGAAAATCCATGCAAGTAAAAAGATTCATTATCCGCCTTGAAATGTTATAGAAAACGTCTATTCGTCCGGCGTATATATGTAAATAAACAATTAGACGAAAACATACCGGGGGTGGTAACATCAGGTTGGTTGTCTAAAAAGTAACATATATACAGGGAGGATAAGATGAACGAGATTGATTTTGGACAGACGGGATTTGGCACCTGCGTTATCCACGCGGGCCAGGGACCGGACAAAGTTTACGGCGCGCTGGCAACGCCTATTTACCAGACCTCTACATTCTGTTTCGAGACTGTTGAGCAGGGCTCTTCGATTTTCAGCGGAGAGACACCGGGATACGCATATTCCCGGGGCGGTAATCCTACCGTAGATGCGCTGGAGACAAAAATTGCGGCTCTGGAGCGTGGGGAATCTTGCGTCGCAACGGCATCTGGAATGGGAGCAGTAGGCGGCGTTGTGCTCGGGACACTGGCAGCCGGAGACCACGCTATCTGCGGGGAATGCGTATACGGATGTACAGACATTGTATTCCGGCAGACGTTGAGTAAATTGGGGATTGAAGTTACATATGCGGACACAAACGACTTGGACGCAGTGAAGGAGGCAATCCGCGAAAACACGAAGCTGATTTATTTTGAGACTCTGACGAATCCGACTATGGAGCTTACAGATATTTCGGCTATTGCGGAGATTGCACATGAGCATGGAATTATAGTTGCAGTGGATAACACATTTACGCCGCCCCCGGAGGTATATCCGCTGAAGGAAGGCGCAGATCTGGTGCTTCACAGTTGCACGAAGTACATCAACGGACACGGGGATGTAATTGCCGGTGCAATTATCGGAAGCGAAGAACTGGTGACGCCGATCCGTAAGAATATCACCTCTAAGATCTGTGGTACGACACCGAGTCCATTTGATGCATACCTCATGCTTCGGGGAATGCAGACCATGGAGCTTCGTATGGCACGTCACTCAGAGAATGGAATGGCAGTTGCAAAGTACCTTGAGAGTATTCCCTATGTAAAGAAGGTTTATTATCCAGGGCTTGAGAGTCATCCGCAGCACGAGCTGGCCGGGAAAATCATGCACGGGAACTTTGGAGGCCTCATGTCATTTGAACTGAAGGATGAAGTGAATGGGATGGACGGATTTACCGCCTGCAAGAAGGTTGTAAATGCACTGAAACTTGCATCTATTGCTGTAAGTCTCGGAGATCCGGAAACGCTCATCCAGCATCCGGCAAGTATGACACATGCAAATATGTCGCCTGAGGCACGGGCAGAGGCCGGAATCAAGGACGACCTGATCCGTCTGTCTGTGGGTCTGGAAAATGCAGAGGATATCATTGCTGATTTCCGGCAGGCGTTTGCAGTCTTATAGATAGTTTTGTAAACTGATGTAGATTCAGAAAAAAGGATAACAGTACAAATGAGTGAAATTAAAATTACAGATCTTTCCTTCGCATACAAGGATCAGCCGGAGCGTCTGATTCTGAAGGATATCAGTGCAGAAGTGGAACATGGAGAGTTTGTATGTCTGCTCGGACAGTCCGGATGTGGAAAGAGTACATTTTTAAGATTGCTGGCAGGCCTTGAGGCGCCTACTAACGGTGTGATCCAGATGAACGGGGAAGATATGAAGGGCGCAAGCCTGAACCGGAGTGTAGTATTCCAGGATTATGGACTTTTTCCGTGGATGACGGCGGGAGAAAATATTATGCTGGCCCTTGAGCAGAAGTATCCGAAGAAGAGCAAAAAGGAACTGAAAGGGATTGCAGTTGATATGCTGGGCAAGGTTGGACTTGATGGAACGGTATTCAAGAAACTCCCCAAGGCGCTGTCCGGGGGTATGAAGCAGCGGTGTGCGATTGCGAGATCATTAAGTATTGATCCGCCCATCCTTCTGATGGACGAGCCTTTTGGAGCATTGGATGCGGTTACCCGTGCCAAGCTGCAGGATCTTCTGGTTGATTTGTGGAATAACGAGGATGAGAAGAAAACCGTATTTTTCGTAACCCATGATGTGGATGAGGCCATTCTTCTTGCCAACCGCATTCTCGTATTTGGTCAGTCTCCGAGTAACATCATATATGACAAGAAGGTGCCGGGCGATATGCATGCCACCAGAGAAAGTATCTTTGACAATCCGGATGTTCTGAAACTTAGGAATGAACTGATCTACTACATTAACCGTGATGTAGCGGAACGCACCAATGCAGGACAAAACAACTAGTACATTTTGTATAGAAATCAGAGAGTAAAAAGATGGAGGAAGAACAGATGAAGAAAAGAATTGTATCCATTCTGCTTGTGGCAGTGATGGCATTTGGCCTGACTGCCTGCGGAGGCGGAAGTAAAGAATCCGGCAGCAAGCCGGAGGACACGAAGAAGACAGATATAAGTTCGGTGACGAAGGACTCCTACGATCCGGAGAAAACGGATGTTGTGTGGGCTCAGGGGATCAGTGGCAATGTACTTGTGACACTTGCAACTCAGCTGGGATATTTTGAGGATGTTGGGCTGAATGTGAAAGAAGTGCCGCTGGATGACGGACAGTTACAGGGAGTTTCGGACGGACAGGTGGATATAGCATCCAACTCTGGAACGAATGAGCCTCTTCAGATGATTGCATCTGGCGATGATATTGCAATCATCGGCGGATTCATGCTGGAGGGCTGTATGCCGATTATTGCGAAAGAAGGAACCGTGTGGAACGGACCTACTGATTTCGTGGGTAAGAAAGTTGGAGGTTCCCCGACAACCTATGCCATTACAAGCAAGATTCATGAGGCAGGATACGATATCAACAATGACATTCAGTGGGTGCCGTTTGATAACGACGCAGATAAGATTGCAGCAATCCTGAACGGACAGATTGACTATGCTGTTATGGGAACTGGCCGTATGTATATGATTAAGAATACAGAGGGAATTGGTATTATGGCTTACTGTGATGATGTGACACCGAACTATTCCTGCTGCCGTATGGTAGCACGCAATACATGGGTACAGGAGAATCCTACTACGGTTAAGCTTCTCAATGAGGCGCTGCTACGTGCACAGTGCTACTTTGAGGCAAACAGAGACGAGTGCGCAGAGATTATGGCTGAAGTGTTAGCTGCAGATCTTGACTATGTAAAGGCATATATGGATGAGACTGAGCACTATGAATTGAACGTTGCGACCGTTAAGAAGACTGTTGTAGATAACTGGCATTTCCAGCGTGAGGTAGGACTTATCGATGCAGATCTGGATGACAGCGTAATTGAGGATGTGGTATATGACAATCTCTACAAGGCTGCTCTTGACGCATGTGTGGACAAGTATTATGATGATGATCCGGATTTCTGGGACAGCCAGGTACAGATGTATGAGGAACTGCAGTAGTTGGATAGGAATGTGGGGTAATATATTTTGAAAAAGGTTCTTGGTTATGTAAAAAAATATTGGCTGACAGTGGCATTTGGAGCAGGTCTTGTACTCCTCTATAAGCACATATCCGACAACAAAGTGTTCGGCTCTATGATGTTTCCGACAATCGGAGATATCTGGGCAGCGTTCGTAAGTCAGCGGACAGTCATGTTGAAGAACATGCTGGCGTCATTCGAGCTGCTGATTCCCTCCATTGGAATCACGCTGGTGATTGCGCTGGTCGTGGGTGTGGTTTTGGGAATGAGCAAGTATCTGCGAAATGCACTGCATCCCTTTATCTACGCATTTAGCTGCGTGCCGGCCATTCTGCTCTCTCCGTTTGTAATCCTGATTGCCGGAAATTTCTGGATTTCCTCAATCTTCTTGATTTTTTATGGAACTGTGTGGGCAACCTTGTTTGCCACCATCACCGGAATCGAGACGATCGACAAGCGGTATCTGGATAATGCCAGGACACTGGAGTTAAAAGGTGTTAAGCTGATGTTCAAGGTCATCCTTCCGGCAGCCAGCCCGTCCATCATCGGAGGTTTTGTCAATTCTCTGAGGAGTTCCTTCGTTATGCTGGTATTTGCAGAGATGTACGGGGCAACCTTCGGACTTGGATATTATGTTCGAAGGTACTTTGACTACGGTCTGTATGCAAATGTGTGGGCCGGGTTTTTATTCATGGTATTGGTTTTGGTCTGCGTGATGATGTTGTTTGAGCAGCTGAAGAATTATCTGTTGAAATGGACGGCGTAAGAAGTATGATAGAACAATATTTGCACGGACTTAAAGTCCCGGAGGATGAACTGACAGCGCTGGAGCGAAGCAGGCTCTTGAGCGAGGGAAAGGAAGCGGACCGGATTCTGTGCTGCATCGATTCAGGGGAGACATTGGCTCCCCTGATTGGATGTACGCTAACAGAATATTATTTTTCTGCGGAGAAAATGTGTGCGCTGGAAGAGTATATCTATGAGAAATATCATTCGGATGGAGCCGGGATATCCATAACCCTCCGCGGAATGGCGGAGGCCATGGGGACGAAGATTAAGTATTCGGATTATAACATTGCCCAGGTGGAGACACCTGCAATCAAAAGCCTGAAGGAAGTGGATTGTTTAGGGCTGGTGGATGTAGATAGGGACGGCAGGATCCCTATTATTTTGGAAGGACTCAGGCTGGTCAAAAAGAAGCTGGGGGATAAAGTCCCTGTCAGCGGAACTGTGACCGGCCCATTTACTGTTGCAGCTATGCTGGTCGGCGCAGAGACTCTGCTGAAGGGAATGATGAAGCATCCGGATCAGGTGCTCCAGATGATGGAGATTATCACAGAGAATAATAATCGCTACATTCAGAGACTTCTGGATATGGGTGTCGGAGTGGGATTTGCAGATCCGATGAGTTCCACCTCCCTTTTGCGTGTGTCCCAGTATGAGAAGTTCTCTCTTCCATTTTTTCAGAGAAATGTGGATTATATTAAGAGCCGGGGCGGAGGCTGCGGGCTGCATATCTGCGGCACCAGCCGGAAGCTGTGGAAGAAACTGATCTCCACCGGAATCGGTACTTTTGGCCCGGATAATGTGGAGGATATGGAAGAGGCGAAGCAGGTGCTGGGTCCTTACATGTGCATCCAGGGAAATGTTCCGCCGGTGGATGTGATGCGCATGGGAAGTCCTCACGATGTGCTTCGCTCTGCCAGGGAATGTATCCGAAAGGCATACGATTCACCGAAGGGGTATGTGTTGACATCTGGATGTCAGACACCCATGAACACGCCGGAGGAAAATATGATGGCACTTATGGATGCGGCGCGGATCTTGGGGCGTTATCCGATTAATCAGGAACTCCTGTGGATGGAGGATTAGTTAATAGGGTGATATGAAAGCATATATATACTTTCTCCACGATAAAGACCATCGACAAATAAATCTCCAAAATGAAGAGGAGGAAGTGAATGGCGATATTTAAGACCGATTTACGAACAGATAAAAGGAACACTTTCAAAAAAGCGGGTGAAACTATCTTGGGTGGTTTCATACCGCTTTTTATAGTTATTATTACTATTTTTGTGATGAATTAATTTTACATCCAAAAGAATGAGATTCCCTATAAACAAGCTATCTTAAAGAACTGAATTATAAAGCAGACACAGAAAGGATTGAGGAAAGAGCCAAAGTATGATAGATTTAAAGTATCATACTAAGGCTCTCTTAAAACAGGAAAAGAAGCAGTCATATGGCGGAAAGAAGCGTTCCCAATTTGGAAGGCAGGAATTAAATATATCCTAATTTACTTGTATGAAAAGAAAGGGGGATCATATGGCAAAGGTACCAGTTAAAGAAACGATTCATGCCAAAGGTGTTGACATTAATATTTATACAGTGGATTTTGAAAATGAATTTATTTCACTTACTGATATAGCAAGGTATAAAAGTGACGAACCAAATGATGTAATTAGGAATTGGTTGAGAAACAGGGACACTATAGAGTTTTTAGGCTTGTGGGAAAGTCTTCATAATCCAAATTTTAAACCCGTCGAATTCGACGGGTTTAGAAAACAGGCAGGATTAAATGTATTTACTTTATCACCAATGAAATGGATTACTTCAGTAAATGCAATAGGTCTTGTGTCAAAAGCTGGGCGATACGGAGGAACATATGCACATTCTGACATAGCTTTTGAGTTTGCATCGTGGATTTCGGCTGAATTTAAGCTTTATATTATCAAGGATTATAAGCGACTAAAGAAGGATGAAAACAGTCGTTTATCACTTGATTGGAACCTTCACCGTAAACTTTCAAAAATTAATTACCGAATACATACGGATGCAATCAAAGAAAGGTTGATTCCACCAGAATTGACATCATGCCAGATTTCTATGAAATATGCCAGTGAAGCAGATATGCTGAATGTAGCAGTTTTTGGCATGACGGCAAAGCAATGGCGAGAAAAGAACCCGGGTAAAAAAGGAAATATCAGAGATGAAGCAAACATAAATCAGCTTTTAGTTTTGGCAAATATGGAAAGTTATAATGCAATTTTAATTGAACAGGGGAAGAGTCAGTCGGACCGTCTGGTTACCATCCGTAATTCTGTAGTAAAACAGCTTGAGACATTGGACTCTATATCGGAAAAAGCGTTGTCAAAGCTGGGGGAAAAGAGTGATTTGTAAAAGAATATCTGACACCACATTCCATAAAGTAATGTCAGGACCTAGAAACTTATAACAATAAGACAATCAGAATATTCTTTAAAATGGGCATATGAGATGTCATGTGAACTTATGTAATATGTCAAAAACTAATCCCGACGATGGAAGGTTTGGACAAGTAAGCACCCTCAAAAGTACAAGGTGTAGTGACTGCGATGACTGACGGAATCAAATATTGGATTCCCATACTACAACTACAACTTTTGCGGCAAACCCTGCAAAACAGGATAACGCATGGTTCGCAGAAGTGAACTGGGGCTAACACCAAATCTTTGCTGGAACGCCTCTGAGAAGTGGCTTATGTTTGTATAGCCTATAGCATATGCGGTCTGGCTTACGTTATAATTCCCTTCTTCAAGCAAAGAAAAAGCCTTTTCCAATCGTTGTTCCCGAACAAATTCATAAACGGTTTTTCCAAAATATACCTTAAAAAGCCGCTTCAATTTACAATCATTCATCTGGATGATGCGTGATAATTCAAGTAAAGTCGGAGGCGTTTCCAGCCGATTTAAAAGAACTTCCCGGGCGTAAACCAATCTCTCTATATCAGATTTAGATATTTGACAAAAGCGTTCATCCAAAGAATCTTTACAAAGCAGCCTTTCTATATTCAGAGACAGCAGTTCCAGAATATAACTCTCCAGCAAAAGTCTGTTCAGAGACCCGGACCCATTTGAAAAGCATGAATCCAGCTTATTTATAATGCTCTCTTCCCGGGCATCACTTTTAAAATTGCAGCAGTAATAAGCTTCCTTTTGAAAAGAACGAAATCCTATATTGCTCTTTCCGCAGACAGCTTCACAAAAACAATCAAATGCAGAAGGGCTGACCCAGATAGAATATAGCTGAATGTTATCTCCTCTATCGTACTCTGAATGGCTGACAGCTTCTCCCAAAAACCCAAGTGATGCATATCCAGGGCGAAGTTCAACCGGTGTCCGGTTTACTTCTCCATGCAAGGTATTCTTTCGGGTATAAGATAACTCGAATATAGGAGCAGTTGATTCTGCTTTTCTGCAAATATTATTTTCCAGGATACCGGTAGATAGCATAATATGTAAATCAGGTCGAACAGATATACGTTCTTTCGGGAAAATATTTGAATTTTCAAATTTTAATGGCAAATACGACATTTTATCAATCCTTAATATTTCGTGATATAAGAAACAAAACAAGGGTAAGGTACTCTTTTGTATTAATTATAAGTTAGACGCATCTAACTTGTCAAGAAAAGTTTATTCGGATTGTCCGTCTTGGGGCAAAAAGAATCCGTTTGGGGGTAGAAGAGTTTTCTCATATTCCTTATACTCATCATGGTTAGTGATATCTAACTAAAGATTGTAAAATTAGATTACATATAGGAGGATCAAAATGAAGAAAAAGTTTATTATTCCGATTTGTTTTATTTTAGTATTACTTATGACTGCCTGCACAGCCACACCAAACAGTTCGGAAAAAACCGGCCAGCAAACGAAGTCCAACGAAGAGGCTGATTCGAATGATACTGTAAAAACCATTGAGGATATGAAGGGAACAGCTGAGATTCCTAAAAACCCACAGCGCATTGTAGACGTATCGGGGTCAGCAGATGAATTGATTGTTATGGGGGTTCCATTTATCGGCTCAGCAAATACCAGTATGTTTGACGGCGTGACAGTACCGGATTACCTTCAAGATTACTTTATGAAAAATGAAGTTGAAGTAGTGGGAAATTATTCTGGAACTATGGATTTAAATCTAGAAAAGATAGCAGAATTAAAACCAGATCTTATTATTATGAACATCCGTCACGAAAAGGTGTACGACCAGTTAAAGGCCATTGCTCCTACGGTCATGCTCAGCGATGATATTAATTTTGTAGATTGGCGCGGACGCTTTCAGCAGCTGGGTGAATGGTTTGGCAAAGAGGATGTTGTGGCAGAGTGGCTTGAGACCTACGATGCGAAAGCTGCTGAACTTGCTGAACAGGTAAAGGCCGCTGTTGGTGATGAGTCCTTTGCGGTTATCGAAGCGAACTCAGTGCATTTTGGCTCTTATTATGTTTATCGGACAGCAGGGCCTGGTGATCTTATATTTAACGAATTGAAGCTGAAACCTTCAGCAGGTGTGCCTGAAGATGTCTGGGGTGAAGTTGTAGATGCAGAATACTTTTCCAAGATTGACGCAGAACATATTTTTTACTTTAGTGATGATGGAAAACTTGGAGATACAGCGGACAGTCCTACCTGGCAGAATCTGAAAGCTGTAAAGAATGGGAATGTGTACTATGGGCTGAATAACAATCAATATAATATGGCTTACACACCCAATGGGAAATTACTCTATATGGAGAAGATGGCGCAGGCTATTATAAACCACACAAATGTTGATGATGAATAAACCGTTTAAAGAAAGGACCTTTTTAAAAAACACCGCAATTCATACAAAAGTGGGTTATACATTTTTAATACTCTTAATGATTGTCATACTAATGCTGTTTGCCCTGTTATCCGTTAGTACAGGTGTTGCCGGAGGAAATCTTAGAATATTAATTCAAACCCTTTTTCTCCAGCATAACCCTTCCGAAATTGGAAGGGTTATGCTGGAGATGCGTATGCCAAGAGCACTGGCTGCGTGTTTTACTGGTGCGGCGTTTGCCCTTGCGGGAGCGATTATGCAAGGAGTCACGGGAAACCCATTAGCTGATGCGGGACTTTTGGGAATTAACGCCGGAGCAGGATTTTTTGTTGCTGTTACCACCGTCCTTTTTCCTTCCATTCCAATTTTCGGCACAATGTTTTCCGCATTTCTTGGGGCAGCTGCAGCTGTCCTTATGGTATATGGGTTAGGTATGGGAAAGCAGAAGTCTGGAACAATACGGCTGATTTTAGCCGGCTCCGCTGTTTCTGCCTTATTAACGGCTCTCAGCCAGGGAATATCACTTACTTTTGGTATTTCCAAAAACCTATCCTTTTGGACGGCAGGCAGTATGTCTGGTATTACATGGACGCAGATTAAGATAACCATACCATGCATCATGGGTGCGGCATTAATCGGATTCTTTCTTTCGGGAAAATTGTCCATATTGGCGCTTGGTGAAGAAAGTGCTGCAGGACTTGGAATAAATATACGGGCAGTGCATCTGACCGGTATTGTGGTTGTCTTGGTTCTGGCAGGAGTGAGTGTATCGACAGTAGGCGGAATTTCATTTTTAGGGCTGATTGTACCGCATTCAGCCCGTCTGCTGGTAGGATCTGATTACCGAAAGATATTACCTGCATCAGCACTCTTAGGAGCAATTTTACTGGTAGCCGCCGATATAGCAGCACGCACGATTCATGCTCCTTTTGATACTCCTGTGGGCGCACTTGTATCGGCAATTGGCGTTCCGGTTTTTCTGGCTCTGACCTATCAGAAGAAAGGAGCCATTATATGAACAAACGAACCCGGCAGAGGCTGCTGCCAGGGCTGATTTTGTCAGTAACCTGTGCAGCAATCATGTTTTCTGTAAACTGTGGATATCTAAAAATACCATATGAAAATATCTTAGAAAGTCTTATTCATCCAAACAGCCCTGAAGCATCGGTTGTGTTGCTGCAAATCAGGATGCCCCGTATTATTTTGGCTGTTTTGTGTGGAATGGGGCTGGCTCTGTCTGGCTGCACATTGCAGGCAGTGACAGAAAATCCTCTGGCCGATCCGGGAATCCTTGGCATCAACGCTGGTGCAGGATTCTCGGTGATGCTTTTTCTGACATTCTTTCCTTCTCTGCATATTAGCAGCATGATTTACCAACCACTGTTTGCCTTGGCAGGCGGTCTTTTGGCAGCGGTGCTGCTATATGGTTTTTCTAAAAGGAATGGGAAGATACGGCCTGATTATCTGTTATTGGGCGGAATTGGTGTTTCGGCCGGATTTTCTTCTTTGATGCTCATTCTGGCTGCCGACATGGATAGCAGTAGTTATCAGTTGGTGGCAAGATGGCTGGCAGGGAACATCTGGGGCAGCAGCTGGCATCAGATTCATGCGCTGATTCCTTATTTGTTAATTCTGATTCCCCTATTGCTTACCAGAGTTAATATACTGGATATTCTTCTCCTTGGTGAAGAAACTTCTCTGGCGTTAGGCGTCCGGGTAGAAAAAGAGCGGAGAATTCTCTTGATTGTTGCGGTTGCTCTGGCAGCCAGTTGTATTTCCGTCAGTGGAGGAATTGGATTCGTCGGTTTGGTCGCACCTCATGTATCCAGAAGACTTGTGGGGCCACGCCATTCTTATCTTCTCCCGGTCTCTATGCTTATCGGCGGGCTTTTCCTGTTATTGGCGGATACTATGGGCCGCTCATTATTTCAACCGATAGAAATACCGGCAGGTATCATGATTTCCATTTTCGCTGCGCCCTATTTTCTTCACCTGCTTCGTAAGCAGATTTAAGGAGGTAAAATATTATGCAAGCTTGTATTACAGCAGACAAGTTATCCGCAGGTTATGGCAGCGTTCCGGTTTTTCATAATCTCAACTTTGAAATCCCTGCAGGACAGATTACAACATTGATTGGTTCAAACGGTTCCGGTAAATCTACCATTCTCAAAACCATGTCCAGAATCATTGCTCCATCAAGTGGTGTTGTGCACTTGGATGGCGAATCTATACATAAAATGCCTACAAAGCTGGTTGCGCAAAAGCTGGCCCTGTTACCTCAAAGCGCACAGACTCCTGGGGGGATATGTGTGCGGGACCTGGTAGAATACGGAAGGTTCCCTTATCGCACAAAGCTGTCTGGCATGACACAAGAGGACAGAGAAGTGGTTGATTGGGCTTTGTCCTGTACGAATATGAAAAAACTGGAAAAGCGGGAAATGGATCAGCTTTCTGGAGGGCAACGGCAACGGGGCTGGATTGCCATGGCACTGGCGCAGAAAACAAATATTTTGTTTTTGGATGAACCGACTACCTATTTGGATATCTCACATCAACTTGAGATACTTCAGTTACTGAGGAAATTAAATATAGAGCAGAGCGTAACGGTTGTCATGGTTTTACATGATTTAAACCATGCCGTTATGTTTTCTGATTATCTTATAGCTATAAAGGATGGTAACAAGCATTGTGACGGCACTCCTGAAGCGGTTATAAAGCCAGAAACAATCCGGGAGGTTTTTGGTGTGGAGGCAGAAGTGATACGGCATCCTGTGCTGGATGTGCCGGTATGCCTCCCATATGGGGTATGCGGTTAACTATTAAAAAAGTAAAAGAATAAATTATAAAATAATAAAGATAAGAGCAAGGATTATTTGAAGATAAATTATTCAGACAATAAAAGTATTGAATACATTTTGCTTTAACGCTATACTGAAAGAATAATCAGATTAAAGTATGGAAGGTATAGAGTTAAATGGCCGGAATTAAAGACGTTGCAAAAATGGCTGGAGTAGGGGTGGTACTGTATCCAGGGTGATATATAATCGCGGATATAAAACGATGATATGTAATACCGATAAAGTAAAAAATAGTGAAAGCGAATATTTGCAAATGTTAAGGCAACGTGTTGTGGATGGCGTCATTACGGGAGTCCACTCTCTGGAAATAGCAGAGTATCTGCACAAGGGTGAAAAATGCAAAGCTCAAGACCATTGCAGATCTGTTTATGAACGATGAAACATCGGCATGGGCAAAGGGGATGGGAGTGGAACAGGTCACAAAGGACTATAAGGAAATTCTACAGGATGAAGAGATTGATGCTGAGATAATCTGTTCTTCTACAAATACCCATTCTGCTATTTCAGTAGAAGCAATCGAGGCTGGAAAGTATGTTTTTTGTGAAAAGCCGATTGATCATGATATTGAAAAAATCAAGCAGGTGATGGAAGCGCTGAAGAAAACCGAAGTGAAGTATCATTTTAAAAGATAACGGGACAAGATAAAGGTAATATCGAAGTGTTAACACTTTTTATTAATGGTAATTTTTGAATATTACATTGAATTTTGTACATAATTATGTTAGGATAATGCGCAAGGGAAGGAGGTGTTGATATGCCACAGATTCGGCCAATTACAGATTTGCGGAATACAAACGAGATTTCTGATGCGTGCCATGCTACTTCGGAACCTATTTTTATTACAAAGAATGGTTATGGTGACTTAGTAGTTATGAGCATTGAAACTTATGAGCAAATAGCTGAAAACCATAGAATAGATGATGCTATTGCAGAGGCAGAGGCAGAATATGATGCTCAAGGAATATTACATGATGCAGCCGAGACATTATCAGGACTAAGGAGAAAGCATATTGGATAAATACCAGGTTAAGTTAATGGCAAGAGCTGCCCGTGATCTGGACGGAATCTACAATTATATCGCAGATGAATTCAAAGAAACTGGAACAGCAGAGCACATGGCAGACCTGTTAGAAGATGGTATACTTGGTCTTGATGAAATGCCATACCGAGGTTCGATAAGAAGAGTAGGAGCCTTTGCAAATAAAGGATATCGTCAGATATTTGTAAAGAACTTTACTATAGTATATCGTATTGATGAAGCTAAAAAGCTGGTTATTATTGTGACCGTCAGGTATACACCAAGTAGTTTTTAACTGAATAGTATGTTAAAAGCCATTGTGAGATTAAAGATCTGCAATGGCTTTTTCTTGAAAAAAGGTAATACAAGTTCAAGACAAAAAGGTGGAAATCAAGGGTAGAAATATTCTCACCGTAGATGGAAGTCCAAAGATATGCTATATTGTAAATTATAAGGAGCAATCGTCCACAAGACGGATTGACCACATTCTTGATGGAATGGGTGGTGCCTATGAAAATCATTCGTAGTTACATTTTGTAAGTAATTTAGAAAAACCGCCCGTATAAACTTTGGCTAGTCAAGGGAGTAATTCTATCACTTTTAGCCAGGTCAATCCATCTAGTGGACGATTGTTTCATTGTTATACATAATATAACATTTTAGGGTCCTTAAATTCAAGAAAGTCATGTTGTTAATTTGATTTTTAAACAAACAAATATCTGTGGAGGATAGTTTGGAAGGCATTCTTATAAATGAAGGAGGCAGTCACATGGAATACATAGCGCATATCAGTGATGATAAGGAAAGAGAACAAACAGTAAAAGAACATTTGGAGGGGACTGCAAAGCTGGCGGAGCAGTTTGCAAATGAATTTGGCTATGGGGACTGGGGATACTGTTGCGGAAAATTGCATGACATCGGTAAGTATACTTTAAGATTTCAGGATAGAATACGGGGAGGTACATTGAAGGTGGATCATGCTACCGCAGGGGCAAAAGTATGTTTTGAAAAAGGCGGATATTATACAGCCCTGGCATACTGCATTGCCGGACATCATGCAGGTCTTCCGGATACAGGAGAGAAATCAGATACAGGAGACCGAGCTACTTATTACGGTAGAATGAAAAAGAAAATAGAAGAATACCAGGAGTATCAGAAAGAGATAGAGATTCCAGAGTTAAGTACACCCTTTTTCCAGACACCAGCGAAAAAAGATCCGGGCTTTTCCGTTGGAATTCTTACACGTATGCTGTACTCCTGTTTAGTAGATGCAGATTATTTGGATACAGAGGCATTTATGAATGATGGAAATGTGGTAAGGGGTTCTGGAGATAACATGACAACCTTATGGGCAAGGTTGCACAGTCATATAGGAGGCTGGCTGGAAAATGAGGATGTACAGACAATAAATGGAAGAAGAACAGAGATATTAAAGCATTGCATTCAAGGTGGGCAGGAAGAAAAAGGTCTCTTCCGGCTGACGGTACCTACAGGAGGAGGGAAGACGATAGCGTCGCTTGCATTTGCATTACAGCATGCAGTGAAACATAACATAAAGCATATTATCTATGTAATTCCTTATACCAGTATTATAGAGCAGAATGCTAATATATTTTCCAATATTTTAGGGTCAGAAAATGTATTAGAGCATCATTCTAATGTGAATTATGAAAGCGCAGAAGAGCTAAAGCCTATGCAACTGGCAACTGAAAACTGGGATAAGCCAGTGATAGTAACGACAAATGTACAGTTTTTTGAATCATTTTTTTCTAACAAGTCGTCCAAGTGTAGAAAACTGCACAATATAGCTAATAGTGTACTTATATTTGATGAAGCCCAGATGCTGCCAAATGATTATTTGAAACCATGTGTGGCAGCATTGGAAGAGCTTGTGCGACATTATCAGAGCAGTGTGGTGTTATGTACTGCTACGCAGCCTGCTTTGACAGACCTTTTTTCAAAAGATATGAAGTATAAAGAATTGTGCCCACGTATGGAAGAACAATTTTCTTATTTTAAACGGGCACAGTTGAAAGGCCTGGGAACGATAACAGAGGAGGAATTGATAGCAAAGCTTCAAAATGAACGGCAGGCATTGTGTATTTTAAATACGAAAAAAATAGTTCAAAAAATATATGAGGAGATAAAGCAGGAAGGGGTCTTTCACTTATCAACTTTAATGTATCCCATTCATCGTAAAAGAACACTGGAGAAAATCAGGGAGCGCCTGTCGACCGGAGAAAAATGTATTGTGATTGCCACCAGCCTGGTAGAGGCAGGAGTAGATTTGGATTTTCGGACAGTTTACAGGCAGGTTGCAGGAATTGATTCCATTATTCAGGCGGCGGGCAGGTGTAACCGAGAAGGAAAAAGGCCGCTTGATGAGAGTGTTACAAATGTATTTCAATTAGAACAAGCCCAGAAGGTTCCGGGGCAGGAGCAACAAATTGATACGGCAAGAATAATTATTAGAGAATATGAAGACTTTTCAGAGCTGGATGCAATAGAAGAATACTTCACAAGATTATATAAGTTCAGGGGAGATGCACTGGATAAAAAGAACATACTCGAACAATTTCAAAAAGGCCGGTTTCCTTTTGCAAAGGTGGGAAAAGAATTCAAATTAATAGAGGAGGATACAAAGACTATTTTTATTGCAAAGGAAGAGCACGCAAAAAAGATTGCGGAAGAATTGCGTTATAAGGGAATGACAAGAATTCTGATGAGAGAAGCAGGGGCTTATTGTGTAAATGTATATGAAAATGTGTTTCGGAATATTTACGATGCAGGAATGTTAATCGCTATATCTGAGGATGCAGGGGATGATTTCTGGCTGCTGCAAAACATGGAAGATTATTCAGAGGAAACTGGTCTGCAGATTGATGCAAAGTTAGGGCGTGATATATGGTTTTAGATGTATAAAGGTAGTAATAGAATAAAATTATGTGCATGTAGCATAATAAAATTGGAAAACAATACCAAATTTATGTGTATGTGGTATAATAAATATAGCTTAAAAAGGAAGGAGAATGCGAATGAGTATTGGAGTAAAAGTGAAAGTCTGGGGAGATTATGCATTGTTTGCACGTCCCGAAATGAAAGTGGAACGCTGTACTTACGATGTTATGACCCCATCGGCAGCAAGAGGGATTTTGGAAGCAATATATTGGCACCCTGGACTTCGGTGGGTGATTGATTGCATTTACATTATGAAGCCGATTAGCTTTACTTCTATCAGGAGAAACGAAGTGAAGAGCAAAGTATCCGCAAATAATGTTCTGCCAGTGTATAATGGTGCCGGGAAAGCGTTGTACATCAGCAGTAAAGAAGAAATTGTGCAAAGAGCCTCGCTATTGCTTCGGGATGTGGAATATGTGATAGATGCACATTTCGAGATGACAGGGAAGGCCAATGAGACAGATAATCATGGAAAGTTTAAAGACATTATTATGAGAAGATTAAGGAGAGGAGAGTGTTATCATAATCCATACTTCGGATGCAGAGAATTTCCAGTCAATTTCTGTCTTTGTGAAGAAGAGGAAATCCATACAGCCTATGATGTTGTGGACGAAAAGGATTTCGGATTCATGTTGTATGATTTAGACTATTCTGACCCGGATAATATTCAGCCTATGTTCTTTCGCGCAGTGATGAAAAAGGGAGTCCTGGATTTAAGAGACTGTGAGGTGGTTCGGTGATATTACAGGCATTGGTGAAGCATTATGAGACACTTGCAGAACAAGAAAAAGTATCCCGTCAGGGCTGGTGCAGAGCGAAGGTATCTTATGCCCTGGATATAGACCCGGCAGGGAGCATTCGAGGAGTTATCTCTCTAAAGCAAGAGGAGGAAAGAGGGGAAAAGAAGGTTTGGGCAGCTCCATTCATTGAAGTTCCTGCGATGGTGTCGCGTTCATCTGGAGTTTCAGCAAACTTTTTATGTGATAATTCCAAGTACATACTGGGAATTGATAAGGACGGAGCAGACAAACGGAGTGTGGAGTGCTTTGAAGCCGCAAAAAAGAAACATCTGGACTTGTTGGGAGCAGTGCAGAATAATGCAGCCGAAGCAGTTAAGAATTTCTTTCTTACATGGGAACCGGAAAGAGCAAAGGAGAATGCTCATGTGTTAGAAAAATGGGAAGAGCTTACAGATGGTGGAAACCTGATTTTTTATACGGGGATGTGTTATGTGCAGGAAGAAGAACCGATTCGGAAGGCGTGGCTTCAGCATGCGCAGGAGGGCGGAGAAGGCGAAACAGCAATTTGTCTGGTGACGGGAGAGAGAACAGAGATTTCCAGAATACACAGTACCATCAAAGGGGTTCAGGGAGCGCAGTCCAGTGGTGCGGCACTGGTGTCGTTCAATGCACCTTCCTTCGAGTCTTATGGGAAAGAACAGAGTTATAATGCACCGGTAGGAAAATATGCAGCATTTGCATATACGACAGCGTTAAATTACCTGCTGACACAGAGAGACTATGTGTTTCGGCTTGGAGATACAACAATTGTATTCTGGTCAGAAGACGGAGAAGAAATTTATCAAAATGCCTTTACAGGATTTATGGAGCCCCAGGAAGACAATCAGGAAATGACCCGGGGCGTATTTGAGAATTTACAGAATGGACAGGCTATTGATATGGACGGTATAGAATTGAATCCAGACCAGAGATTCTATATTTTAGGCCTGGCACCCAATGCAGCCCGATTGTCCGTACGGTTTTTTTATCAGGACAGCTTTGGAAATCTACTAACTAATATGAAGAGACATTATAAACGTATGGAGATTGTAAGAACATCCTGGGATACACGGGAATACCTGGGAATCTGGCGTATTGTGAAGGAGACTGTGAATCAAAAACTAAAGGACGCAAAACCTCAGCCGGCTATGACTGCGTCTGTATTTGAATCTATTCTGTCAGGTAGCAGATATCCGGAAAGTTTGTACAATAATGTACTCATGCGCATTCGTGCAGGGCAGGGGGATGTTACAAGAGAAAAAGCAGCCATAGTGAAGGCGCATTTGATTCGCAATTATAATTACCAGTGGATAAAGGAGGGGCTATTTGTGAGCTTAAATGAGAGGTGTAATGATATAGCATATGTATTGGGACGTGAGTTTGCGGTGCTGGAGACAATTCAAGAGGAAGCAAATCCTGGAATCAATGCAACAATTAAAGATAAGTACTTTAATTCAGCATGTGCTACTCCGGCGGTAGTATTTCCGGTTTTGTTTAAATTAAAGGAAAGTCACGTACGAAAGATGCAGCTTGAAAAGAAGGGAACTAAGATTTATTATGAGAAATTATTAACGGAACTGCAGGGGAAGATAGAGGTCAAAGATAACGAAGTGGCTTACCCGAAACGCTTGTCACTGGAGGAACAGGGAATGTTCATTTTGGGATATTATCATCAGGTTCAAAAACGTTTTGAAAAGAAGGAGGAAAAATAGGATGAGTGAGGCAATTAAAAACAGGTATGAATTTGTTGTATTGTTTGATGTAGAAAATGGAAATCCCAATGGTGATCCTGATGCGGGGAATATGCCGAGAATTGATCCTGAAAGTGGATATGGATTAGTGACAGACGTATGTCTGAAAAGGAAAATCCGTAATTACATAGAAATGCTGAAAGAGGGGGAAGAAGGATATCAGATTTATATTAAGGAAAATGTGCCTCTGAACCGCAGTGATAATCTTGCATATAAACACCTTGGAATTGATGAGAAGAAAACAAAAGATCTGAAAAAGAATGATCCGGAGGCTGACAAAAAAATTAGAGACTTTATGTGTAAAAACTTTTTTGATATCCGGACCTTTGGTGCAGTTATGACTACGTTTGTAAAAGCAGCTCTCAATTGTGGACAAGTCCGGGGGCCGGTGCAGCTTGGATTTGCCAGAAGCATTGACCCTATTATCAGTCAGGAAGTAGCAATTACCAGAGTAGCAATTACAACAGAAAAAGATGCAGAGGCGAAGAGGAATGAGATGGGGAGGAAAAGTATTGTTCCCTATGGGTTATACCGGGCAGAAGGATATGTTTCTGCAAATCTGGCAAGGAAGGTAACAGGATTTTCAGAAGAAGATCTGGAACTTTTGTGGGATGCGATTATTAATATGTTTGAGCATGACCATTCAGCTGCAAGAGGGAAAATGGCGGTGCGGGAGCTGATTGTATTCAAACACAGCAAAGAATTAGGAGACTGCCCTTCTTACAAACTGTTTGATGCGGTAGAAGTAAGCCGTAAAGAAGACGTCGTCTATCCAAGAAAATATCAGGATTACGATGTGACGATATACGGAGAAAAAATACCCGAAACGGTGGAGGTAATAAGAAAGCTGTAATGGAATACAGGGAAGATGATTATTTGATGATATCAGGAATTCAACACTTTCAGTTTTGCCGCAGGCAGTGGGCGCTTATTCATATTGAGCAGCAGTGGGAGGAAAATGTACACACCATTGTGGGGGAATTGATGCACAAGAAAGTTCATGACCCGTATCTCAGTGAAAAGCGAAAAGATGTTATTGTAGTAAGAGCACTGCCTGTATCCTCCAGGGAGATGGGAGTCAGTGGTGAATGTGATGTGGTGGAATTCCATAAAGAGGAAGAAGGAGTCACGTTGCATGGGCACAGGGGACTGTATTATATTTATCCAATTGAGTATAAGAAAGGGAAACCCAAGAGCTCAGAGGAAGATATTCTCCAGCTTACAGCTCAGGTGATGTGTCTGGAAGAAATGTTTTCTGCAAGCATTGAGGAAGGTGCCATCTTCTATGGAGAAACCAGGAAAAGAGAAAGAATCACCATTACGGATGAGTTAAGAGAGACAGTTCGGGATATGTTTCAGGAGATGCATCAATACTTTGAACGTCAATATACGCCAAGGGTAAAATGGAGTAAGAAGTGCAATGGGTGTTCATTGAAGGAAATATGTCTACCAAAACTGGGAAAAACAGTATCCGTCAAGGAATATGTTCGGCAGGCAATGGAGGAAGAAGTATGAAAAAATTATTAAATACATTATACATTACTTCGGAAGATAGTTACCTTTCCCTGGATGGAGAAAATGTTGTTGTACTGGATAAGGAAAAAGAAGTTGGAAGAGTACCGCTCCATAATCTGGAGGGGATTGTATCTTTTGGATATAGGGGGACCAGCCCGGCTCTGATGGGGGTATGTGCAGAGCGTAGTATTTCTCTATGTTATTTGACGCCTAATGGCAGGTTTCTGGCAAGAATTACGGGAAAAGTAAAGGGAAATGTGGTACTGCGAAAAAAGCAGCATGCTATAAGTATAAATAATAGTGAAAGTCTAGAAGTGGCAAAAAATTGTATAATAGGAAAAGTACATAATGCAAGATGGGTGCTTGAAAGAGCAACAAGAGACCACAGTATGCAGATTGATGTGGAAAGAGTGAAAAAGGCGTCCATAATGCTGAAGGATTCTATGGCAATGATTCAAGAAAGCGTATCGAAAGAGCAATTGAGGGGATATGAGGGTGAAGCAGCCAGTGTCTATTTTGGCGTGTTTAATGAATTAATTCTTCAGCAAAAAAAAGATTTTGTGTTTCATGGAAGAAACAAAAGACCACCAGTGGATAATGTAAATGCAATGTTATCTTTTATATATACGCTGGTAACAAATAACGTTGCATCAGCACTGGAAACAGTCGGTCTGGATCCATATGTAGGTGTACTGCATACAGAGAGGCCGGGGAGAGTTTCGCTGGCTCTTGATTTAGTAGAGGAATTAAGAGCAGTGTTAGCAGACCGGTTCGTACTGTCACTCATTAACAAGAAAATTGTCAGCAGTAAAGATTTTCTTAAGAAAGAAAATAATGCTGTTCTTATGAAGGATGATGTGCGGAAAAGAATTTTGGCAGAATGGCAAAATAAAAAGAAGGAGATGCTAACACATCCTTATTTGAAAGAAAAGATTGAGTGGGGAATGGTTCCATATGTACAGGCGATGCTTTTAGCAAGGTATTTAAGAGGAGATATAGATGCTTATCCACCATTCCTGTGGAAGTGAGGTGATTTTGTTGCTGGTTTTAATAACTTATGATGTAAATACTGAAACAGCCGCTGGTAAAAGTCGCTTGCGTAAAGTTGCTAAACAATGTGTGAATTATGGAAGAAGGGTTCAAAATTCTGTGTTTGAGTGCATTCTTGATAATGCTCAGAGCGTACTTCTTAAGTCTATATTGACAGAGATTATAGATGAGGAAGTAGATAGTCTCCGGTTTTATTATCTTGGAAATAATTACAAAACAAAAGTTGAGCATGTTGGTGTGGATCGTGGATTGGCCGTGGATCAGGCTTTGATTTTGTAGTGCGAATAGAAGTTGAACATTAAATGTCTGGGGGATTCGCACCAGAAATAGTGCACAAAAAGTGAGTAACATTAAAAAAAATTTCCGGATTAGGAGTTAAATATTATCAAAATTGTAGAAAGTGTATGATAAGTAATGTTTTCTATACTTTAAATTTGGATATAATTGCTGTCGTTCCCTTCGCGGGAACGTGGATTGAAATCAACAAATCCATAAGTAATGAATGGACGGGAGATGTCGTTCCCTTCGCGGGAACGTGGATTGAAATTCCACTACAACAAAAGAGAACGCGACCTAAGTGAGTCGTTCCCTTCGCGGGAACGTGGATTGAAATTATCGTTATGCAGGGAGGACAGAACGAAAGTGGTGTCGTTCCCTTCGCGGGAACGTGGATTGAAATTGTTGTTGAAAGAACCTATATTTTGGAAGAGAAAAGTCGTTCCCTTCGCGGGAACGTGGATTGAAATTATTCGGAAAATTGGGTTAGAAGTTCGGAAGTTGTCGTTCCCTTCGCGGGAACGTGGATTGAAATAGAGCGCAGGGAGTATTGAGATGAACTCTGCGGAGCGTCGTTCCCTTCGCGGGAACGTGGATTGAAATACCATTATATTAACAGATTAGGAGGGATTTGTAGTCGTTCCCTTCGCGGGAACGTGGATTGAAATTTATGTACTCGGCTACTGCAATAGCCTGTACTTGTCGTTCCCTTCGCGGGAACGTGGATTGAAATAGCCATCTTAAACAACGGCTCACTAAGGCTTATGAGTCGTTCCCTTCGCGGGAACGTGGATTGAAATCTTCCATCATTGCCAGAAGAATAGTTAACTGTTGTGGTCGTTCCCTTCGCGGGAACGTGGATTGAAATTTCTCCACCACAAGCGGTGAACGATAATGCCATTGTCGTTCCCTTCGCGGGAACGTGGATTGAAATTTTATGGCTGTACACCAAGCAACGCCATGTTCCTGTCGTTCCCTTCGCGGGAACGTGGATTGAAATTTAATATTTCGAATGGGTTTCTAGTATCGTACTTTGTCGTTCCCTTCGCGGGAACGTGGATTGAAATTCCTTTCTTTTGTACTCAGCTCTAGCAAGCCTGTACGTCGTTCCCTTCGCGGGAACGTGGATTGAAATAAATTAATCACCCCAATCTAACCGCTGACCGCAATGTCGTTCCCTTCGCGGGAACGTGGATTGAAATTTTTGAGGGCAGACTCTGCTGGGATTAAGCGTGCGTCGTTCCCTTCGCGGGAACGTGGATTGAAATTCCGCATATTCCCGTACATCCTGGGGCATGGAATCGGTCGTTCCCTTCGCGGGAACGTGGATTGAAATCGTTGAAACGGTAATACAATCAAATTTCTTGCGGACGTCGTTCCCTTCGCGGGAACGTGGATTGAAATATCAAACATTACATACACATGGAGTATAACACTGTCGTTCCCTTCGCGGGAACGTGGATTGAAATTTGAAAAAGCGGACGGGCTGATATTCAGGTCCTCGTCGTTCCCTTCGCGGGAACGTGGATTGAAATTTGAGTTTAATGAAGTGTATCCATCCCCTCATACCGTCGTTCCCTTCGCGGGAACGTAGATGGAAATAAAAGAGGACGAGGTGGAACTGGCAAACCCAATGGATAGTCAAAATGAAGTATATTTTTCTCATTGACACCGCTCTCAACCCATGTTAATATGTAGTGAATGAACGAATGAAGTAATTCATTCACTACATATGCAAGGAGGTTTCCCTGTGGATGATAAAAAGTTAATTTTAGATCAGGCTGCGCATGAAACATTTTTAGAGCACGGATATAAAAGCACAAATATATCTGAAATCGCAAAAAGGGCAGGTATAGCTGTCGGTTCGTTCTATAAATATTATCAATCCAAAGAAGAAGTTTTTTTAGAAATATATATAAGAGAAAATGAGAATGTAAGGAAACAACTGATAGATAAAATCGATTGGACCGGTGAACCTGTAAATGTAGTAGATGAACTTTTCACCTATAGTCTGGATTTTGTCTTAAATAATAAAATTATTGCAGAGTGGAATAACCCTGCAATATCAAAGATATTACATGAACATTATTATTCGGAATCAGGCACAAAGAATTACACGTTTCATCAGTTTTTATCAAATACCTTTCAGGAACGTCTAAAGCAAGCATCGTATGATGAGGATATAATAGAAAAGATATTAAAAGTATTTGACTTTATCTATTATATTGATTGTCATATTACTGGTAATGATTTTGAAGGCTATAGTGAAGCATTAAGAACACTTGTCAGATATTTCATAAAGGGAATATTCGCCTAAAAATTACCTGGGAGGAAGTCTACATGATTTCCTCTAAATTTAACCTGTGATGTGAATGAATAACTAATAATATTCATTCATATATACATATATGAATAAGGAGATTATTATGAAAAAAGTAAAGGTATGTAAACATTGTTCCAATTTTGATGTAAAGGAAATCAAGTCCTATGCAAAGGATATAAATTGTAAATTAAAGTTCGGATGTTTAGGCAAATGCAGAGCAAAGTGCCCTGAATTAAGTGACCAATATTTTGGGACGATTGATGGTGAACTTCTTATATGTTCTTCTAAAGAGGAGTTCTTTAAGCAAATGAAGTGATGGCTGAAAGGATTTGTATACATAAACGAAAGGTATGAAGAGGAGGAATATGATGCTGAAAATAGTCCTAATAAATGCTATGACGTTGCTGCGAATTCCTCTTTCTGTTATATTCTGTGCCGCATTATTTTCGGATAATCATAGAAGTGCATGGTGCGGTATCTTATTTGCAATTATTGCAATAACAGATTTTTTTGATGGAAAGTTGGCCCGCAAGTATAATGCCCAGACCAAATTAGGCGCAGTTTTTGACGTAGTATCCGATTTTTTCTTTATCGTTACTGCAGGCTGTTCTTTGTATTTTCAACGGCTATTCCCCTGGTGGATGTTGGTAATCATTATACTTAAATTTCTGGAATTTTGGGTAACCTCTTTTCTTTCAGTACGGGATGAAAAAAATGAAAAGGTTTTTATTTTTGATATGATAGGGAGAGCTGTGGCAATATCGTTTTATTTGTTTCCAATGATGATACTGATGTTTAAATGTTTGCTCTCTAATGGACAGTTTAGAGTTGTTACGACTGTCATTTACATAATAATTACGATATTGGCCTTTATTTCGGCTCTGCTTAGAATTGGGGGCTGGGCGTTTAAGTTCAAGGTAAGAATCTAGTTTCTTGAAAGTTTGTGTAACACTAACCATAATAATGAATTTCAATTAATATAAGTTGTGCGTTATGGATAAAGCGATGAAAGTGCTGTCACAAATTGATATAGCATTGAAGTTACTTGCAGAAATATATATAATCTTATAAAGAAGAGTGATTGAGTAAATGGATAGTGTGGTTCTGAAGAGGGAAATGATATGATTATTAAGAATATTCAAATTTACCGTGAAGATAAAAAGTTTCATTTTGGTGATTTAGCTATTGAAGAGGGACGATTTGTTAACGATGGGAAGTCAGTGTCAGATGTAGTTGACGGAAATGGTGCTTATGCCATTCCCGGACTAATTGATTTACATTTTCATGGATGTATGGGTTATGATTTTTGTGATGGAACTTTAGAGGCTATTCAGGCTATTGCGAAATATGAGGCTTCTATCGGGGTCACTTCTATTGCTCCTGCCACCATGACTTTGCCGGTAGAGACTTTAGAAGAGATTTTACGGATTAATGCTTCTTATGAGAATACAGATGGTGCCCGTCTGGTGGGCATCAATATGGAAGGGCCATTTATTAGCAAGGAGAAAAAAGGAGCGCAGGACGCTTCAAATATTATTCCTTATAATGTGGAGGTGTTTCGGCGTTTTCAAAAGGCCGCCAAAGGGCTGGTTAAGTTCATCGGTATAGCCCCTGAGTACGATGGGGCGATTCCTTTTATTCAGGAAGTAAAAGGCGAAGTTTCTGTATCTTTGGCTCATACCAATGCTAATTACGAGCAGGCGAAAGCAGCTTTTGATAACGGTGCTTCTCATGTTGTTCATTTGCATAATGCGATGCCGGCCTTTTCGCATCGGGAACCAGGTGTTGTCGGGGCAGCATTTGACAGCAAACATGTTATGGTAGAGCTGATTTGTGACGGCGTCCACATACACCCATCTATGGTGCGTGCTACCTTTGAAATGTTTGGTGCTGACCGGATCATTCTTATTAGTGATAGTATGCGGGCTGCCGGAATGGCAGACGGGCGTTATACATTAGGCGGCCTGGATGTGGATGTCAAAGGAAATCGTGCTGCTTTAGTTTCCAGCGGGGCCTTAGCCGGATCAGTTACAAATCTGATGGATTGTATGAAGACAGCAGTAATAGATATGGGAATCCCATTAGAAGATGCCATTGCCTGTGCCACGATGAATCCCGCAAGGGCATTGAAAATTGACGATAAGTATGGCAGTATTGCCAGCGGTAAAATAGCAAACTTAGTGTTGCTTGATAAAGAGTTAAACCTGCAGAAGGTTATTATTAATGGATAGAGCAAGTGTGTATAAATGAGTGTGTAAGCTGGAAATTGGCTTATGCGCTCATTTTTTGACTTCTGAATATTAGATTGTACAAAAGTTAAAAGCTTCATATTCAAGGGATATACAGGCTGTTGACGCTTATAACAGAGAAAAAAGCACTCGTAGAATTGAAACTGATTTCCTGAGAATTTGTGCAATATATACTGAATTGGTGCGCTGTAATTAACGAGTATTGTTTAATAAAGCCAATAAAATGAAAGTACTATCATAAATAGTGATAATGTTGAAATTACTTGCGGACATATATATAATTGGATAAAAGAGTGATTAAGTAAGTGGATGGAGGACGCTATGTATAAAAGGATTGCTGATTTAAAGGGTAAACTTGTTGTCTCATGTCAGGCGCTTGAAACGGAACCACTGCACTCACCGTTCATTATGGGAAGAATGGCAAGAGCAGCGATGGAAGGAGGCGCAGGAGGAATAAGGGCTAATTCTGTAGAGGATATAGAAGAAATTAAGAAAAATGTGAATCTTCCGGTTATTGGTATTATAAAACAGGAGTATGAAAACAGCAAAGTTTATATAACCCCGACTATGAAAGAGGTTGATGCATTGGTAAAAGTGAAACCAGATATTATCGCACTTGACGCAACAAATCGAGAAAGGCCGGATGGAAAATCATTACAGGCGTTTGTGAAACTGATAAGAGAAAAATATCCCAATCAAATGCTGCTTGCTGATTGTTCAACACTTGAAGAAGCTATTTATGCAGATTTGTTAGGGTTTGATTTTATTGGGCCTACTTTAGTCGGATATACAGAGGAAAGTAAAGATATAAGTATTGAGGAAGATGACTTCAAGCTTTTGAAAGAAATAATTAAAAATGTTGATGCAAAGGTAATCGCAGAGGGGAATATCAACACTCCGGAAAAGGCCAAAAGAACTATAGAATTAGGATGCTATTGTGTGGTAGTAGGAAGTGCAATTACCAGACCACAGTTAATAACCAGGCAGTATGCCCAGGAGGTTGCCTTAGCTGAGGAATGCGTATGAACAGGTATTTGACGTTTGATATTGGCGGAACAATGATTAAATATGGCCTGATTGATGAAAATGGAAGAATCATTGATTACCATTTAATGGAGAGTGAAGCGCATCTTGGCGGAGCACATGTAGTACATAAAGTAGAGAAAGTTGTGGAGACGTATCTGGACGGTCAGACGTTGGCAGGGATTGGAGTATCCACTGCCGGGGTGGTAGACAATAAAGCCGGAACAATCATTTATGCGAATGACAATATCCCCAATTATACAGGGACGAACATAAAACAGTTGATAGAAGAACGGTTTAAGATTCCCTGTGAGGTTGAAAATGATGTTGCCTGTGCCGGGTTAGCAGAAATGTATTACGGAGCGGCTAAGAACAAACATATTTCTATCTGCCTGACAATAGGAACGGGAATCGGCTGCTGCATATTAATTGATAACCGGGTCTTTCACGGGTCTAACCATTATGCGGGTGAAGTTGGCTACATGAAAATAAATGACGTGCAATTTGAAGACCTGGCTTCGACTCGTGCATTAATCCAAAATGTGGCCGGAGAAAAGAAAATAAAAGATATCAATGGAGAAAAAATATTTGAATTGGCACGAAGCGGAGATAAAATATGCGAATTGGCGATTGAAAAGATGTGTGATTATCTGGCCCGGGGCATTTCTAATATCTGTTATGTTATAAATCCGGATGCTGTGGTGCTGGGAGGTGGTATAACCGCCCAGGGAAACTATTTGTATGACATATTAAATAAAAGGCTGGATGAACATTTGATAGAATCAGTCGGGAAAAATACAGAGCTGCTATTTGCCACAAATGGAAATCAGGCGGGCATGCTGGGAGCGTATTGTAATTTCTGTATACAGCAAGGCATTCCTTGCGGAAATTCATAAGAAAGGAATTTGGATAGATGGCAAAGTTTGAGAATAGTGTTATTCCCATTATCGAGTCCAATAGTGATAACTTTACAAATATAGAAAAACGAATTGCGTCTTTTTTTATTAATAATAGGGAAGAGTTAGATTTTTCGGCTAAAAGTATATCCAATCAGCTATATGTTTCTGAAGCTGCTTTATCCAGATTTTCAAAAAAGATAGGTTTTCCCGGATACCGGGAGTTTATTTTTCAATACAAAAAAACACTGTCTAAAGAAACAAAAGTTGTTGAGAGCTATATTAAAGAAGCATTAAATACGTACGAGGAGCTGCTGAACAAAAGCTATGCTTTGATTGACAGCAAACAGATTAAGCGGATTGTACATCTGTTCAATCAAAAACCCCGTGTATTTGTTTACGGGATGGGGAGTTCAGGACTGGCGGCAAATGAAATGAAAATGCGGTTTACCCGGCTGGGCATAGATGTGGAGGCAATAACGGATCCCCATATGCTGGCAGTGAATTCTGTCAGGCTGAATGAGAATTGTATGGTCATTGGCATCAGCATCAGCAGGGCAACAAAAGAAGTTATCTCAGCGCTGGATATGGCAAAGGAGCGCGGGGCAGCTACGATTCTGATTACTTCAAAAAGGCATGATGCAGAGAAAGAATTTTACGATGAAGTGGTCCTGGTATCAGTCAAAAAGAACTTGGATTATGGCAATATAATTTCACCTCAGTTTCCAGTGCTTATTATGACAGATATTTTATATGCCAGTTACATCAGAGAAAACAAGAAGCGAAGTGAAGAGACATATGATTCTACATTACATGTTATTTTAGACAGAAATCAATAAAATAAACCTGCGAATAAAAGGCAAGATGGATATGGATACGGCAGCAGATGCTGTGCCTGTCATAAATATCATTTAGAAGAAGGAGGAATAAGAGTAATATGAAGGAAGCAGTGAAAGTGGGAGTAATTGGTATCGGACAAATGGGGACTTATCATGCACAGGTCTATCAGAAACTGCCCCAGGCAGAGCTGGCAGCAATTTGTGAATATGATGATGAAAAACGGGCTGCAGCAGAAAAGGAATTTAATTGCAAAGGTTACAAAGATTACAAAGAGTTACTGGAAGACCCGGAAATTGAAGCAGTCAGTATTGTACTTCCGGATAATATGCATCGTGAAGCAGTTGAAATTGCAGTGAAGAACAACAAACATATACTTCTGGAAAAACCATTAGCGAAGGAACTGGAAGATGGAAAGGTTATGTATGAGCTGACAAAAGATTATGACAAGGTATTCAGTGTTGGTTTTCTTCTGCGCTATGACCCGCGGTTTGCGATGATTAAGCAAAGACTTGATGAGGGGGAACTGGGTGACATCATACATATATATTGCCGCCGGAACAGTCCGATTATTGGGCCCAGAAGATATGTAGGGGCTTCCGATTTAAGCATGCACGTAATGATTCATGATATTGACTATATCAATTGGTATATGGGTTGTGAGCCGGTGAAAGTATTTGCCAAAAGCCGCAGTGTGCTGCTAAAGGAAAACGGAATGAATGATGTGATTTATGCTATTGTAACTTATGAAAATGGTGCAATTGCGTGCATGGAAGCCTGCTGGGTTTTACCGGAAACATCACCGACCATAATTGATGATAAATTAGAACTGGTTGGAACGAAAGGTGTGGCTTATGTAGATTCATGTGACAACGGAGTGCGGTTTGTTACTGACAAGAAGGTGCAATATCCGGATACCCGTCATTGGTACTATGTGAATGGTGAATTATGTGGTGATTTGGCAGAGGAGATTATGGCTTTTATCAATAACGTGGCAAGTGGCACAAAGTCCATTATCACACCAAAAGAAGCGTATGATTCACTTAGAGTGGTTGATGCAATTGAGCGGTCAATTGCAGAGGAGCGGGAAGTGGAACTATAAAAGTTGAAAAACTTAAAAGGAGGGAAAGGGATGTCAGTTAAAGTTAAAATACAAAATTTTGGCAGTAAACTCAGTGGGATGGTTATTCCAAATTTAGGTGCTTTTATGGCATGGGGAATTTTGACTGCAGTAGGAATTGCAATAGATAATGAGGTGTTAAGAAGCTTTATCGTGCCAATGTTAACGTACTTATTACCCTTGCTGATTGCTTTTGCCGGAGGGAATGCAGTATATGGATTCCGCGGCGGTGTTATCGGTGCCGTGGCCACGATAGGGGTAATTATCGGGTCTGATATTACCATGTTCATCGGTGCAATGATTTTGGGACCATCAAGTGCCTGGCTGCTGAAGAAATTTGATAAGTCCATTGATGGGAAAATACCAACGGGATTTGAATTACTGATAAATAACATCTCCTCTGGATTAATCGGAGGTGCACTGGCTGTAATCGGATATCTGTTTGTAGCTCCGGCAATCTCATCACTCACAGGTGTATTGGCAGGCGGTGTAGATTTCCTGGTTACTCATAAACTGCTGCCTCTTACGGCAGTCTTTATTGAACCGGCAAAAGTACTTTTCTTGAATAATGCGATCGGGCAGGGCATCTTAACTCCATTGGGTACGACTCAGCTTGCACAACTGGGAAAATCTGTGATGTTTTTGTTAGAGTCTAACCCCGGCCCCGGTATAGGTGTGTTATTAGCCTATATGTTTTTTGGAAAGGGGAATTCAAAGGCGACCGCTTATGGTGCCGGCGTTATTCACTTTTTTGGTGGTATTCATGAAATCTATTTTCCGTTTGTACTGATGAATCCGCCGTTAGTAATCGCCTTGATTGCCGGTGGTGCATCGGGTACGTTAATGTTTAGTATCTTTAAGGTAGGTCTCATTGGTGTTGCCTCACCGGGAAGTATCATCTCAATTATGATGATGGCAGCAGAGGGAGACAGATTAAAAATTATTATTTCCATATTGGTTTCATCAATAGTCACTTTCTTGATTGCCATACCTTTAGTCAAGCGGGCAAAAAACAGTGACAGTCAATTGAAAGATTCTGTCAAGGAAATGGAAAAAATGAAAGGCAAGGAGAGCCGCATTTCTTCCGTCTTTGAGAATCAGGCAAATACAAATTATAATCTTGCTGATGTCAAGTTAATCGCTTATGCATGTGATGCAGGACTTGGGTCAAGTGCCATGGGCGCAGGTGTTCTGCAGAAGAAGCTGAGGGCTGCGGGCATTGATGATATAAAGGTGTTCCATGTGGCTGTAAATAATCTGCCGGCCGAGTGTCAGGTAATTGTTTCTCATGAGTCTTTAATGGCCAGGGTAAAAGAGAAGCAAAGTGGATGCTATTTTGTGGAAATTGTCGACTATCTGAATGCTCCTGAATATGAACAACTGATTAAGGATATCAAAGAGGCAAGAGAAAAAGCGGCAGACTAAGAAAGGGGTAAATTTTGTTAAAAGCAGTGATTATGGATTTTGATGGTGTAATTATTGACACGGAAGTAGTCTGGTATGAAATTTACAAAGACTGGTTCAAGAAAAATAAGAACTATCCATTATCTGTGAAGGAGTTTCTTACTTGTGTCGGATCTCAGGAAGAAGAATTATTTATAGAACTGGAAAAAAAGCAAAAAATTGTTGTGGACCGAAAGCAGTTCAGAGAAGATGTGATACAAGGATTTATAGAACAAAGTAATCAACTTCCTCCCAAAGAGGGTGTGGTGCAATTTATTCAAGAGATTAAGTGTAAGGGCCTGAAACTGGCCCTTGCAACTTCTGCTGGGAGGAAGAAGCCGTTAAGTCATTTGAGCAGACTGGGCCTGATGGAATATTTCGATATCATTGTAACGGCAGAGGACGTTACAAGAATTAAACCTTTTCCCGATTTGTTCCAGGAGGCAGCCAGACAACTTGCTATTACTCCGTCGGAAGCCCTGGTAGTAGAAGATTCGGAGAATGGTCTTAAAGCTGGAGTTAATGCTCAAATGAGAGTGTTGGTAGTTCCAAATGATGTTACGAAA
This sequence comes from Ruminococcus sp., assembly GCA_013911065.1. Lineage (GTDB taxonomy): Bacteria > Bacillota > Clostridia > Lachnospirales > Lachnospiraceae > Muricomes. The sequence goes on along the minus strand of JACERV010000004.1, from coordinate 137,705 downwards.
GCCAGTGATTTTTACGGATACTATAAACAGGCAGAAAGTCTGAGTACTGTCAGTATTTCAGAAATAATGGATGAATTTAAGGAGGACGAACCAAATGCTATTGGATAGGATTACTGCTTCGGATGTTTTGATACAACTAAAAACAGATAATTGGGAAGATGCTATTAGAAAATCTTCTCAGACTTTATTGGAAAAGGGCTCGATAGAATCAAGGTACATAGATGCGATGATTAAGGTGGTGCATGAAAATGGACCATATATTGTTATTAGTAAACATATCGCACTGGCCCATGCGAGAACAGAATGCGGTGCGCTTCATACGGATATTACCTTTGCAACTCTCGATCCGGCAATTCATTTTAACGCAGGTGCTTTGGATCCGGTAAAATTAATTATCACTTTATCAGCAACAGATGCCGATACGCATTTAGATTTACTGGGTGAGCTTTCGGATATTTTGATGGATGAGGAAAAAAGTGAAGCACTATTTAATGCTGGGTCAGCGGAAGAGTTCGTTCAAATATTGCATTCAAATTAGTTGATAGATTAAGAAGAAAGGAAAAATTGTGATGAAAGTATTTTCTTATACAGTAACAGATCCCTTGGGAATGCACGCCAGACCGGCTGGCCTGTTTGTCAAAGAAGCAGCACATTATAATAGTAATATCGAAATAGTTAAGGGTGATAAGAAAGCGGATGGCAAAAGGATATTCGGAGTAATGGGATTAGCAGTAAAATGTGGGGAAGAAGTTGCTGTCACAATAGATGGACCTGATGAAGATAAGGCATTAGAGACCCTTGAGCGCTTTATGAAAGAGAACCTGTAGGGCAAAGAGAGGCGTCATTACGCCCCTCTTATTTCTTTGATGAAAAAGCCGCCTCCGCTAATGAGCTCAAAGTTCCGGCTTTTACAGTCTGGGCACATGTTAAGGTTTTCAATTGTATCGAAAACCGTCCCACATTCTTTGCAAATACCGTTTGCCGGAAGGGATTCTATTTCGAGGGTGGTGTTTTCCAGGATAGTGCCGTCGGCCGCTGCCGGAAAACAGGCGTAGAGGTAGCGGGGCACCACAGAAGACAGTGCCCCCACCTGTAAAACTAAAGCTTCTATTTCCGTTATTCGGTTTTCCCGTGCCACCCGCTCTACTTGTTCCACGATATGATACATAATTCCTAATTCATGCATACTATTTCTTTGCTCCAAAAAGCTTCTTGGTATTCACTCTTAATTTGCGCTTAATAACGTGAGGAACAATGGCTTTTTTTATCTTCAGAAATTCCACACCCTCGCCGTCATAAATTCTTTCTAACTTAATTGCATCAAACTTGCATTTCGTTGCACACATTCCACAGCCGACACACATGTAAGGATCCACTACGGTTGCGCCGCAGCCAAGACAGCGCTCAGTTTCTTTTTTAATTTGTTCTTCGGTTAAGCTGCCGCTTAGATCCCGGAAAGTAGTTTTAGATTTGCGTCCGTTTTCGTGAGGTACCCGCTGCCGCGGAGTGTTGTCATAGCTGTTAATGACAGCTTTGCTTTTGTCCAGTTCAATGAATAGCCTGCGGCTGCGGCCGATTCGTAAATCCTGCCCCGGTTGTACGAATCGGTGGATGGAGATAGCTCCCTGTTTACCTGCAGCGATAGCATCAATCGCAAAGCGCGGGCCGGTTACAGCGTCGCCGCCGCTAAAGATATCCGGATGCTGACTCTGATAGGTCCAGCTGTCAACCGGAATCGTATTGTTGCGATTGAGTTCTAAGGAGGTTCCTTCTAAGAGATTGCCCCAATGAATTGCCTGCCCCACAGATAATAAAACGTAATCAGCAGCGACGATAATGGTATCATTTTCGTCATATTGAGGATGAAAGCGCCCTTCGCTGTCGAATACGGATACACACTTCTTAAATTCTACACCGGTTACTTTGCCGTCCTTGGTGAGAATCTGTTTCGGTCCCCAAGAATTATTGATGATGATATCTTCGTCTTCCGCCACTTTGATTTCCTCGGGAAGCGCCGGCATCTGCTCTCTGTTTTCAAGACAGTACATACTGACTTCTTCAGCACCGGCACGGGTGGCTACCCGGGCCACATCGATGGCGACGTTCCCGCCTCCGATAACGATCACTTTCCCGGAAATTTTCTTGGTTTCATCTAAGTTTAGCTGTCTCAAGAAGTCGATACCGGAGATTACACCATCGGTATCTTCGCCGTCAACACCGATTTTACGTCCGCTTTGTGCACCGATGGCAACGTAGAAAGCCTTATAGCCTTCTTTGCGGAGATCATCTAAAGTTTTGTCTTTGCCGATTTCAATGCCGGTTTTAAATTTGACGCCTAACTCTTTTAAAATGTCGATTTCAGCATTGACGATGTTTTTTTCGAGAACGAAGCTAGGGATACCCAGGGTCAGCATACCCCCAAGAACTTCTTCTTTTTCAAAGACGGTCACGTCATATCCTTCAACTGCCAGATAGTAGGCGCAAGACAAACCGGCGGGCCCGGAACCAATCACGGCGATTTGTTTGTCTGAATAGTCATGCCGCTTCTTAGGAATGAAACGGGTCTCTTTATTTAAATCCTGCTGGGCAATAAACTTTTTGATATCATCGATAGCAATAGGCTCGTCAATATCACCTCTTGTACAAGCGTCTTCACAACGCTTATTACAGACATAGCCGCAGACAGCCGGGAAAGGATTCTCCATTTTGATGAGTTCTAATGCTTCGGTATATTTCCCCTGAGCTGCTAGCTTGATGTACCCCTGAACAGCGATATGCGCCGGGCAGTTTGTTTTACAAGGAGCGGTTCCGGTATCCACAACGTCCTCCCGGTTAATCCGGTAGTCGATGTTCCAGTCGCTTTGATCCAGATCAAAATCTCTTGGTGTTACCGTGGTGGTGATATTCTCTGTTACGTCGCCTTTTGAACAGAGTTTTTGTCCTAATTTCATAGCATTCATTGGGCAGTGCTCTACACATTGGCCGCAAGCTACGCATTTTTCTTTATCCACAGTAGAAACGTAGTTTGACCGCACCATGTCAACGTTCTTGTACATGGTTCCCGAACGTAAGGAGAGACATGAGCAGCTGCAGCAGTTGCAGATGGCATGGGTTTTGCCCGAACCGTCGATATTGGGAATCTGGTGCATCAGCCCATTTTCCTCTGCCCTTTTAATAATCTCGAAGGCTTCGTCCCTTGTGATTTCCCGTCCTCTGCCGGTGCGGATGTAATATTCGGCGGCGTGGCCCATTTGAATACACATATCTTCCTTTAAGTGTCCGCAGCCTTCACCCATAGCCTCCCTGTCTGTCCGGCAGGAACATGGGGAACAGGAAAAGATGGTATTGTCATTTAAATACTTGGAAACTTCTTCATAGCTGACCTTTTTGTTATTGCCATCGATAGCCTGTTCAATAGGAATTACCCTCATAAGGCCGATTCCCGGAGGGAACATTCCGGAACTTGCCGGGCCCCTTACCCGTCCATAAGCCTCCATGGCGTAGGCAACCACTGGATACTTTTGGACATTCTCCAAGTTATTGACAACCATTTCCATAATACCCGGAATCCAGCTTTCGGCATGCCAGAAAGTATCCACCCCATCGATGACATTTACGAAAGTAGTGCCATATTCGGCCAGCTTCATCATCTGCTCATGGCAATACTCTTCAGATTTCCCGGTGATTTTGGCCATTTCTTTGGCAGTCCGTTTGGTGTAATAACCCATTGCCAGGCCGATTTCAGCCATCTCATCGGTTACGCCAGGTTCCAAGATTACATATTCCGGATCATCCCACTGATAACCGTTCTTTTTCGGATCCTTACGGCCCAGCATGTTCACGAAGTCCATTACCTTTTGCTTATACTGACACTCATAGCCTTCCGGAAAATACATTTTTGTAATTGCTCGCTCCATATGTATTTCTCCTTTTAATTTATTTCCTGGTTTGCGGTAACTGTTTCATAAAGCCAGGAAGTCCAGGCTTCCATGCCTTCGCCTGTTTTGGCAGAAAGGGGGAAGACTTTAATATCTGGATTCAATTTTCTGGCCCTTTTAATGCAGGCGTCCATATCAAAATCAAACATGGAAATGGTGTCGATTTTATTAATAATCAGCGCGTCGCATATTTGAAACATCAAAGGGTACTTTAGTGGTTTATCATCACCTTCAGGAACACTTAAGATCATTGCATTCTTCGCAGCACCGGTATCAAATTCGGCGGGACAGACGAGATTTCCCACATTCTCCAGAATGATCAGGTCGGTGTCTTTGGCATCAAGTCCCTTAATCCCTTGGCGGGTCATATCGGCGTCAAGATGGCACATTCCGCCGGTGTGGAGCTGAATCACTTTAGCTCCGGTCGCGGCTATGGTGGCGGCGTCCACATCAGAGTCAATGTCGGCCTCCATTACTGCAATATTCAGTTTGTACTTTAGAGCTGCAATCGTCTTAACAAGGGTGCTGGTTTTACCAGCCCCGGGAGAACTCATCAGATTCAGTAAAAAAGTGTTGCTTTCTTTGAGCTCTTTACGCAGGCGGTCAGCGTCCGCATTATTATCGGCAAAGACGCTTTCCTTGATTTCTAAAACACGAAATTCTTTCAAGACACTCCTCCTTATTCGGCTAAAGCCTTGATTTTCTGATAAGCTTTAAGGTCGGTATAAAGCTCACCTTTGTACGGGTTACGTCTGGTTTTATTCACTTTGTAAATCATGTAGACTAACACAGCGATGTTGGCTGCTAAAGCTGCGAAACTGACAATGAAATAAATGGTTTCGTTGTAAGTTGAGTCCACACGCCACCGGCTTTCATCCTGAAAAAGTGGAAAGGTCTGGGCGAACATACACCAAAGTGCCAGTGTTTGGGCCCGGTGCTGCAGCCAGGCACCCTTCCCAACGGTAAAGGAACAAACAGTTGGGGCCAGCAGAAGCGCAAATCCGCAGTACCAGGCGTGATGTGGCAGGCAGTTGTAAGTATAAGCAAAGTTCCACAAATCATAGGCAATGATGTAAAACCAGAGCATGTCGGGCCAAAGCATATCCTGACTGCTGTCTTTGTTTGTCTTCTTGCGAATGCAGATGCCGAACCAACCGGTGATAAGAATAATATTAATGATTCCGGCGATGGCATTTATGTAATTCCAGGAGCCGCCCATTAAGTTAACCGTAGTATCAGCAGTAATATCCTGTGCTATCACCGCATATTTCCTGCCGACTTCAAAGTCCCTTGCCACAGCCTCTGCGATGTTGATAGCAAGGATCAGCGGTGGAAAACATAGAGCAATCTTATTGTCAGCCAAGCGCCAGGCCTTACCGGTTTTCTTGTTCGTGCCTCTCAGATGACGGATGCACCAAAAGCCGATACAACCAGCAGTTGATGAGTATACTTTGGCCAAATGGAACCAGTCCAGATAAGTAGATTCCTTTAGAACGGTGAACCAAAGTACTGATAAAACGAGGGGCAAAATGACAAAGCACCCAAAGCCAACCCATTTGTATCGACGGCTGACTTCGTTGAGCAAAAACAGGACAGCGAAGACGGCGAACCAAACCAGCCACATCGAAAGTGGGTTTTGTGAATTAAAAGTAAACATAACTTCCCTCCTCATAAATTAAGAAATTGACAATAAAAATCTGGACATACCAGTAGTGCAATTTCCTGTTTTAATTTGATTTTAGACATTATATCTAAGATTGTCAAGCAAATATCAATCGAAATTGTCTTTATATACAAGTTAAGTAATGACTGGTTGCAATAAATCTCAAATTGTGATATAAATTTGGTATCTGGACATACCAATTCCAATAAATACTGCTAAAGGAGAACTAAAACTTTGGATTTTGCAAAACTAAATGCCCCTACTTTAAAAGAACTATTCGTGAAAGAACTAGAATCAATGATCTTATCCGGAAAACTGGAAATCGGTGAGAGATTACCCTCTGAAAGAGAGCTGGCGGAAAAGATGCAAGTTAGCAGAGCTGTCGTAAACAGTGGAATAGCCGAGTTGGCGCGTAAGGGGTTTCTCATGGTGAAGCCGCGGTCAGGGGTTTTCGTACTTGATTACCGCCGTTACGGAACAGTGGAAACCTTACTCTCGATTATGAATTATAATGGCGGGCAACTCCGCCGTGACGATATCCGGTCTATCCTGGAGATGAAGATGGTTGTCGATAAATTAGCCGTGGAACTAGCATCAGAAAACGGCAGCGATGAGAATTTTAAAAACTTAGAGAAACGTCTTGAGGAGATGAAATTGGTTGAAGACAAAAATGCGAAGAAGGCAGCCGCAGCCGCCTTCGAGTTTTACCATGAGATAACGATGATCAGCGGCAATACGCTTCTTCCATTAATTTACCGGTCGTTTAGAGTACCGGTATTGGAATTATGGGAGCGGTTTATCCGAAAGTATGGCAATGAGGTTGTTTGCAGCAGCTCGAATTATATCTTTGCCGCGTTGGTTAAACACGATAAGGCACAGGCGATAGAAGGAGTAGAAACTGCAATTGCCGCCGCAATTAAAGGAAAGCGGGAAATTTATGATGAGTAAGTGAAAAGTTAGATATTGCGCAGTTGCGAGAAGCATACAGCAGCTGATTGCAGCCGGCAAGGAAAATATGTATAAAGATTACAGCCTATTTGGTAAAACAGAGAAAAATTTGATTAGATAAAGTCAAAATTAAAAATGCGGAGAATGCCGATAACAACAGCATTCTCCGCATTTGAACTGTCAAAGATTAGATTATATACAAATTGAACGAAAACATCAATAAAACCGTTCGATTTTATTCATCTGTGTTTTCTGGAGACTGGAGGAGTGACCATGTTCCCACAGAAAAAGTAATTGCTTCCTCAATCCGTGAGCTGTCCTTTGCATCGATAATATCAATAATTTTCTTATGAACATCGTATACATTCTCGCCGTGCTGCTTTTTATGAGTAGAAGCAATAGACGGTTCCATAAAATCAATAATAAAATTATATATCCTTTCTATCAGCAGATTATGGGCGGCTTTGCCAAGCAAACGATGGAATTCCAAATCGTTTTCTATTAGTTGCTGTGGATTTGCGCCTGTCATCATCATTTCTTCCAGTGCATCCACATTATTTCGCAGAGCTTTCCGTTCTTTGCTGTTCTCGTCATAGTGCACGAGGATTAATTCAAGTATATCAATTTCGAACACATGTCGGAGCTCATAGAGATTTTGAATATCTGGGTTTGAGGCAAAGAAGCTGAACAAAAAGGAATCCAGCATACCATTTCCCGGAGTTTCACATACATAAGTACCATTTCCGACACGTATATCAATCAGTCCGAATGCCGACAAGATTTTCATGGCCTCACGGACAGAACCCCGGCTGACACCTAACCCTTCTGAAATTTCCAGTTCACTGGGGAGTTTATCTCCAGGTTTTAATCTCCTGTCTATTAATAACTGCTTAATACTGTTTACTACTATATCTACTGCTGATTCACGCTTACTGGGTTCAAATAAGTTACTCATTGTATACCCCCTCTCTTGAAACAACTACATATTTTATTTTTCTCCTCCACCTTAGGGATTCGGGTTCTGAATCTGTACTTCACTTATGAATTGTAGCATATCGAAACAAAGAACGTCAAATATTTGATGAAGAACATTTAACCAATTCCATATAAAGAAAATTATGCAAAATTAACAAATAAAAAATGTAATATAAAGAAAATTTGGTTAAAGTATTGACTGCTATATAAAAAAGTGATATACATTAGACATCAGACGTTTGAAGTAAAACATATGAATGAAAAGGAGATGGATTATGAGGAAAAAGATGTTCGCAATTTTATTGGGTGTAGTAATGGCTTTATCGACAACAGCATGTGGCGGCGGTAGCACTGCAGATTCTTCCGGAATAGCAGCAGATGCTGCAGTGCCAGACAGTGCTGAAGGTGAAGATACACTGATGGGTTCTGACTCTGCAAAGGTTCGTTTTAAAGTGGGAACCACGACTGCTCCTGAGGGGCATTACGTAAAAGGTCTTATCGAAATGCAGTCTCTCCTGGAAGAATATAGTGATGGAGAGATGACTCTGGATATTTATCCGAACTCTCAGCTTGGTAATGAACGTGACATGATGGAAAACGTAGGAATGAGTGTGCAGGAAATGTGTCTGATTTCTACAGGCCCCATTCCAAACTTTGTGTCAGATTTCGCAGTTTTGGACTTGCCATATTTGTTTGAGAGTGAGGATGAAGCCTATGCAGCTCTTGATGGAGAGGTTGGTACTTCTCTTCTGAAACAGTTAGAGCCACAGGGAATATACGGAGTTGGCTTTTGGGAGAATGGATTCCGGCAGGTGACAAACGACAAAAAAGAAATTGTAACACCAGACGATTTGAAGGGCATGAAAATCCGTACGATGGAAAATAACGTACATATGGCAACTTATAATACTTTGGGAGCGACCGCAACACCAATGGCGTGGAGCGAGATATTTACAGCTCTTCAGCAGGGTACTGTAGATGGACAGGAAAATCCGATTGCAATTATTGAATCCGCAAAGGTATATGAAGTACAGAAATATGTATCAATGATTGACTTGTTCTACTCACCGTGTGTGTTGATGATTAGCCAGAGCGCATACGATAGTCTGACCGACACACAGAAGGAAGCATTTGATAATGCGGCTGAAAAAGCTAAAGATTATCAGAGAGAATATAGCCGTGGCTATAGTGAGGATGCAATTCAGACAATGAAGGATGCAGGCGTGACTGTAACAGAAGTTGACAAAGCGGTATGGGAAGAGGCAGCTTCAGCAGTATATGAACAGGCGGGCAGTCTCGGATTAAACCAGGAGCTTGTAGACAAACTGACAAAATAAATTGAACAGAGGTGGATAGATTGAAGAAATTTTTTAAAGGGCTGAAGAAGGTTGAGGAAACCTTATTGGTTACACTGACAATTGTCATGTGTGTGGTGATCTTTGCAGCGACTGTCGCACGCTTTACGAATTTATTTGTAATCACCTGGGCAGAGGAGCTGGCGAGGTACTGTATGATATGGGTAATATTCCTGGGTATCGGTGTGGCGGCTATGGATGGAGAACATTTTTGTGTGGAGGCACTTGAGCTGTTCTGTTCAAGGAAAGTAATGAAAGTTATTTCCGTAATTAATGCGATTCTGGTATTTGCCTTTAGTATTTTTACTTCCTACTATGGAATTACTATTTTGCAAAAGCAGATAGCCAGTGGACAGATAACACCAAGTTTAAGATGGCCGATGTGGTTCATGTATCTGTCCATTCCGTTAGGATTAATTATCATGGCGGTGTGCTATGCGTATAACACATATTTAAAAGTAACAGATAAAGAAGAAATTATAGAGACGTAAAGGAGGCGAGGAAAAAGAATGATAGGAATTTTATTCGGCGTACTGTTTCTTATGTTATTTATCGGAGTTCCAATAGCTATCTGTCTTGGTATTGCAGTCTGCGTAGCAATTTTATTTAGCGGAAATCTTAATCTTCTCCCGGCGATTGCCCAGAGAATGTTCACTCAGGCAGATAATTTTACTCTAATGGCGGTGCCGTTTTTCATTCTGGCAGGGAATATCATGGAAAAAGGAGGCATTTCCAAAAGACTTATTGACTTTATAGAAATTTTGATGAAAAGAATTCCGGGGCGCCTTTCCTGCATTACAGTTGTGGCATCTGCATTCTTTGGGGCGATATCTGGCTCCAATCCGGCCACAGTAGCAGCCATCGGAGGAATCACAGTACCACGTATGAAACAAAAAGGTTATCCGTCAGATGTTGCTGCAGCAGTTGCAGCATCCGGGGGTACACTTGGCGTAGTAATTCCTCCAAGTATTCCAATGGTTACATATGCAGTAACGGCATCCGTTTCTGTAGGAACTATGTTTATGGCAGGAGTAATTCCGGGAATCCTGCTGGCAGTAGTGCTGATTGTTACAAATATTGTTATCTGCAGAAAATATGATGCAGCGGAAAACGGAAAAGTAACAGCAAAGGAATTTTTACGATCATTTAAGGAGGCTCTGTTAGCAATTTTTATGCCGGTAATTATTCTTGGCGGCATTTACGGAGGCTTGTTCACACCAACTGAGTCAGCAGCAGTTGCCTGTGTGTACGCGTTTATTATCAGCGTATTTATATATAAAGAATTAACAATTAAAGATATTTATACCATTTTTAAAAAGTCAGCAGTCAGTTCAGCAGTTGTATTGTTTGTGGTAAGTATGTCTGCACCATTCGCATGGTTTATGACAAATCAGAATATCCCAACACTGATTGCATCCAGTGTACTGGGGTTATTTACAAATAAGTACATATTATTGCTGATGATTAATGTGATTCTGTTATTCCTGGGATGTTTTCTGGAGACACAGTCCATCATCCTGCTGGTAACACCAATTTTACTGCCGATTGCGGCATCACTGGGATTATCACCAATTGCCCTTGGTATTATTATCATCATTAACACTTCAATCGGTATGATAACGCCGCCGATGGCTGTAAACCTGTTTGTGGCATCGGGAATTGCAGATACCAGTATTGGTAAAATCAGTAAGCAGATTATTCCTTATCTGGGAATAGAAGTTGCAACATTGTTATTGATGACCTTTGTGCCGGGAATTATTACGGCATTGCCTGGAATGTTAGGAGGGTAATATAGCAATTTATCTTGCATGAACTCATCCGTATATAAGAGTTCAAGATTCCACAAGTGGTCAATGATATTCTGAGAAATTATTAAATTATTAAGGAGGGTTCAATATGAACACAGCAGAATTAAAACGAATGGCCAATCACCTTCGCCTTCTTGCAGTAGATATGGTGTATAAGGGAAAGGACGGTCATCCAGGTCCGGCATTATCCATCGCGGATATTGTATCAACATTGTTTTTCGATGAAATGAATATTAATCCGGAGGATCCACAGTGGGAAGACCGTGACAGATTCATCTTATCAAAAGGCCATGCATGCCCTATCTATTATGCAGCATTATCCGAAAAAGGATATTTTGGTGAGAAGATTAAAGATTTTAAATTAAGAGCATTGGGAACAGTATTTCAGGGACATCCTGTAATGAATAAGACAAAAGGTGTAGATATGACTTCTGGTTCTCTGGGAAATGGTATTTCTATCGGAACAGGTATGGCTATAGCAGGAAAATATAAGAAAAAAGACTATAACGTATTTGTGATTGTGGGTGACGGTGAGTTGCAGGAAGGTGTCTGTTGGGAGGGAATCAACTCCGCAGCGGGACATAATCTGGACAATATGATTGTATTTGTTGATAAAAATGGCTGGCAGAGCGGCGGCCCTATCGAAGAAACAATAGGTTCGAATAACATCAAGGAACGATTTGAGGCATTTCAGTGGCATGCACAGGAGATAGATGGTCATGATATTGACGCTATCAAAGAGGCGATTGCTAATGCAAAAGCTGCAAAGGGTAAACCAAGTGTTATTGTATGTAACTGTGTTAAGGGGAAGGGACTTCCGTATATGGAAAACAATAATGCATGGCACAAAGGTGTTCCAACAGACGAGCAGTACGAAGAAGCAGTGAAAATCTTAGGAGGTGCAGAATAATGGCAGATTTCAAAGGAACGAGAGAGGCGTTTGCTCAGGCGATTATTGATATGGCAGCAGAAGATAACAGAATTATGTTTGTTTCCCCGGATTCCCTGAAAGCGATGAGAGCAACAAAATTCGCGGAGTTATATCCGGAAGAGTATGTAGAAGTAGGCATTTCCGAGCAGAATGCAGTAAACACGGCAGCAGGCCTGGCTGCAACGGGCCTGATTCCATTTGTAGGTACATACGCCGGCTTTCTGACAATGCGTGCATGTGAGCAGATGAGAACGTTTGTAGCATATCCAAACTTGAACGTTAAGTTTGTAGGAATCAACTCCGGTCTTCTGGGTGGAGAGAGAGAGGGCGTTACCCACCAGTTTTATGAGGATCTGGGAATTCTTTCAAATATTCCAAACTATACAATCCTGACACCAGCAGACGGTCCGCAGACGTATCATGCTGTTAAAGCAGCAGCAGAGATTGAGGGGCCTGTATATGTAAGAGCAGGAAGCGGAAGAGAAACAGAAGTATATGACAAAGACACCACCTTCAGTATGGATGGAATCCGTATTCTGAAAGAGTATGGGAATGATACGTTACTGCTATCCAGCGGTTTTGTGCTGGACCGTGTTCTGACAGCAGCAGAAATACTGAAGGAGCAGGGTATCAATGTGATAGTAGGTGATATTAACATTCTTTATGGAAAAGACCCGTCTAAGATTCTGGAAGCAATTAAGAAAACAGACAAAATCGTAACAGTTGAAGATCATAATGTAAACGGCGGTATGGGGGCATACATCAGCAAACTGGTAGTTGAGAATGCTCCAAAGAGTGTAAAACGCATTGGGCTGACTACTTTTGGTGAATCAGGCCCAGCAAAAGAGGTGGCAGATGTATACGGGTTCTCACCAGAAAATATAGCAAAGGTTGTAGCTGAAGGATTGAAGTAAGACAAATACGCTGCCAGACAGGCAGATAATAACAATAGAAAAGGGGACAAGATAATGAGTAAAATAGTAGTAAGCGTTATTGGTGCAGGCGGAAAGATGGGAACGAGAACGAGCAATAACCTGGCTAAAAAGCCGGAGGAGTTCGAGCTGCTGATGGTAGAAGCATCTGAAGCTGGAATCAAGAGCATCAGGGAGCGGGGATTTGAACCTACTCCTGTCGAGGAAGCACTGGAAAAATCTGATGTTGTAGTTTTTGCAGTGCCTGATACATTAATTGGTAAGCTGTCAACAATCTACGTACCTCAATTAAAACCCGGCACCGGATTTATTATCCTGGACCCTGCCGCTGCAGTTGCAAAAGAGTTGACACTGAGGGAGGATTGTACATTTGGTGTTGCGCATCCATGCCATCCGTCTTACTTCCTGGATCAGGATACATACGAAGCACGCCAGGACCGTTTCGGTGGACTGGGCGGTAAACAGGATATAGTAATGTCCAAAATAGAGGGAGATGATGAGCGTTTTGCCCAGTGTGTTGAGGTGGCGAAACAGATGTACGAACCTGTGGAGCACGCATATGTTATGACTTCTGAGCAAATTGCATTTCTGGAGCCTACACTGGTAGAGCTGCTGGGGGCTACATGCTTGTATGCAATGGCTGAAACGGTGGAAGAAGCGGAGAGAAGAGGGATACCAAAAGAAGCAGCAGTTTCCTTCCTGGCTGGACATATTTATAATCTTTCTGCAAATTTCCTTGGATATATCCCTGGAAATCCGCCGGTATCTGATGCCTGCAAGGTAGCCATTGGACTGGGCAACAGACTGGTTATGAGAGAAGACTGGAAACAGATTTGGAATGAGGATGTACAGGATAAAGTAATAGCAACAATGCTGCATCCGGAGAATCCACAGATATAAGGAGAGATAAAACAGATGAAAATTGTAGTTTTAGATGGATATACCCTGAATCCTGGAGATTTAAACTGGAAGGGACTGGAAGCGTTTGGCCAATGTAAGGTCTATGACCGGACGTCTCTCATTGATGTGGAAGAAACAATCAGCAGAATCGGCGGCGCAGAGATTGTATTTACAAATAAGACGCCTATGCCGAAAGAAGTCTTTGACAGATGTCCGGAGATTAAATTTGTAGGAGTTCTGGCAACCGGATATAATGTAGTAGATGTGAATGCAGCCGGGGAAAAAGGTATTCCTGTTGCAAATATTCCTACATATGGAACTGCAGCTGTGGGTCAGTTTGCGATTGCGCTGCTGTTGGAAATCTGTCACCATATTGGGCATCACAGTCAGGCTGTACAGGAAGGCCGATGGGAGACAAATAATGACTGGTGTTTCTGGGATTATCCACTGATAGAATTAGACGGTAAAAAGATTGGCATCATCGGATATGGTCGGATTGGACAGACAACCGGAAGAATCGCTCAAGCGTTGGGAATGAAGGTTTTGGCATATGATGCATATAAAAATCCTGCATTGGAGTCGAAAACATGTGAGTATGTAAATCTTGAAAAGCTTCTGGCGGAATCGGATGTAATTGCGCTGCATTGTCCGCTTTTCCCTGAGACGGAAGGAATTATTAACAAGGATTCTATTGCAAAAATGAAAGATGAGGTTATCATTTTGAATAATTCCCGTGGGCCGCTTATTGTAGAACAGGATTTAACAGATGCTTTAAACAGTGGGAAAGTAGCAGCGGCAGGTCTGGATGTTGTATCTACAGAGCCTATCAGAGGAGATAATCCGCTGCTAAAAGCTAAGAATTGTTTTATCACACCTCATATTTCCTGGGCTTCGAAGGAGTCCAGACAGAGACTGATGGATATTGCTGTTAATAATCTAAAGGAATTCCTCAGTGGGAACCCAGTTAATGTGGTTAATAAATAATTCAACCTAATGAAAGAAGGACAATATTGTTATCTTTGTCCAGAGGAGTTCGAAAATATATCCACACTATGAACATTACAGAATTAAAAAACCCCTCTTGCCCATAATTGCTTACAGCCAGGAGAGGAAAATTGTTTTTAACCTTAAGATGCATGCCATTTATCGCTGCGAATTTTTCTTTTAAGCCCGGAAGGTTCAAGCGAAGTCTCGTCATCATAAATGAGCTTTGAAAGACCTATTGATTTTTGGTCAGTTTTATCCAGGCAGGTTTCGCAGGTGCATTCCGAAATATAATCATCGGGTTCCGTATATGTTGTGATTACACCTTCAAAGTTTCTGAGGATAATCTTATTTTCCGCGTTTAAAATAACATAGTTTGGCATAATCGGGATTTTTCCGCCACCGCCGGGAGCGTCAATTACAAAGGTTGGGACGGCGAATCCTGATGTATGCCCTCTAAGGCCCTCAATGATTTCTATGCCCTTTGAAACCTTAGTTCTAAAATGTTTTATACCGTTTGAAAGGTCACACTGGTATATATAGTATGGTCTTACTCTTATTTTTACAAGTTCATGCATTAGTTTTTTCATTACGTACATACAGTCGTTAATTCCTCTTAATAAAACGGTTTGATTTCCCAGAGGTATTCCTGCGTTTGCAAGTAATTCACATGCCTTTTTTGATTCTTCAGTAATTTCGTTTGGATGGTTAAAGTGTGTATTAAGCCATATCGGATGGTATTTTTTTAACATATCAACAAGCTGCGGCGTTATTCTTTGAGGCATTACAACAGGAACTCTGCTTCCGATGCGTATTATCTCAACATGATTAATTGCCCTTAGCCTTTTTATTATCTGTTCCAGATTTTCATCGGAAAGTAAAAGAGGATCACCGCCGGATATAAGAACATCTCTTATTACAGGAGTTCTTTCAATATATTCTATGGCTTTTTCAATTTGTGCCATAGGAAGAGATTTATCGCTTTGGCCTGCAAACCTTCTTCTGGTGCAATGTCTGCAATACATTGAGCACTTATCGGTGACAAGCAGCAGCACTCTGTCAGGGTATCTATGGGTAAGTCCCGGAACGGGGGAGTCGGCTTCTTCATGGAGTGGGTCATCACAGTCGCAGTCGGAAAGAGTAAGCTCATAGTCAGTTGGGATGGCCTGTTTTCTTATGGGGTCATTAGGGTTTTTTACATCTATTAGAGAAAGGTAGTAGGGAGTGACGGCCATTTTTAAGGTGTTGAGGCATTTCTTTATTCCAAGTGCTTCTTCGGGCGTAAGACTCAAAAATTCTTTTAAATCCTCCACGGTTTCTATCCGATTTCTCATTTGCCATTTCCAGTTGTCCCATTCGTGGGGGTTTATATTTTCCAAAAACTTTTCTTTAATCGAAACGTCCTTTTTTCGTTTTGTTACTGCTTTGTTATTCATCAAAAACCTCCTTGAGTTTGTGAACAGATAAATAGGTTATTTTGTAAGGGTATGAAACAATTTTAAATCAGCTTTTTAAACCATACATTCATATCTTCAATTTTACCGCCTATTTGTGTGTTTTTTATAAGTGTGCCGGAAAAAGTATACCCGCATTTCGCAAAAGTGCAGTTCATGCCGAAGGATTCGGCCCGCGCTATTGTATAGGCAGTTTTTATCTGTCTGAGTTTCATTTCCCTTTCCATTTGATTAAGCAAAAAGCAGGCAAAGTTATATCCTCTGTAATCCTGCAAAACCGCAAAATCAGTCATCTCCACACTTTCTCCGTCCATATCCATTTCGCAGGAAGAGAGGGCAATGAGCCTGTTTTCTTTCCAAATGCCGAAATAAACGATGTTTTCACCCATAGTTTTTTTCAGATATTCTGGGTCAAAAATAGGAAAGGGGTAGGAATCAAAAACTTTTGAGTAAATCATGGACATTTCTCCGGAATCTTCAAGCCTGGTTTTTCTGAAAGTAAATTCTTTTGCCAGTTTAAAGTCCTCCATATTTTTTTCTTTTAATTTTTTCAAGGCAGCTTCCAGCACTTCTTTATTGATATCTTGATTTACGGAAAGACTTCTTTTTTTGTCTATATATTTTCCCATAAAGGCACAGTCTTCATTTCCTCCGAAAAACCCGGGGATAACCGCTTCTTTTATATAACCGCGTTTTAAAAAGGGTTCCCAACAGGAGGCGGGAATTTTGCCGAATATTTTAGTGTATTTATTTCTGTCCGCCAAGCGTTCTAAATCATCTAAGATTCCAGGCACGTCCCTTTTGTGCAAATGCATAAGATAGATTCTTTTGTTAAGAAAGCCATGCTGAATCTCGGAGTTATTTATTTTTGCTATAGTGTCGTACATCAAAACCTCCTTATATTTAATCTAAATACAAGTAACAACTTAATTATACAACACGAGTTGTTACTTGTAAACCTTTGAGATTTAAGATATAGCAGCAGTTAATTGCAGCCTGAAAAGAAGCCGGGCTAATATGAAAGACTACCCAAACGTTTTCGTAAAAATGGTTTGTATATTGTTCTCCTTAAACTTATAATGACAATAGTCAGGAGGGGAACATGAATCCGTTACTATTTGTTGTATTTATTGTTTGTTTTTTATCATCCATCGTAGGCTCTATTTGTGGAATTGGGGGCGGCGTTATTATTAAACCAGTACTGGATGCAATGGGAATTATGAGCGTATCAAGCATTAGTTTTCTATCCGGCTGTACTGTGTTATCGATGTCGGCTGTTTCGCTTTATAAAAACATGAAAGAAGGCAGCAGTAAGCTGAATCTTAAGGTATCTTCTATTCTGGCCGTCGGAGCGGTATTGGGCGGTATATTCGGAAAGATGCTCTTTCAATCTTTAAAGCTGCGGCTGAATAATGAAGCACTGGTAGGCAGAACCCAGGCAATCGTGCTGCTGTTGATAACCGCCGGAACCTTACTGTATACTCTTTTTAAAGAAAAAATCAAGACAAAAAACTGGGATAATATCGGCATATATATTATCATCGGTTTGTTATTAGGTCTGCTGTCCAGCTTCCTGGGAATCGGCGGAGGTCCCATCAATCTTGTAGTACTGGTATACTTTTTTTCTATGGGTACGAAGGAGGCTGCGCTTAATTCTATATATATTATAATGTTTTCACAGATCGCCAGTCTGATTCAGGTTATCGCTGCGGGCAACTTACCTCCGGTCAATATCAGCTATTTTGTAGTAATGGTAATAGGGGGAATCCTGGGCGGAACAGTAGGAAGTGCATTGAACTGCAGGATAGAAGAAAGAAGGGTAAATCAGCTGTTTATCGGAGTGATGAGTATGATTATCCTTATTAATATCTACAATATATGGAGATTTTCATTATAATTCAGCTATGCGGTTTTTGTGGAAAATTAGGCAAACGATTGGGTGAAATGGGCTTGTATTTTTCCCGTAATACATATATAATAAAACATAACCATAAAGGGAATGCTGGCAGAAGCCGGAGTCTTTTTGTGGTTTCTTTTTGTTTTATAGTCAGGTATCGGAAAGGAGTAGAAATCAATGGATAAACTATATTTGGAATGCACATCGGGAATCAGTGGGGATATGGTGGTAGCAGCACTTTTGGATTTGGGGGTGGACCAGGATATGCTGCTTGAGGCATTAAACAGTATTCCCGTGGAAGGTTTTGGGGTTCAGATTTCCCGCGTAGAAAAGAGCGGTCTGGATGTATGTGATTTTAATGTAATGCTGGATACAGCCTATGAAAATCATGACCATGACATGGAATATCTGCATTCTAATCATAACCATCATAAGGAGCACAATTATGAACAAGGGAACACATACCATCATGGACATAAGGGTGCACATCATCACGTACAGCGCGGACTTAGAGAAGTCAGCGAAATCATCGCACAGAGCAAGATTACAGAAACGGCAAAAGAACTGGCTTTGAAGATATTCGAGATTTTGGGACGGGGAGAAGCAAAAGCACATGGGACCACGCTGGAGGAATTGCATTTCCATGATGCCGGGGCAGTGGATTCTATCGTAGATATCATTGCGGCGGCTGTTTGTATCGACAGTCTGGAAATCGATGATGTAATCATAACAGAATTGTATGATGGACAGGGAACAATCCGCTGCAGGCATGGAATCCTGCCGATTCCTGTACCCGCAGTTTCCAATATTGCAGCAGAAAATGGATTGAAGCTGCATGTGACAGATTGTTTTGGAGAGTTGATAACCCCCACCGGAGCAGCAATCGCAGCGGCAATTCGGACGAAAGAACAATTGCCTGAGGAATTTACAGTGAAAAAGATTGGCCTGGGAGGCGGAAAAAGAACGTATGACTGCCCCGGATTTGTACGGGCGTTGATGATCAGTTAGTTTGGAGGAAAAATAATGAACAATTATGAAGAAAAATGCAGCCGGCTTCTGGTTGCGATGGAAAGGTATACAAAAGAAGACTGTGTTGTTGCATTTTCCGGTGGGGCCGACAGCAGCCTTATATTAAAATTAGCCTGTCTTATGGCTGAAAAACAAGGGAATAAAGTACATGCGGTGACAGTACATACCAGACTGCACCCCATGAATGACCTGAAACTGGCGGAGCAGACAGCAAAGGAAATGGGAGCGATTCATCGGGTGATTTATGTGGATGAATTCCAGGAAGCAGGGATTGCGCAAAACCCGCCGGACCGCTGCTACCGCTGTAAGAAGTATTTATTCGAACAGTTGAAGGTCCTGGCCGGAGAACTTGGAAGCTCAACCGTTCTGGAAGGAACGAATGAGGACGATTTACATGAGTACCGCCCGGGAATCCAGGCACTTAGGGAATTGGAAATTATAAGCCCCCTGGCAGATGCCGGGATGACGAAAGAAGAGGTGCGCAGAGTTGCCGCAGAGTATCAAATACCCACAGCCGGGCGGGCCTCAGCCCCTTGTCTGGCTACGCGTTTTCCCTATGGAACGGTGCTGTCTGTTGAGTTGATGCAAAAGGTTGAAGCAGCGGAAACAATGATTAAGGAGTTGGGCTTTTACAATGTGCGGCTGCGGATACATGATGAGATCGTCCGAATAGAAATAGATGAAGAAGCGGTCCCCGCTTTTATTGAGAACCGCAAGAAGATTATTAGATTTCTGAAAAAGCAGGGATTCTACTATATCACATTAGATCTGGAAGGGTTCCGTTCCGGAAGTATGGATATAGGGATGCAGTCTTAGATCTTTTCCCGGCTGACAGTATTCCATCAATTTTTTCAATGACCTGTTATAACTGTTTTCGTGGTTTGCCGCAGCTTTCCCGTTTAGCCAGATAGCATGGGAAGTTTATTTTTATCGGTGTTGTGTGCCCGCCGTTGATTCGGTCGATGATTGTCTTTGCTGCCTGCCTTCCCATCTCCTCAAGAGGAATATGTACGGTAGTCAGCATAGGTGAAAGATACTGGGCAGCATCAATGTCATCAATACTGATGACAGAAATGTCCTGGGGAATTTTTAATCCCCGGTCTTTGATTGCCCGGATTGCACCGATTGCTGTCATGTCATTGCCGCAGAAAACAGCGGTCAGCTTCGGCTGGGAATCTAAAAGTTTCATGGCACCGTTATAACCTCCGATGGAAGAAAACGGAGTGGAGCAGGCATAAGAATTGTCGAAAGGCAGTTGATGCCGCTCAATTGCCGCTTTATATCCCACGTAACGATTTTCTGAAGACACTTCACCCAAGTATCCAATATGCTGGTGTCCCAGTTCAACTAAATATTCCATAGCACATAAGCTCACGTCATATCCACTGCATAGAATCTGGTCAAAGTTTGCGTCAATTTCATTTAATCCTGTGTAAACAACATAATTAAAATATTTTCGCAGAAACTTTAAAGTTGCTTTATCACATCGTCCAAGAATGACAACACCGCTCACATCATTATTTAGGATTAACCGGCAAGTCTCCGGCTTTGTAATATCAATGGATGTAAAAGATAGTTTCATAATGTAATTATGCTTGTAGGCTTCAATTTCAACGTTTTTTGCAATCGTAGAAAAAAAAGGATCATTGGGATCGTTTGGTGTACGGGCGAATAAGCAGGATAAGGCGCGTGAATTATTTCTTTTCCCTTTTTTTGATGTTCTTAGGTTTTGTGCCGCAGAATTAGGTGTATATCCTGTCCGGCGCACAATTTCCCAGATACGTTCCTGCACTTCTTTGCTGGCGGCTTTTGAATTGCTGTCATTAATCACCCTGGATACCGTAGAGATGGAAACACCAGCTTCTTTTGCAATTTCTTTTAGTGTCATAGCTACCTCCTAAAAACCTTAATTTTGTATATAATATTAAAAATTATCATACTACGTTTTTGGTAATAAAGCAAACGTTTGGGTAAAAATGTGTTGAAAGTTGTTGTAAGAAATGCTAGTATCCAATTAATTCAATCCGAATAAATCGGGAAAATAAACAAACATATAGGAGGAAGATTATGAGATTGAAAAAGTTAATGAAAGCAGTGGCGTTGGGGCTTTCCGTTACATTGCTGGTCGGGGCATTAGCCGGATGCGGAAAAAGCAGCAAAGGAGGAAGCGGTTCTGAAGGCGGTTCAGAAACCGCACAATATGAATTAAATGTTTCGGGAATTGGAGGAAGCTTAAATTTCCTGCCTGTATATATTGCACAGGAAAAAGGATTGTTTGAAGAAGCAGGTTTAACGATTGAGGAAACTTTGTTTACAAACGGGCCGGTGCAGATGGAATCCTTATCTTCTGACGGATGGGATATCGGCTGTACGGGAGTTGGCGGTGTATTCGCGGGAGTATTGGGGTATGATGCGAAAGTAGTCGGAGCAAGCAACACAGATGATGGAACTCAATATGTTTTTGCAAGAAATGATTCCGAAATCGTGGCAGCAGGGACAGGAAATAACTCTATCAACGATGAAATTTACGGAGATGCAGACAGCTGGAGGGGAAAATCCATTCTTTGCAATACCGGAAGTGTTACCCAGTATGTATTGATTAAAATGTTAGAGGGGTTTGGACTGACTCAGGATGATGTTACTTTCGTAGCAATGGACCCGGCAACTGCTTATAGTGCATTCCTTGCAGGGGAAGGTGACGTCTGCGTACTGACAGGAAGCGGCGGAACATTCAAGATGCTGGAACAGGATGATAAGTATACCGCAGTAGCAAGCGGTCCGTTAGTTGATTCCGGTCTGATGTGTAACTTTGTAGTAAATAAAAACAGCTATGAAGATGAAGATACTTATGAAGCAATGAAGATATTCCTGAAGGTATACTTTGAGACTTTGGAGTGGATGAGAAACAATGAGGAAGAAGTGGTAGATTATTGCGTGGATATGAACGACGAAAACGGAAGTTCTCTGGACCCGGAAACTGCAAGCCAATATGTGAAAGCGGACACCTATTATACATTAGATGAGGCAATTGCAATGATGGAAGATACGGCAGAAGGTTCTGAGCTGACTGTAATGGAGCAGAACCTGGTGAATGTATTAGAATTTTTTGTTTCAGTAGGGAACTACACGAAAGATGATCTTGGAAAATTCGAAGGTCATACAGATGTGCAGCTGTTAAAAGATGTGCAGAGTGCAGAATAGTATAAACGAAATGAACGTAGAAGAGGAGACTGCGCAAAAATGATTGATAAACAAAGTTTGGAACAGAAAATGCAATCGTGGCGTCAGAATCAAAAGAAAGAAAACATAAAGTATATCCTGCTGAGTGCGGCAGGTATACTTTCTGTTTTAGTTATATGGCAGTTAGCAGTCATGCTGGGGTGGGTAGAAGCAAGGATGCTTCCTGCACCGACAACGATTCTTGACACCTTAATTGATAAGTTAGGCAGCAAAGCGCCGGACGGAAATGTGCTGAGTGTAAATATTCTGGCATCTCTGCAAGTAGCATTATCCGGATTTTTAACAGCTATCGTAATCGGTGTACCGCTGGGACTTTTAATGGGCTGGTGGACTTATGCCGACCGGTTTATCCGTCCTATTTTTGAATTGATCCGCCCGATCCCGCCCATTGCCTGGATTCCCCTGGTCGTTGTATGGATGGGAGTCGGTTTACAGGCAAAGGCATTAATTATATTTTTTACGGCGTTTGTTCCCTGTGTGATTAACTCCTATACGGGAATTAAACTGACCAGTCAGACATTAATTGATGTATCAAAGACATTTGGAGCGCCAAACTGGCAGATATTTATAAAGGTTGGAGTTCCGTCTTCACTGCCCATGGTATTTGCGGGCATCCGGGTGGCACTTGGCAATTCATGGTCGACGTTGGTGGCAGCGGAAATGCTTGCTGCAAGTGCCGGACTTGGATATATGATACAGATTGGACGTACAGTTGCAAGGCCGGATATTGTAATCGTAGGTATGGTAGTAATCGGGGCAGTAGGAGCGGTTCTTTCAATGTTCTTGTCGCGTGCAGAAAAATATTTCCTTCGTTGGAAAGTAAACCGCTAGGAGGGAAAGAGAAATGAATGAATCTTACAAACGAAATAAAACAGTTCATGCCGTACTGTATTGGGCTTTACCGGTTCTGGCGGTTGGACTAATCGCAGGCGGCTGGATACTCTTTTCGGGAGTGCATCCGGAATTGATGCCTCAGCCGCAATCAGTATGGGAAAGGTTTCTTTTAACATTTACAAAACCAATTGCGAAAACTACGTTGATTGGACATGCAGCGGCAAGTTTAAGGCGCGTGCTTATTGCTCTTATGATTGCATGGGCATTTGGCATTTGTTTTGGTATTTTGATTGGATGGAGCAGAAAGGCAAAAGCATTCTTCGGGAGTATTTTTGAAGTTATCCGTCCCATCCCTCCAATTGCATGGATACCGCTGATTATTATGTGGTTTGGAATTGGTGAGTTCCCAAAAGTATTGCTGGTATTTATCGGAACCTTTGTGCCGCTGGTAATCAATACTTCTACTGGAATTGAAATGGTAGATAAGATCAATATACAGGTTGGAAAGATTTTCGGCGGAAAAAATATACAGATACTGAAAGAGATTGTGATACCTACCGCATTGCCGTCTATCTTTGCCGGAATCCGTACATCGGTGAGTTCCGGATGGACTACAGTGCTTGCAGCGGAAATGCTGGGTGCAAAGGAAGGATTGGGGTCTTTGGTAACCCGCGGATGGCAGGGAAGCGATTTGGCACTTGTATTGGTTTCTGTTATAACAATTGCGATTATCGGAGCACTGCTTTCAGTGTCTCTGCAAAAACTTGAGAAGGTGGTATGCCCATGGAACAATTAAAAACCAGAATGAAAGTTGAAAATGTATCCAAAACCTTCTTTGGAGCAAAAGATTATTTTACAGCGATTGAAGATGTATCCTTAGATGTCTGTGACGGAGAATTTTTGGTTGTATTAGGGCCGGGGCGCTGCGGGAAGACGGTGCTGCTGAATATTATGTCCGGTTTGGAAGAGCAGACGGAAGGGAAAATCATTTATGACGGCAAAGAGTGGAAGGGATTAAACCCTGAAATCGGAATGGTATTTCAGAAATTAGCATTGATGCCTTTTAAAACGGTTATTCAAAATGTAGAATTACCGTTAAAATTTAAAGGGGTGGAGAAAGCAAAACGACGTGAAGTTGCCAGGCATTATATTAAATTAGTAGGCTTAGAGGGATTTGAAAACTACTATCCGAAACAATTGTCAGGCGGGATGCAGCAGCGTGTCGGAATTGCCAGGGCATATACAGCCGACCCGAAACTGTTAATCATGGATGAACCATTTGGTAAATTGGATGCACAGACCAGATATCAGATGCAGGAAGATTTGCTGAAAATCTGGGAGCAGGAAAAGCGTACGGTTATCTTTGTAACCAACAATATTGAAGAGGCGTGTTACTTAGGAGACCGTATTATTCTTTTGAGCGATTGTCCCGCTAAGGTGAAAGCAGTGTATCCGATTGATATGCAAAGGCCAAGGGATATGGTAAGTAAAGAATTTCTTGATCTGCGTACGGTTATTTCAGATAATACGGACTTGTCCATATAGTTAAGGAGGCAGCTATGCTCGAACAGGAAAAAAGAGATGTAAAAGTAGAAGTGAGAAATCTGACAAAACGATTCGGTGATTTATTGGTGCTGGATGATATGTCATTTAATATCCATAAGGGAGAATTTGTTTGCGTAGTAGGACCGACAGGTTGTGGAAAAAGTACGTTTCTGAACTGTTTAACCAGAATTCATATGCCAAGTGAAGGAGATCTCTACATAGATGGAGTACCTGCGGATCCAAGCAAACACAATATTTCCTTTGTATTTCAGGAGCCCAGTGCATTACCGTGGCTGACAGTAGAAGATAACATTGCATACGGTTTGAAGATTAAGAAATTGCCAAAAGCCGAAATTGATAAAAGAGTAAACCAGATTCTGGACCTGATGGGGCTGCAGGAGTTTCGTAAAGCGTACCCTGGAGAGCTTTCTGTTTCAGCGGAACAGCGGATTATTATCGGACGTTCCTTTGCCATGAAGCCGGACTTGCTTCTGATGGATGAGCCTTACGGGCAGATGGACGTCAAGATGCGGTTTTATCTGGAGGATGAGGTTATTCGTCTGTGGAAGGAACTTGGAAGTACGGTAGTGTTTATTACACACAATATCGAAGAGGCGGTATATCTGGCGGAAAAGGTTCTGATATTAACCAACAAGCCAGCGAAAATAAAAGAAGAAGTCATGATTGATCTGCCAAGACCACGTGATATTACTGACCCTAAATTCATTGAATACCGTAATTATATTACTGAGAAGATTAAGTGGTGGTAAGGCATATGGAAAATGTAAGATTAAGAGATAAAGTGGCACTGATTACCGGAGCCGCAAGAGGGATTGGTTTTGGTATTGCAAAAAAATATATAGAAGAGGGCGCACGGGTTATTATTGCGGATGTTCTCGAAGAAGAAGGTATAACGGCGAAAGAAAAGCTTGGAGAAAGAGCAGAGTTTTATCAGATTAATTTGCGGAGCCGGGATGCAATTTTTGAAATGGCTGACCAGATACATGGAAAGTACGGGAGGATTGATATTCTGGTAAATTGTGCCGGAGTTGCAAGACCTTGCCCAACGTTAAAACTAGATGAAGCAACTTTGGATGAAGTTATAGATATTAATATGAAAGCCCCGCTTTTTACCTGCCAGGCAGTAGGGAGATATATGCGCAGAGATGGGGGCGGAGCAATTGTAAACATCTCATCAGGCAATACGAAAATGATTAATGTAGGAAGAGTACCCTATGGGATAACCAAGGGTGCAGTAAATCTGCTGACCCAGCAGTTGGGAGCGGAATGGGCCATGTACAACATTAAAGTCAACGCAATCGCACCAGGTTGGATTAAGACAGAAATGGTAGAGACTCCGCTGAAAAAAGGGATATTAAATGAAAAGGAAATATTATCGGTTTCTCCCATTGAGCGTTTTGGAAAAGTAGAAGAAGTGGCTAATCTGGCATGCTTCTTGGCTTCGGAAGAATCCAATTATATTGTGGGACAGATTATATTTGCAGACGGCGGGTGGAGTGCCGGGATTATGCCAAATGCATTGAACTATATAAAAGAAAATGATGCTGAAGATTAGGAGCAGGAGGATATAAGACAATGAAAGTATTGTGTTTGCCGGAAGCCGGAAAATTAGAAGTCAGAGAATTCCCGCAGCCGAAGGAAAAACCCGGATACGCAGTGGTTAAGATTTTAAAATGCGGAATCTGCGGTTCCGATGTAACGGCCTACCGGGGTGTCAATCCGACTATGAAGTATCCGGTCAACGGATTGGGACATGAAGGTGTAGGTATCATCCAGGAAGTGGGAGAAAATGACAAAGGATTAAAAGCAGGGGACAGAGTAACTTTAGAGCCTTATATTCCCTGCAATAAATGCCATATGTGCAAACAGGGCCGGTTTAATAACTGTACAGATATAAGAGTGTGCGGTGTGCATAAAGACGGAATGATGTCAGAACTCTTTCTGCAGCCGGTAAATCAAACCTATAAGATTCCTGATGAAATGTCATTTGAACATGCGGTTCTTGTAGAGCCTTTGACAATCGGGCTGCATGCAATTACCAGGGCACGTGTAGCAAAAGGAGAAAAGGTAGTCATTTTCGGTGCCGGTGTGATTGGCTTGATGGCAGCATTCGGATGTATCAACTATGGGGCGGAACCGATTATCATTGATGTAGTACAAGAACGTCTGGATTATGCAAGTAATCATGGGATTCCTCATGTGTTTAATTCAAAGGAAGGCGGAATACAGGAATTTTTGAGTGAAGTTACAAAGGGCAAGATGCCGGAGGCAATGGTTGATTGTACCGGATCCCCATTCATCTTAGAACAGATGCATGATTATGTCTGCCACGGCGGAAGGATTGCCCTGGTTGGCTGGCCCCATAATCCGGTAGCCATTAATACGGTGCGGCTGATGCAGAAAGAAATCGATGTGTGCCCATCCAGAAACTCGAATCAAAAGTTTCCGGAGGCAATTCAAATGGTGAATGAAGGCAAGATTCCTGCTGATGCGATGATTACTAAAATAATTGAGATGGATGAGGTGGAAAGTACGATCCAGGATATAGCTAAACATCCGGCAGACTACTTAAAAGTAATTGTAAATATCTAAGGCGACAGGAGGAATATTGTGCTGACAACAAGTTATGAAATGATACAAAAAGCCTATAAGGAAGGATATGCGGTTCCGGCAATTAATACCCAGGGAGGAACTTACGATATTATCCGTGCAATTTGTATGGCGGCGGAAGAGCTGCAATCTCCGGTAATTCTGGCCCATTATGTGAACACAGGCTCCTATTCCGGACATAAGTGGTTTTATGAAACAGCAAAATGGATGGCAGAGCAGGTTTCGGTGCCTGTAGCAATTCATTTGGATCACGGAGAAAGCTTTGAGCGGTGCATGGAAATGCTGCAGATAGGTTTTACTTCTATAATGTACGATGGTTCTGCATTTTCTATGGAAGAAAATGCAGCGAAAACAGAAGAAGTTGCAAAGGTATGCCGCTGCTTTGGTGTGCCGCTGGAAGCTGAAATCGGAGAATTGGCACGCCTGGATGACCAGGGCCGGCAGATGGGGGCTTCTAATATTGCAGACCCGGAAGTGGTAAAGAAATATTTGTCTTTGTGTAATCCGGATATGCTGGCTATCGGCATTGGAAATGCTCATGGGTTTTACAAAGGCCCGGTAGATATACGGGTGGAAGTACTGGAAGAATGCAGGAAGTTTACAGAAGTTCCGTTTGTTTTGCATGGCTGTACAGGGATGGATGATGAATTAGTTAAGCGCTCCATCAAGAGTGGTGTCGCTAAGATTAATTTTGGAACCCAGGTACGCTGCCGGTATATTGACCTTGTAAAAGAAGGTCTGGAGCTGGGAAAAGATGGCGGACATGCATGGAAGTTGTCTTCCTATGTAGAAGAACGGCTGCGTGAAGACATCAAAGATATCATCCGCCTGGCAGGTTCAGACGGGAAAGCGAAGGTGTAATTATGGGAATGATTTCATTAGCTCCAATCATAGAGGCTTCGAATAAGTATGGCTATGGCCAGGGGGCATTTAATGTAAATGCCGTAGCTCAGGCTAAAGCAGTTATTGAGATTCATGAGATCTTTCATTCACCTGCAGTTTTACAGGGCGCAGATCTTGCAAATGGGTTTATGGGCGGCTGTAAGGATTTTGCGAAGGCAACTTTAGAAGATAAAAAGCGGGGGGCAAAATTGATTGCCGATGCAGTGAGAAAATATGGTGAGCAAGCAAGTGTTCCCGTAGTGCTTCATTTGGATCATGGAAGAGATTTCGAATCTTGCAAAGCAGCAATTGACGGAGGATATACTTCGGTCATGATTGACGGTTCTTCTTTGGAATACAATGAAAACGTGGAATTGACAAGAGAAGTCGTAAAATATGCACATGCACGGGGAGTAAGTGTAGAAGGAGAGCTGGGAGTATTAGCTGGTGTGGAAGACCATGTTTCCTCAGAAAACTCTACTTACACGAATCCTATGAAAGCGATTGACTTCTTCCGGAAGACTCAGGTAGATGCATTAGCCATATCCTATGGAACTATGCACGGTGCATCGAAGGGGAAGAATGTAAAATTAAGAAAACAAATTCCGCTTGCAATCAAAGAATGCATGCAGCATGAAGGTATAAAAGGCGGATTAGTTTCACATGGCTCTTCTACGGTACCAGGCTATATTGTGGAAGAAATAAATAGTCTGGGCGGGGATATAAAAGATGCTTATGGGATTTCCATGCCGGAACTGCAGGAGGCAATTCAGTGTGGAATCAATAAAATAAACGTAGATACAGATATTCGTTTAGCAGTGACCAGAAATTTCAGAGAATTGTTCCGGGATAATGAGGCTTTAAAGAATAGTGAGCATGTGGGCGAAATATACCGGTTGATGGAAATGAATAAAAACGTGTTTGATCCCAGAGCGTTTTTAACACCTGTCATGGATACTGTGATGTATGGGGATATACCCCATGAGGATGTAAGGACACTAATCAATGCAATGGAAAGAGGAGTGAAAGAGGCAGTCGGCACACTGATTGTTCAATTTGGTTCTTATGGAAAAGCCCATCTGGTGGATTGCAGAAGCTTAGAAGAGATGAAGGAGTTTTATAAAGAAAATGAAAAATAATGTGTTGGTGGTTCATGGCGGAGGGCCGACAGCGGTTATGAATGCCTCTCTATATGGAGTGATAAGAGAAGCCAGAAAACATCCTGAAATCGGAGCAGTCTACGGTGCATTCGGCGGAATGGAAGGAATCTTAAAAGAACGGCTGGTGAACCTGTCAGAGCTGACGGATGAAGAGATTGAGCTTCTTCCCGGTACTCCAGGTTCTGCCATTGGTTCCTCCAGGTATCCGATTACAGATGAGGCTTACCATAAGATGGCAGAAGTCATCGAAAAGTACAATATATGTTACCTGCTTCCGAATGGTGGGAACGGAACCATGGATGCCTGCGGAAATCTGTACAAGGTTTGTGAAGAAGCAGGTTATACAAAAATAAAAGTAGTGGGAATTCCCAAGACCATCGACAATGACCTTGCGGTTACTGACCATACACCAGGCTATGGCAGTGCAGCAAGATATATTGCGGCAACTGTAAAGGAAATTGCCGAAGATGTGAAATCCCTTCCAATCCATGTGTGCATTGTGGAAGCTCTGGGGAGAAATTCAGGCTGGATTACGGCTGCATCAGCCTTGGCGCGGAGAAAGCCTGATGATGCGCCCCATCTGATATATCCTCCTGAACGGGCATTTTGTGAAGAAGAATTTTTAGAGGATGTAAAACAGCTTTATGAGAAACTGGGCGGCGTGGTGGTCGTGGTAAGTGAAGGTCTGAAAAATGAGCAGGGAGAACCAATCGTCGAACCGATCTTTAAGACGGAACGGGCAGTTTATTATGGCGATGTCAGTTCTCATCTGGCGAATCTGGTAACCAAAAAGCTGGGTATCAAAGCCAGAAGTGAAAAGCCGGGACTAGCAGGAAGAGCATCCATTGCCTGGCAGTCGGCCGTAGACAGGGAAGAAGCCTGTTTAGCCGGACAAACGGCACTTAAATTTGCATTGGAAGGCAAGACGGGGGTAATGGCAGGTTTTGAACGTGAGGAGACCCCAGATGGAACCTATAAGATACGTATCATAGATATTCCCATTGAAAAAGTGATGATGTATGAGAAAACACTCCCCGAAGAATATATCAGCAGCCGGGGAAATGACATAAACGGGGCTTTTGTGGAATGGTGCCGTCCATTAATCGGAGAACCGCTGAAAGAATATATAGATTTAACAAGATACAAAGAAGGGAAATAGAGAGATGAAGCATATTTATGTGAATCTAAAACGATTCGACGTACCAAGGGAAATAGGCGGAGTAAATGATATTGCTCCAATTCATGAATGGGCGGCTTACATCATAGATGAGGTTCAAAATAAAATCAGGAAATATGATAAGGAAGCAGAGTTCACCTTTTTCTTTCCCGAGATGCATCTGGCCAGTGCTATGGAAACCAGAGGAGATATGAAAACTCCTAAAATCGGCTGCCAGAGCGTCTATAGTGAAGATGTGAAACCAGGAGGAAACTTTGGAGCATTTACGGCAGCGTGCCCGGCGGCAGCAATTAAGGCACTGGGATGTGATTCCGTCTTGATTGGACATTGTGAGGAGCGCAGCCGTTTTAAAATGATAATGGATGAAGCGGATACAGAAGATGTGGATGCAGTGAACCGTCTGCTGAATAAAGAAATAAAAAATGCGGTTGCCCAGGGCCTGGAGGTTTTATATTGTATAGGCGAAAAAAGTGAAGAGCAGGACCGCTGGCAGGAAGTATTGGAGAAACAGTTAAGTATTGGTTTAGAAGGGGTTAATAAAGAAAAGATTGTAATTGCCTATGAACCAATCTGGTCTATCGGGCCGGGGAAAGTACCGGCTGATAAAGAATATATTACGAAAATTGCCAGGTATATAAAAAGTATTACCGGAGATATGAAGGTAGTATATGGGGGCGGATTAAAAAAAGAGAATGCGCAGATGCTGGCTTCCATACCGGAGATTGACGGCGGGCTGATTGCATTAACAAGATTTCAGGGAGAGATTGGTTTTTATCCGGAAGAATATCTGGAAATCCTGGAACAATACTTAGAAAAATAGGAGGGCACTATGAAACTAGAATTTGAATATGGACATGGTACTATGGAAGCAGAGCTGCCGGACCATACGGACATTTTTATACAGGGAGAGACAGTAAAAGATCCGGATTACATACCGGAAGATAAGCTGGAGGAAGCATATCTTAACAGCCTGGCAAACCCAATCGGTATGCCGGCGCTTACAGAGCTGGCCCGGAAGGGGAGCAAAGTTACCTTTATCGTTCCGGACCGTGTAAAAGGCGGGGAGCAGCCTACCAGTCATAGAAAAGTCAGCATTAAGTGTATGCTGAAGGAATTGTATGCAGCAGGCGTGGAAAAGAATGATATTATGTTTATCATTTCCAATGGACTGCATGCCCGCAGCAAGGAAAGTGATGCAAAAGCCATATTTGGTGAGGAATTATTCGGTGAATTCTGGCATACAGGACAGATTATCAGCCATGACAGCGAAGATGAAAAAAATATGGTGGATTTAGGGTATACAAGAAGGGGTGACCCGGTATGGATAAGCCGCTATGTGTTCGAAAGTGATATCCCGATTTTGATTGGACATGTACAGGGAAATCCATATGGGGGCTATTCCGGCGGCTATAAGCATAGTGCTACGGGAATCACCAACTGGCGAAGCATTGCCAGCCATCACGTTCCGTCCGTTATGCACCGCAAGGATTTTACACCGGTAAATGCAGGAAGCCTGATGCGGAACAAATTTGATGAAATCAGTATGCACATGGAAGAAAAAATGGGACACCCATTTTTCTGCTGCGATGCCGTGCTTGATACGAATTCCAGACAGATAGGAATTTTTTCAGGGTATGCAAAGGAGATGATGCCCATAAGCTGGAAAGTCGCAGATAAGAGAACTTATGTGCATTGGGCGGAAAAGAAATATGATGTTCTGGTATTTGGTATGCCCCAGAAATTTCATTATGGGGATGGTATGGGAAGCAACCCAATCATGATGATGCAGGCTTTAAGTGCCCAGATATTGAGATTTAAGCGTATTATAAGTGACCGTTGTGTCATTATCTGCTCTTCCGCGTGCAATGGCTATTTTCACGATGAATTATGGCCATATTTAAGGGAGGCATATGAACTGTTCCAAAAAGACCATATGGATACTCTGCCTGATATGAACCGTCTGGGCGAATATTTCGCAACAAATGAAGAGTATATAAGAAAGTACCGGTTTACCAATGCATTCCATCCGTTCCATGGATTTTCCATGATGTCCTGCGCGCACATTGCAGAAATGAATACCAGCGCGATTTATATTGTAGGAGCAGAACAGCCCGGATATGCAAGAGGTATGGGATTGAAAACACGTGCTACATTTGAAGAAGCACTGGCAGATGCAAAGAAGAAATTTGTAGGAGAAAACCCGAATATTCTGGCATTGCCATTGACATTTAAGAAATCATCCGTGCATCTGTGCATGAAAGACCCGGCACAAAACAGTATGGATGCATATGGGGTGACTTCTCCGTGTGCGGGGTAAATTCTTAAATATAATAAAGAAGTTCAATTATACTGAACTCTCTTTAGAATAGTCTTATAATTCAATAGTATTTTGTACCTTCTTGAACATTAGTAGTTCAAGAAGTATACCTTAAGGACATTTCCAAAACAATGGGAAGTGTCCTTTTTGTTAGGCAAAATAAAACCTCTATTGTGCATAAGACACAAAAAGGGAAGGCTAAATCTGTGAGTATTATAGAATATGCAAAAAACACATTGACAACTCAAAGGTAGGATGTTAGGATGAACCTACAGTGAATAAAAACAAAAAGGAAAAGGGAGGAACTTATGAAGGCAAAGAAGTGGGCTGTATTATTATTGCTTACATTGCTGTTAGGGCTATGTTCTGGTGGATGTGGGAGCGAAACGGGCACAGCATCATCTGATGATGGTGAGTATCAAAAGATTGATTTAATAATGTCCGTAAATGGGACGGACATTCAAATGGACACAAGGGTTGCAAACAAATTCTCCGAACTGGTAGAGAAAGCTTCAGGAGGGAATATTACGATTGAAGTTTATCCCAATGACCAGTTGGCCGGAGGAAATGCTTCGAAAGGGATTGAGATGATTGCAGGTGGAGCTGTTGACCTTGCGTCATATGCAACCAGTACCATGTCGGTTATCGATGAGCAGCTGGCAGCGGCTACTGTTCCGTGGATATTTGATGATTATACAGAGGCCAGAAAAATCATTGATGAAACCGGCGGTGATTATTATGCAGAGCATTTGGCAGCAAAAGGAATTACTTTTTTAGGCTCATATCACAATGGTTTCCGCCAACTTACAAATAGTAAGAGGGAAGTCAGAACTCCGGAAGATGTTGCAGGATTAAAAATCCGCGTACCGGGGAGCGAAGTGTACATGGGATTCTTTAGAACCTTGAAGGCTGACCCGGTAGCAATGAGCTGGAGTGAAGTATTTACTGCAATTCAGCAGGGAACTATTGATGGACAGGAAAATGGTGTAGTCATTACAGATTCAGCAAAAATGAGTGAAATACAAGATTACATGACCTTGTGGAATTATTGTTATGATAACAATCTGTTTGTAGCAAATACAAAGATTTGGGACTCTCTGGAACCAAGGACCCAGGAACTTTTACAGGAGAAGGCAACTGAAGCTTGTGAATGGGGACGGGATACTCTGGAAAAGGAAGAAAAAGAGCTGGTTCAAAAATTTGAGGATGCAGGAATGAAAGTGACCATACTGACAGATGAGGAGATGGCGGCTTTTAAAGAGGTCATGAAAGATACTCGTCAGAAGTTCATTGATAAGTATGGTGAAGAAGCCAAACAAGCTTTCCAGATAAAGTAGAAGGAGAATATGAGAGTATGAGCTTTTTAGATAAAATTGAAGAAATATTATCATCAATCTGCCTGACCATTATGACGGTTTTAACTTTTGCAAATGTAGTATCCAGATATGTATTTAGTGCATCATTTTCTTTTTCAGAGGAAATTACAACTTATCTGTTTGTACTTCTGAGTTTACTTGGAACAGCAATTGCGGCAAAAAGAGGGGCACATCTGGGTTTGAGTATTATTACAGATGCAGTCGGATTCAAGGCGAGAAAAGTGCTTAACGTTATTGGATTTTCCATAGCAACAGTATTCTGTGGGGCGATATTTTTCTATGGGATTAAGATGGTGATGAATCAAGTAGTGTTAGGGCAGGTAACGGCCGGAATGCAGTGGCCGGAATGGATATTTGGTTCTTTTGTACCATTTGGGGCATTTTTTGCAACAGCACGGTTCTTACAGGTCTTAATCACTGAAATTAAGAATACCCCGGAGAAAAATGAGGAGGTGGCTAAGTCATGATAGCAGCGGTGTTATTTTTGGTATTTGCAGTTCTACTGTTCATTGGTGCACCGATTGCGGTATGCCTTGGTGCTTCCAGTGTTATAGCAATGCTTATGCAGGGGGCAGGAAGACCTCTTGATACGGTTATGAGCAGCCTGCCCATGATCGTCTCATCATCCACAAGTAAATTCGTATTGTTGGCAATTCCATTCTTTATTTTTGCCGGCAATATTATGGAAAAGGCAGGAATTTCAGGAAAACTGATTGCTCTTGCAGAGTCTTGCGTAGGGCATATCAGAGGCGGATTGGCAATGGTATGCGTTATAGTATCCTGTTTTTTTGCGGCAATCTCTGGTTCAGGACCGGCAACAGTAGCGGCACTTGGTGTTATTGTAGTACCGGCAATGATTAAGTCAGGTTATACACCGGCCTTTTCAGCAGCATTGATGGCAGCCGCGGGAGCAATCGGGGTGATTATTCCTCCATCTATTACCTTTGTGGTATATGGCTCAATTGCAGACGCATCTATCGGACAACTTTTCCTGGCAGGTCTGGTTCCTGGGTTAATCATGGGAGCAGCATTATTAATCATAGCATTAATAGTCGGGAGAAAGATGAATTTAAAGGCAAACCCTAAGGCTTCCGGTGCAGAACGTTGGAAAGCATTTAAAGATGCCTTTTGGGGGCTGTTAATGCCAGTTATCATTCTGGGCGGTATTTATGGTGGTATTTTCACACCAACTGAGGCGGCAGCGGTATCAGTAATTTATGGTTTATTTGTTGGGATTTTCATATATAAACAAATACATATTAAGGAATTTTATCAGATATTAATAGACACGGCTTCGACCACTGCAACAGTTATGTTTATTACAGCAGCAGCCAGCTTGTTTGCTTATGTGTTGACAAGGGCAAGACTGGATGTGGCAATCAGCTCCGGGCTGGAATCAATGACTGGAGGAAGTGTCATTGTATTCTTCATTATTGTGAATATTATCCTGTTGATTGCCGGCTGCTTTTTAGATTCCACATCAGCTTTATATATATTTACACCATTGTTTGTTCCGGTGGCACAGGCACTGGGCGTTGATTTGATACATCTTGGAGTTGTTATGATTGTAAATCTTGCAATTGGACTATTCACGCCGCCGGTTGGAGTGAATCTCTATGTAGCGTGCGGGGTTGGAAATGTCAACCTGAAGCAGATTTCAAAAGCGGTAATCTCTTTAATACTGGCAGCAATAATCGTATTGCTCATAGTGACCTATATACCTAAGATTTCGCTATTGTTTATTTAAGAAAGGAAAAAGGATGAAGAACGTAAGTGTGCAGTCACTCAAAAAGCAGTGTATTGATTTGAAGAAAAAAGTAATTACCATGGTATATAAAGCGCAGTCAGGGCATCCCGGCGGTTCGCTTTCAGCAGCAGATTTTGTAACGGCACTCTATTTCAGAGAAATGGATATTGACCCACAGAATCCAAATTGGGAAGACAGGGACAGATTTGTGTTATCAAAAGGCCATGTATGCCCGATTTAGTATGCAGCACTGGCAGCAAGAGGATACTTTGATGAGAAAGTATTGGATACATTGAGGCAGGAAGGGTCTATGCTTCAAGGGCATCCAGATATGAAGAAATGCCCCGGCATTGATATCTCTACAGGTTCTCTGGGGCAGGGTCTGGCCTGCGGTGTTGGAATGGGAATCGCAGCGAAAAGGGATAATAAAGATTATCGCGTATTTGTTGTGGTTGGCGACGGTGAGTGCCAGGAAGGTGAAATATGGGAAGCGGCTCAAACAGCGCACAAATATCAACTGGACAACTTGATTGTGTTTGTTGATAACAATAACTTACAGATTGACGGAATTACAGATGAAGTAATGCCAAATATCCATTTAGGGAAAAAGTTTGAAGCCTTTGGATTTGATACATATGAAATCAATGGACACGATATGCAGGAAATTGTAGATACTCTGGAACGCATCAAAATGACCAAGAACGGAAAGCCGAAATGTATTTTCGCTAATACAGTAAAAGGAAACGGGGTTTCTTATATGGAGAATGAATGCTGCTGGCATGGTGTAGCACCGAATAAAGAAGAGTACGAACTGGCAATTAAAGAACTGGATGAGCAGCTTAAGATGTGTTAGTGGAGGTATGAGATGAGTGAAACAAAGAAAGCAACCAGAGATGGATTTGGCGAAGAGATTGTAAAGTTGGGAAAAGAGAATAAAAATATATATGTGGTTGATGCAGACATCGGAAAATCATGCAAAACAGTAGGCTTTAGAGAAGTATTGCCGGAACAATACCTTAATGTCGGAATTGCGGAGCAAAATGCAGCAGGTGTAGCTGCGGGACTTGCCACCTGTGGAAAGATTCCATTTGTAGTAACTTATGCAGTGTTTGGATCACTGCGTATGTGTGAGATGATTCGCCAGGAAATCTGCTACCCTAATTTGAGTGTAAAGATAGCATGTTCACATGGGGGGGTGACACCGGCTAATGATGGAGCCAGTCATCAGAGTATAGAAGACATGGGAGTACTCAGAACCATTCCTAATATGACAGTGCTGATGCCGGCAGATTACTATGCTGCCAAAAAACTGGTGGCAGCGGCGGCAGAGTATGATGGTCCCGTGTATTTGCGTTTTACCAGAGATGCAATCCCGGTAATTTATGATGAAAATACAGAGTTTGAGATAGGCAAAGCATTAAAGTTAAGGGATGGGAATGACGTGTCAATTATCGCCAATGGTGACACAGTATCCATTGCTTTAAAAGCTGCAGAAGAATTGGAGAAAAAAGGCGTTTCTGTGAAGCTGTTTGATATGCATACGATTAAACCGCTGGATGTAGATGCTGTTATGGAGTGCGTGAACGATAACGGTAAGATTATTACAGTAGAAGACCATAATATCATGAACGGTCTGGGAAGTGCAGTCAGTGAAGTGGCGGCAGAACAGGGAAATACAACTGTAAAACGAATTGGTGTTCAAGATCAGTTTGGTCAGTCAGCACCATACGAGAGGCTG
Source organism: Ruminococcus sp. (assembly GCA_013911065.1). Classification (GTDB taxonomy): domain Bacteria; phylum Bacillota; class Clostridia; order Lachnospirales; family Lachnospiraceae; genus Muricomes. Next base: position 100,244 of record JACERV010000004.1, on the reverse strand, counting down.
TTGGAGATGAATGGAATTACAGTGGAAAACATCGTAGAGACGGCGGAAGAATTATTAAAATAGAATGAGAGGTTAGTAAAGATGTTTGATTTTGACGGACAGGTAGTAATTGTAACTGGGAGCGGCTCTCCAAAAGGAATTGGAAAAACGATTGCCACGACATTTGCAAAACAGAAGGCAGCGGTAGTAATTGCTGACATTAATGAGGCAGGGGTGCAGGAGACCGTTAATGAGATAAAAAGTGAAGGCGGCGAAGCCATGGGCGTAGTGGTAAATGTTACGTCAGAAGAATCAGTGCAGAACATGGTTAAAGAAGTAATGGATGCTTATGGAAGACTGGATGTGCTGGTAAACAATGCAGGGATTTCCCAAAAAGTAACCGTGGAAGATATGACTCTTGCGGACATCAGAAAGATTTTTGAAGTCAATATGTATGGACTGTTCTTATGTACTCAGGCTTGTATGAAGCCGATGCGTGAAGCGAAATACGGAAGAATTGTAAATCTTTCTTCGGTATCGGCCAAACGTGGCGGGGGAGTGTTCGGCGGAGCACATTACTCCGCTTCTAAAGCAGCAGTTTTGGCATTTTCTAAGAACCTTTCCAGGGAGATTTCAGCTGAGGGAATCACGATTAATAGCGTTTGTCCGGGATTGATTGACACAGAGATTTGGAAATCACTGCCGAAAGAAGATGCGGATAAAGTGATAAGCCAAATTCCGATGGGACGGCCGGGACAAACTCAGGAGGTTGCTGATACGATTGTATTCTTAGCATCTAAGGAAGCTTCCTATATCACAGGAGAAGAAATTGATATTAACGGTGGTTCACATATGGATTAGTTATGTTCAAAATATCGATATTTAGGATGATTTCTTCCTAAAAAAGATTCTGGGCGGTCATGCCATGAGCCGCCTGGAAAACCCTCCCTTCATCTGAAAATTGTTTACAAATTAACAATGAAATGTTATGATACTATGTAGGACATTAGGACATACAGATGAGGGGTAGAAGGAAATGCAAAATAGTGGTGAAAGTTATTTTAAAAAAGTAAATAGTGAATCGGTTGTACAATTAGTGATTAATAGTCTGACAGAGGCAATGCTGCAGAGAAAATTACGGCCGGGCGATAAACTTCCCACAGAAATTGAATTGGCAGAAAGCTTTGGCGTAGGCCGCAATTCTGTCCGTGAAGCGATTAAAATATTAGTATATCTGGGGATTCTGGAAATCCGGAGAGCAGAAGGAACTTTTGTTTGTGAAGGATTTAGAGAATCAATGATTGATCCCATGATATACGGAATTATTTTAGACACTTCAGATTCTTATAAGGATCTTATGGAATTAAGAGAGATGATGGAAGTGGGAGTTATGCAGGTTGCAATGGAGAAATATACTCCGGAAGATCTGGAGCATCTGGCTGCGCTATTGGAAAAGATGCGGGAAGAGATTTCCAAGGGTGCTGATAATGTTCAGAATGTATTTGAAGCGGATAATGAGTTTCATATCGCTATCTCAAATATTGGTAATAACCCACTGGTAGATAAGATTAACAAGGTAGTTCGGGTATTAACTCACGCAATCCGCTATGAGACCGTTAAGCGCATATTGGAGACAGGAAAAGAGGAAGAATTTTTGGAAGCACATCAAAAACTGTATCGTATTATGGCTGAACGGGACAAAACAGACATGAAGTCAATCGTCAGAAAGACCTATTTTGAAGAGATTGGCTTTGGAACAATCGAGAAATAATCATACTATTGAAACATTGAAATGCCTTTTCCATGGTGAACCAGGAAAGGGCATTTCTTAGTTAAATTATGAAGTGACCAGAATATCGGAAAACCTATAGTGGTATCAGAAGCAGGAGGGAATACAATGATTATTGTTACAGTATTAAATATCAAGAAAGGCCAATGTGGTAAAGAGAGCTTAAAAAAATTTCCGGGAGTTCAAACAGCTAGTGTTGAGAATGTCTACACAGTAGATAAAATGGAGGAAATTATTCCCTCTATTCATTCCTATATAAGAGAGAAGATTGAGGGGGAGTACAATCGAAACAAAGAATATAATAGAATCTTTCTTGAGAATGATAAGCAGTCCTACATTTTTGAATGGTTTTCTGAAGTTTATAATTATAGTGTTTAAAAACTTGATAAACAATTATTACTAAGAAATAGGAGATATTTATGATTGCAATTGGAAGTGACCATGGGGGTTTTCAATTAAAGAAAGCAATAATGAAACATCTGGAAGGGAAGAAGATTGCGTATATAGATTTTGGAACATATGAGGAAATGCCAACGGATTACCCGATTTACGGGAAAAAGGTTGCAGAGGCAATTCTCAGTAAAGAATGTGAACAGGGTATTATTATCTGCGGAACCGGAATTGGCATATCAATCATGGCAAACAGATATAAGGGAATCAGAGCAGCACTATGTTCAGACTGTTTCAGTGCAGAAGCAACACGGCTTCATAATAATGCAAACATCCTGGCACTCGGCGCCAGAGTAATTGGCGAGGGTCTGGCATTAAAAATTGTTGATACTTTCTTAGAAACACCGTTTTCTAACGATGAAAGACATATAAAAAGAGTCAGCATGTTAAGCGATGAGTAGAAAGGACAAAATATGAAAAATATATTAGTTGCACAATCGGGAGGTCCAACGGCAGCAATTAATGCAACCGTGGCAGGAGTAGTCTCGGCTGCAAAGTACGTTCTATTGAACTCAACCTGATGCAGAGATGCGCCGGACATATCGCTAGTGCGACTGACATTAGTGAGTCAAGAACATTAGGCGAAAATGCATGCCGGTATGCGTTAGAAGGTCATAACGGTGTAATGGCTTCGATTATCAGAAAGCAGGATAATCCGTATATCGTAGAATATCAGGCTGTGCCGGTCTGCAATGTTGCCAATGCTGAAAAGAAAGTACCAACAGATTATATTAATGAAGAAGGAAATGATGTTACCCCCAAAATGCTTACTTACTTGAAACCCCTGATACAAGGTGAAGTAGAGCAAGAGTATGTGAATGGAATTCCAAAACAAATGATTTTGTATTAAGAAGGAGGAGCAAATGGCATTAGTTACAACAACAGAAATGTTTAAAAAGGCGTATGAAGGTGGGTATGCGATTGGTGCGTTTAATGTAAATAATATGGAAATTGTGCAGGGAATTACTGAAGCGGCAGGCGAGTTGAAATCGCCATTAATCCTGCAGGTGTCTAAAGGGGCCAGGTCATATGCAAAGCATTCTTATCTGGTAAAGCTGGTAGAGGCAGCATTGATGGAAAATGATATACCTATTGCACTTCACTTGGATCACGGGCCGGATTTTGAAACTTGTAAGTCTTGCATCGACGGCGGCTTTACCTCAGTAATGATTGACGCATCACATCATAGCTTTAAAGAGAATATTGCAATTACAAAGCAAGTAGTAGAGTATGCCCATGCCAAGGGTGTTGTGGTAGAAGCTGAATTGGGGCAGTTAGCAGGCGTGGAAGATGATGTAAATGTATCAGCAGAAGATGCAAAATACACACAGCCTGGAGAAGTAGAAGAGTTTGTGAGCCGTACTGGAGTGGATTCGCTGGCAATCGCTATCGGAACAAGCCATGGTGCATTCAAGTTTAAGCCCGGCCAAAAACCGCAGTTGAGGTTTGATATCTTGGATGAGATTACAAAACGTATTCCCAATTTTCCGATTGTATTGCATGGGGCATCCAGTGTATCGCAAGAGTATGTTAAAATTATTCAGGAAAATGGTGGCCAGTTGAAAGATGCAATTGGTATTCCGGAAGATATGCTGCGTCAGGCGGCACGGTCAGCTGTTTGTAAGATTAATATTGATTCGGATTTACGGCTGGCAATGACTGCCGGAGTACGACAAGTATTACATGATAATCCGGGAGCATTTGATCCAAGAGAATACCTGAAGGCAGGAAGAGCAAATGTAAAGACTTTGGTGTCGCATAAAATCAAAAATGTCCTGGGAAGCGATGGAAAAGCGACATTATAAGTAATGTAATATAAAGCGTGATTCTAGCAAGGATTTGTGGATAAAACTGCGGAACTCAAGTATAAAGTATATTGTAAGTAAAACTACTGTATGTTATACTTGCTTCAAGGGAAACCAAAGCAGGGCGGCTTATCCTCTTCTATCGGAGGGATTCCCCCTCCAGATGAAAGAGAGGAGGGGATGCCGATGGTTACATATACTGATATGATTCAGTTTTGTATACTCATTGTTGCTCTTATTGGTCTGTGTTATCAGATATTTAAGGGCAAACGAAAATAGCCGCCACTACTGCAATAGTGACGGCTGTTTGTAGATAACAGTTATTGTTGTTTGGGGTAGGCCGCTTTTGGCTTTCCCTTTTCTGCTATTAATATAGCATACATTTTAATGAGATTCAAGGGCAATGGTAAATTTATGGGAATTTAGCCATACGAGACTATGGTGTGAGTATCACGAAAACATCGCAATAAACATTATGAGGTAAATGCCATATGAAGAAATCACTGGAGATTGTAACGGGCCGGGAGGTCTGAATTTAACAGGTGAGAGCCTCCCGATTGAGAAATCATCAATCAAATTATGGAGGAAAAGAAAGTGAACAACAATTATATATTACGTTTAGAGGAAAAGAAAGATTACAGAGAAGTAGAGAACCTTACCAGAGAAGCATTCTGGAATACTTACAGGCCGGGATGCAGTGAGCATTATGTGCTGCATACCTATAGGGACAGGGCGGAGTTCGTACCAGAGCTGGATTTCTGTCTTGTGATCGGAGATAAGATAGTTGCTCATATCATGTACAGTAAAGCGGCTATTTTTACTGATGGTGGAAGAATTATTCCTATTATGATATTTGGACCTGTCAGTGTGCTCCCGGATTACCAGGGAAAGGGCTATGGCAGCATTATCATTAAGCATTCTCTTCAGAAAGCAAAAGAGATGGGCTGCGGTGCAGTGGCGCTCACTGGAAACCCTGAGTATTATAAAAGATTTGGCTTTGTCAGCGGCAAATCAAAAGGGGTGTATTATGCGGATATGCCTCGAGAGGAGGATGCACCATTTTTTATGGTAAAGGAGCTTGATGAAGGATTTCTTGATGGAGTAGTGGGAACCTACAAAGATCCGGAAGGATACTTCGTAGATGATGCAGAAGTTGAGGAATTTGATAAGCAGTTTCCACCTAAAGAAAAGAAGGTGCTTCCTGGTCAGCTTGGATAAAAACACACTGTAAATAAAAAAGTCTCCTATGGGCGATAAAATGAACTGTCGCCTGTCAGGGGACTTTTCAATGTTCAATAAGGCATAATTTAGGAAAAGCAAATTTATGCGAAATCATCGTTATAAGTAGTAATTTGAGTAAAGAACTGGTTTATATGATATGTATTTGTTATAATTGAACTCATAGTTATAAAAGGCGGAAAAGGAAGAGACCCATATGATATATTCATTAGAAAACGATATATTATGTATAAAGATAAATTCGGCAGGAGGAGAGCTTTGGTCGATCAAAGACAAGGACAATACGGAATATCTATGGCAGGGAGATACAGAATACTGGGAAGACAGAGCGCCAAACTTGTTTCCGTATATTGCAAGGCTTACACAAGAACGATATATACTAAATGGTAAAGTATATAAAATGGGGATTCATGGTTTTTTGAAGGATTCAGAATTGTCTCTGAGATATATGAATAAGAGCAAAATAGTATTTTCACTTAAGAGTAACAATATGACATTTCAGCAGTATCCATATAAGTTTGACGTGCGCATTACGTACAAGCTTAGCAAAAACCAGTTGGAAGTACATTACAGTGTAAGAAATAAAGACAGCAAAAAGATGTTTTTTGGAGTTGGCGGACATCCGGGATTTAATGTACCCTTTGAAAAGGGACTGAAATTTGAAGATTATTATATTCAGTTTAAAAATCCGGAAAATATTGAAAGAGTAGAAATGTCAGAGGATTGTTTTGTGTTGGGAAAGTACGGGAAATTTGAATTTGATCAGCAGGACAAAATAAATCTGCATCATGATATGTTTAGGGATGACGCTATTATCTTAAGAAATATGCCAAGAAGAATTTGTCTGAGGTCGGATAAAGGGAAGAAAGCGTTAGAAATAGAAAACCAGAAGATGGACTTTCTTGGAATTTGGCATATGCCGAATACGGACGCACCGTATGTGTGCCTGGAGCCATGGAGTTCCCTGCCATCAAGAAAAGGAATAATTGAAGAACTGGAAAAACAGGAAAATCTAATTTGTCTGAAACAGGGAGGATATTACAGTAGTTTTTATAAAATAAGAATTACTGGGTAAATGGAGGTTCGGTTTGATTAAAGTAATAATTGCAGATGATGAGGAGAAAGTTTGTCAGCTAATTTGTAAATTGATTAATTGGGAAGAACTGGATATGAATGTATCGGCTATAGTGCATGATGGTGTAGAGGCATTGGAAGCAATACAGAAGATTAAGCCTGATATTGTAATTTCGGATATACGGATGCCGGGATATAACGGGCTGGAGCTGATTAAACGGGCACAGGAAATATCGGATGACATCGCTTTTGTAATTATCAGCGGCTATCAACAGTTTGATTATGCGAAACAAGCAATTCAATATGGGGTAAAAGATTATCTGCTTAAGCCAATCAAAAAGAAAGAACTATATGATGTTTTAAAAAATATAAAAAAGGAATATCTTTCAAAATGTAATCGCTTAACTCAGGAAGAACGAAATAGAATTACAATCCAAAGTAATCAGGAGAAAGTAAGAACAACATTTTTTATGGAGGTTCTTTATAAAAAGGGCCGTACAAAAGATGAGCTGACGTTGGAAAAAATAAACAAAGAATATTATTTTAATTTCAAAGAAGGCAGTTTTCAGGCAATTGTCATAAAAGTTGACGGTTTGGATGAAAGTACTAAAAAAAGCAGTACATATATTCAGGATAAATTTGCACAAGGAATTGACAGGCATATCAGAGAAATATGTTTTGAATGTGAAAAGTTTTTTGATGATAACTATTGTACTTTAATTTTAAATTATGAACCGCTGCAATATAAAGAAATTAGAAGAGGGCTGCAAAACCTGCTGAATGATATTCTTCTTCAAAAAGAGATATTTGAAAATTTCCAGATAACGTTTGGTCTGGGAGTAAAGAAAGAAAAGTTAGAAGAAATTTATTTATCATTAAAAACTGCAATATGGGCAACTGAACAGAGGATTTTAATCGGTATAAACCGTATGATTGAAGGCCGTGAAATTTCGTTGAATGTTATGGCAGAAAGCCAGGTTTTTTATGAGTTTAATAAAAAACTAAGTGCGGCACTGGAAAATCTGAATGAGACACAAATTAAAGCAGCATTTGAATATTTAAAAACAGTTCTTGTGGGTAAAGAGGATGCCACAGGACATGAAATTATGCAGATGTGTAAAGAAGCTTTAAACCTATATCTTTTTACAATGCAGAAAAATAACATTAAGATTAGTGATGCGGATAGTTTTTTTGAGGAATGCTGTAAAAATATTGATAATATCGGAAATGTTAATGAAATCTTTTCTTTTCTGGTAAGGAAGATTTTAGGGTCTCTGCGCCGGGCGGTACAGGATAAAAAGATGCTTGATAACAAGCCGATACGTGATGCAAAATACTATATTGAAGAAAATTACAATCGCAGTTTGACATTGGAAATTGTAAGTAATTTTGTTGGTTTTAATTCTGCGTATTTCAGTTCACTTTTCAAAAAAGAAACTGGAGTGACATTTCTGGAATATTTGACAGATTTAAGAATGAGCCATGCAAAAGAGCTGCTGAGAGAAACGAATATGAATGTATCATCTGTATGTGAAGCCGTTGGATATAGTGATGTGAAATATTTTACAAAGAACTTCAAGAGGGTGACAGGACTGAAGCCAAATGAATACAGAAAAATATATTCCTAATCGATGAACTACAGGATAGGAAGGAAGAAATGAAGCATAGATATTCTATTTCAAAAGCTATAAAAATATGGATATACATATTGGGGATTATATACATATTTCTGCTGCTGATGCTGTTATTTATTAGTGTCAATGAGCATAAATATTATGTGTTCCTGGCGGTGGGAGCGGCAGGTGCTGTTTTAGCGGCATATACAGGATACTTTTTAGTCTACCGGCGCAATAAGAAAATAGAGAAAATTTGCCAACTGTATATCGAAGGATACATTACAGAAGAAGAGTATGAAAAAAATGTGATGATTTCAGATATGATTGATGCAGTGTATAAATGTCAGAGCGAGAAGCTGGACAAAACGAAAATATTAAATTTGTCAAAGAAACAGGCACAGTATCTTGCATTGCAAAATCAAATCAACCCACATTTTCTATATAATACTCTGGAAGGAATCAGAAGTGAGGCGCTGTGTTCTGATATGGACCGTGTGGCAAATATGGCTGAAGCCCTTGCTACATTTTTCCGATATACGATATCAAATATTGACAAAATGGTTACACTTGAAGATGAGCTGGCAAATGTGGAAAACTATTACATTATTCAGAAGTACCGCTTTGGTGAAAAGCTGCAGTTGAAGATAGAATATGGGGATGATTTGTCCGTTTTGAGTTTTAAGTTACCCAAGCTTATTCTGCAGCCTATTGTAGAAAATGCAGTTTACCATGGAATTGAAAATAAACTTGGGCAGGGAACTTTAAAAATTCAGGTGAATTATACTGCGAAAAGACTATTAATAAAAATTTCTGATGATGGAATGGGCATAGAGAAAGAAACGCTGGAAGAACTGAATACAAAGCTGCTGACAAATTCTTTGGAAGATATTACGGAATCAAAACAAAAAAAAGGTGGTATTGCTATATTAAATGTCAATAACAGAATTAAGCTGTTATATGGAGAAGAGTATGGTATCTTTATTCAGAGCCTGAGGAATGTCGGAACGGATGTACAGATTGTGCTTCCCGTTATAAAAGAGTGATAATATGAGAAATGAGATAATCAGACTAGAGAATGTTATTACAAGTGATGTTACAAAAACGAATCTGAATAATTTTAACCTGCATTTATTTGCAGGGGAAATACTGGGGCTGATAGCTGTTGATGAGCATGGAAAAGAGAAGCTGCTTGAAATTCTATATCAGAACAGCAGTATTAGATTCGGCAGAATATATTTTAAAGAGATGCTGGTAAACAGCTATAAATATAGTGATAATACGTTTAATAAAGTTTATATATTATCCCAGAAAAGCAAACTGATAGATCATTTAAATGTTTTGGATAATGTATTTGTACTGAAAAGAGGATTTAGAAAATATATAATAAATTCTAAAGTTTTGGCACAGCAGTTTTACCGGCTGCTGGAAGAATCTGAAATTGATATAGAAATCAATCCCTATGATTTTGGTGACCAGCTGACAGAATATCAAAGATGCGTTGTAGAAATTATTAAAGCAGTTGTTCAGGGAATTAAAGTGATTGTTATCAATAATATAAGCAGTGAACTGAGCGAAAAAGATCTTAAGGCATTTAAGCTGTTTCTGAAGCGGCTGGTATTAAATGGCTATGGGGTTCTTTATATTGGAAACCACCATGAAGAAGTGTTTCCAATATCAGACAGGGTAGCGCTTATGAAAAACGGCAGTATTATTAAAGTATTTGAGAAAGATGAATTGTTTGAGCAGAACATACTTCCGTATACGATTTCAATGGACAAAACGGAAACCTCTTTGAAGAGAAGCTGTGCGGAAGGTAAAATTTTGTTCAAAGGTATCACTACAGAGTATTTGAAAGATATTACCTTTGAGGTTCAAAAAGGAACATGTGTTGTTTTATATGACAGAAGCAATAAGGTACAGCAGGATGTAATCAGCTGTCTCATTGGAGAAAACAAGATGAACACCGGAGAGATATATGTTGAGACAGAGGGAGTGCGAAAGAAAATTGAGAAAAAGAGCTGGAAACATCAGATTGGGGTTATAGATGAGAATCCGATAAAAAACAACATGTATCATAACTTAAGCTTTATTGATAATTTTTGTACATTTTTGGACAATAGAAAGAAAACAGTCTATATATCAGGTAAATTAAAAGCAAGTATACAGAAGGAATACTATAAAGAACTGGGTAAAGCTTTGTATGAAACAAATCTGAATAAGCTTGGCAAGACGGATTTATATAATTTGGTTTATTACCGGATATTGCTTCAAAATCCCAAGGTGGTGTTTATTGCCCAGCCATTCACTGATGCAGATATGTATTTAAGATTTCATATTATAGAACTGATTAGAATGTTAAAACAAAAGGAAATAGCGGTGATTATTCTGGCATTTACAATATCTGATAATTTGCACATAGCGGATAAGTTCATTCTTATTGAGGAGGGTTATAAAAAGAAAGAATTTCTTCCCGAAGAATTTTCGGATATCCAGCTGGATATATAAAGAAGTGAAGAATGCCCCCTACATTCCAAAGATGCCCCCGTAGCATTCCGATATCCGGAATGCTATTATTTTGTCATAGGAAACTGCATTTCCTATGACAAAAACCCTCCGGGGGATGCACACTGCGGCGTAAGCGGGAGATGCCGCTATGCGACCGCCGCAGGCGCAAGAGTTTGCAAAGCAAACTCTTTATTTTTAAAGGAGGAGGCAAAAACAATGAAGCATGAAAGGTGAGAGAATGGAAGAATACATTGTTGATTTGGATGGAATAACGAAAACATTTCCTGGAGTCGTGGCATTGGATAATGTAAAGTTTGACCTGAAGGCCGGAGAAGTATTAGCGCTGCTTGGAGAAAATGGGGCGGGCAAATCCACACTGATGAAAATATTGAGTGGTGTATATACCAGAGACAGAGGAACAATGAAGGTCTTTGGACAGGAGGTACAGGATATTACCCCCAAAAAAGCTCAAGAAATGGGAATTGCCATTATTCATCAGGAATTGAATATGTGTTCTCATTTAACGGTTGCGGAGAATATTTTTCTGGGAAGAGAAAAGACGAAATCCGGAGTTCTGTCAGAACGGAAGATGATGAAAGAAGCAGGAGCAATTCTGCAAAAGTTGAATATTGATATCAGCCCCAATGCAATAGTAAGTGATCTTGCAGTTTCAAAACAACAGATGGTAGAAATTGCTAAGGCTCTATCCACAAATGCGAAAGTGTTGATTATGGATGAGCCGACCAGTGCATTGACTTCCAAAGAAATAGACGATTTGTTCCGTATTATCAGACAATTGAAGTCAGAAGGATGTGGAATCGTCTATATCTCACATCGTCTGGAAGAGCTGCAGCATATTGTAGACCGGGTTACAATCTTAAGAGACGGACAATATATCACCAGCATGAAATTTAATGTTGATGATATGGAGGAGATTATCACATATATGGTTGGGAGGGAAATAAAAGAAAAATTCCCTAAAGTAGAATGTGAAAAGGGCAAAAAGATTTTTGAGGTACGTAATCTGAATGCGGGAAAACTTGTGAGGGACATAAACTTTGAAGTATTTGAAGGTGAAATTGTAGGGATTGCCGGACTAATGGGGGCCGGCAGGACAGAGACAACACGGGCGATATTTGGTGTAGATGAAAAAGACAGTGGGCAGATTTTCCTTGATGGAGAGGAAGTTGTCATACATAAGCCAGAAGATGCCATAAAAGCCGGAATTGTTCTTGCACCTGAAGATAGGAAAAAAGACGGATTATGTACTAAGCTGAGCATCAAAGATAATATAGCACTGCCCAATCTGGATATTATCTGTAATAAAATGGGTGTGGTGAGTAAAAAGAAAGAAAATGACATGGTTAACAAAGCTGTCAAAGAGCTAAAAATTAAGCTGGCAAATGCAGATGTTGATGCGGGAAGCCTTTCAGGAGGAAACCAGCAGAAGGTTGTAGTTGGAAAATGGCTGGCAAGAAATTCAAGAGTTGTGATTTTTGATGAGCCGACAAGAGGAATTGATGTGGCGGCTAAGGTTGAGATTTATAATCTGATGAACAACTTAAAAAAAGAAGGTATCGGGGTGGTATTTGTATCATCAGAAATGCCGGAAGTGATGGGCGTAGCTGACAGGATTCTGGTTATGTGTGACGGAAAGATAACGGGAGAACTGTTAGTGGGAGAGGCATCACAGGACAAGATTTTGAAATATGCCACATCATTTGAGAGAAAAGTCGGGGAGGCGTGAAGATGGAAGACAAGTACAGGAAAAATACATTGAAAAGAATTTTATCTACAAGAGGCATGGGGCAGGTCATTACAGCAGCGATTGGATTGATAATCCTGTGTATTGCGTTTGGAATATTGAATCCTGCTTTTACTTCTTCTAAAAATGTAGGAAACCTGCTAAGACAGATTGCACCGATTATTTTGATTGGTATTGGACAGTCCTATGTACTGATTACTGCAAATATCGACTTGTCCATTGGTTCGGTTGTAGGCATGAGCTGCATGATTTCGGCAACATTGATGACGAAGGGCATAAATCCATGGGTGGCAGTTTTAATTACAGTAATTTGCTGTCTGATGGTTGGAATTGTAAATGGTGTCCTGGTGGCAAGATGCCAGCTGCCTCCATTTATTGCTACCCTGGGAACAATGACGATTGCGAGAGGAATCGCTCAGATTGTAAATAATAACTATAATACAGATTCCATTGGAAATGCCGCAAAGGGGTTCAGAGATTTCTTTTATTACGGTAAATTTGCAGGAATTTACAACACGGTCTGGATTGCAATTATATTATGGATTGTTTTCAACTTTGTTCTGAGTAAGACAAGAACAGGGCGCCATATCTATGCGATTGGAAGCAACGTTGACGCTGCAAAGCTGTCAGGAGTAAGCGTAGTCGGAACAACCATAAAGGTATATCTGATAAGTTCATTCTGTTCTGCAGTTGTTGGGCTGACTATTTGTGCCACATCAGGCATGGGAACCATGGATGCCGGGAATATGTATGAGATGTATGCGGTTGCAGCTTCCGTAATTGGTGGTGTCAGTACACTTGGAGGGCAGGGAATCCTGCTTGGAACGGTTGTCGGAGCGGCAATCTGGGGAGTGCTGCAAAATGGTCTTCAATTTGCGGGCGCGCCGGTTGCAATTAGAAATATTGTCATTGGAGTCATAGTAGTAATTTCTGTATTACTTGATGTTGTAGTAAGGACAGGAAAGACAAAGAAAAAATCGTAAAGTTTGTTTCAGAATAAAAAAGAGGAGGAAAAGACGATGAAAAAGAGATTATTAGGAGTGATTTTAAGTGCAGTAATGGCGGTATCATTATTAGCCGGCTGTAATTCAGGAAATGCAGAAGGGGATAAGGAGTCAGGCAAGGATGGAGAAAGTTACAATGTTTATCTGATAACAATGGATCAGATGGACCAGCACTGGGTAAATCTGGATAAAGGATGCCAGAAAGCGGTAGAGGAGCTTGGGAATGTAAACTATACCTGGCTTGCACCAGATGTAAAAGATGATGCAAAACAAATTGAATGTGTAAATAATGCAATTGCTGGTGGTGCAGACGCAATTATTATTGCTGCAAATGGTCCGGATGCGATTACTGCAACATTAGAAGAGGCTATTTCAGAGGGGATTAAGATTATTTATGTAGACTCTCCGGCCAATATTGATGCAGAAGCGACATTTTCTACGGATAATGAAGCGGCCGGAAAAACAGCAGGTGAGAATATGATAGATTCCTTGAAGGAAAAAGGAATTACTTCAGGAAAGATTGGGGTTATCAATACAAATGCAGCTTCAACTTCTACGGTTTTAAGAGAAGAGGGCTTTAGAAGCGTGTTTGAAGGAACAGATTTTGAAGTCCTGGCAACCCAGTACTGTGAGGGTGATGCGGCTAAAGCAAAGGATATTGCTGCAAATTACATCACTGCCGGATGTGTTGGTATCTTTGGCACAAATGAAGGCTCTTCAACAGGAGTGGGGAATGCCATTCAGGAAGCAGGGGATAGTGAAGCCGTAGGAGTTGGCTTTGATAAATCAGATACAATTCTTCAGCTGATTAAGGGCGGATATCTGGTGGCATCTATGGCTCAAAACCCGGATGTTATGGGATATGAAGGCATGAAAGCAGCGGTGGAAGTTTTGGGTGAAACAGACCTGGGCGGTGAAGTGACAGATACAGGCGTATCAGTTATTAAAGCGGACAACGTTTCAGATTTTGAATAAAAAAGAAAGACAATATTTTAAGATTTAAAACAAGAGGCTTCAGTATTATACTGGAGCCTTACTTAGGAGGGATATCATGAGAGAATTAACACAGAGACCATTGTTTTTTGAGCGGAACAGGGTATGGAGAGTATATGAAGGCGGAATGCTGTTTCATGATTTGATGGGTGATCCAAAAGAAGATAATCATCTGCCGGAAGAATGGGTGGCATCCACAGTAAAGGCTATCAATGAAAAGAGCAGCGGCCCGCTGGAAGGCTTAAGTATCATAAAAGATACAGATGTTACACTAAAAGAGTTGATAGAAAAGTATCCCAGGGAAACAGTAGGAAGCAGCGGGACTCTGGAGGTGCTGGTTAAATATCTGGACAGTGCAATCAGGCTTCCGATGCAGGTTCATCCAGACAGGGCATATTCAGAAAAGTATTTTAACAGTTCTTACGGAAAAACTGAAATGTGGCTCATACTGGCTACAAGAGAAAATGCCAGCATATGTTTTGGATTTAAAGATAAAATATCAAAAGAAGAGTTTTCTGATATCATTGAAAAATCTAAGACAGATAAGCATATTATGGATCAGTATCTGAATAGAGTTCCTGTTAAACCTGGAGACGTTTATTTGATACCCGGGAAGGCGGTGCATGCTATCGGCGCAGGATGCCTGATACTTGAGGTACAGGAACCTACAGATTTCACAATTCAGCCGGAATACTGGTGCGGTGATCATATGCTGAGTAATCAGGAAATGTATATCGGACTGTCCAAAGATGTAGCACTGGATTGCTTTGATTACTCGTTGTATGGAATGGACAGTATAAAAGAGTCTAAAAAAGAGCCAAAGCTGCTGGATAAAAATGAGAGTTACCAGAAAGAAGCGCTTATTACCAAAGAGGATACTCCATGTTTTCTGGTGAACCGGTATTACATATATAGTTCTTTGAGATTGGAAGAAGCACCGTCCATATATATTGTTGTAAATGGTACAGGCGTGATTGAGGGTGAAGGGTACAGACAGGAAATTAGAAAAGGAGATTATTTTTTCCTTCCAAAGAATGCAGCCTTCAATTTTACAGCACTTGCAGATGATGGACAGGAGTTGGAGCTGGTATCATGCATGCCGCCGGAGCGTGGGGAAGATGATAGAACCTAACGCCCGTGGCGATTCCGCAAGAAACAACATAAAGACTAAACTGGTTTGGACACTGCCAAGTAAAATGTCTGAAGCAAGCGTATCGTTCTAAATGAGGGATACGCTTGTTTTTTGGATATTGGAAAAACTTGAAACTTTACATTTCAATTTATAAATATCTGATATAAAATAAGTTATAGGGAACAACATAGTGAATGAATAAAATAGAAGATAGCATCATGACCATGGTTGTGAGCATCACTAAAACATGACAAAGGAGCATATGAATGGATATGAGAACTTTTATTGTTCTGTCTTCGAACGGGTGGACCTGTGACACTTAGCGGTTTTGGCTAAAGTGTTTGAAACTAAATATGAAATATAATAGAATGGATGTAGAGATGTGTGCCCTCTTCCTATAAAATATAAAGACTGCACAAAATAATTTCACTATAAAATTCAGACTTGAAGGGAGCAATATATGAAAACAGTCAATGTAAATCAAGTACCCCAAATAAAATTAGCGAATGGAGCTTTAATTCCCGCAATCGGAATGGGAACATTTGGAAATGATAAATATACATCAGAAGAAGTTTCAAATGCGGTGTATAATGCGATTAAAATCGGATACCGTTTTTTTGACGGAGCAGCCGCATATGGTAATGAAAGTGATATAGGAAAGGTATATTCAAGGGCATTCAGTGATGGACTTGTAAAAAGAGAAGAGCTATATATACTATCTAAATTGTGGAATAATATGCACGGTAAGCGGGATGTACTGGTTGCTGTATCTAAGACCCTTAAGGACTTACAACTGGATTATCTTGATTCTTACTTAGTACATTGGCCCTTCCCTAATTATCATGCACCAGGTGCAGGTGTGGATGACCGTCACCCGGATTCACGTCCTTTTTTCATTGAGGAGTTTATGGAGACATGGGAACAGATGGAGAAATTAGTAGACATGGGACTTGTACGCCATATTGGAGTCTCTAATATGACAGTTCCTAAATTGAAGGAGATGCTGCCGTTATGCAGAATTAAACCGGTTTTTAATGAAGTAGAAGTACATCCGGCATTTCAGCAGTGGGACATGTTTGAGTATTGTAAGAGCCAGGATATTGTAACAATAGCATACTCTCCCCTGGGATCGGCTGAAAGACCGGAACGGGATAAGGAATCAAATGATACTATAGTGATGGAAATGCCGGAATTGGTTAAAATGGCAAAGGACCACGGGGTTCATCCGGCTCTAATCTGCATTAAATGGGCAGTGCAGAGAGGGCACATTCCCGTACCATTTTCTGTAAGAGAATCTGAATATTTTAGTAATATTGCTGCAGTTATTGAAGATCCACTGACTGATGAAGAGATGGAGATAATCCGTAAAGCAGATAAAAATGACCGGCTGATAAAGGCCAAAGTGTTTTTGTGGCCGGGAGCTGAAAACTGGAAAAATATCTGGGATTTAAATGGTGAAATTGACAGAACCGGATGGCAGTCATAAAAGTGGACCTATCAAGACGATGGAGGTGCATATGAAGATACAGATATTCGTGAATTTGGCGGAATTAATACCTGGCAGTATGAAGTAGAATAAAAGTAAAAAATGGGGGTTAACATATGATTTATAAAAAGTTTCAGAATATAAATGTTTCTAGTTTAGGTATGGGTGCTATGCGTCTCCCTGTAAAGGAAAATGAGCAGGGGACTCCAATTGACAGAGAAAAGGCCCAAGAACTTATCGATTATGCAATTTCCCATGGAATCAATTACTTTGACACAGCTTATATCTATCATGATGGAGAATCGGAAAGCTTTTTAGGGCAAGCCCTCTTGAAGTATTCCCGGGATAGCTATTACATTGCAGATAAATTCAACCTGCATGCAAATCCCGATTATAAGGCACAGTTTGCCGAACAGCTTTCCCGTCTGCAGACAAATTATATTGATTTTTATCTTCTGCATGGGATTCAGGATCATATAGTGGATACGTTTCTTTCCAATGGATGTGTGGAATATTTTGAGGAATTAAAAAAATCCGGTAAGATCCGGTATCTTGGTTTTTCCTTTCATGGCAGCCCAAAAGTCCTGAAACGTGTGATGGAGGAGCGGTCCTGGGACTTTGTACAGATTCAGTTGAATTATTATGACTGGACTTACAATGATGCGGAAGAATTGTATGATATCCTTGAGGAATACAATGTACCCGTTATAGTAATGGAGCCTGTACATGGAGGACGTCTGGCATCCTTAACCCCAGAGGCAGATGCCCTGCTGTTAGAAGCGGAACCGGAAAAATCCATTTCGTCCTGGGCAATGCGGTGGGTGATGAGTCTTCCGAATGTTTTAGTTACCCTCAGCGGAATGTCAAATGAGAAGCAGCTCCAGGATAATATCGGGACCTTTGAAGAAAATAAACCTCTGACTGAGCAGCAAAAGGAATTGCTGATAAAAGCGAGTGACTTATATCGTCCGAGTGTTTCTGTTGCATGTACGGGATGCCGGTATTGCTGCAGTGATTGTCCCAAAGAGTTGGATATTCCAAGACTTTTATCTATATATAATAAAGTAAAAATGAGCGGGGTATGGAGGCTGTCCTTTTTAGAAGCCCTCGAAGAAGAAAAGAGACCGCCTGCATGTATAGGCTGCAATGCCTGTCAAAAGCAGTGTCCGCAAAACATTGATATTTCTGCCCACATGAAAGAGATGACAGAATTACTTTCCTCCCATTAATTGACAATACATATTTTGGGTGCTATATTGTAAGTAAAATACCCATTAAGGAGGGATGCTTATGAAAAACTTGTTTGATTTAACAGGTAAAATCGCATTAGTAACAGGTGCATCATCAGGTCTTGGGGTTCAATTTGCTAAAGCATTGGCAAACCAGGGAGCTAGCGTTGCGATTGCGGCAAGACGAGTTGAAAAACTCGAAAAAGTTAAAAAAGAAATAGAAGCGCTGGGAGTAAAATGCCTCGCTATAAAGTGTGATGTTTTAGTAACTTCCGAAATAGTTGATATGGTTGCAAAGGTTAAGGAGCACTTCGGCAGAATTGATATATTGGTTAATAACGCGGGTGTTGGAAAAGGCATCCCTGCAGATACGCAGACAGATGAGGAATGGGCATCAACTCTCAGAGTTAACTGTGATAGTGTTTACTTTACGGCAAGGGAAGTTGGCAAGGTTATGATTGCGCAAAAGTATGGAAGGATTATTAACATTGGCTCAATACATTCGCAGGTTGCTATGCCCAACTCACCAATATCAGCTTACTGTACATCAAAAGGTGCGGTTTTAATGCTTACAAAGGCTCTTGCAAATGAATGGGCGAAGTATAATATAACGGTAAATACCATCGGACCCGCATATTTTCCAAGTGAAATGACCGCGGAAGTTTTAGAAGACGAAGCTTCTCTTGCAGGAATTAAGATGTTGTGTCCTATGGGACGTCCCGGAAGAGACGGAGAGCTTGACGGAGCAGTCGTTTATTTCGCTTCGGACGCTTCAAGCTACACAACAGGGCAGTATCTGGCGGTTGACGGCGGTTGGACTGCTGTGTAATATTCAGGCTTTTATTCAGGCAAAGTAGAGATTTAATAACATAGAGGCAACGCTCTAACAGGGGGACATTTCCAATTACAGGAGGTGTCCTCTCTTTATGTCCTGGGATTTTGGAGGAAATTGGACATTGAGTCAAAGGGGGAATCTATGATATTATCTTAAGTAATAATATTTTTCAAGAAGGAAAAGGCTGGAAAGAAAGGAAAAGGAATATGCTATTTTGTCCAAACTGTGGAATAAAGAATGAAGACAAAGCCAAGTTCTGCGAGAATTGCGGAACAAAGCTTGAAGGAATTCGAATTGTTAAGAAATCAACCATTGATGTGAAGAAATATAAAGAGAAGGCAAAGAGCCTGACGAAAATGCAGGTTATAGTACTTGCAGAAGTACTCTGTTTGGTTCTTGTTATTGGTATTTTCTTTGGAATGGGCATCAGCCAAAACAGCGCTGAATCTGTTGCAAAGCGTTATCTTCAGGCATACTCAGATCAAAATTGGTCCAGAGTGTATGATATGACGGACTACCCTGAAGGAGGACTTCTTCAGAAGTACCAGTTTATTGAATTAATGAAAAATTCAGAAGCCCCCGAGATTGCAAGCTTTGAGGTTAAAAAAGGTAAGCAGGCTGCTTCCGGTATCCGGAAGAATTTTAACGTAGAGTATACAATAAAAGGTGGGGGAGCAGATACTCTACAATTAAACCTGACGAGACAGAGTGAAAAATCCATATTGTTTTTTGACAGATGGAAAGTCTCTTCTGATGAGCAGGTGGTAAAGGACTTCTGTATAAATGTGCCGGCCGGAGCGTCTGTGGCAGTGGATGGAATTGCACTGACAGATTCTGAAAAGGCAGAAAACCAGATAGATGGAATGAACAGTTATTATGTCACATTATTTACCGGCAGTCATAAGCTGCAGGTAGCAGCACCGTGGTTTGAATTATATGAGGCAGACTTTTCAGCAGTACAGGACGAACAGTTTACGGTATCTGATTTGAAACTGGCAGATGAGGGGCAGACAGCCATTCAGGCAAAAATGCAGGAAGCTCTGGAAAAGGTCTATCGGGCCGCGATGTCAGGTCAGGAGTTCTCAGAAATTTCTGATTTGTTTCTGGACAAGTATAAGGATTCCTGTGAGGAGTCCTATGATAATTTTGCCTCAGGGCTGCATAATCAGGAGTCTTATACATTGAATCAGGTGGCATTCACTGATTTTAAATGTAAATTCAGTTATAATACCAGCCATAAAGGTATGCTTGGTGCAGAGATGACCTATAATTATGACACCCAGTATACATATTCTTATAAATCCTGGATGAATAACTTGGTAACGGAAGAGGAAACTGGAAATGGAGGCTCGTATATGAGCGCTTCCTTTGGCTATGACGGGGAAACTTATAAGCTTACATCTATTAGCGCAGGAAGTGTATTGTAACGGGAAGAAAAAGAAAGGAAGAATACGAAATGGCAAAGTTTTGTAATCAGTGCGGAAGACCGTTGGCAGAGGGCGAGGTATGCCGGTGCCAGATGAAAAATACGGGTACTTTTTCTAAAGCAGACGGGATACCGCTTGGCAAACTAATTGGAATTGGAGAGTCTGATAATAACGATGTACAGGGATGTTTTGAGAGAGGAAAAGAGATCGTTCCGGATTTGATTGCTCCATGTGAGCAGGAAATTCCTGTGAAGCAGTATCATCTCTGCAACGCACGTTCCAGAATACGCGGGTTATGGCAGGAAGGGAAAATTCAGGTGACGAACAAGAGAATCCTTTTCCGCTTAAGCGGACGTTCCTGGATTGGAAGGGCAATGAGCCATACAGAATTTACGATTGATGAAGTCGCAGGTGTTTCCATCTCAAACGGAGTACGTTTTGGGTTGTGGGATTTCCTGCTTGGATTTCTCATCAGTTTCATTCCTCTGGCAATTGGATGGAAAATAGGAGGAATACCGGCATTTTTGGCTTACATAGTGGGAGTTGCTCTAGCGGTACCGTTTTTCGTTTTTAAGAAAAAACACTTTATCAAAGCACTTTGTCTGGCAGCAGCAGAGGGAATCTTGCTGTTCAGCTCTTTACGGCTCATGTTTGAACATCCGGTTTTATCAACATTCGGCATGTTTTTAGGAGTTATTGTATTGATACTTTACATTGCAGCATTATTTTTATTTGCTCTGAAACCAAGCCTTTCTATTAGTATCATGACAAAATGCGCATCTGCTGAGCCGGTTTATATCTGGAGCAGACAGACAATGGTTTCCGTTATGGAGGTGCTGCCGGGGGAAGATGCAGATATTGTAATTAAGGAACTTGGTTCAATGATTACGGATATTCAGACACTGGGATACGAGGGAATCAAAAAGTGGAAGGAATAGCCGGGATTTAATTAGATATAAAAATGAGGTGCAGTATGGATAAAATAGGAAAAAAGGGCATGTTTAAAATTTTGGCAGGTGTACTGCCGGTGTTGATTGTTGTTGCCGCAGTTATAGGGGGAGTTTTGGTATCTGCCTCCATCAGCCCGGTGTCTGGATTCAGTGAAGACGTTACAAAAACGGCAGAATTAAAAGCGGTCATGCCAAAAAAAGATGAGAAGAAATTGACCAACAGAGTGATAGTTTCCGCAAGCGGCTCTTCCAAAGAGGAAAACACGGACGAGGATAAAAAGCCTGCAGATGAAATGACAGAGGATTATGTTCTGCCGAACAGCAATACACAACCGTTAACAGATGCTGATATAGAGGGATTATCTCTTCAGGAGCTAAATTACGCTAAAAATGAAATCTATGCAAGGCACGGAAGAAAGTTTGACTCAAAAGAACTGCAGGATTATTTTGAGAGCAAGAGCTGGTATGAAGGAAAATACGATGGAAAAGAGTTTGATGCCAACTACAGTGGAAGCGTTTTGTCTGAGGTAGAAAAGAAAAACGTGGAATTTTTGTATGCAGCAGAAAATAAGATGTCCAGTGGGGGGTATAAATTTGAATAATAAAAGATGTGGGAGATAGAAATGAGTATAATAAAAGAAGTATTTCTAATTTTGTGTGCAGCGCTGCTTCTGGCAGGCTGCGCAGAAAAACCACAAGAGAAACAAGATAAGAGAGTACAGGAGGAAGAGGCCCAGAAGAAAGCTGAAGAAAAGAAGCAGGAAGAACAAAATACTCAGGAAAAGCAAAGAATGTTGGAAGAACAAAAGGCTAGGGAAGCAGAGGAAAAGGCCCCGACTATCGTCCTGGATCCGGGGCATTCTGCAGTTGTTGCGGAAGGAAGCGAGCCTTTGGGTCCAGGTTCTTCCGAGTATAAGGCGGCAGATACCAGCGGCACCAGTGGAATCAGCAGCGGAGTGCCGGAATATGAACTGGCCCTGAATATTTCTGTCCAGTTAAAAAAGGAGCTTGAGAACAGAGGTTATACGGTGTTGATGACTCGGGAGTCTAATGATGCTCCAATCAGCTGTATTGGGCGTGCGGAGATTGCAAATAATGCTAAAGCCGATGCATATGTTAGAATTCACGCAAATGGTTCGGAAGATCAGTCGGCCCGGGGGGCAATGACAATCTGTACTACACCTCAGAGTCCTTATGTGCCGGAACTATATACAGCCAGCAGGCAGCTTTCAGATGATATTATTAATAAACTATGTGAAGCCACCGGCTGTGAAAATGACGGGGTATGGGAAACAGATTCTATGAGTGGAAATAACTGGAGTAAGGTTCCGGTCACAATTGTGGAAATGGGATATATGACGAATCCGGAAGAAGATATGCTGATGCAGACAACAGATTATCAGACCAAAATAGTTCAAGGTATTGCCGGTGGAATAGATGCATTTTTAGAATATTAGAGAAGAGAAATGGGTACATACGAAGGAAAACAAACAAATGGGGCACCCTTGCTGCAGAAATGTAGCAGGGGTATTTTGTGCATAAAAGAATGGAAGATCAAAGGACTGTAATCTTTCATTCAAGTCTGTAGAGTTTTCAAGATGATATATAGAAAATGTGAATAAATAAGGTTATTTATAATAAATATCGATTTGTGAAAAAAAAATAAAAATGTTATAATTTCTTCGCGTAATTAGAAGAAAAACATTAAGAATTTTTGTCGAAGTACAACTAGGAGAAGTAGAGTGATTGAAATCAAAAACCTGAAAAAGGTATGGGAAGATGACGGAACAAGTGTATTAGAAAATATAAACCTGAGGATTGATGATGGAGATATCTATGCATTGGTTGGACGCAGTGGTGCAGGGAAGTCCACACTTCTTCGTTGTATCAATGGGCTGACATCTTATCAGGAAGGCAGTCTTTTGGTAGACGGATGTGAGGTCAAAGATTTTGATGAAAAAGAATTAAGAGAATTTCGTAGACACGTAGGAATGATTTTTCAGCAGTTTTCATTGCTGGAGCGCGAGAACGTGTATAAGAATATTGCACTTCCAATGCAGTGCTGGAAATATTCAAAAGAAGACATTGATTGTAAAGTAAAGGAACTTCTGGATCTGGTTGGATTAAGAGATAAGATGAATGCAAAGCCCAGGAATCTGAGCGGCGGACAGAAACAGCGTGTGGCAATAGCAAGAGCCTTAACCATGGAGCCTAAGATTCTGTTATGTGATGAGGCAACATCAGCACTGGATCCAAACACAACAAATTCTATCCTGGAACTTTTGATGGAGATTAATCAAAAGATTGGAATTACAATAGTTATCGTGACGCACCAGATGGAAGTTGTGCGTAAAGCCTGTAATAAAGCCTGCATTCTGGAGAATGGAAAGATTGCAGATATCGGTACAGTAAAAGAAATATTTATAAAACAGCCGAAGTCACTGAAACGGCTGCTGGGTGAGGAAGAATTAAAGCTTCCAAGGCAGGGACATAATATCCAGATTGCATATCCTGCAAATGATATACAGGACGGTGAATTCTTTGGAAGGATGTCGGCAGAGCTGCATTACATATTCCCGATTTTAGATGGAAAAATTCAGACCTATCAGAACGACAGCATGGGAATTTTTATTATCCATGTTGATGATGAGCATCTGAATCAAGTCACTTCACATTTAAATAAGCAAAAGGTAAATTGGCATGAATTGCTTTATAATACAGAGGAGGAAGAATAATGGCTCTGAAAAACTATACTTTTTTACAAATCTGTCAGATGCTGATTATTCCGGCCTTTTTTGCTACTCTTAAGATGTTGTTGATATCAGGTGTTTTATCAACCATATTTGGATTTTTCCTGGGTGTTATACTGATTCTTACGGAAAAAAACGGATTATGTGAAAATCGGATAGTCAATCGAATTCTCGATTTTCTGGTTAATACTATCCGGTCTTTTCCTTTTATTATACTGATGATATCCATTATACCATTCACCCGGTTAATTGTAGGAAGCTCCATTGGAGACCAGGCGGCAATCGTACCCTTGACGGTTGCCTGTACCCCGTTTATGGCTCGTATTTTCCAGAATAGTTTTAAGGAAGTTGACCCCGCTTTGATAGAAGCAGCACAGTCCTTTGGAGCATCTAAGTCACAAATAGTTATGAAAGTGATGCTGAAAGAGTCTGTTCCGTCTATTATATCAGGTTTGTGCCTTGCAATTATTAATTTGCTGGGGGCAACAGCAATGGCAGGGGCTGTCGGGGCAGGAGGACTCGGGGCAATAGCCTTAACTTATGGATATCAGAACTTTAACAAGCAGATTATGTATTCCATCTGCGTTATCCTAATTATACTGGTTGCATTTATTCAATATTTTGGTGATTGGATTTATCGCAAATTAAAATAATGGAAATAAAAACAGGCAGATGCATGTTTTTAAATATATTTTTACAGAAGGAGAATTGCAATGAAAAAGAAAATGTTAAGCATACTCTTGACAGTAGTCATGACAGGAGCGGTCATGACAGGCTGTGGAGGAGCAGATTCAAAAACAGACTCGAAAGAAGCTTCCGGAGAAAAAAACTTCATTAAAATAGGAATCCGTGCAGACATGGTAGATCAGTTGGCGTCTGTATGCGATAAAATAGAAGGACTTGGCTACACAGTAGAAGAAAAAGTGTTTGATGACAGTGTTCAGCCGGATGTTGCGCTTGCAGAGGGAAGCATTGATATGAATTGGTATCAGCATGAACCCTATATGAAGAGTTATAATGAGGAAAACGGCACAGATCTGGTGATGATTGAACCAAAAACATTCTATCCGTTGTTTGCCATGTATTCCGATAAGTGGGAATCTGTTGCTGAACTTCCGGACGGAGCCGTAATTGGTCTTTGCAATGATGCCACAAATCAGGCACGGGGACTTAATATGCTTCAGGCCCAGGGGTTAATTACGTTGGATGATAGTGTAGAATCCCCCACGATGTATGATGTAAAAGAGAATCCTCATAACTTTGAGTTTATTGAAGCCGAGATGTCCGTTCTGCCACAGTCTCTTGGTGATGCAGATGCAATCTGTCTTGCGGCAGGCCATATGGTGAATGCGGGGCTCCCTGCGGACGGATATCTTTGTACATCTGATGACAACGATGTTTATGCAGTCGGATTTGCGGTGAGGGCAGAAGATAAGGATGCCAAGTGGGCGAAAGAGATTGCAGAAGTGGTTCAGTGTGACGAGTTGGCTGAGTATTTTAAGACAGAAAAGCAGGGTACACAGATTCCTTGCTGGGAATAACATAAGAAAATGCAGTTAATAAAATTAAAAATGACTCCAAAGGAACGTGTGATAGCCTATGCTAAGGGGGAAGAGGTTGACCGGATTCCCACATCATTAAGTGCAGGAGAGACAGTTGGTCCGTTATACGGAATTAATATTTGTGATTATTATTTTTCGGCAGATTTGATGGTAGAGGTAGAAGCCAGACTTGCAGAAGATTTTCAGGCAGATAATATGGGAATCGGGCTTGGGCTGCGCACCCTGGTAGAGGCACTTGGGACAAAGCTTGTTTATCCTAAGAAGAATGTTTCTTATATAGTTGAACCAGCTTTGCGGTCTTTAGATGAAGTGGAACATCTGGGATTTATAAATATACAGAAGGATGGGCGGTTTCCTGTCATTATTGAGGCTTTTGAGAGACTGCTGGAGCGATTTGGTGAAGAGAGAATCCTGGGCAGCGGTCTGGCTGGTCCGCTTACAACGGCAGCGAGTTTAATCGGAACAGAGAATTTTTTAAAGGCTACCGTAAAGAACAGAGAAGGTATACACCGTCTGCTTCAGTACAGTACCGATTGTATTGTAAGATGCTGTAAGGAAATGAACCGGAAACTGGGAATTAAGTTTATGCTGTCAGAGCCAATTGCATCTAAGAACCTGTTAAGTAAAAAGCAGTTTAATGAATTTTTCCTGCCATACCTGACGCAGGCAGTTAAACAAATGAATGAGTTTCAGACGTCAACATCTATCCATATTTGCGGCCATACAAAGGACCGGTGGAAGGAAGTTGCAGATGCAGGAGTCAGTGGTTTCTGGGTAGACAATTGTGAGAGTCTCCAGGAATTAAAGAAATCCTTTGGAGAACGCGTTTCTATCAGCGGCAACCTGACACCGGTGGAAGTATTAAAAGACGGAACCCAAGAAGAGATAGAAGCAAATGTAAAAAAATGTATTTGGGAAGCTGGAGATAATCCAAAGGGATACACGCTTTGTCCGGGCTGTACGACACCGGTGGGGACCTCAGCGGAAAATATGACTGCATTTATGAATGCTGCAGCAATATACGGCAAAGATGCCAGAAAAGGGTGTATGCCGAAAGGAATGAGAAATGTATTCTTCTGAGGCTTCATTCAGGCCAAAGAATGTTAAATATTAGTTCTATAAGATATCAGAAAAGAGGAGGCAGAAGTGCTGAATATAGCGGTAAATAATGTTAGTTTTTCTTATGATAAAAAATTGATTTTATCAGATCTTACATTAAATGCAGAAGCGGGTGCATTTGTTTGTCTGTTAGGTCCCTCGGGGTGCGGGAAAAGTACCTTATTAAGATTACTGGCAGGACTTGAGAAACAGGATGAAGGAGAAATCCTTATTGATGATAAGAAAATTGAATCGGCCGGATTGCAGCGGGGAGTTGTATTTCAGGATTATGGCTTGTTTCCCTGGATGACAGCAGGTGAAAATATAACAATTGCTTTAAAACAGCGTTACCCAGAAATGAAACGAGAGGAGAGAAAGAATAAAGCGGTAGAAAAAATGTCCGATGTAGGGCTTGATGAAAGTGTTTTTGACAAACTTCCGAAGGAACTATCCGGAGGAATGAAACAGAGATGTGCAATCGCAAGAGCATTTGGAATAGACCCGCCGGTTCTTTTGATGGATGAACCGTTTGCGGCGTTGGATGCTGTAACACGGGCAAAACTGCAGGATTTGGTGTTGAATCTTTGGAAACAGGAAAAAAATCGGAAGACAGTTTTTTTTGTAACACATGATGTGGACGAGGCATTGTATCTGGCAACAGATATATATGTTTTGGGACAGGCTCCGAGTAAGGTGATTGCTCAATACCAATTAGGTGAGAAGCAGAAGGGCAAACGTGAGAATATGTATGAGAATAAGAATGTTATGGAGTTGCGGAATCAGCTGATTAAGATTATTAATGATGAAATACAACTAAAAGTACAGTGTTAAGGAGAAAAAATGAAAAAGAAGTTGATAAGAATTGCAGCATTGGGCCTTGCGTTTTCAATGCTATGTATAGGGTGTGGAAACTCCGGAAAAAGTGAAGGAACACAGGAAGAAAATAAAAAAAGCGAAGCAGCGGATTCAGATGAACCCCTTAAGGTATCGATTGCAGCACAAGCTACGTCAGGACAGGTGTTCCAGTATCTTGCTGAAGAGAGAAATTATCTGGAAGAAGAAGGAATTGAAGTAGAAGTCCAGTATATCAGTAACGGGACAGATGCTTTTTCGGCTTTAAGTGCAGGAAAAGTAGATATATTATCTACATATGGAACCGGTGGACCACTGATGCAGATTGCAAATGGTCAGGATTTTAATATTTTTGGGGGATATATGATTACCGGTGAAACACCAGTTTTTGCTCTTCCTGATACAGAATATAAAGATATTGAATCGTTCAGGGGAAAGAAAATTGGTATTACACGTGGAGGAACTCCGGATATTGTATTAAAGAGTATTCTTCATGATGCAGGATTTGATATTGAAAAAGATGTTACCTTTGTGGAATTTAAGAAAAATACCGACACTATGGCAGCAGTAGCTAACGGAGAGATTGATTTTGGAGCTGTAGCAACCGGATACGAACTACAAATCGCAGAGATGGGTATGGAAGTGAAAATGTGGCCGGATGATTTATATAAGAATCATTCATGCTGCCGAATGGTAGCAACAAATGAATGGCTTGCAGATGAAACAAATCAGGAAGCAGCAAAGAGACTGATAAAAGCATATTTGAGAGCAGAAAGAGATATGACAGATGATGCAGTTGTAGATGAGGTTTGTAAACTTACTTCTGAAGAGCTGGATATTCAACCGGAAGTTGTAGATTCCTTTGTTAAGAGCCCACATATGATATATGAGACAGATCCTTTTATTCAGAAGGTTGTTCAAATGTGGAATAATATGGATTCTTTTGGATACCTAAGTGCAGATGTGGATTTGAAAGAACATGTAAATAGTGATATTTATAAAGCGGCGCTGGATGAATTAATAAAAGAAAATCCGGATGACAGTTTTTATCAGGAAAGAGAAGAATTTTATGTAAAATACGATACTAATATTGATTGGGATTTAAAAGGTATCAGCGACGAATTCTAAGATTGGAAAGGACTTGGTAGTATTCAAGTCCTTTCTGAAATACCCACAGAGAGAAGAGAAATGAAGTTATGAAGAAAAAAATAAAAAGAAATTATGGAGTTATCCTCGTAGGGGTTGTCATAGTTTTAGTTTATGAACTTTTGACAGATGTGTTTGGTGTACTGGACACTTTTTTGTTTGTCGGATTAAAAACAGCACTTCCCCAATTTAAGGATCATATACCGGATTTATTGATAGGGTTAGTAAGTTCCATGAAATTGTTAATACCAGGTTTTGGGCTGGCGTTAGTTCTAGGGTTGATTTTTGGAGTAACCATTGGTCTGAATAGACCCTTAAGGACAAATATAACACCGTATATTAATGGTTTTAGCGCTATTCCGGCGACACTATTAACTCCATATGCAATTCGGGTATTCCCGAGTTTTGCAGTTTCTTCTATATTTATTATTTTTTTAGGATCATTTTGGCCCATTCTGGGTTCTACGATAACAGCAGTATCTACGATTGATAAGAGATATCTGGAAAATTCAGATACTTTGGAAATTAAGGGTGCGGAAAGACTATTTAAAGTGATTCTTCCGGCAGCATCACCAACTATTTTTTCAGGTCTTCAGATCGCTTTGAAATTTGCATTTGTTATGTTGGTTGTTGCAGAAATGATTGGAGCGTCTTCAGGACTGGGGTATTTCGTACAATATTATTCCGATTTTGCAAGATTTGATCTTGTATTAGACGGTTTCCTGTTCCTTGCGGTGGTATTGGTGCTGATTATGCATGTTTTAGATAAAATAAAAGAGAAATCATTGAAATGGACAATTAATAATTAAATATGAATTTCTTAAAAGGAGCAGGAAAATGGAAAGAAACCGAAAAATCCAGATGACGCCAAAAGAAAGAGCTGCCGCGATGGCAAAAGGAGAAGGCGTGGACCGTCTGCCGTGTAATCCCAATGTTGCAAATGGGGTGGCAAGGGTATATGGCTGTAAAATATCAGATTTTAATACATCAGCAAGGACTTTAGCAGATGCGCAGATAGCATCGTATAGAAAATTTGGATATGATGGTGTGCGTGTATTTACGGATTTGTTTCCCTGGCCGGAAGCGATGGGAGCAAAAGTGATTTGCCCGGAGGATAACACAGCAGATCTGTTAGAACCAGCTATAAAGAATGAAAAAGATATAGACCGGCTTATACCACTGAACCCTTATAAAGATGGAAGATTACCGGTTCATCTGGAAGCAATGAAATATCTGGTAGATGAGGTAGGAGATGAAGTAGGGTGTTCGGCGGCCATTATTGGACCTTTTACATTTGCATGTTTTTTGCTGGGAATAGATAATACATTAAAGGCCTGTATAAAGAACCCGGAAATTGTACACAAATTATGCAAGATTGCTCTGGAATCATCCATTGCATATGTAGATGCTGCAATGGCAATTGGGTTGGGGCCAACTATCTCAGAACCTATGTCTTCATGTACAGTAATTAGTCCAAGAATATTTAGAAAATTTTCGCAGCCGTATTTGAAGCAGCTGGTAGATCATATTAAAAGCAATGGAAAAGGCGTTGTAATGCATATATGTGGACAAACGTCTGGAATTTGGCAAGATATTGCAGATATGGGGGTTGCTGGATTCAGTATAGATAACGTGGCAAGTATCGTGGAGTGTAAGGAAAAAATAGGAAGTAAGTGTAGGATTCTTGGCAATGTTGATCCGGGTACAATTATGTATATGGGTTCCAAAGATCAGGTAAGACTTGAAACACTGAAGGGGATTCGCGATGGCTATGACTCGCCAATGGGATATACCCCGATGTCGGGATGCAGTCTTCCGATTGATACACCTCTGGAAAATATCCAAGAAATGATGGATACGGTTGCAGATGTTGGATATCCGGTCAATATAGAGCGTGTTAACGAACTCATAAACGATGTTAAAAAGCGGTTGGCATAAGGGGGAGAAAATGGATAATAAACAGACCTTATTATCTCAGATGGCAGAAGCGGTCATTGATATGGATGAAGATTTGGTTGAGCAAGCTGCAAATGAATATGTAGAGCAGGGATATGATGCTTTGGAAGGGATTACAAATGGACTGTCTGCAGGGATGGAAAAGGTGGGACATTTGTATGAAGAACAGGAATATTATATACCGGAATTGTTGATTTGTTCAGAAGTAATGTATGCTGGAATGGATATTCTGAAACCGCATTTAAATCGAGACGATGCTGATGGTAAGGTGAAGTTGAAAGCGGTTGTGGGTGTGGTGGAAGGTGATACTCATGACATTGGCAAAAATCTTTTTAAAATAATGCTGGAAACGCAGGGATTTGAAGTGTATGATCTTGGTCGTGATGTATCTCCGGATCGATTTATTGAAAAAGCGAAAGCGGTAGATGCAAATTTAGTCGGGATGTCAACTTTGATGACTACGACTATGAGAAATATGGAAATAACGATTAAAAAACTTGAAGAAGAGGGACTGAGAGAAAAGCTGGTTGTGATGGTAGGCGGGGGGCCGATTTCATATAATTTTGCTATGAAAATAGGCGCGGACGGTTACGAGGCAGAAGCATCAAAAGCAGCAGAGACTGGAAAAGAACTTGTGCTAAAAAAATATTCAGCAGTTATGGCGAGATAAATCCTGCCAGAGATAAATTTTTCGGAATGAAAAAGTTTATCTCTGGTTTTTTTTGCAACAGTCACTGGAACGCTTGCAGAAGTCTGGTATATGTCCTCTGAGAGACAACAGTTTTGCAACATTCTCTTGACATGTTTAGATTCATCAAGTATATATAAACAAAGAGATTTGAGGAGTCACTATTTCTCCGCTGGGAAAACCACCGTAAGTAACATTTTAAAATCTTCTTTTGCAAATACCGAGTGGGGTTTGTCAGCGGGCATGATCAGGGTTTCCCCGGCAGTAAGTATATATTCAGTACCATCTACCGTAAACTGGCCGGTACCATCCAGCACCAGTACCATTGCGTCACCTTTAGAATCGTGGGTTCCAATTTCCTCACCCTTGGAAAAGGCAAAAAGAGTAATACTTACGTGTTTATTCTGAGCAAGTGTTTTACTGACAACCTGCCCTGGCTGGACAGTAACCTGATCTGCCAGATTCAATTGTTCCTCATGATTCATGTTTTTGATATATGCCATTTTAAAAGCTCCTTTCTTATGAATATGTTTTTATACTTAAGTTGAACGTTAGAAATTCAATAAGTATATGGTTTTCATTTCTGAGTTAAGTATACTAGTTTGCTTTAATCAAATATGTTGTTATAATAACAAAAGAGAAAGTTTTTATAGATTGTGTAATTTGAATAAAAAGAGATAATAAACTTGCGTTTAAGGAAAGAGAGGAGTTATTATGAATCACAACATGCTGGAAGAAGTAAATGAAGCAATTTATGCAGGCGAGAGAGCGCTGAGCAGCCTGAGAACCGCTTATGATGAACTGAGTAGTGCAAAATCCTGGGGAATTGTAGATTTACTGGGTGGTGGTTTGATTACGGATATGATTAAGCATTCTAAAATGGACCGGGCATCTTCTTATATGGAGACAGCTAAGCATGATTTGAGAATATTTCAGAGAGAACTTAAAGATGTAACTGTGAATGCGGATTTTCAGATAAACGTAGGAGACTTTCTTAAGTTTGCAGATTTCTTCTTTGATGGACTTGTAGCAGATTATTTGGTGCAGTCGAAGATAGCAGATGCAAAGAAGGAAGTGGATAAGGCAATCCGGCAGGTGGAAGATATTCTTGCGGATTTGAGAGGGTTCTCTTATTAGTAAAATACAATGATGGAAGGTGATAATATGGGATGTCTTGGAAATGTTTTATGGTTTCTCTTTGGCGGTGTGATTAGTGGATTGAGCTGGTGTCTGGCAGGCTGCCTGTGGTGCATTACTATAGTGGGAATACCTGTGGGAATGCAATGTTTTAAATTTGCTGAACTGAGCTTTTTCCCGTTTGGGAAAGAGGTGACCTATGGAGGCGGTGCGGGCTCACTGATATTAAATATTATATGGCTGATTGTTTCAGGGCTGCCTCTGGCACTGGAACATTTGATATTTGGGTCAATTTTATGTATTACAGTCATAGGGATTCCTTTCGGGATGCAGCACTTTAAACTTGCAAAACTGGCATTGATGCCATTTGGAGCTGTTGTATATTGATGCAAATGGAGGTTATTTATGAATGAATTAACAAGAAAACGCTGTGAACAACTGGTGGATAACCGTAATAAGGTAAAGTCTGTATTCCCATGGGACGGAGGATTGATTCATCTTTGCTGCGCAGGCATCTATTCTGAAAAGGGAAAGAATGTGGATGAAACAGAATTAAAACGATGCAAGGCACTGCTGAAGGAGAAGGTTGGTGTGTTTTCGAATTTTAGAAGTACCGCACGCTCTCCGATTGCGGCTATGCTGGCAGTCAGCGGCAATCCGGAGGGGACATTGGATAGGGGCCTGGAGGTATATGAGTTGTTAAAAAAGGAATTTTGGAGTTCCAGCTACCTCCCCCTGGCCGCTATGATTATTGCACGAATGGCGGAATCATACCAGTATAAAAAGATAGCATTAAGAACCCGGGAAATTTATAACCGGATGAAAGCAGAACATCCATTTCTCACAACTGCAGAGGATAGCGCCCTCTGCGCTTTAATCGCCTTGTCTGAAAAATCAGATGATGAATTAATTGGGGATATGGAATCCTGTTATCGGCTTTTAAAAGGAAATTTCTTTTCAGCCAATTCCATACAGTCACTCAGCCATGTGCTGGCATTATATGACGGCCCTGCGCAAGAAAAATGCGAAAGAGCTATGACACTTTTTTATAAACTCAAGGAAGCAGGTCACAAATATGGAACAGGCTATGAGCTTCCAACCTTGGGGGTTTTGGCTATGACAGGCGCCGATTTGGATGAAATTGTCCGGGAGATGGCAGAAATTGATGACTGGCTGTCAGGGCAGAAGGGTCTTGGGTTATTTGGAGGAGTTACAGCAAAACAGAGACTGATGTATGCTGGTATATTAGCACAAAGGGATTATATAAAGGAAGGTACAATGGAGACCGCAGCAGTAAGTGGAACCATTGCTGCAATCATTGCCCAGGAGGCAGCTATGTGTGCAGCAATAGCAGCCAGCAGTGCTGCAGCAGCAAGTTCATCGTCAAATTAATATTGCAAAGTCATTTGAAAGCAGCAGAGGATTAGCCGCTGCGGGTAATATCAAAAGATATCTGCGGGAAAGGAAGGATTAAAATGGGAGCATTTCAAAAGAAGCCGCCACTTCAAAAGGAGCGGGAAGATCTGGAAAGAAGAGAACAGCGGTTTTTAGAAAAACGTATGGCGAAGAAAGAATCCTTTTTAACACAGAAATTAGATGGAAAAGTACCGGAGAAACTGCATACTGCTCTGAATATGGCATTTGCAAAAGCATTTCAGCTGGTTTTTGAGAAAGGAACCAGTGTCATTGAAAAAACATATGACCGTGAAAGAATCACAGAAGATACAATGATTCGCCAATATGCTTCTGAGATCAGGCAGAATGAAAAGAACCTAAAGGCCTTTTCTAAGGCAGCAAACAGAAGCAGTACAAAAAATGTCCTTTTATCAGGCGGCGCAGGGGTAGGTATGGGCATACTGGGGATTGGAATTCCTGATATTCCTTTGTTTACCGGATTGATGTTGAAAAATATATATGAAATTGCCCTTCAGTATGGATATAGTTATGATTCGGAAGAAGAAAAATACTATATTCTTCTTCTGATACAAGGGGCCGTATCCTATGGAGATGAGATAAAGAAAATAGATCAGAAAATAAATGAGTATCTGAAATGTAAGAGCCTTCCCGAGGATTATCAGAGAGAAAATCAAATCCGTAAGACGGCAGATGCATTGTCTAAGGAATTGATTTATATGAAATTTTTACAGGGAATTCCAATTGTCGGAGCTGTTGGAGGCTTATACGATGCAATCTATATGAAGCAGGTTACAGAATATACGAATTTAAAATACCGCAGAAGAAAGTTTGATGAAAATAAGACAGAGAAATAAATAGAAGTGAAGACAGGGTTAGATGGGTGAAAAGGATATGTGCCGAAGAAGATCACGGAAAATTATAAGCTGGTTCATATGTTTAACCGTACTAATAGGATTACTGGTTTATGTTGGAGTTAATCGATATTATCCCGTACAATATATGGACATTATTAATAAATACTCCAGGGAATATGGCTTTACTTCGGAGTTTGTTTGTGCAGTGATACATGCGGAAAGTAAATTTAAAGAAGATACTATTTCTAACAAGGGTGCTTCTGGGCTAATGCAGATTACGGAACATACCGCCTACTGGCTTGCGCAGGAAAGTGAATTGGAAAACTTTCAATACGGTCAGATTTTTGATCCGGAAATTAATATCCGTTTAGGCTGTTATTACCTGAATAGACTGATAAAACAATATGACAGCACGGAGGTAGCTTTAAGTGCATATAATGCCGGAAGCGGAAACGTAACAAGCTGGCTGAACAATTCTGAGTACAGCGATGACGGAAAAACACTTAAGTATATTCCATTTCAAGAAACAAGAGATTATGTAAAACGAATATCAGCCAATGAAAAAGTATATGCGTTTATTCTCAAAGTGAAAAATTTATTTTCCTCATAAAAATAAATTTTTTAAAGTGCTGGAAGAAAAACATCAAATATGATTATGGACGGGAATGGTATGAAACGGATAAAAGCTATCTACAGAAGGCTGCCTTTAGCAAAAAAAATTTTTAGCTTAAATACAATCTTGATTTTCTGTATGATGATCGTATTTACTATGGTTGTGCATAGTTTTTTTGAGAGGGCTGTTCTGCGGGTTGCCAGCAATGGATATATTCAGAAATTTGAGGATGTATCGGAGGAATGTACACAGCTTCTTTCGGATGCAGCTCAGCTGACCAAGGTGCTGTGTACGGATGAGGATATTGAAGCGTGGTTCTTATATGAGGAAAAAGAAGCAGTCCCTCAATATCTGAAAAAGAAACTGGATGTTGAAAAAAGGCTTGATTATATTGATACGCTGTACTCCCGTGATAAATTCAGCAGTATATCCATTTATGATTCTGGAGGCCATATGGTCAACACCAATAATATCCGGGCAAAAGAAGAGGTATATCAAAAATTTTTCACGTATATCAGCCTGGATACTATAAAGCCTAAATGGATTGATTTGTATGAGATGAAATTTCCAGGTTACAATAACTCGGGCATTGCATATGTCAGACCGTACAGGGATTATGGTTCGGGAAAAATCAAAGGCTATATTATGATTGAGTACAATTCGGATATACTGATGCACAATTTTACAACTCTTAAATATGGGGAGGAAGGGAAGTATGTTGTTGCAGATTTGAGCGGAAATATAAAAATTGATACGGATGAAATAAAGGACGCTAACATCAGTAATGAAGCTTATTTTAAATGGGCTATCAGAAACGATAGTCCGGCTGAGACAATGATGCTCCAGGGAAATAAGTATCTGGTTACGGCGGAGATGATTCCCGGACTAAATTGGAATATGATTGCACTGACTCCGGTAGAAATGCTGACCAGAGACAGCAAGGCAATGATGGGAACGGTATATCTGCTTGGTGCGGTCGCAATACTAATCTGTGCTTTCCTCAGCAGGCGTATTGCCCACAACGTGACGAAACCTTTGGTTGAATTATCAGATACAATGGGAAGGCTGGGGCAGGGAGAATTGAAGGTCAGTGTTCCGATTCGGTCAGATGATGAGATTGGCGGACTTGAACGTGCCTTTAATAAAATGACCGATGAAATCCAGGAGTTGATAACTCAGGTTTATTCTGAACAGAAGGCGAAAAGAAAGCTGGAATTTGCCACCTTACAGGCACAGATAAATCCCCACTTTTTATATAACACAATGAGCAGCGTTTCTTCACTGATTAAGCTGCAAAAACCGGAGGAAGCTCTGGCCATGCTGAAGGCCATCAGTCAGTTTTACAGGACGGCACTAAGCAATGGAAAAACGGTCATCTCCATTGGGGAAGAATTAGAAAATATCAACAGCTATATACAGATTCAATCAACCCGGTATGGGGATAAGATTCAGTATGAAATAGATATGGGGGCAGAGGTTTACAACCAATCCATTGTAAAATTAACCTTGCAGCCCTTGGTAGAGAATGCGATTTATCATGGAATCAAAGAATGTACCGGGAAGGGAATCGTAAAAATAAAAGGTGTGGTAAAGGACGAGAAAATATATATATCTGTGTCGGACAATGGAAGAGGGATGACAAAATGCCAGGCGGAAAGCCTCTTAAAGAACGATAAGACAGGTATGAAATCTTCCTTTGGGCTATATAGTGTGCATCAGCGTCTTATCATCCACTTTGGAGAAGAGTATGGGCTGGCAATCAATAGTACGCAAGACGAAGGAACAGAAGTAACGGTAATTATCCCTTATATAGCGGAAAAGAGAGAAGAACAATGAGAGTAATGATTGTTGATGATGAGTATTTACAGAGGGAGCTGGTCAGGCATTCGGTGGATTGGGACAAACTGGGCCTTAAAATATGCGCCGAGGCAGAGGACGGTAATCAGGTCTTGGAATTAGTAAATAAGGTAAAGCCGGATATTATTATTATGGATATCAACATCCCCTTTGTAAACGGGCTGGAAGTCTCACGTATCATTAAAGAAAAGGAACCGGATATCCAGATTTTGATTCTGACGGCATACGGTGAATTCGAATATGCCCGGGAAGCCCTCCGCTTTGGGGCGGTGAGCTTTGTGCTAAAACCATTGGATGGAGCGGAGTTGGAACAAGAGCTGATTAAGGCAAAAAATAGTATCCAGAGAATTCAGTCTGAAAAAGAGTACCGGCAGGAACTGGAGATGGATAATTTTCAGAAGGAGAAAGAACAATTCCTGCTGGAAATGACAGCAGGGCTGTCAGGACAGGCTGAGCTTGAGAAACGTTGTGAGCGGTATGGAATATGCTCCCGGGAGCCATTTTATCTGATGGTATTGAGGTATCAGAATTCAGAAGGGTATGAGCAAATGGCAGAGGAACAAAAAGAGGTGATTGCCGAGCGTTTCCCGGATTTGGCATCTTTTTCAGTTGAAACCGATTATATTTACGTCTTGTTTCAATCTTTCAGCCATGAAGAGTATCAGGTCCGGATAAAGTCTCTGTGTTCCTTTCTTGAGCAGGAATTAGACGGCCGGCATGAGATATACGGGGGAGTAAGTGAATTGCATGAAGATATTAGAGAAATTCACCTGGCTTATCAGGAGGCATATCTGGCTTCCGGGACGTCAGCGGGAAAGATTGTACATTATGAACCGGAGAATGTAACCGAGGCAGCAGGACAGGCTGCACGCTGGAGGGAAAAGTTTTTGTATGAATTGCGCAGTAAGAAGTTTTCTGGAGCACTTGAAGTTATTCGGCAGTATTTTGAATTAATCCAGAAATATTCTTATTCAGGCCAGAGTACCGCATATCTGATTACTGCGGTTCTGATGGAATTTGCAACCTATTTGATGGAAATGGGGATTGATGTATCTGCGGAGCTGGCAAGACTCCAGCGGAAGCTCTCTACTCTTCCGGTCCAAAAAGTGAAAGAGCCCATTTATGAAGAAGTGGAAGAATTTCTGCAAAAAGGAATTACAATGCTTCAGGAGAGAATCATTCCTTCGGGTCAGAAAAAGATGGAAGAAGCTAAACAGTTCATTGATGAATATTATGATTCTGCGAATTTGAGTTTGAATATGGTTGCAGAGCGTATCGGAGTCAACCCAAGTTATTTGAGCAATATTTTTAAACGTGAATGCGGGTTTGCGCTGAGCAGGTATATTATTACAGTACGGCTCAGAGAAGCAAAAAGGAGGATGGAAGAACAGCCTTATATCACCGTCACAGAGGTGGCCGAAAAGGTGGGGTATACGGATGTTTACTATTTCAGCAAGTCTTTTAAAAAGTTCTATGGAGTGTCACCGTCACAATATTTAAGTGAAAGGATGTTATAAAATTTTTATAACATCCTTTTATTTTGTAAATCTAAAAAAATTCCCAATGGCCTAAAAAATCTTCATTCACGAAAGAAGTTATTCCTCTTATAATCTGCTTATCAGGGAGGAGGAAAGAGATGAAAGAAAAAGGAATTGCATCAAGGCAGATACATCTGGATTTCCATACCAGCGGACAGATTCAAAATGTTTGTGCCGAATTTGATGCGGAAGAATTTTCGCTTACGCTGAAACAGGCGCATATAAATTCAGTTACACTATTTAGCTGCTGCCATCATGGCATGCTGTATTATGACTCAAAGCTGTATCCGGAGATGGTGCATCCCCATCTGGCCCACAGGGATTTGCTGAAGGAACAGACAGAAGCCTGCCATAAGCATGGAGTCCATGTAAATTTGTATACCACAATACGCTGGAACAAGCGGATTGCGGATGAGCACCCGGAATGGATATGCATTAATGAAAATGGGGCGCTTCAGGATTATAAAGGAGCCGGATACTTTGAAGCCGGGTTTTACAAAAATCTGTGTGTCAATACACCATACCGGGATTTTTTAAAAAAGCAGTTTGGCGAGGTGCTGGAAACAATTCCTGCCGAAGGTGTCTGGTATGATGCCGCATTTATGAATGAGTGCTGCTGTCAGACCTGTCAGAAGTTGATGCGTGAAAGAGGTATGAATCCGGCAAGTAAGAAAGACAGGCAGGAATTTGCCAAAATAACTTATTACGATATGGTTCAGGATCTTACGGCATTTGCAAAATCCTATAACAAAGATTTTAATGTTTGCTACAACAAAGGACATGTGGGCTATCTGGAAAAACCAGTGTTAGATGATTATTCCTATTTTTCTTTTGAGTCCTTGCCGGGCGCGGACTGGGGATACCTTGATTTTCCCATATCAGCGAAGTATATGAGAAATTTCGGTAAGGAGTGCCTTGGGCTGACAAGCCGGTTTCATACAGAATGGGGAGACTTCCATGCATTCCGCAATAAGGCTGCTATGGAGTATGAGGTGTTTTCCATGCTGGCAAACGGCTGTAAATGTACCATTGGCGATCAAATGGATTATTGGGGCAAGTTAAATGCTGATATGTACCGTCAGATTGGTGATGTCTACCGCCAGGTAGAGAAAAAAGAGCCATGGTGTATCGGGGCAGTGCCGGTAAATGAGATCGGTGTATTTACCGCAGAGGAATTTTTTGCAACAGGTGTAGCCGGAGATATTCCAGGTGCTACCGAGGGGGTAGTGAGGATGCTTCTTGAAATGAGCCTGCAATTTGACCTCATCGACAGCCAGTCAGATCTGGGAAAATATAAACTGCTGATTTTACCGGATGTAATTCCTGTAAATCAGGAATTTAGTGAAAAGTTAAGCCTGTTTATCCAAAAAGGTGGAAAAGTCATCGCATCTTATCATGGGGGAATGAATCTGGAAGTAACCGAATTCTCAATTAAAGAGCTGGGAGTGGAGTATCTGGGAGAAGCACCCTACAGTCCTGATTTCATCCATCCTCATCAGCATTTGGCAAAAAATCTGGCTGATGCTGAACATACGATGTATGATCGGGGAACACTGATAAAAGCAGAGGATAACGTTCAATTTGTCCAGATGGCAGTAAAGCCGGTATTTAACCGTTCCTATGAACATTTTTGTTCACATCTGCATTCACCATCATCCAGAGAAGAAGCTTATCCGGCTATGGTGGAGACAGAAAATACGGCATATTTTATACATCCTGTTTTTACTACTTATCAAGATACGGCACCCCGCTGGTACCGGATTCTGGTTGAAAATGAGATTCACCGGCTTTTGCAGGATACCTTAGTTAGTCATGACGGGCCGATTTCAGTCATCACCAATTTGCTGGAACAAAAAGAGCAGAACCGTAGGATATTACATGTGCTTCATTATATTCCGCATCGAAAATGCCGGAAGCTGGATATTGTCGATGATGTGATACCGCTGCACGATTTGAACATTGAAGTGCAGGAAGAGCGCAGGGTGAAAAAGATATATTCCGCTCCCGATATGGAGGAAATTGCTTTTTCACAGGAAGGAAACAAAATACGCTATCAGATTTCTAAAGTGAACGGACACCATATGAGTGTTATGGAGTTCGAATAGGAGGGACACTATGAAAAAGAAAGTATTAAGTGCATTAATGGCAACCGTGATGGTTACAGGCCTGGCAGCAGGCTGCGGAAGCAGTGCCGGAGATACAAAAGAAACGAAGGACTCCGGCGGAAAGGTTAAGATTACTTTCATGAGCCGTGACAGCGGCGATACACCGATTGCAAAAGTATACGAAAAACAGATTGCAGATTTTATGGATGCCAATCCGGATATTGAAGTGCAGAACGACTCAATTTATGAAGAAGCTGCCTATAACAATAAGCTGAAAGTGGCAGTTTCCACTGGTGAGACACCCAGCATCTTTTATTATCCTGCCATTGCAGGATTGACTGAATGGGCTAAGAATGGGGTTCTGCTGGACCTGACAGATGCGTTGGAAAGTGATCCTGAGTGGAAGGACTCATTTTTGGATGGGGCACTGGATACCTATAAACTGGATGCATATGGTGCCGAGGGAATTTATGCCCTGCCAAATGAGTTGAACGTAGATGCTGTCTTTTATAATAAAGCATTGTTTGAGAAAGCCGGTATTAAAGAAACGCCAAAAACCATGGATGAGTTTTATGAAGTGATTGACAAATTAAATGCCGCAGATATCACTCCAATCGGTGTAGGTGGAAAGAATACCTGGGTAATGGGTCATATCTTCAATAATATTCTGGCGAAACGAATCGGGCCGGAGGGAATTGTTGCTCTGGGTACCGGAGAGAAAAAATGGACAGATGAAGACGTGGTTGAGTGTCTGCAGATGACAAAGGATTTGAAAGACAAGGGGGCATTTGCCGAAGGATTTGAAGGAATGGATTACAATACTCAGATG
Source organism: Ruminococcus sp. (assembly GCA_013911065.1). Classification (GTDB taxonomy): domain Bacteria; phylum Bacillota; class Clostridia; order Lachnospirales; family Lachnospiraceae; genus Muricomes. The sequence continues at coordinate 58,565 of JACERV010000004.1, read as the reverse complement.
AACCAGTTCTTATCAGGAGAGGTAGCGATGATTTCACACAGCAGCCCGATTATTCCTGAGATGCTGGCAACCGAGTCTGAAATAAAAGATGATATCGCATTTTTCCCATTCCCCTCTTTTACAGATAAGAGCGAGTATACAGATACAAGAGTGGTATATACATCCGGCTGGATGATGTCCGGCACTATGAGTGAGGAAGAGGAAGCTGCTGCCTTGAAGCTGGTAAAGTTCATGACCTCACCGGAATCCATTCAGGAGCGTATGGATGCGGCAATGAGAGTGGCACCATATAAAAACATGGATGCGCCCGAAAATGCACCTCAGTTGTTTAAAGATATGATTGAGTATACCGATACCATTTCTGAATCGGTAGGAGAATATTTTGACTATGATACTTGCCCGACTTTAGTGGATGTATCAAGAAACGGAATTTTAAATATGATGCTGTCTGATTCAGCTGAGAATACCGCAAAAGCAATCCAGGCGGACGTAGAGGCGAACAGACCATAGCAGGAGAAATTCATGGAAAAAATAAGAAGAAATAAAAAAGTGATATGTATATTTTTATTGCCGTCACTTCTCATTTATCTCTGCTTTGAAGTAATACCAGTATTTATGTCCATCTATTTCTCATTTAATGAATGGCCGGGAATCCAGTCGGTGCCTTTAAAATTTGTGGGACTCCAGAATTTCATCCAGTTATTTCAGAATGAAATATTCCTGAAATCACTGAGGAATATCGGAATTTATGTAGTCATAAGCGTATTGCTGCAGGTACCGCTGGGCTTTGGCCTGGGACTTTTAATACACCATTTTAAGCGGGGAAAAAGATTTTTTAAGGCAGCATTTTTTATCCCGATGATTCTGTCCGTTACGGCTGTATCTCTGCTGTGGAATTTCATTTATTTTCCCACAGAAAAAGGGATTCTAAACAATATCCTGCTTAAAGCAGGGCTGGAAGGATGGATGCAGCAGTGGCTGGTAAATCCAAAGACCTCTTTGATTTGCCTGATTATTGTCAGTACATGGACCAGTGTGGGATATTATATGATTATCTGTCTGGCAGGCCTGACCTCAGTGCCGGATTCCGTGGTGGAAGCAGGGGCACTTGACGGAGCAACAGGTCTGCGTAAGCTTTGGTATATCTACATACCCATGTTATGGGACCCAATAAAAATGTCTACCATTATGGTTATCACCGGTGTACTGAAAATATTTGATACAGTGTACATTCTGACCCCTACGGGAGGAACGAATAATTCCACAATTGTTCCGGCCCTTCTGATGTATAATGAGGCATACCGGTATGGACATTATGGTACGGGAAGTGCTATCGCAACAGTAATTTTTGTGCTGAGTGCGGCAGTATCTCTGATAAGCCTGAAGCTGATGAACAGGCGGGAAAGTGTGGAATATTAGGAAGGAAGCGTAAACATGAACAAGAGCAAAAACAAGAAAAAGTATTCTGTTGGTTATAAGGTTAGCTTTGGCCTGTTTTTAATCATCGCCCTGATTAATATCTATCCTCTCGTCTTTTCCATTTTCTGTTCCTTTAAGGGAAACCTGGAGATTTTTCAATCCTTTATGGCGCTTCCTGAGAAACTGAGGGTGGAAAATTATGTGACGGCCTGGAAGGTAGGAAACATTGGCAAATACTTTTTGAATACAATCATACTGGCAGCCGGAACCTTGTTTATTTCGGGTCTTTTGGGAGCAATGGCATCCTATATACTGGCCAGGTTCCGCTTCAAAGCTAAAAAATATGTATACTTTATCTTTATTGCAGGAATGATGATTCCCATTCAGGCGGTACTGATTCCACTTTCCTATGTATTTGGAAAGTTAGGGATGATGAATAATTATCCGATGCTAATTATGCTCTATGCAGCATTTTGTTTTCCACTGACAGTTTTGATTCTCACCGGATTTATGAACAGTATTCCAACTGAACTGGAAGAGGCAATGGTTATCGACGGAGCCGGTATTGGACAGGTGTTCTTTAAAATGGTCATTCCGCTGACCATGCCGGGAATCATCAGCGTATCCATTTTCAATTTTATACAGGTCTGGAATAACCTGCTGTTTCCGCTGGTATTTATATCAGACAGGGAGAAAGGAACAATCTCAATGGGGCTTCTGGCCTTCTTTGGAGAATATAGTACCAATTACAGTGCATCCATGGCCGGGATATGTCTGACAACCATACCGATTATAATTGCTTATGTATTGTTCCAGGAAAAGATAGAGAACGGGCTGATGAGCGGGGCAGTAAAAGGGTAATATTACTTCCGTGTGTGGAGGTTTTAAAGTTATAGAGGACAATTGTAGCATTCTTGCTATGATTGTTTTCTTCTGTAAAAAGTGATTTTATATGAGAAAGAATTAAGCAGAAATGAATTGCTATCACTCGTTTTGATGATCCTGGGGATTGTCGTTACGATTCTGATTGCATATATCAATGACCACAAAAAGAAGTAGCCGCCCCTGCCAGGATAAGCTACTTCCATTTGTGAAGTAAAATAATCTTGGACCACCATCCATCGGTAGCATCCATTTTTATCTAATCATAGTTTAATAAATCTTTTATGAAATGTCAATGTGGCATGAGGCTCTGCTAATTACACTTAAATGAAATGCATAATACGAGAAACTATTGGATACAAAAAATCCCCTTTTTGGATATTATACAGACCTTTATCCGAATTCTTTGTTATGCTTATATATAGATATTAACATTTATTCAGTATATAAGGTATACCAAAAAAACAGGTTATAAAAGTAGGAGGAGAGTATTCAATGGTTTCTGATACATCAGGAGATTTGCTAAAACATAAAACAGGCCTCAGTGCGGATGAAATTGAGGAAATAGCAAGTATGCGCGCCAAGGAAGAATTCCTCTCTCGAATACGTCATGAAATTGGTACTCCTATAAACACAATTATTGAAATGACGGCTCTTGCACAAAAAGCAAAAAGCTTTGATCGTATACACTATTGTCTGGACCAAGTGGAAAACTCTTTCCGTCAACTGCTCAGTCTGATAGATGATGTTTTGAATGTGTCCCAAATTGATTCCTGCAAATTAGAAATTGTAAAAGACGAGTTTGATTTTGAACAGATGATGCAGTATGTCTTTAAGATTATTCGGGTTAAGCTGGAAGAAAAACATCAGAATTTTGTTGTGGACTTTTCCAGTGTATTCACACGGGCTGTAATCAGCGACGAACTATGTCTTGCTCAGGTAATGATTGATTTGCTGACAAACGCCATAAAACTTACCCCTCACGGAGGAGAAATTGCTTTACATATTTTCGAGCAGCCTTTGGACAAAGACCAGTCCAGGCTGCGGATTGAGGTTTCAGATAATGGAATTGGTGTTGCCCATGAGCACGGGGAAACCGGTCTTGGGATTGCTGCCTGTAAAGAAATCATTAACTTGCTGGGAGGAAATATATGGATGGAAAGTGCCCCTGGGCAAGGCTCCGGCATCTTCTTTGAGATTGCGGTGGAATGGGGGCGGGTACTACAGTAATATTGTTTCATAGTAGTTACATTATACAATATAGCAGAGAAAAGATGGTTATTATTAGCCGTCTTTTTTTATAGTAAAAAGGTTTTTATTAGAAAATTCTTAAAATCTGTGCACCTGGTATAAAAATTACTGCATTGTATTGACCCCATTGTACAGATATAATGAGACCAGCAAAGGGAACATTGGAGGGAATGGAGGGAAAAGATGAAAGCAGCAGTTTTTTACGAAAGAGGAAAAATTGTCGTAGAGGAACATGTGTGCCGGCGTCCGAAAGCGGATGAAGTACTGATACAGGTAAAGGCGGCAGGGGTATGCGGGACCGACATGCACATTTATGGCGGTGCAAAAGGCGCTTCCGAATGCTATCCGCCAGTGGTGTTAGGTCATGAATTTTCAGGCGTTGTTGCTGAGGTAGGAGAGAATGTAAAAAAGGTAAAGGCCGGGGATCATGTGACGGTTGACCCAAGTATTATGTGCAATAATTGCTGGGAATGCCAGAGCGGAACACCTCATTTTTGCGAAGGGTATTCTGCAACGGGAGTTACATATGACGGAGGGTTTGCGGAGTATTGCACAGTTCTGGAAAAGCAGGTATACCGCTTAAAGGATGATATTCCGTTTGAAGAGGCCGCAATGTGTGAACCGGTGGGATGCTGCCTGCATGGAATTGACCGGGCACATATTAAAACCGGTGATGTAGTTTTGATTATTGGCGGCGGTACAATTGGATTGATTATGATGCAGCTTGCCAAAATTTCAGGAGCATCCGTAGTTATTGTGTCAGAACCGGTGGAATCAAAAAGAAAGATGGCATTGGAGTTAGGCGCTGATTATTCTGTGAATCCTATGGAAGAGGATTTATTTGAAGTTCTAAAACGTAATCAAATTGGAAAAGTTAATGTTGCGATTGAATGTGTAGGCCGGGCGGAAACTATGAAGGATGCTATTAAATATGCAGGGCAGGGTGCTCATATTGTATTCTTTGGTGTTTCAGATCCGGATTGTGAAATACCAGTTAAACCTTATGAAATTTTCCAGAGGGAACTGACAATTACCGCCTCTTTTGTAAACCCATTTACTCATGGGAGAGCGGTAGAATTAATTAATAACCGTAAAGTGAAGCTGAAAGAATTGATATCGGATATCATTTCACTGGATGAAATTGAAAAAGCATTTGAAATTGGCGGGAAAAACGGAAAGATGATGATTATTCCATAAGAAAAGAGAGGAAATGAGAAATGAAAATGAAAAAGTTTGTAGCGGTATTAATTGGAGCGGTGATGTGTTTGTCGCTTGCAGCATGTAATGATGGATCCAACATAGAAAAAAAGGCGGGGGAAAAAACGTCAACAAAACAAACAGATTCTTCTGATGCAGCCTATTCAGTAGGAGTTGCCTTCCAGGATGTTACGAATCCTCTTTTTGCCAGCGTATCAGAATATATGACAAAAAAAGGAAAAGAAAAAGGATGGGATGTAACTGTTTTGGACTGCCAGGGAAATGCATCTACGCAAATTTCACAGGTAGAAAATTTTATAGAAAAATCTGTGGATGCTCTTGTTATTTATCCGGCAGATGTAGAAGCCCTCACTCCAATATGCAAACGGGCTTCTGAGGCAGGAATTAAAATTTTATCATGGGATGAAAATATGGATTCTGCCAACATGGCTTATCTGGTAGGAAACTATGAAGTGGGACAGGCAATTGGAAAGGAAACAGCAGATTGGATAAATGAAAAGTATCCGGATGGCTGTGAAGTAGCAGTAATTGATTATGCTACGCTTCCCGTTATCGTTGAGAGAGCCAACGGTATTGTAGATGCTATTAAAGAACATGCTCCAAATGCAAAAATTGTAGCCCAGGACAGTGCATTGAATGCCGCCGAAGGCATGACTCTTGCGGAGAATATGCTGCAGGCGCACCCGAATATTAAGGCATTTGCATGTATTGGGGATGGTTCAGGAATAGGTGTGAACGAAGCGTTGAAGGCCGCCGGAGTTAATCTTGATGAATATGGAGTTTTCGCCTGTGATGCCACAGAAGAGGCGTGTGCTGCAATCAGCAGAGGGGAAGCAATTAGAATGTCCATTAACCTTGGAACACCGGAAGAGATGGCGGACAAGGCTTTGGAATGTGCAGAGACGATGTTAACTTCTGATGATTATGAGAAAGAGGTATACAAAACAATTACCCCGGTAAATGCAGAAAATATAAATGAGTATTATACGAAATAAATGTTTCAGAGGGCTGTCATCAGACAGCCCTCATAAATGCAGGAATGACAGCAGGAAAAGAAATTGAGGTGACCAAATGTCAGAAGCAATACTAGAACTGAAAAATATAACAAAGAGGTTTCCGGGAGTCGTGGCATTGAATGAGGTATCTTTAGATGTAAGAGCGGGAGAGATTCATGCCCTGTGCGGGGAAAATGGCGCAGGAAAATCTACATTGATTAAAACCTGTACAGGAGCAGTCATTCCAGACATGGGTGAAATCGTAGTAGAGGGCAGGTCTTATACAAGTATGACACCTCAGTTGGCGGATAAATGTGGAATTGCCGTGATTTACCAGGAACTAAATTCGGTAGGGGATTTGTGCGCCGCTGAAAATGTTTTTCTTGGAAATGAAATCAGAAAAGGGATTGTTGTAGATAAAAAAGTGATGGCAGAAAAGGCGGCAAAGGTGTTTGAAAGCCTGAATATTAAAATTGATCCTTATGAGATGGTTAAAGATCTGACTGTGGGATACCGGCAGATGATAGAAATTGCAAAAGCTATGGTACATAATGCTAAGATTTTAATTATGGATGAGCCATCTGCGCCGCTGACGAATAATGAGACAGAGACCTTGTTTACGCTGGTGGAGGACTTGAGAAAAAAGGGCGTGGGCATCGTCTATATATCACATAGAATGCCGGAGATTTTTCGGTTATCCGACCGTATTACCGTTATGCGTGACGGGCAGAAAATCCAGACAATGGATGCAGGAAATACGAATAATGATGAATTAATCAAACTGATGGTAGGACGTGAACTGACATCTACATTCCCGGAACGTAAAAATATGATTGAAGATAATATTCTGCTGGATGTGCAGAATATAACAGGAAATGGGGTGAAAGATATTTCATTTCAACTGAAAAAGGGAGAGATTCTTGGATTGGCCGGTCTGGTGGGAGCGGGAAGAACAGAACTGGCAGAATTGATTTTTGGAGTCAAGAAAGCAGAATCGGGGAAGATTATATGGAAAGGGCAGGAAGTACATTTTAACTGTCCGAAACAGGCAATCCGGGCGGGAATCATATTGTGCCCGGAAGATAGAAAGCAGCAGGGCGTATGTCTCCCCTTATCTATATGGGATAATGCAATTATGGCCTCTCTGGAGGGCATTTCCAAAGGGCCGGTGGTAAATCATAAAAAGGCGGAGGAAATCTGCCAACACTATAAAGAGAAGCTGCAAATCAAGACACCATCGCTTGATCAGGCCGTAAAGAACCTTTCAGGAGGAAACCAGCAAAAAGTGGTGCTGGCAAAGGGACTGGCAACATCGCCTGAACTGGTTATTTTTGATGAGCCCACCAGAGGGATTGATGTAGGTGCCAAATATGAAATCTACAAGCTGCTGAATGCTCTGATTGAGGAAGGGAAGACCATCATTATGATTTCTTCTGAAATGGAAGAATTGATGGGGATGGCCGACAGAATTATTGTACTGGCAGAAGGAGAACATCAGGGAGAACTCAATAGAGAGGAGTTCAGCCAGGAACAGATTATGCAGTATGCTTCAGGACCAAATTAAGGAGAGTTTATGAAAACAGCAAATATATCTAAAAGTCTAAAAAAATATGGAATTTATCTGGTACTGGTAGTTTTGATAATAGCGTTTTCTATCGCTACCCCCCAGTTCCTGACTGTCTCAAATATTTTAAATGTTGCAAGACAGGCAGCTATGCTTGGTGTTGCATCTGTAGGGATGATTTTTGTAATTATTATTGGAGGTATTGACCTGTCTGTAGGATCAATGGTAACTTTCGTCAATATATTCGTTGCCTATCTGATGGTGAATGCAGGGGTCAGCCCTATTGTAGCAGCACTGACAGGAATCCTTGTAACTACATTAATTGGGCTTTTTAATGGATGGGTAGTCGCTAATATTAAAATCCCGGCATTGATTGCCACATTAGCCACACAGATTATTTTCGAAGGGGCAGCCTATATCATTGCCGGAGGTATGCCGATTTTTGGATTTCCAAAAAGTTTTTCAGTATTAGGGCAGAGCTACATAGGCTTTATACCGCTTCTGGTAATTGTTATGATCATCTGTCTTATAATTGGATCATTCATTTTAAATAAGACTTTTTTTGGGAGGCATTTTTATGCAGTAGGGAGTAATGCAGAGGCTGCTGAATTATCCGGTATCCAGGTAAAACGAGTGAATTATCTGGCATATTCTCTGTGTGGCTTCTTTGCAGGTTTATCTGGTGTTATGCTATTATCCAGAACAAGTTCCGGACAGGTAACAGCAGGAAAGGGATTTGAATTTGATGTCATTAGTGCCCTTGTTCTTGGGGGAGTCAGTGTTACAGGCGGTTCAGGAAATATCAGCTGTGCAGTTGCAGGTATCCTCATTATGCAGGTGCTGAGCAATGGTTTTGTGCTTTGTGGAATTAGTACATACTGGCAGATGGCAATAAAAGGTGTGATTCTTCTTGCAGCAGTAGGATTTGATATGATGCAGAAACAGCGTCAGCATGTGGTGAAAAAGTAAGGAAGTTTGCTGCACTCGTGCACTTAAAATTTATAAAAACTGACAGCCGGGGTGAGACAGCTTTGTTTTACTAGGAAAACAGAGAGAAAAGGTGTATAATCTGGAAGTAATGAAAAACGGACGGATTATGCACTTTTTGAGGTAGGAAAATGCTAAAGGCAATTTTAATTGACGATGAAAAGAAAATTGTAGCTCTGATGGAGAGGCTGGTGGACTGGGAAGAAATCGGTATTGAGATTATAGGAACAGCAAACAGCGGAAAGCAGGGCATGGAGATTATTATTGACAAAGAGCCGGATATTGTGGTGACTGACATTAGAATGCCGGGACTGGATGGCCTGGAGATGATCCGGCAGCTGAGAGATATGGAAAAAAATATTTCCTTTATTTTGGTCAGCGGGCACAAGCATTTTGAATATGCCCACAGTGCCATCAAATATGGGGTGGAGAACTATCTTCTGAAGCCTATTAATAAGCAGGAATTAAGAGAAAACCTAGTCAGTATCCGGGATAAAATTTTGAACGAAAGAAATGTAATAACTGAGCAGGTTTCTATGAAGAGAAGGATGGAGCTTGTTTCCGGGAAGATGAAGAAACAGTTTATTTCTCAAATAGCCCAGAAAGAAAGAATAGTGGGCAGCATGCCAGAGAGCCTGAATCAGGAATATATGCTTTCTTTAAAGCCCGGAAATTATCAAATTGTGATTGTAAAAGCAGATTTAAAGAAACATCTGGATAAAGAGCAGATTACCATTATGAACCACAAAATCAACAGCCTTCTGGAGAATGAGTTCCAAAAACTCTGCTACGAATATGTGGAAACCGTTTATCAGGGGTTTCTTGTACTGTTTCTGAATTATGGAGCAGTTGAATTGAAAGATGTTTTTGAACGGGCTCTGGAAGAAGGTCTTTTCCGCTTTGATGAATATTGCGATATTACAATTGGATTGTCTGCAGTCTATGATGAGAATGTGAAGGATTTTGATATTCTATATCAGGAGGCGTGGAAAAGCATACGCAGCAGAATATTTCTGGGAGTCAACCGGATAATTGAATACAGTCAGATACCGGATGGACAAGAAAAGGTATTAGATGCACAGGAAAATGATAAGCTGAAAAAGTTCATTGAGTTAAGAAACCGAGAGAAAATTCAAGCCTGGCTGCAGCAATTCTTATATGGTATTAGAAAAAAACGTCCTGACATTAACCTGTTATTTTCCGAATTAAACTGGATTTACGAGACAATACGGGTAGAGATTTTTGAGCAGACGGTGGATTTTCATTTTCCTGTCGGACAAAATGAATTTCAGGAAAATATGGATAATGCCAGAAATACAACGGAACTGGCGGAAGCTCTGAAGCAGTTTATATGGCGTGTTCTGGATGAGTATGAGGCAGAACTTGAAGGAGCAGAAAAAAGGATAATTCGTACGGCTAAAGATTATATAGCAGAACATTATGCAGAAAATATCAGTCTGGAGATGATTTCAAAACTGATATATATGAATCCTGTTTATTTCAGCACAGTCTTTAAAAAGGAAGAAGGGATTAATTTCAGTGATTATCTGACAAGTTACAGGATTGAAATGGCAAAAAAGTATCTGAAGGATGAAAAATACAGTATTCATGAAATTAGTAATATGGTTGGATATGGCAATGCGAGATATTTTAGCCGGGTCTTCCAGAAAGAAGTGGGGATTAAACCGTCAGATTACCGGAAACTGTATGTGTAAAAGGGGATGAGCGGATGGCTAGAGATGAAAGGGGAAAATGGTATATCTTTGCTTTAATATGCAGCATACTGTTCTTTCTGGCGGCAATATTTATAAGCAGTGTTTTTGAAAAGGGGCCTGAAAGGAACTTGTTTACAGTTATCTTGACTGCAGCAGGTCTTTTTTTATCAGGCGTATATTGCCGGATGATATACAAAATACCCGAACAGTTGGAAAAAGATGGAATGAAAGGTCTGCTGTATCAAAATAACAGGTGGGTAAAGGCGGTGAGGAATGTTCTGATGGAGGAAGTCAGATCTGAAATAAGCAGACAGTCCTATGATGAGGAGTCTGCAAAAAAATCGGAACTCATAGCTCTTCAAAATCAAATCAACCCGCACTTTCTTTATAATACACTGGATTCTATACGAGGACAGGCACTAATTGACGGGGTGGAAGAGATTGCTGACATGACGGAGGCGCTGTCTGCATTTTTCAGATACAGTATCAGCAGAAAAGGTAATCTTGTACGGCTTAGGGATGAGATCCGGAATGTAGATAATTATATGAAGATACAGCAGTTCAGATTTGAAGATAAGTTCATTTTGGAGAAAAAGATAGAATGTTCTGAACAGGCGCTTGGCTGCTATGTTCCTAAAATGATTTTGCAGCCAATTATAGAAAATGCGATTTTTCATGGTCTGGAATTATTAGAGGGGCAGGGAAAAATAACTTTAAGAATTGAGGAGACAGTAAGTAAAATTAGGATTCAAATCGCGGATAAGGGGAAGGGAATTTCTGATAAACAGCTCAGGTCATTAAATGAACAGTTTATAACCCCTGGGGGACAAGACACCAAAGGGCGTTTTGAAAAAAGAGGAATTGCACTTAATAATGTGAATGAGCGGATTCAATTATATTTTGGGAAAGAATATGGTCTTTATATCCGCAGTGCTGTTAATTTGGGAACACAGGTAGATATTACAATTCCCAAGAAAACAGATATGCAGATATTGGACGGAAAAGTTGAAGGATTGCAGTGAAAACAGAACTTCTTGAGATAAAAAACGGTTTTGTAAAAAAAGCAGATGAATATCTGCTGCGGCAAATACAATTTCATATTTGTGAAGGAGAAACAGTAAGTATTTGCGGCCTGCATGGATCAGGAAAGACCGTGCTTGCCAAGGTATTGTCGGGAAAGCTGGATTTAAGTGAAGGAGATATTTACCTGAATGGAGAAAAGCTGACGGCATCATACGGCAAAGGAGCAAATCAACTGCAGAAATATGGTGTACGGCATTTTTTCGAATTGCCCGAGGCAATTTATGATTTTAGGATATATGACTATATTTTTACAATGAGACCTTCTAACTGGAGAAATATTTTATATAGCAAAAAAAACGCAAAGATCCAGACTGAAAATCTTCTGGAAGAAGCAGGAATTGATTTAGCACCGTCCATGTTTATTGATGAACTGAATCACTGGCAGAAGTTTATGCTGCAGATATTAAAATATGCAGTGCATGGCGGAAAGCTGATTATTTTGGATGAAGTAGCAAATGAATTTGGAATGGAAATCTTGTGGCCTTTTTTAGAAAAAATGAAAAAGAAATATGGATTGACCTATGTCTATGTAAGCAGCACCGTTGATATGGCAGCGGAGGCGTCGGACCGGATTTATATTATGCGGGAAAATAGCTTAGTATATATGGCTTACCGGGGTGAAGAAAAGCAATATGACCTCAAGAGTGCTATGTTTCAATATGATATTCCTAATACTCGTGACTATGTATCAAATAAAAAGAATAGTATCATATTTAAAACAGAGATTCCCAGCCCTTTGGGACAGGGAATCCCTCTTGAAATCAAAGAGGGAGAGATAGCGGGTATACTGGATTTGGATGGGAAGCTGCGTGAAGATATTATTGAATATTATACGAAGGGTTATCTCAGTAATACCTATGTAGAGGGAAAAAGTGTACACTCTTATAAACAGCTAAACAAGAATGAAATTTATATTGTTTATGAAAAAGAGCAAAGAGATGTTTTTTTCAGAGACTTAACAATACAAGAAAATGTATTAGTGTCAGGATATGAACGTTATCGGAAGCTTTTAAGAGTCAACGACAAGCTTATGAAATATTTGTGGGAGAAAAAAGCTGAAGTGGCCCTTGGACAATATGACGAAGCACACCTTACTGCGTTGGATAAACTCAAGATTATTTTGCTTAGAAAATTAATTTTAAATCCCAAGCTGTTGATATTAGATAATTTGACGTTATATTTGGACCCTCTTGAGCAAGAAGAAATTCTACAGTTTATAGAGCGGGAGGCAGCCGGAGGAGTGAGTTTTTTACTTATTTCATCAAATCTGCCCGAAGCTTATCGGGTGTGTGATAAAATTCTTATTTTAGAAGGCAAAGGGAACTGGCGGTTATTCGAGAGACAGCCAGAGTAACTCCTGTCAGAAAACTTTAAGAAGTTTGTTATTTAGAAATTACAGTAAAGTAGGAGTAACCCAAGGCAAGATTAGATAAAGGAGCGATTAAATAAATGAAAGAGTGGAAAAGTACATTTGGGTATACACCGTTAGATATGAGAGCATGCCCCGAGCATGTGAGTCCAGGAATGCAAAGAATATTTGTTAAGAACAATTTAGAAGGAGAGCAGGTTCGGCTGAAGTTTTCTAATATTTATGGAAGGCGGCCTATGCACATTGAAAGAGTAAATATTGGCACTGCAGCCGGTATAGACGGAGAAATAAATCAAAATACGGAACAAAGAGTTCTTATTAGCGGCATAGAGCAGTTGGTGATAGAACCAGGAACGGAAGTTTTCAGTGATCCGGTACAATTCCCGGCTGCCCCTGGTGATGTGTTCGTGGTATCCATATATATAAACACAGAACAAGAAATCACTTGCGGACAGGCAACATTTTCATATTTATTATTTAAAGTATCTCATAGTCAGGGCAATAATTTTCAGGTGGTAAAAAGGAATCCAGAAAATACATTTTTCTATGCACTGAGTGAAATACAAGTTATGGCATCTAAAGAAATAAAGACAATTGCGTGTTTTGGGGATTCTATTACTCATCAAGGCCATTGGAGCAGCGCATTAGCGTTGAAACTGTACACTGCATATCCTGGGAAAGTAAGTGTGATAAATTGTGGTGTTTCAGGCAATAGAATACTTCACGATGCAAGTCCGGTTCCGGGGCAGGAAGGAATGTTCGGGGAAGCAGGAGTAAAACGATTTGAACGTGATGTGTTTGACGGCAGAACAATCAATCAAGTCATTGTTTTGGAGGGAATCAATGATATATTTCATCCGTATGTAGATGCACCATTGGAAGAAAAGGTATCAGTTCAGGAATTGATAGAAGGGCTCAGGTATTATGTGAAAACAGCCCATTGTTATAATGCGGAAATATTTCTTTGTACAATTCTTCCATTTAAAGGGTTTGAAATATGGTCTGAAGAGATGGAAGAAGAAAGGTGCTGCTTAAATAGCTGGATTAGAAAAAATGATGCAGCAGATGGATATTTTGACTTTGATTTTTACGTTCGTGATGCGAAAAGAAAAACCAGGATGCAAACAATTTGTGACAGTGGGGATGGGCTGCATCCATCAGCAGAAGGTGGAAAAATAATTTCCGAAGAAGTGTATAAGAAAATGATGATAAGGTAGAAGCGCCATAATGCTTATTTTTTAATTCAGCATCATACCGCTCCCTAAGATTATTCGTTACCTTATTCGTTTTCGCAGAACTGAATATTTACTCCGTTCGGGTCGGAAACAAAAAAGAATTTTACCTGTGGAGAAGGTTGCTGGATATCTCCCGGCGTAATGCCATTTTCCCGTAAAAACTCCTGTGTTTCCTGCACAGACTGAACCTCAAATCCTAAAGAGATGTCTGAGCCGATAGATATATCTGTTTGTGCCTGGTTATCAATTAATTCAATTTCTGTTTCTCCGTCACCCAGGAATATAATTTCTATATTTGGGGCGGGTGAAAACCTCCTTTGTACAGGCAATCCGACGATGTCGTGGTAAAAATGCAGCGATTCCTCTAAATTCTTAACATACATGGTAACATGGCAAAATTTCATGAGTTTTTCCTCCGTTTTTTATAATTATGCGGAAGCATTTTTCCTTGAAAATTGCTGATTACTATTTCCAGAGTTTTATGGCTTCCTTTAAAACTATTTTAGTGTTTTGAAGTCTTTGTGTCAATATCTTTTGTAAAACCCTGGCTTGATGATATAGTCATATTATGATATTATATGACTATAAAATATTGAAGTGAGGTGACACCATGGAAGGAGCAATCAGACCGTCAGCAGATTTAAGAAATCATTATAATGAAATTTCAAAGCAATGCAAAGAATCCAGAGAGGCCGTTATTATTACTGTAAATGGACGAGGTGATACTGCGGTTCTTGGATTACAGGATTACTATCAGATGAAATCTGAACTGGAACTGCTCAGAACACTTGCAGAAGCTGAAGATGATGTGAAAAATGGAAGATTGGTACCAATGCAGGACTCGTTAGATAATCTTCGTACGTCCTTACTGGAGAGGAAGAATGGATGAAGTATAAAATATTACGGACTGATAAAGCGGAGGAGCAGCTCCGTGAAATCATTTTTTATATCGCAGATGATTCAGGAGACGTTAACATTGCACTTAGTTATCTGGATAAGATTGAAGCATCGATTAACCACCTTCAGGAGTTTCCGTGGTCAGGGAGCGTTCCCCGGTATTCAATTCTGAAAAAGCAAGGCTATAGGATAATAATTATTGAAAGGCATCTTGTCTTTTACAAGGTAAATGAGGCGGACAGGCTAGTTATTATATATGCCATCGTAGATGGAAGAAGAGAATATCGTAATTTGATATGAAAATTGATTGCATCAGATAAATTAAATTACGCTGAATTCTTGTAAAGGTGCCTGCATGATGCTTGTTTTTATTCAGTATCATGCAGGCACTCCTTATATTTTAAGAGTTACTGTCTGCGGATAAACTCCTCCACCTGTGCACGGTTCTGCACACCGGAAACAGCACCGATGGACTGGACGCACAGCGCGGAACAGCCTATGGCAAATTCAACAGCATCCCGCAGACCGGCTCCGTGAAGGATTGAGGAAATAAAACCAGCAACAAAATTATCCCCGGCCCCGGTTGCATCGATAGCTGTCAGGTTGTAAGCTGGCACAGAAAAACATTCTTGCCCATTTTTGACAAAACATCCTTTCGCGCCAGTCTTGATAATCACATTTTTGACACCATAGTTCAGAAAAACATCGGCCATCTCAGAGTAAGTGCTTTTTTGAGTATAAAACTGGGCTTCGGTTTCATTGGGGAAAATATAATCTATATATGGCAGCGATTCCTTAATGTCTTCCAGTGAAAGCTCCCCATAATGGGCTAGTTTTGTATCAGCAGCTACAAGTGCCCCGTTGGACTTGGCGGTCTGACAGATAGATAAAATTGTATCAGGCCGGTTGAGAGGAGCGCGGAAAAGGCTGGCAAGTGAAACCACTTTGGCTCCTTTCAATAAGGAGACATCTGGTTTGAAAAATTTGACCAGATAAGCCGGAGAATTAATCGACCTCCGGCTTCCATCCTCATTTACTAAAAGAGCAGCCACAGGGGTCTGGTCTGCATTGCTGTAAATAGCGGCATTGGTATTTACAGCATTTTCTTTTAGTGTATTCGTTACAATATCGCCCGCTGAATCACATCCCAACCCGCACATTATCTGAACATGATGCCCTAAGCGGGATAAAATAACTGATTCATTAAAAGCGTCGCCGCCGGGAGACAGGGTTATAGAGTCTGCTATTCCCGCAGTATTATGGTGTGAATTTACATTTTGACCTTTTATGATACAGTCCAGCAGAGCCTGGCCTAGGCAAATAATTTCTACGTTTTCAATACACACTTTTTATTACTCCATTCTTTTCGTATGATTTAAAAGATATAATATACCTTATTAAACATTAGCAGTTCAATACGTATACCTTCTTGAACATTAGTAGTTCAAGAAGTATACATTATAAACCAGGATAAGGTGTATTTCAAGTTTGCAATATCAAAGGCTATATACTATTCTTCCATATTAATCATAACTTTCATTGCTTTATCTTTTTCCTGATCAATGGTGTCATAACCTTTCTTAAACTCTCTGAATCCAAAGCGGTGTGTAATCAATGACTCAAATTCGATTTTTCCGTCGGATACCAGTTCAATGGCTTTGATGTAGTCTTCTTCACGGTACATGGCACTGCCGAGAAGTGCAAGCTCATGATCCTGTACGGCGGCCATATCAATAGCGGCAATATCTCCGAATACGCCCACAACAATGATGTGACTCCCTTTTCTTGCATATGCAATTGCCTGTTTCATGGTAGGATTGATGCCGATACATTCAAAGATAACGTCGGCCCGGTCTTCTCCGCAGGCTTCAATAATAGCTTCTAATAAATCTTTTTCACTTGGGTTTACAGTGGCAATGCCGCATTTTTGTGCTGTTGCAAGTCTGTAAGAACTTAATTCTGATAATAGGACCACTTCTGCTCCCATTGCCCTGGCAGTCTGTGCAACCAGGTTGCCGATGGGACCGCCTCCTAAAACAACTGCCTTTTTGCCATGCATATCTTCGGAAAAACGGCGCACTGCATGCACAGCAACTGCGAGAGGTTCAATCATCGCGCCGTGGTCCCAGGAAATACTTTCAGGAAGGACAAGGGCTTTTTCAGCATCTACAACAAAATATTCGCTGGCCATACCGGTTGTCTGAAATCCCATTACTTTTAAGGTTTCACAATCGTTATACATTCCGTGGGTACATGGATAGCATTTTCCGCATACAACCTGGGGCTGAATGGTTACTTTGTCTCCGACCCTGCAATTTGTAACTTCGGTTCCGGTTTCCACCACTTCTGCAGATATTTCGTGTCCCTGGACAACGGGGTAGCTGGTATACGGATGCTTTCCGTGATTCACGTGTATATCAGAGCCGCAGATGCCAATACGTTTCATTTTAACCTTAATCTGATCCGGCCGGACTTCTGGGATATCAACTTCCTGATATACAATGTTTCCTGGTTCGGTCATGATTGCCTGTGTCATCTTATTCATAATACACATCTCCTTTATAATTGATTCTATGTAGTAATGTAATATCATTATACTAGCATAGGAGACAGAAATGTACAAGTGTAACATACGCATGGATGAACTAGGGCTACAAAAAATAGAAAAACTATTGATTTTTCACTACACTATGTTATTATATAATTACATAAGGATATTTATACAAAGTACGCACTAAGTTCTTGCGGGAGAAAAACCTCTATGTTACAATATTTGTAAATAATGATGCCGTAGGCAGGAGGATATTGTAATGTTAGATAAAATTGAAAGGATCAATAAGTCAGTTCCTATTCCGTTGTATTTTCAACTGAAAGAACTCATTTTATCGGAAATCAAAGAAGGGAATTACAGAAGCGGGGATTTAATTCCTACAGAAAAGGATATTAGCGATGCCTTTCAGATTAGCCGGACCACAGTGAGACAGGCAATCACTGAGCTGGTACAGGAAGGCTGGCTGTATAGAGTGAAGAGTAAAGGGACCTTTGTGTCCCAGCCTAAGATTTCTCAGGAATATATCCGTAAGATTGAAAGCTTTAATGACCAAATGTACCGTATGGGGGTAGCACCGACTACGGAGGTATTGGAGCTGAAGACGATGAAAGGAACGGAAGCAGGAGATTCGGTGATTAAAGCACTGGAACTGGGAGCGAATGATTCTGTTATTTTCCTGTACAGAAAGAGATTGGCAGATGGAGACCCTATTGTCACTTCTAAGACATATCTTCCCCTTGCTGAATGTGAATTTCTGCTGACTCACGATCTTAGAACAGAGCAGTTGTACACCATTCTTTCTCAGAAAGAAGAGACTAGAATTTTCAGAATTGAGAGAATTGTGGAAGCTGTTGAGGCAAAAACAGAGGATGTCAATCTTTTGGAGATAAAGCGGGGAAAACCAATACAATACTTTGTATCCATCGGTTATAATGCGTATGGCAAGCCCATTGAATATACCTTATCCAGATACCGCGGAGACAGAAACAAGTTTGAAGTAACTGTGTTTCCGGAGAATAAGAATTAGAGCATGTTTGGAAACCCGTTGCCCCAAGTTCAAACACGCTCTGGATAGAGGAGGAGCAGAAGGATGGCGAAATATATTTTGGCACACGATCTTGGTACTTCGGGCAATAAGGCTACATTATTTTCAGAGGATGGCCGGCTGATAAAAAGTGAGGTGTTCTCTTATGATACCCATTATTTTAATGATACATGGGTGGAGCAGAATGCGGATGACTGGTGGGATGCCGTATGTAAGACAAGCAATAGTCTGATTACGTCAACAGGTGTTGACCCTGGGGAAATCGGTGCCATCAGTTTCAGCGGGCAGATGATGGGGTGTTTGTGCGTAGACAGAAATGGAAAACCACTCAGGCCATCTATCATATGGGCTGATCAGAGGGCGCAGGCCCAAGTGGCTCAAATTGAAGCCCATATGAGCCAGCAGGAGTTTTATCATATTGCAGGGCACCGCAATACAGCCTCATATGGCGTTCAAAAACTGATGTGGATACGGGATAATGAACCGGATATTTATGAGCAGACTTATAAAGTGCTGAATGCGAAAGATTATATTGTATTAAAACTGACGGGAAAGTTTTATACTGAGCCGTCAGATGCAAATAGTATGACCTGTTTTGATTTAAATACGTTCCAATGGTCGGAAAAGATATTGAAATATGCGAAGATTGATCCGGATAAACTGCCCGAGATAAAACCTTCTACTTTTATTGCAGGTGGCGTGACTGCCGGGGCAGCGGCGGAGACCGGGCTTATGGAAGGCACACCGGTTGTTATGGGCGGCGGTGACGGAGTTGTTGCAAATATTGGCTGTGGCTCCATTGCTCCGGGAAAAACTTACTGCTGTATGGGGACCTCCGCATGGATTACAACAACTGCGGAAAAGCCAATTTTTGATGAGCAGATGCGTACAGTGACCTGGGCACATGTAATTCCGGGATTGTATGCACCAAATGGAACAATGCAGTATGCAGGCGGTTCTTATAATTGGCTGAAGAACACGATTTGCACGATGGAAGCGTATAAGGCAGAAAAAGAGGACACCTCTCCGTATCTCTATATGAATGAGTTAATTGCAGAAAGCACGGTAGGTGCGAACGGAACTATTTTTCTCCCCTATCTTTTGGGAGAGCGTGCTCCCCGCTGGAATCCAGATGCAAAAGGGGCCTGGATTGGAATGAAGCCGGAAACGACACGGGGAGATATTTTGAGAAGCGTACTGGAAGGTGTGACCATGAATCTGTCCATTTGCCTTGACATTCTCCGCACACAGATAGAGATTGATGAGATTACTGTAGTAGGAGGCGGGGCAAAAGGTGCGGTATGGCGCCAGATTATGGCTGATGTGTATAATGCGAAAATACAGGTTCCATCCCTGCTGGAAGAAGGAAGTTCTATGGGCGCAGCTGTCATAGGCGGAGTTGGAGCCGGTATCTTTAAAGATTTTACGGCCATTGACCGGTTTATTAATATTGAATCCGTACACACTCCCGAGCCAGAGGCCGTAAAAGCCTATGCACCGGTGAAAGAAACTTTTGAAGAGTGTTATTTTGCATTGGAAAATGTGTTCAAAAAAATGGCAAAGCGTATATAAAAGAAAAAGAAGGGTGCTGTAAAATCACTGGACTGGAGTGATAGAGCGGTGCCCTTGTTTTATGCAGACAAAATTGGAGAAATCTACAACAAAAATTTCACTGTGAGTGAAAAAATATGTTGACAACGAAAAAATGTTGTGATACATTTGATAAAAATATATTAGGCTAAAGGTTATGAAGGAAGTTCAATAACTATAATTGCATAATTTCACATACTAGCAGGTATCTGTTAAAAAAGCGAGGACGTTTTTATATAACGTCCTCGCTTTTTTATATAAATTTTTTGTCTGAAACCCATGAAACCTAAAAAGGAGGAAAAGTCATGAAGAAAAAATTAATTTCTCTGTTACTGACACTGACGATGATTGGTGTTCTTATCACCGGATGTTCAGACGGCAGTAATGCGACAACGAGTGAAAGCACAGAGGGAAGTGGAGGTTCACAGTCAGGTGGTGATAAGATACTTCGTATATCACAGTCTTCAGGAGGAGTGATTGATCCGGCTACATCCGTTGACTGTACATCCTGTATTGCATACGCTAACCTATATGATTCTTTAGTTTACCCGGATATGGATAATAATCCGACCCCTTCTCTTGCAGACAGCTGGGAAACGTCGGAGGACGGACTTACCTGGACTTTTAAGCTGAAACAGGGAGTGAAATTCCATGACGGTTCCGATTTAAAAGCAAGTGATGTCGTATTTTCTATGAACCGTCTTCTTACAATGGGAGAAGGGTTTGCATATCTGTTTTCCGCTTATGTTGATTCCTGCGAAGCAACGGCAGATGATACAGTGATCTTTCATTTGAAGGAGTCTTTTGCCCCATTTTTATCTATTCTGCCAAGGCTGTATATTTTGGATGAAGATTTGATTATGGATAATCTGGAATCTGGTTCCTATGGTGATTATGGAGATTATGGGAAAGCGTTTCTTGCTGAAAATGATGCCGGCAGCGGTGCATATTATCTGACGGAAATGAAAACCCAGGACAGAATCTGTATGACAAGATTTGATGACTACATGCAGGAGTGGGATGAAAAGGCGCCTGAAGATGTAGAAATTGTTATGAACACAGAAACGGCTACAATCAGGACTATGATGAACAACGGGGAGCTGCAGGTTTCCGACCAGTGGCAGACCAATGAGTCATATACCGCACTGGATGCCATTGACGGTGTAAATGTGGGAAGTTTCTCTAATGGGCAGCTTTTATATCTTATGCTGAATACAAAGAAACAGCCTACGGATGATGTGCATGTAAGACGTGCAATGGCTTACCTGATAGATTATGACCAGGTATGCGAGACTTTGTTTCCCGGTTACAAAAAAGTAAGCTCTGTAGTGCCGGAAGGAGTATTTGGATACAGTGATGAAGGCTATGAGTATAAATATGACCTAAAAAAGGCCGAAGAGGAACTGAAGCAGTCAAAATATTATAAAGATCTGACATCAGGCAGCCTAGCAGTTGAAGTAGAATGGATTTCAGATGTTCCGGATGAAGAAAAACTGGCGTTGCTTATACAGTCTACTGCTTCTGAATTGGGGTTAAATGTAAAAGTGACAAAAGTACCTTGGGCAACACACGTTGATAACTGCGGAAGCGTAGATACAACTCCAAATTCATCCACCTGTTTTGTATCCAGTGAATATCCGGAGGCCGGAGCAATGCTGTACCAGAGATTTCATTCTGATACCGCAGGAACCTGGCAGCAGACAGAATGGCTGCAAGATAAAAATGTGGACAATATGATTAAAAAGGCCCTGACAACATTAAATGATGACGAGAGGGCGGCTGCATATGCAGAAATCCAGAAAAAGGCAGCTGAAGAGTGCTGGGGCATTGCAGTAGCAGAACAGGCAGAAAAGCATGCTTACTATGACAATATTGAGATGCCGGCTATCACACGTGCAGAAGCAGGAGAATCAGTGGCATTGCCTTTGGGATACAATTATTTGTTCCGCGATTTCCGTATGAATTAATGAAGCCCGGCAGAAAGAAAAGAGGATAATAAATGAATCTGAAAAAATTTATTATACATCGAATTTTGTTATCGATTGTAGTCATCATCGGACTATCCATTGTCATTTTCAGTATTGCCCGGATTGTACCGGGGGACCCGGCCCGCATGGCTCTGGGTGCAACAGCAACAAAAGAGGCTCTGGAGAATTTCAGAATTGAAAATCATTTGAATGAATCATTGCCTGTGCAATACTTTTATTGGATTACCGGTGTACTGCAGGGAAATTTCGGAATGTCAACAACAACGGATAGAGCAGTGGCAAAAGATATTCTTCAATTTCTGCCGGCTACGGTTGAGGTCGTGTTTTTCTCAACACTTCTGCTGATTTTTGGCTCCATCCTGATTGGGAAACTGGCCGCAAAGCATAAAGATACAGTAATTGACGGGATTCTTCGAGTATTTTCTTATGCAGGTGTGGCCATGCCTGGATTTGTAGTGGCTATTCTGTTACTGCTTTTGTTCGGATATATGTGGCAGGTTATTCCGGTATTAGGGCGTCTGAGTCCTGGAATGACTGCTCCGGCACATATAACCGGGCTATATGTACTGGATGCTTTGTTGACCGGAAAGTTTGCTGTGGCCTGGGATGCATTTCTTCATATAAGTATACCGGCTGTTGCACTGGCATTAGGCGGTATGTTCCAGGATGCCAGACTGGTCCGAAATGCGATGGTTGAGAATTCTTCCAAAGACTATCTGGTAGCAATGAAGGGGTATGGTGTTCCGGAGAAGGTTATGAATAATAAATATTTGCTGAAGCCGTCTCTGATTCCGGCAGTATCCTGTATGGGAATGGATATTGCATCACTGATGGGAAATGCATTTTTGATTGAAACTATTTTCAGCTGGCCAGGCATCTCTAAATATGGTCTGAGCGCCATGCTGGCAAAAGATTTGAATGCAATCTCAGGGGTAATCATGGTATTCGGCGTTGTATTTGTAGCAGTTAATATTATCGTGGATATTGTGGTGGCATACCTGGATCCCAGAATTCGTTTAGGGGGTGGGAATTAATGGCGGTAAACAGAGAAAAAGAAATTCAGAAGGCACTGGCATTTGAAGCAAAACGAGTTGAGAAGCGGCCGATTCTGAATGCAAAAAATAACCGGCTGGAAAACCTGAAAAAAGCATGGTATAAATTTTCTAGAAATAAACTGTCGGTGGTGGGACTGATTACAGTCGTAATAGTGATACTGGCGGCAATTTTAGCTCCCTACATTACGCCGTATCCAAAACATGCAGGAGCATTTACAGATTTTGCAAATGTCTGTAAGGCACCGGGGAAAGAATATCTGCTGGGCACGGACAACATGGGCAGGGATATTCTTACCCGAATTATCTACTCTTTCCGGGGAGCATTGTATATGTCTATTCTGGTGCTCGCTATTGCGGTACCAATTGGAACCATACTTGGTATGCTGGCGGGGTATATGAAAGGGACTATTGTAGATACCATTATCATGCGTATCACAGATATCTTTCTGTCTGTACCGGCCATGCTTCTGGCATTGGCAGTGGCATCTGTGCTGGAGCCAAACCTGACTAACTCTATGATCGCAGTTACGGTTATGTGGTGGCCCTGGTACTGCCGTCTGGTTTATGGATCTGCCACGTCCTGCCGGCAGGAAAACTTTGTAATTGGAGCGGACCTGATGGGAGCAGGAAAAATGCATATTATATTCAAAGAAATTTTACCCAACTGTATGTCCTCTATTTTTACAAAAATGGCTCTCGATGTAGGCTGGGTCATTCTAATTGGCGCAACACTAAGTTTTGTGGGCCTGGGAGAGCAACCTCCGACTCCGTCACTGGGGCAGATGGTATCAGACGGTTCCAGATATATGCCTGATGCATGGTGGATGACGGTATTCCCGTCACTCGCAATTGTTATCATTATTCTGGGATTTAATTTCATGGGAGATGGCATCGGAGATATGCTGTCAAAGGGGGATGGAAAAAATGGCTGATGATAAGATACTCGAAATTAAGGATCTGAAACTTTGGTATAAAGTATATAAAGGCTATTCCAAGGTATTGGATGGAGTCAATATAGGTGTACATAAGGGAGAAAAAGTCGGAATTGTGGGTGAGGCCGGATGTGGCAAAACAACAACTGTGAAATCGATTTTAAATGTGATACCTGAATATCAGTATATTATACCCGACGGAGAGATCTTTTATAAAGGAAAAGATATTCTTAAGATGAATATGAAAGAAATAAACCAGGTTCGCAGCGGAGAAATTTCTATGATATATCAGGAGCCGGCAAATGCTCTGAACCCGGTGTTCACAATCGGGCAGCAGATGATGGATGTTGTAAATTATTCGAAACAGGGAAAAGGCAAAAACAAGGCAGAACAAAAGGAGATGGTCCTGCAGGCTATCAGGGACGTATTTATACCCGATCCAGAGAGAATCTTTGACTATTATCCCAATCAGCTTTCAGGGGGAATGAAACAGAGAATCTGCATCGCCATGGCAATTATGACCCAGAGGGATATGATGATTGCAGATGAACCGGGTACTGCACTGGATGTGACGATTCAGGATCAGGTGCATAAAACTCTGAACCGGCTTGTGGAAGAGCGGAATATGTCTTTGATTATGATTACCCATTCCCTTGGAGTGGCAAGAGAGCTGACAGACAGTATCCATGTTATGTATGCCGGTACGGTGGTAGAATCTGCGAAAACAGAAGATGTGTTCAAAGACACACTTCATCCCTACACAGTCGGCTTAATGGAAGCTGTACCCAGGCTGGGCGGAGGCGGAATTCAATCGGGCATCTATGGGGCAATACCGGATTATCAGTACCCTCCAAATGGATGCAGGTTTGCTCCCCGCTGTTCCAGGGTTACGGAACAATGCCAAAACTGCAAACCAGAATTGAAGGATGTAGGTGGTGGACATAAAGTTGCCTGCTTTAATCTATAGAAGGAGGTTATGAGATGTCAGATACAATTATGCAAATTCAAAACCTGAAACAATATTTTCCGGTAAATAAAAAGGACAAAGATGGAAAATCACTTTTTGTAAAAGCCGTGGATGATGTTTCTTTGGATATCAGGCAAGGTGAAGTGATTGGACTGGTTGGAGAAAGTGGTTCGGGAAAGAGTACCATTGCCTATTCTGTGGTTGGAATGTACCGGCCTACAGACGGAAAAGTTCTGTTTGAAGGAAAGGACCTGAACGTCTCAAAAAACAGAGCGCTGGAAATGAAAAAAAATATTCAGATTGTGTTTCAGGACCCGGGTTCCTCTATGAATCCACATCAGACAATCAAAGAGATTCTGGAACTGCCTTTAAAGATTCATAAAATGTGTGCGGACAAGGCCGAAAGAGAAACAAAAATAAGGGAATTGCTGGAAATGGTGGAGCTTCCTGTAAGTTACATGTACAAAACTCCCGGTGCTATCGGTGGCGGTGAGCGACAGATGGTGGCAATTGCAAGAGCGTTGGCCTGTGAACCAAAGTTTTTGATTTTGGATGAACCAACGTCAGCGCTGGACGTTTCCATTCAGGCAAAAATTATTAATATGCTGCTGAAAATTCAAAAAGAAAAAAAACTGACTTATTTATTCATTACACATGATTTGAGTCTGATGCGCAATATTGCAACAAGGGTAGCGATTCTGTATCTAGGGAAAATTGCGGAGATAGCACCGGCGGAGGAATTCTTCTATAAACCGGAGCATCCTTACACCCAGATGCTGATTTCCTCCATTCCTGTTGTTTCGGAAGAAGAGGAGGCGCTGAAACCCCAAAAAGTGGAGTCTACAGGGGAAATTCCATCGCCTGTAAATATTCCGTCCGGATGCAGTTTCCATCTCAGATGCCCTTATGTTATGGACATCTGCAGAACGGAGGATCCGGTCATACAAATGTCAGATGATAGTCATGGCGTCCGCTGCCATTTATGTGAATAAAGCAAAGCGGATGAAAGGGGATTCTAGTGAAAAGAAAAATTTTGTTTATCAATCCGGTAGGTCATGATATATGGAATAAAGAGGTGGAGGAGTATCTCAGCAGCTATAAAGACGAGGAAACGCAGCTTGAGGTGACCAGCCTGGGGGCAGGGCTTCCTGAACATTTGGAATACAACTATTATGAGGTCTTAATTGCCGAAAAACTGCTGCATCGTATCAAGAAGGCGGAAAACGAAGGATATGATGCCTGCATAATTGGATGCTATTATGATCCCTTTTTACAGGCAGCCAGAGAAATCTGTGAAAAAATGGTTGTGACGGCTCCGGCAGAGGCGGCCATGCATATTGGCTCAACTCTGGGAAGTTCTTTTTCTGTACTGGTTGTGAGAAATAAAACGATGCCGGAAATGAAAGTTAACGTGTATCATCACGGGTTTGGAAATTATCTGGCTTCTTTTAGAAGCCTTGAGATAGGTGTCCAGAAATTGCAGGAAGATCCGGAGTATACAAAGGAAAGAATGAGACAGGAAATTAAAAAAGCGGTGGAGGAGGATCAGGCAGAAGTTGTTCTGCTGGGATGCACCATACAGATGGGGTTTTTCAGGCAATTGCAGGAAGAATTTCAGGTCCCTGTGATTGATGCTAATATCGCACCCTTAAAATATGCTGAATTTCTTTGTGAACTGAAAGAAAAAGCAGGATGGTATTTCAGTAAGAGAGGAATATATGAAGGCCCGCAGCAGGAAGAAATAAAGAAGTGGGGAATTGAGGAATATTTTCAGGTATCAGGAATGTGGGGGAAGTAATGGGAAATTGGAGGAGATTATAAAAGGACGGCGCAGCATACGAAGCTATGAAGATAAGCTGGTTATGAAAATTGCTGGCAAATAAACACTGTCAGGGAGTAATATAGAGAGGAGATGATGGCCGGGTATACGGCAAAAATAAGTGAAGCAGGTGATAAAATGGAAAAGAATATTGGAATCAAAATAAAAGAGCTGAGAAAAGCAAAGAGATTTACACTGATGGAATTAAGCAGGATGGCCGGG
The DNA here is from genome assembly GCA_013911065.1 of Ruminococcus sp. Classification (GTDB taxonomy): domain Bacteria; phylum Bacillota; class Clostridia; order Lachnospirales; family Lachnospiraceae; genus Muricomes. The sequence goes on along the minus strand of JACERV010000004.1, from coordinate 31,781 downwards.
ATTTCTGTGAGCTTCCTGTCACAGATTGAAAATGGAAAATCAGCATTGACAGTTGTTACCCTCAATAAGATTGCAAATGCACTTAACGTACCTATGAAGGAATTTTTTGAGGAAGGCACAGAAAAGGAAGAGTATGTAAGGAATGGTTCCGGGCATGCGCTGGAAGGAATGCAGAGGGCCTACGAAAGCATCAGTATACTTAGCGGTAGATTCGATAATCGTGTTCAGGATGCATTTCGAATGACCATGGCCCCCCACTTTGAAAAATTTGAAGAGCTGGATCATCCTGGAGAAGAGTTTTACTACATTTTGAAGGGGCAGATGACGGTAGTTATAGATGGGATTGAGCATACCGCATGTGAAGGAGAATCTATACATTTTCCGTCCACACATCCACATAAAATTATTAATAAAGGAGATGAAGAGCTGGAAATGATTGCTGTGATTACGCCCACATTGTTGTGATTTTTAACCGAATCAAGGAAGTCCCTACGTCAAATGTGGAAAGCATTAAGTGGTGGATTGTGAATATTCGCTTTGACTGAAGAAGTTCATATAAAAAGGAGGTAGAAAATGAGAGTTGCGACAGATATAGGAGGCACGTTTACAGATATCGTATACATAGACGAGAAAGGAAAAGTGTGTGTAAACAAAAGTCATACCACACCGCCTAACTATGAACAGGGTGTGCTGAATGTCATACAGAAGTGTGATATTTTACCGGAAGAAATAAAGGATATGACTCACGGAACAACGGTGGTTATCAATGCACTAACAGAGCGGAAGGGAGCCAAAACAGGTCTGATTACCACGAAGGGATTCCGCGATATTTTAGAAATCGGCCGCGGCAACCGGCCGGATTTATTTAATTTTAACTTTAAAAAACCAAAGTCATTTGTTCCCAGGTATTTACGGCTGGAAGTGGAAGAACGGATGGATTATCAGGGGAATGAGCTGACGGTGCTGAAGGAAGAGGATATTAAGACCTGTATTGATACTTTTAAAAAAGAAGGCGTGGAAGCCATTGCAATTATATTTCTTCATTCTTATGTAAATGCGGAGCATGAAAAACAGGCAAAAGCCCTGGTAGAAAAATTATGGCCTGGAATTGCCGTTACGGCTTCCCATGAAGTTTCTAAGGAATGGCGGGAATATGAAAGGACGACAACGGCGGTCCTGAATTCCTATGTAAAACCGTCGGCTAAGACTTACATAGACAAGCTGTACAACAGATTAGAAGAGATGGAAATTAAGTGCCCCAAATATATTATGCAGAGCAATGGTGGGACTACTACATTTGAAAATGCTAAAGAAGTTCCTATTAATATGGTGGAGTCGGGACCGGTTGCCGGTATTTACGGAGCTGCAATGCTGGGAGAAATGCTGGGTGAGCATAAGGTCATTGCTTTTGATATTGGGGGGACTACAGCAAAGTGTTCTTTGGTTGACGGCGGTGAGGTGAAGACGACAACAGAGTACAAAATCGAAAAGAACGCCCGTTTCCCGGGATATCCTATCCGGGTACCGGTAGTAGATATTGTGGAAATCGGAAATGGGGGCGGTTCTATAGCCTGGATTGATAATACAAATTCCCTTCGTGTAGGACCGAAATCAGCGGGAGCACTGCCGGGGCCGGTTGCCTATCAAAAGGGCGGAACACAGCCCACTACAACAGACGCAAATCTGGTAGTAGGACGATTATCACCAAAGAATTTCGATATGGATGTGGATATGGAAAAAGTGCGCGGAGCAATCCGGGAAAAAATAGGAGACGCGTATGGAATTGATGTTCTGGAGGCAGCAATGGGAATCATCCGTGTGGCAAATTCCAACATGCTCAATGCGCTGAAGCTTGTATCCATAAGAAAGGGCTATGATCCCCGTGAATTTGTACTGGTTGCCTTTGGAGGAGGGGGGCCTATGCATGCGGCGGCGCTGGCAAAAGAGCTGAACATTAAAAAGGTTATCATTCCCCTGGCTGCTTCCGTATTTTCTGCATGGGGGATGTTGATGACAGACTTGCGTTCTGATGATATCCAGACTTACCAGGTGAAGTTGGATAATCCAGATTTTGACGAAATTAATTTAGAATGGAAAAAACTGAAAGAAAAGGCCTATACCGATAATGAAAAGAAAGGAGTCCCAAAGAAGGACGTATATTTCCAGCATTATCTGGATATGCGTTATGTGGGACAGGACCACACTGTAAAGGTAAAAGTACCTAATGAGGATATGTCGCCGGAAAATATCGGCGAATTTATCAAGGCATTCCATAAGGAGCATGAGCAGAACTATTCCTTCCGTCTGGAAGAAAGTGGTGTGGAAATTGTAAATATGCACCTGGCATCTTTCGGAAAAATCGAAAAAACACCAATTAAAGAGATTGAAGCTCTTCCATACAGCCTGAAAGAAACGGTGAAAGAAGTACGTCCGGTTACTTTTGAGGAAGCCGGAACCCTTGATACGAAGATTTACGACAGAGAAAAAATATCTCCGGGAATGGAGTTGGAAGGTCCGGCGATTATTGAAGAAACCAGTTCTTCAGCAGTCATTTATCCTGGTATGAAAGCATCTATTGACAAGTTTGGAAATATTTTAATTGAAACGGGGGTTTGAAAATGAGCAGTAAAAGCGTAGATTTAATTACACTGGATATTATCCGCGATTCGTTGCTGGCTATTGGAGAGGAGATGTTTATTGCTGTGGCAAGAACCTCCAAAAGTCCAATTATATATGAATGCCTGGATTTTGCGTCCGGGATTACCGATAAAAATGGACGACTTCTCACCCAGGGAAACGGCGCATGTGGATTTCTTGGAATGTTGACCTCACTGGTTCACTCTGTAATTGAAAAATATACAAAAAAGGGAAACCTTAAAGAAGGGGATTTGATTATCTGTAATGACCCTTACGGCGGGGGTGGATCCCATCTGCAGGACGTAGGGCTGGTGCTTCCGGTTTTTATTGACGGTGAACTTTTTGGTTACTGTGTAAATAAATGTCACTGGTCAGAGCTGGGGGGGAAAGATCCGGGCTATGCAGTGGATTCCAGTGAGATTTATCAGGAAGGACTTCAGTTCCCCTGTCTGAAACTGTTTGAAGAAGGAAAAATTAATGAAATAATTGTTGAGATTATCCGCAGCAATGTCCGCCTTCCTGATATGTCCATCGGAGATATGTGGGCCCAGATTTCCGGACTTAGGACAGGGCAGAAACGTTTGAATGAAATATGTGCAAAATACGGCACACAGACAGTAGATCATGCTATTGAAAGGCTGATCCAGAGCAGTGCCGAGTTTTCACGCAGCCAGGTGGGCATGCTCCCTGATGGAGTTTATACGGCCAGAGGTATGATGGATAAAGATATCCTGGGGAATGGTCCATTCCCGATTCAGGTAAAGGTAACGATTGAAGGGGATCAGATGTATGTAGACTTTACAGGAAGTGCGCCGCAGACAAAAGGCCCGATTAATGTGGCCTATGACGGGCTGGTGTCTGCGATCAGAAGTATTTTCCTGGCCTGTACAGATTCCTCACAGAATGTCAATGATGGAGTATTTGAAAACTTGCATGTAAAGGCTCAAAAGGGAAGCATCTTTAACGCTGTCCGCCCGGCGGCGGTTTCCTGTTATTATGAATCTATGCAGTATGCCCAGGACCTGGTGTGGCAGGCCATGGAGCCTATCGTAGAAAAAGGGAAACTGACGGCGGGACATTTTATTACAGTAGGTGCATATTCTATTTCCGGCACTCACTCTGTCACCGGAGAAACTTTTGTAGATGTGGGGCCTACTCTGGGCGGGTGGGGAGCCGGCTGTGACAGAGATGGAGACAGTGCACAGTTCTGTACAGGTGATGGTGAGACATACAATATTCCAGCAGAGGTTCTAGAGGCAAAGTTTGGATATCGTGTAACGGAATATGCTTTAAATACGACAGATGCCGGCGCAGGAGAACACCGTGGAGGTTATGGAATTATTCTGGGACATGAGGCATTGAATGAAGGTATGACTTTTTCCGGGACTTACGGGAGATTTGAGCATCCGGCCTGGGGCTTTGACGGAGGAAAGGAAGGGTCCCCCAGCGGATTTGATTTTCTTCTGAAAGATGGGACCTATGTGCCTCAGCGCGGTACAGGATCAAAAATAGAAATGAAGAAAGGCGATATTGCCCGTATGGTGACTGGTACCGGAGGGGGTTATGGGAACCCATTTGCCCGGCCTGCCGAAAAAGTGGCTATGGATGTGAAAAATGAATATGTTACTATAGACGCGGCTGAAAAAATTTATGGTGTTCTTCTGGATTTGGAAACATTTTCCGTATTAGGCATTACGGAGAAAAGAAAGAAGTTTTCGGAGAAAGTATCATGAACCCCAAGGCAGTCATTTATATGGACAGCGGAAATAAAATTGTAATAGAACTTCTTCCTAATGTGGCCCCGAATACTGTAAACAGCTTCATCTACGCCGTACAGATGGGAGTTTTTAACCAGCATGACATAGAGCGTATTGTACCCGAAGACTGGATTGACGTAAGTTATTCGGGGTTTGGGAAAAAGGAAGGGCAATATTTAATCCCTTATGAGTATGAACTGCACCCCGAGATTGAGCCATTGGATTCCGGGCCTGGATGCGTATGCATGGGCGGATATGGTAAAATCGGACAGTCCGGATGTGAATTCTTTTTTCCTCTGCGGGAATGTCCGGAACACAAAGGAATTTATCCTGTGTTTGGGCGGATACTGCAGGGCCGGGAAGAGTTAGAGCGGTTGAAGAATCTGGAATTGGAGTCGGTAACGGATTATCCATATCCGGGAGTAAAAGTAAATAAACCAAAGATTCCTCAGAGGATTCTGAAAGTAGAGGTAAAATTATACGGGCAGGGATTTCCCGGACCGGTCAGAATTCAGTCGGATGAAAGGCCCAAATGCTGGGATTAGCGTCAAGCTGAAAGATAAAATTTTTTTATGAAATAAAAACAGAGCCCATGGGAATATATGCTCTGTTTTTGTTTCGTATAGAAAAATGCATTTGGCCAAGAATAAGGCTGAAGAAATGAAGACAACAAGGTAGCTGGCAAGTTGACATTCTACAAAATGAATGATAAACTACACATCATAGTTAGTTAAAGCTAACCAATATGTAAATCAAAATATTCGTCTGCAATACGGCTTCTTGCGGGGAGGAGCAGTTCAAAAGGACAAGAAACTTTGCCCCGCAAATCTTATAACAGAAGGGGGAATGGATTATGTCAGATTCGGCTGATATTCTGAGACTGCGGGTACTGCTGACCTTTTTGAAAGATGACGAAACCTGTACCGTGATGGGAATTTCCCGAACGCTGAATGAAACAAAACAAACGATAAGCAGAATCATCATATCATTGGAGAAGGAAGGGCTGATTGACCGAAGCAACCAGCGGCGTCCCGTCCTGACTGATATGGGGCAGAGGATGGCGCTTTTATACGGAGAACGGATTAATATATCTCTGAATCATCTAATGTACGAGGGTGTAAATGTAGAAAGCGCAAAAAGAGATGCTTATCGTTGGGCACTGTACAATACCGACGATACTATGGAAGTAATTCGCAGTGCGGAGGAAAAGTACCGGGTCAAGTATGAACTGCGGAAGCAATATCGGTTTACTGGAACAGACCTCTGCAAAAAGCTGAAGGATGGTGAATACCGTTTTCCGTTTATAATCTATAGGGAGCATGTACATAACGGAAGCAATATCTCAATGGCAAATGAGGGATTTGAACATCCCTGCACACTCAGCGTGAAGGATGGTGTGGGAACAGTCCAGCTAAAGGCGCTGGAACTTACGGAGAATTCTGCTGCAACCGGAAAGCAGATGCGCGGTATAATTAAAAGCCTGAAATACTTTGACAGCGGCAATTTTATTGGAGCAGAAAAAAACGGAAACCTTCTATCCTTTCCGGCAAGTATTTTGAGCTTTATAAATATAGGCGAAGGGATGGGACAACTCCTGCATGGGATTGCATGCGTAAAGATGAAGAGTAATGTTGACGTTGTGCATATGCCAAATTCAACGGCAATATTTACCATACTGATATAGAATCAGGTGTTTCAATTAACCACAGTATTAGAAGTATGCGATTTTGTCGCAGATGTGCGACTTTAAAAAGCCGCATAAAAACAGCCTTCTTATATTTGGGGACTCCCAAAAACGGCCTTTTTGTCACAGATATGAGACAAACTCGTAGTAGCAAAAGCAGAAAAGTATGCTATACTTTCCTTGTTCTGAAAAGAGATGCGTGCCTGTGGGCATATTATTTTTTCTCAAGGGTTAGCTAAGGCTAACACCCATAGTGAAAGGCAGCTCTGCAGAAAAGAAGAAGCAGACATTTTATTTTAGGCAACATGGTTAGTTTCTTCTAACTGAAATTCAACTACCCTGGGATGAGGGAGAAATAAAAGGAGGAATTTAATAATGGCAACAAGAAGCACAAAACAAGGTTGGTCACTTTTAAAACGCGGCTTAACTCTTTTTCTGGCAATAGCCTTGACTTTGAACACCAACATAATGCAAGTGTTCGCGGCAGGGGATGCCCCTACAGAACCTGGTACTTACACAGTCCCGATTGAATCGCTGGTAAGTAAAGCACCTCTTCCGGCCGTTCAAAGTGCTTTTGCAGGAGCGTTTGGAAATAGTGCTGAAGTTACTGTTGATGAAAGCGGCAATAAAATTGCTACTGTCCGTGCACAACATATGATAATTAACTTTGGGGGAGAGTACCATGCGAATATTAAGACAATAGATGGAGCGGCTTATCACTCCTACAAAACGGAACTGTATTCTCCTGCATTCGGTGACCCTTCTGTGACAGAAGCGATTGAAGTTCCGGACGAGATTTCATTTCCTTTGCCTGCGGCAAATGGAGATGGAAGCTATGCCATAACGCTTACAGTGGATTTTATGGATGTGTTTATGGGAGGTGGAAATCCATATCCGACTGGCGTTACTTTAACACTTGATTTTGTAAATGCTGTAGCTCATACAACCGGATTAAGCAGCCTGATTGCTTCTTATGAAGGATTAAACGAAGAAGACTATACAGCGGAGACATGGTCAGCTTTACAGGCTGTACTTGTACAGGCCAGGGAAATGGCAGCAAATGGAGCGTCTATGGCGGATATTAATGCTATGATTGCACAGTTACAGGCAGCAAAAGATAGCCTTGAATGGAAAGGTGGAAGTTATAGTAAAGTAGATGCTGCGCTGGCTAAAATTCCAGCGGATTCAAGCCTTTATACCGAGGAGTCCTGGAATGCCCTTATGACAGCAAAGAATGCTGTACAGCGGGGGCTGACACCAGACAGACAAGAGGAAATTGATGCCTGGGCAGTTGAAATTGAGGGGAAAATTGCAGCTCTTGTCTATAGAGATGCCGATTATGCCAAGGTAGATCAGGCTGTTGCCGGTGTACCTAAAGATTTGAGCAAATATACAGACGAATCTGTAAAAGCTTTGCAAAACTCCCTTGATGGAGTGGTTCGTGATCTTAAAATCAATGAGCAGGCAAGAGTTGACAAAATGGCCGGCGACATTAATGCTGCTGTAAAAGGTCTGACAGAGAAAAGCACATCCGGTAATACAGGGAAAGACACTCCTGGTAACACAGACGGAACCTTGGACAAGGATAATTTGGCAGACGGAATATACAAAGTTTCTGTTAAACTATGGCATGCAACAAATAATAATCCTTCCATGGCAGCAGCTTCCATGAAAGACAGTGCGAGAATCACTGTTAAAAACGGTGTGCCTACCATGTATGTATATACCCAGCCTATGACATTTGGAAGTATTACCGCCAGCCTTCAGGAACTAAAGATTGCCGATTTAAATGGAAATTATGCAGTGGCAGATGTTGGGAGTAAAGATGCTTCTGGTAACCCTACCTCTTTTTCCTTCGGGCTTCCTCATACTCAGGAATACATTATGGTAAAGGTAAATCCTCATGTTGAAATGATGGGTAATCAAGACTTAGATGCCAGAATTCGAGTTGATTATGCTTCTCTGGAAAAGGAATCGGATAATCCTGATGATCCTTCTGTAGATTTGACAGGCACAGATATAAAAGGTGGAAATACCAGCGCTCCGAAAACTGGTGATAATTCGGATGTTCTCATGTATGGCCTGCTGGCATCCGCTTTTGCAAGTATCATCCTCTTGATGATATTCACCAGAAAACGCAGGGAGAATGTAAATGAATAAAAAGATACAAATGTCCCGAAAATTCAAAAAGTGCTTTTACGGGTTGATGACAGCTATCATGTTGCTAGCTGTCCCTCTCCCGGTTTTTGCTTTCGAGGATGGAGCCTATACGGTATCAAGGACAACTTCCTATGCCAATCCTGAAACCGGGGAGACGGCAGATGGTGGAACCAATATTGCTCTGGGCGACAGTATGAGTGAAAGTATTGTTGAAAAAGAAGTATTGGTAGAACAATCCGAGGGGAAAACCTATGTGACTCTGGGAATTGGGCTGATATCTAATATCAGCAATGTAAAAGTGCAGATACAGAGAGAAGACGGTACATACAGCGATGCTGAAATCACACAAACCGGAAGCCATGAAACAAATGGTGATACTTGCAATCACTATCGCTTTGAAGTAGAGTCCACAAATAAATATATCAGTCCGATTCTTTATGTGGACCCAATGGGAAGAGATGTCCAGTTTTTTGTAAAGCTGAATATGGAGACTGCACAACCAGGAACCGGAGTTTTTTTGAGTGAGATGATTTCCACGGAAAATCAGGAGGAGGAATCCGAAGAGGAAAACAACAGTACCAGCTCTCCTTCGGAAGAAACGAAAGTACAACCCGAGGAGGTTATAGAAGAGACAGAAGCACAGTCGGAAGAGGTTATAGAAGAAACAGAAACGCAGCCTGGCATCAGTTATATGATGATTGGAATTGCCGCCGTGGTTCTCATTGCGGCGGGGATAGGTGCAGTTCTTATCTGCAAAAGGAGAAAGAAATAGGATATGAAGAAAATAAAACGACTTATACCGTTATTTACTTTTCTTCTGCTGACAGGATGTGTAGATCAGTCCGGAGGCAATATTTCGGCGGATAGCAAGGAAAATGAACCTCGTATTGTGGCTACATCTGTAGCCACTTGTGAGATTTTAGATAAGCTGGAAATTGATTTTGTAGTAGGTGTGCCTGAAACACAAAACTATGTGATTCCAGAACGGTATGAGGGAGTAAAAAGTGTTGGTTCCCCTATGGCACCAAATATGGAAATCGTCAAATCTCTGAATCCATCCATTATTTTATCGCCAAATTCTCTGGAAGGAGAGCTGAAGCCTCAATACGACGCTATTGAGGCAGACAGCTATTTCTTGAACCTGAAAAGTGTAGACGGTATGTATCAGTCTATCCGGGAGCTGGGAGAAATGTTTGGTAAAGAAGAGCTGTCAGAGCAGCTTTACAGAGATTTTGAATCCTTTAAAACGACTTATACGAATGAACGTGCAGAACAAGAAGAAACCACTGTTCTTATTTTGATGGGACTTCCCGGTTCTTATGTTGTTGCAACAGAAAGCAGCTATGTGGGCAGTTTGGTAAAGCTGGCAGGGGGAATAAATGTTTATGGTGACGGAGACGGACAGGATTTTCTGAACATCAATACGGAGGATATGCTTGGGAAAGCTCCGGATATTATTCTGCGTACTTCCCATGCTATGCCGGAACAAGTGAAAATCATGTTTGCAGAAGAATTTGAAACAAATGATATATGGAAACATTTTACTGCTGTGCAAAACAACAGAGTGTACGACCTGGATAATGAAAAGTTTGGCATGAGCGCTACTTTTCGTTATAAAGAAGCATTGGAGGACTTATATCCAATTCTTTATAGTCAATAAGGAGGAAAGTTTGTGATAAGCACAAGAAAAAAGGTACTATCCTTTGTAATAACTGCAATTGGACTGCTATTTTTATTCCTGATTGCTGTGAATACTGGCAGCTTAAAGGTTTCCCCCGCAGAGCTGTTCAAAGGATTGTTCATAGAATACAACCCAGATGTGGCAACTATTTATGACCTGCGCTTTCCCCGGATTTTCATTGCAATATTTGGTGGTACGGCAACCGCTGTTTCCGGTGTTTTGCTGCAGGCAGTTCTGAAAAATCCCCTTGCCGACCCCGGCATTATCGGTATTAGCTCAGGTGCAAGCCTTGCAGCGGTCCTCATTACCGCTTTTTTCCCAACGCTTTACTTCATTACACCACTTTTTGCATTTCTCGGCGGTATGGCAGCTTTTTTGCTGGTATACAGTCTTTCATGGAGAGGCGGTCTTTCTCCCCTTAGAATTATTCTCGTCGGAGTAGCAGTGAATGCCATGTTCATGGGTATTATGAGTGCTTTTAACAGTGGTACCGGAAGTAACTATTCAGGTGTGGCAAGCATAGTCAATGCCAATATCACCATGAAGATCTGGAATGACTTTTTCACTCTTTTTATTTATGTAATGATTGGTCTTATTCTCTCCATCTTTGTGCTTGGACAGTGCAACCTGCTGGCGTTGGAGGAGAAGACAGCGAGAAGCCTTGGCGTAAATGTTACAAGAAACCGGATTATGATTTCCGCTATTGCAGTTTTGCTCGCGAGTATTTCCACTTCCGTGATTGGCCCTATTAGTTTTTTGGGGCTCATCGTTCCCCATATTGCAAGGCTTTTGGTAGGCAGTAATCATAAGGTGCTGGTACCCTACAGCATGATTCTGGGGGCATTCACCTTCCTGCTTGCAGACACAGTGGGGCGGACAATTGCGTCACCTTATGAAATCAGTGCGTCAATTATTATGTCGGTGGCGGGCGGTCCGTTTTTCATTCTTTTGCTGAGGAGGTCAAAACAGAATTATGGCGGATAATATTTTTACCATCAAGAATCTTTCTTTTGCGTATGGAAAGTACGAAGTAATAAAAGGACTTGATCTCACACTTCACGAAGGAACAATAACCACATTGATTGGTGCCAATGGATGCGGAAAGAGTACGTTATTCAATTTAATGACCAAGAACCTGAAACCGAATGACGGAACAATTGCGCTCCATGACGAAAATATTGCAAATATCCGTTTAAAGAAATTTGCGAGGCAGGCTGCCATTGTTCATCAGTATAATACAGCTCCGGCGGATTTGAGCGTAGAAAAACTGATTTCTTATGGGCGGACTCCTTATCACAGGGTGGGGATTTCCCAGGATACGAAAGAAGACGAAGAAAAAATCCGCTGGGCGATGGAAATTACCAATACGCTTAAGCATAAAGATAAGCCGGCGGCAGAGCTTTCCGGGGGGCAGAAACAGCGGGTCTGGATTGCTATGGCGCTGGCACAAGACACGAAAATACTTTTTTTGGATGAACCGACCACCTATCTGGATATCCGGTATCAACTGCAGATTTTAAAACTCATTCGTCAGTTGAACCGGGAATACGGCATTACCATCATTATGGTTCTCCATGATATTAACCAATCCCTTTATTATAGTGATGAAATCGTGGCTATGCAGGATGGGAAAATCATTGCCCAGGGACGGCCGGAGGAAATCATCACTTCTGAACTGGTGCGCAGGGTGTATGATGTGGAGCTTAATATTCAGAATGTGGACGGGAAGCCGTTCGTTATTCCAATATAACTTCGCGAATAACACTTTTAAGGCACTTATTGACATCATACAAAGCGAATGATAAAGGCGGTTTAATTTCATGATTATAAATAAAAGATTGATTGGAACAATAAGCGAAAGTAAAAAATACATAGCAGGGAACGTTGTATTGCAGTGGTGTTCACTTGTGGCAAATATGGTTATAATGACAAGCATCACAAGTCTGCTGGCACTTCTCTTTATCGGCAAAGGGGATACTGGAACTATGGTTACTACATTTATTGTGGTGGTTATTGCGGTAGTGATCCGTTTTGTCTGTTCAACAGGAGCTTCCCGAATGGGATATCTATCGGCAAAAGAGGTAAAGAAAACCTTGCGGGCAAAAATCTACGAAAAACTTCTGAGTCTGGGTGTTTCCTATAAGGAGGCGGTCAAAACTTCTGAAGTCGTACAAGTGGCGGTAGAGGGTGTAGATCAGCTGGAAATCTACTTTGGCTCTTATTTACCCCAGTTCTTCTATGCGATGCTGGCCCCCCTGACCTTATTTACTTATCTAAGTTTTATAAATGTTCCATCGGCAATTGTATTGCTCGTTTGTGTCCCGCTGATTCCTATTTCCATTGCCGCAGTACAGACCATAGCGAAAAAAATTCTATCCAAATATTGGGGAAAGTATACAGCTTTAGGCGATACATTCCTTGAAAACCTGCAGGGGCTGACAACATTAAAGATTTATCAGGCAGACGAATTCAAAAACGAAGAAATGAACGCAGAAGCGGAGAAATTTCGTAAGGTTACCATGAAGGTGCTGACGATGCAGCTTAATTCCATTATTCTTATGGATTTGATTGCCTATGGAGGTGCAGCTTTGGGCATCATTATGGCTGTCACTCAGTATGCAAAAGGTAATGTTACTCTTGCAGGCTGTATGCTTATTATCTTATTGTCAGCGGAATTTTTTATTCCCATGAGGCAGCTGGGCAGCTTTTTCCATATTGCAATGAATGGTATGGCAGCCGGTGATAAGATTTTCAAGCTATTAGATGTTCCTGAGAATGAAATAAAGTCTAATACCCGGGACAAATCACAGGCTTATTCAACAAAAATAGAATCAGGTTCTAAGATAGGTACCATTACCTGCAGGGATTTGCATTTTTCCTATGAAAAAGACCAGGAAGTTCTTCATGGAATCCATCTTTCTTTTCCTCAGGAGAGTTTTACCGCAATTGTAGGTGAAAGCGGTTGTGGAAAGTCTACCATTGCTTCGATTTTAATGGGGCGTAATAAAGATTATTCCGGTTTGGTTTCCATTGGCAAAACGGAGTTAAAGAGTATCCCGGAAAGTAGCTTAATGAACAATATAACCTACATTAGTAACCAGAGTTATTTGTTCAAGGGCACTGTACGGTACAATCTTTTAATGGGAAATCCCGAGGCCGGAGACAAGGAGCTGTGGTCCGTATTGGAACGGGTAAATCTTTCGGGTTTTCTAAAAAACGAAAATGGACTGGATACACTGCTTTTAGAGAAAGCCGAAAATCTGTCCGGCGGCCAGTGTCAGAGGCTGGCACTGGCAAGGGCATTGCTGCATGACAGTCCAGTATACATCTTTGACGAAGCCACCTCCAATATTGACGTGGAGAGTGAAAATGATATTATGAAAGAAGTTCATGCTCTTGCGGAAAGCAAAACAGTGATACTTATTTCTCACAGGCTTGCCAATGTGGTACATGCAGATAACATCTATGTGCTGGAAGACGGTTCTGTTGCAGAAGAGGGTAATCATAAAGAGCTGCTGGAAAACCATGGTTTGTATAAAAAGATGTGGAACACTCAGCAAGACCTTGAAAACTATGGAAAGGACAGAAACGAATATGAAAAGACGAAACGGTTTTAAAGTTATGACAAATCTTATTGTCTTGGTAAAGCCTTTGACGGGGTTTATGATTCTGGCAATTCTAATGGGGCTTATTGGAAATCTGTGCGCTGCTTTTATTACCATTCTTGGTGGGTATGCCATTCTCGAACTGCTGCAGTTTGATACACCTTTTACACTGACGGCTATTTTCGCCTGTCTCATTGCATTTGCCCTGCTTAGAGGTATTTTACGTTATGCGGAGCAGGCATTTAACCACTATATTGCCTTCAAGCTGTTGGCACTCATCCGAAACAAAGTGTTTCGTGCACTGAGAAAGCTATGCCCGGCGAAATTAGAAGGAAGAGATAAAGGAGACTTGATTGCAATCATTACTTCAGATATTGAGCTTTTAGAGGTATTCTATGCCCATACTATTTCTCCCGCAGCCATTGCATTTTTCATGACTCTCTTTATGTGTTTATTTATTGGAAGTTTTCACCCCGCCCTGGGATTTCTGGCTTTGGCAGCGTACCTGATAGTGGGGATTCTTATTCCATTGCTCATATCCAGCGCAAGCGGTGATGACGGTATGAGATTCCGTTCTAAATCCGGGGATTTAAGCGGGTTTGTTTTGGATAGTCTGCGCGGTCTTATGGAAACCATCCAGTACGGACAAGGAAAGAAACGACTCAGTGAGATGAATCATAAGACGAATGAACTTTCAAAATACGAGGAACGTATGAAGAAAACAGCGGGTCGAAATATGGCGGTAACGAATAACATCATTTTGTTGTTTGATATTGCCATGCTGTTTGTAAGTGCATTATTATATCAAAAGGGAGCAATAGGATTTGACGGTGTACTGATTCCCACCATAGCTTTAATGAGTTCCTTTGGTTCTGTGATTGCATTGGCATATCTGGGAAGCACTCTGCAAAACACTTTTGCGGCAGGAAACCGGGTATTGGATATTCTGGATGAAATTCCTGTGGTGGAGGAAGTCGTAGAAAAACCGGTAATTACTTTTCGTGGTGCTGCTGCCAGGGAGGTAAATTTTTCTTATGGACAGGAAAGAATTTTATCAAATGTATCGCTTACGATTCCTGAACATGATATCGTAGGTATAGTAGGACAAAGTGGAAGCGGTAAATCCACTTTACTTAAGCTGCTGATGCGGTTTTGGAATGTGAACCAAGGAGATATCCGGATTTCAGACACACCCATCAACGAAGTAAACACAGACAATCTTCGGGACATGGAAAGTTTTGTGACACAGGAAACCCATCTATTTCACGATAGTATTGCGAATAACCTTCGAATCGCAAAGCGGGGGGCATCTCAAAAGGAACTGGAGACTGCCTGTAAAAAAGCGTCGATTCATGATTTTATTATAAGCCTTCCAAAAGGTTATGATACTCTGGTAGGTGAGCTTGGAGACACCCTGTCCGGCGGTCAGAGGCAGCGGCTTGGACTGGCAAGAGCGTTTCTCCACGATGCACCGTTTTTGTTGTTAGACGAACCTACCAGCAATCTTGATAGTTTAAATGAAGGTGTGATTCTAAAATCTCTGCAAAAGGAGAGAGAGGGAAAAACGGTGATATTAGTTTCCCACAGACAATCCACCATGGGAATTGTAGATACCGTTTATTCTGTAGAACATGGGAGAATAAGTTAATGGCAAGAAACATAGAAACTAAAAGGGAGCGGGAAAAGGAGATGGTTTCCCAAATGATTGCGCTGTACTGCAGAAAAAAGCACCATACAAAGAAAGGTCTTTGCCCGGAATGTGAAGAACTTTCTTGTTATGCCAGACAGCGCAGCGAAAAATGCCCGTTTATGGAGTCAAAGACATTTTGTGCTAACTGTAAGGTGCATTGCTACAAACCAGAAATGAGGGAAAAAATTCGTGAGGTCATGAGGTTTTCCGGGCCAAGGATGATTTTGTATCACCCGGCAGCAGCTATTCGTCATGTAATTGAATCAAAAAAAGAGAAAAAAAGATTGGAGGAATAGTGCGAAGAAAGCGTACTAGGACTGGAGGATAAAATGAGACTTAAGAAAATAGCATTCATTATACTTGGATGTGCAGGTGTGGGGCTAGGTGCAGTTGGAGCGGTGGTACCCCTGCTCCCCGCTTTCCCCTTTTTATTATTGGCAGCATTTTCTTTCGCTAAAAGCTCGGAACGGCTTCATAGTTGGTTTATTGGCACCAAACTTTATAAGAATAATCTTGAAAGCTATGTAAAAGGGAAGGGAATGACATTAAAAGCCAAAATCCGCATTATGTTAGTCGTTACACTAACGATGTCTGTGGGATTTATTATGATGAGCAGGGTTCCGGTAGGGCGAATCATTTTATCCATTGTCTGGGTCGGGCATATGATCTATTTTATCTTTGGTGTAAAGACTATTAGAGATTGACAATAAAAAGGGGGTATGATATATTCTTATAAACCGAAGAAGAGGAAGTTAGGCTGTTAAACGGTCTTCAGCGAATCCGGGATGGTGTAAGCCGGACAGATGCAGCGACAGCAAGTGGGCCTCCGAGGGCGAAGTGAAAGAATACATACTTATGAAATAATTCATGTTTGATAAGTGTAGCCGAGTAGCTTAGACGCACAGCCGGCGTTATAGGGCTAGGGGTGTAATGGCACTCTATAGAGTGGGTATGCATGAGTCATACCAAACAAGGTGGTACCGCAGGTTAACACGTGTCCTTGAATTTTATTCGGGGTGCGTGTTTTTTTACTTTAAAGGAAAATGGCCGCTAAAGCGACCGCGCTTCGGCGCGAGAGTCTGAATTGCCAGACTCTTTATTTTTAATAGGACACTGTACTGCGGTGAAGAAGAAAAGGAGGTTGTATCATGGATGATAAGTTTACCCTTTATGATTTAAAGGTAGAGGTCATTGCTTCTGAGAAACCAATGGTATGTGGACACAAAGAAGGGGATTATTTTATAGTAACCGGAGAGGATATTGTTTTTCCGGAAAACAATTCATTCTCTATGTATGCATTGAGCGCACTTTTACCGCTGCTGCCCGCAAAGCAGCGTCCACTGCATCCCAATGACTGGATGTTGTCTGACAGTGTGATTGCCTGCCCGGATCCAAATTGCGGCGCCAAATTCAAAATCACCCGAACGGGAACGAGAGAATTCAGCCACGCAGCCTGCACAACAGAAAGTATATATAAAGGAGAAGAAAATAATGGTGGAAAGATTTGAATTAGCAAAGGATTATACGATTAGCCGGGTTATCAACGGGTGCTGGCAGTTATCCCAGGGACATAGTTTAAAAACTGAACTGGATATGAAGGATGTCATGAGAGCCTTCCATATGCTTGTGGAAAAAGGATTTACAACCTTTGACTGTGCGGATATCTATACAGGCGTTGAGGAATTCCTCGGTAAATTTGTAAATGAGCTTAAGCATAGCAGTATCTCGCCGGATAAAATCCAGATTCATACAAAGTATGTGCCTGACATTAATTTGCTGAGTGAGGTGGATGAAGAGTACACAGAAAAAATCATTGACAGAAGCTTGAACCGGCTGAACCGGGATGTACTGGATTTGGTGCAGTTTCACTGGTGGGATTATAGTGTACCCGGCTGCCTTGAAACAGCGGGCTATCTGCAGAGGTTAAAAGAGAAAGGGAAAATACGTAATATTGCTGTTACGAATTTTGATACGAAGCATTTTGCCGAAATCATTGATGCCGGCATACCGATAGCATCTTTCCAAACCCAATATTCAGTTTTTGACAGACGCCCGGAAAAAAGCCTTTTGGAGTATTGCAAAAGTAAAAGTGTTCCTTTGTTATGTTATGGTACCTTATCAGGCGGCTTCTTAGCAGAAAAATGGATCGGGCAGGCACCGGCCCAGCCTGATACACGCTCTCAGGTGAAATATTTCCAGGTGCTTGAAGATACAATGGGATGGGACGGCTATCAGGAATTCTTGCTATTGCTGGATAAAATTGCAAAGAAATACTCTGTAAAAATTGCCCACATCGCAGCAAAGTATATATTAAGTCAGGCTGGGGTAGGTGCTGCGATTGTCGGAATCCGAAACACCCGGCATGTGGACTCAAATGCACAAATCTTTGACTTTGAACTTGAGGATACTGATATTGAAGAAATCAGGAGTTTCCTGGACAATTATAAAATTTTGGACGGAGAGCCTTTTGAACTGGAGCGCACGGTTGGTTCGAAATACAGAGATATTATGAAGATGAATTTAAATGAAAAATGATACACGTTAAATATCAAAAAGGAGATGTTTATGGATAAGAGTAAAAAGCTTGAATTTAGAGGGGGATGGGGAGTTTCGTTTATTCCGGTAGTTATATTTTTATTTTTCTGCATACTGTATTTTATAGTGTTTAAGGCATTTGAAATGTATGCACTTGCAATGGGCGCCTTTGTTGCACTTATGATTGGTGCAATCTTAGTAAAGAAAGGGAACTACAGCCGTTTTTGGGATTCGGTTTATGAAGGGGTTAAGGAAGCCGTACCGATTGCCGTCTTACTTTTCGTTATCGGAATCTTTGCGCAGCTTATCAAATCTACTAATATTTCGGCAGGCTTTGTATGGCTTGCAGACCTGCTGGGCGTGAATGGTGGACTGTTTACCGCGTTTACATTTTTAACTGTCTGCATTATTTCTACTGCTACGGGGTCATCCATTGGAACCATGTTTACCTGCTTCCCAATTTTCTACCCTGCAGGTGTATTGCTGGGATGTAATCCTTCTGTCTTGGCAGGGGCACTTGTAAGTGCAGCGGTTTTTGGTGATAACCTGGCACCAATATCGGACACTACCATTATTTCTGCCGGAACTCAGGAATATACAAAGCGGGAAGGGCTTGCCGATGTTGGAGGCTGTGTTTCCAGCAGGCTGAAATATTCCATTGCCGCAGGTTCAATTTCTTTCATTCTGTTCTGGATTTTTGGCGGGGGCGGAACCGTGGGGGAAGGAGCTAAGGATATTCTTGTAAATAATATGAATCCTACTACTTTGGTTATGCTTATTCCTGTAGCAGTAATGCTCATTGTGGCAGTTAAGACCCGTGATATTTATAAAGCTATTACCATAGGTATCCTTTTAGGGACGGGTATAGGCTTAGGATTTCGTCTGCTGACGTTTCGGGATGTTATTTCCGTTGCAGACGGAACTCCGGTGGGATTTCTGACAGATGGAATTCAGGGCATGATGTCTACAGTTACACTGGTTATTTCAGTTTATGGTATTATGGGGGTACTCAATGGTGCGGGTACTCTTGAGAAAATCACAAATGGTATCCTCAACAGTAAATTAGGTAAGACGGTCCGTGGTGCTGAACTTGCTATGATGCTCGGTATTTCCCTTACAACACTGCTTTTTGGCGGCGTCACCAGTGCTTCAATGACCACCTTTGGCAAAGTGCAGAATGAAATAGGAAAACGTGTGGGATTACATCCATACAGGCGGTCGAATCTGCTTGATGGTTTTGCCAATGCAATTGTGCTGACCGTGCCGTTTCTAAGTGTTTTTGTATTCATTGGCGCTTTGCTTACAAAAGGATATGATTTTGTTGAACCTCTTTCACTGACAGCAGTGGGGGCCGGGATGTTCTATTGTAGGATATTGTTTCTGGTGCTTTTATTCTCCGTGCTGACCGGATGGGGACGCCAGTATGAAGGTGAGGGTGGAAAACCTGTCAAAAAGCCTTGATATATTGTTGCATGCCTGTAGATACTGCTTTACGAGGCATTTGGTGTAGTATATAATCAAAACAATACGCAGGAAGAGAGGGTAAAGGAATATGAAATCTGTTAAGAATCGATATGGAGTGTTGGTATTCGGTATGCTGATTCAGCTTTGTGCCGGTATTATTTATATGTGGAGTGTTTTTAAAGGTCCTGTAGCAGAGTACCTTGCATGGGATCCGTCCAAGGCAGCTTTAACATCATCTATTATGCTGTCGGTATTTGTTCTTGGAATTATTGTAGGAGGGAAAGCCCAGGATAAGGCGGGGCCTAAGATTGTGACGGTGGCGGGAAGTGTGCTGCTCAGCCTCGGAATGATTCTTACCTCATTTGTCACTCAGGAAAGTCCCTGGCTTGTTTATATTACATATGGTGTGGTAGGCGGCTTTGGTGTGGGAACCGTGTATACGGCGACTGTTTCCGTTATTCAAAAATGGTTTCCGGACAAGCGTGGATTTGCCACAGGGTTTATGGTAGCAGCTTTTGGTTTTTCTCTTGTAATCTTTGCACCGGCTACAAGCTCTATGCTTGCGGACTCCGGCGTCCCGTTTACTTTTAGAACTTATGGAATCATTTTTTTGGTTCTCTGTGTGCTGTGCGCATTACGTATTGATAATCCTCCTGCAGGTTATGTTCCGCCTGGATTTGTTGCGGCGAAGGTGCAGGCAACTAAAAGACAATATACAACATCAGAAATGTTGAAAACTGGTCAGTTTTATCTCATTGCATTATCATTGTTTTGCATTCTTCCGGCCTATTTCATCCTGAATCCTCTGTTTATTACCCTTGGTGCAGAGCGCGGGCTGTCAAGCCAACTGGCTGTTCTGGGGGTTATGATTACAGGAATTGCAAGTGCTGCGGGGAGGTTGCTTACATCCTGGATTTCAGACTTGATTGGCCGTAAGCGGGCGGTATGTGGGATTATTCTCATTACGATAGCATCAATTTTGACAATGATTATTGCCCAAGGCGTGCTGTTTTTAATATGTATCGCTGCAATTGCCTTTGGTTTCGGAGGAGCGGCAGGTGTTTACCCGGCAATTACTGCGGATAATTTCGGGACAAAACATATAGGACTTAATTATGGATGTGTTATGGTAGGATTTGGAACATCGGCTCTGGTCTTCCCGATTATTTCTAACCTGCTTATCAAAAACGGCGTTTACACAGCATCTTTCCTGCTGGCGGCTGTAACTTGCGTGATTGCACTTATATTAGTATTACTGCAAAAAAATCCGAAGAAATAAATGAAATGAAGAAGGACTATTGCAAAGATAGATGAAAAATCTACGAAAGCAATAGTCCTTTTTCGTTATCTGTTGACAATAAACGGACATTCATTTCCGCTTAAAACATCAACAAGGTTCTTGATAGAACCGTAAGCCATGTTTTCAGTGGCTTCTTTTGTATGGGCACCGGTGTGTGGGGTTACCACCACATTGTCCAGTTCGAACAGTTTGGATTCCGTGGGCGGCTCAATCTCGAATGCGTCCAGGCCCAGTCCTCCCAGCCTGGATTCTTTTAACGCATAATAGGCAGCATCTTCATCAATAATTCCGCCTCTTGAAGTATTGATAAGTATTGCAGATGATTTCATATGGGCAATGGTATCACTGTTGATGAGATGCCTGGTGGAATCTGTAAGGGGAAGGTGAAGGCTGATCACATCTGCTTCCTCTATCACTTCATCAAAGGTGCAGACTCTAATCTTGTGCTCAGCACAGTAAGCCTTATCTACATAAGGATCATAGGCCAGGACGTTCATTTCAAATCCTCCTGCACATCTTGCAACCACCTTTCCAATCGCACCAAGCCCCATGATTCCAATGGTTTTTCCTTTTAACTCCATACCTGTAGAACGGACCCATCCGCCGCTGCGTGTGGACTGATTCAGATAGGGAATCCTTCTGGCCAGGGACAGAATCAGGGAGAAGGCAAGCTCCCCTACAGCTTCTGCATTTACTCCGGGAGTGTTTGTTACCGGGATTCCCTTGGCTTTGGCAGCAGCAATGTCAACCCGGTCATATCCGGCACCGTAGCGGGAGATGACTTTGAGATTCGGGCAGGAGCTGATGACCTTTTCCGTGACATAGTCCAGGCCTGCCACATATCCGGCGCAGTCTTTTAATAGAGGGATTAACTCATCTTCTGTTAAAGGACGGCCTAATTCATTGAATACAAGGTCATTCGAGAATTCCTGCAACACTTTTAACGCCTCACCGCCCTTATTTGGCTGTAAGGAAGTTGGTGTTACTAATATTTTCATAGGAATAAATACCTCCTGTTAATTCTCACGAAGGCAGCAGGTCAGGCGGATATACCTGCATATCCATTTGGCGGCTGCCCGTGAGGTATTTTACTTTGATACAAGTGTAACTGCTTCCGCGGTCAGACGGGTGACCTCTGCAAAGTTTCCTTCCTTAATAAGGCTGTCCTTTACCATCCAGCTTCCGCCGCAGGCAATAATCCTGTCAAAAGCCAGGAAATCTAAAATGTTAGAAGCATTGATTCCTCCTGTGGGCATGAATTTCATAGCCGGAAATGGAGCGGCAAGGGCTTTGATTGTGTTCAGGCCGCCGTACTGTTCAGCCGGGAAGAATTTTACAAGGGAGAGTCCATACTCCATTGCAATCATGACTTCAGAAGGGGTGCAGGTTCCCGGGAAAACAGGAAGTTTGTTGTCCAGGGCAAATTCTACCACGGTGCGGCTGATTCCTGGAGATACCAGAAATGAGGCACCTGCATCCAGTGCCCGTTTTGCCTGTTCTACATTTACGACTGTGCCTGCGCCGACCATCATTTCAGGAAATTCATTCTTCATAATTCGAATGGATTCTTCCGCTGCATCTGTACGGAAGGTCACCTCAGCCACAGGAAGTCCTCCTGCACATAAAGCTTCGCCAAGAGGCTTCGCATCAGAAGTACTGTCTAATTTGACAACAGGTACAATCTTCTTTTCTGCAACTTGTGCTAATAAGTTTGTTTCGTTCATAATGGGTTCACTCCTTTTCTTTAAGGTCCAAAAGCACTTCCGGTCAGTATACGTGCCGGGTTTTCTACGGAAATCTTATGGATGATATCTTCAGAAATTCCGGAAAGCCTTAAGGAATTGTTGAATGTTGTTAATATATAATCTAATCCAATACCATGGGGATTGTAAGATTTGAGCTTTTCACTTGTGGTATCCAGGGAATATAAAAGCTGCTCCTGGAATCCCAGTCTGATGAGGGACTGTATAAGCTGTATTTCATGCTCGTCACTGTGATATTTGAAGCGTCCAATCGTATCAAACTCCAGGTAAGAGCCTTTTTTTAAGATATCCTCATGGGTTTTAATGTCTTTGCACGCTCTGTCCATATGGCAAAAGATTAGATTTTCTGGTTTTACCCCCAGACTGAGAAGGAAATCCAGCAGCAGAGCCGGAGAGGTATCCTGCTCCACGTGAATCATGAGGATCCGCCCGGTCTTCAAAGAAGCCCCGGCAGCAGCCTGAAATAGTTTCTTATACCGGGGGCTCAGCCCCTCGGTATCGTAAGCTGTCTTAATGATTCCGGCTTTTGACTCACATTGTACGGTCGGATATGTACGGTCAGCATCTGTATACATCCCATTGGTCACTTCCTGGACAAATAGTTCTTCCAGTTCTGGTGTGGAGATGGAGTGTATCCAATGTTTATCGGGATAGAAGGAGAACTTATGAAAGCCAGTGGAAGCAATAATGTGCACGCCGGATTTTTTTGAGAGGGTTTTGAGCTCTTCGGTCATACGATTGCAGCCGCATGGCTGGGCCTCTATGAAAGAATCTCCCCCGGCAGATTTATACCGTTTCACTTCTTCCAGGCTTTTTCCCATATTGTCAATACACAGAGCCGGATTTATGTCATAAGATTTTCCTTTACTTAATGCAATATGTTCATGGCATTGGCAAAAGCCTAATTCTTCTGATGTAATGGGACCTGTTACTGTTATAATTTCTTTCATATGCTGTCCGCCTATTTCCAGTGTGGATTATCAATAATTGCGGGTTTTCCGTCCTCTTCAACAATGAGTTTGTGATATCCCTTTGTTTCAATCGTTCCATAATCATGTCCCGCCTCAGCACCGAAACTAAAGAACATAACAAGAGGGACATTGCCGGTGTTGACGGATCTGTGTGCATAGCGCTTTGGAACATAGATGGCTTCACCTTTTCTAAGCGGAACCTCCAGGGTGTCCCCCTCGGGGTTTTCCATGATCATATAGCCTTCTCCGCTTAATGTGTAGTACACTTCGGCAGTCTCCAAAATAGTGTGAAAGTGGCCCTTTGTCATGTAATATTCATTTCCAATCGTCCCAGGATGGACAATAGAGGTTCCGAACGCAATATGTCCGGCCTCTTCAGGAAATCCAAGCTCATGAAATTCATAGATGACAGGGTCTTCGTTTTCTAAAATTTTTTCAACGGCTTCTGTGTCACTGAACATAGTTTTCATTTGAGAGAGATACCGTTTGGTAACCTCGGATGTTTTGGACTCCCCTGTCTGTAAATCAAAGTCTACCAGAAAGCTGGTATCCCAGTTAAAGTTGTTCATGAATCTGTCCTCCTTATGATTTAGCGATGTCGCTCAATTTATTTAGTAAGTCACCCTGGATATCAATATGGAAGACTTCGGAAATGACTTGTGTCCAGCCGTGAATGAAATAAATCCAGCCATCTTCCACGTGAAGGTTTTTCTCTGCTGCCTGAGCCTCTGCCTGATATTTAAATAATAAGTCTCCGCGGTAATTGATTTCCCATACAAGACTGTCGTTTGGGAAAATACAGCCATCCGTAAGAGGGGATCCCGGTCCATCTTTTCCCAGTCCGGTGGCATTTACAATGAGAGAATGAGGTTTTAAGGAAGCCAGTGTCTTATCATTATCTTCCGGTGAAGGGTTGTGGATATATTCAAAT
Source organism: Ruminococcus sp. (assembly GCA_013911065.1). Taxonomy (GTDB): domain Bacteria; phylum Bacillota; class Clostridia; order Lachnospirales; family Lachnospiraceae; genus Muricomes. The sequence continues at coordinate 7,603 of JACERV010000004.1, read as the reverse complement.
TTAATATCAGGATGAATGCCATCCAGGATTGCTTTTGCAGACTCCAGGCGGGGAACGCTTCTGTTTGCAATGATGATTTTCTTAGGAACGTTGTCACCAAATTCCTCCTGGGAAAAATACACGGACATTGCAAGTGTACTTCCGCCCGCACCGAGAAGCAGTACATCACCGTCGTAATCTGTCCAATAGTTCTCGGGTACAAAGTTTTCCAGTGCAAGTCCGCTGGAAATCGGGTCTTTTGCATGTGCACACAGTTTACCGTCTTTTTTTGAAATGGAGGAAACCTCTCCCAGCTTTTCTGCATATGGGTCTACATATTCAAATAAATCCTTACAGGTGTTAAATAAATCAATTTTATGCGTAGTAACAAGTGCTCCCATGGAAAGTGGATCATTCTTAATAAATGTAACTGCTTCACGGTATTCCTCAGCAGAAGAATGGGGGGCAAAGTCAATTCCTTTGATGACGGCATCCTTTAATCCAAGTGCCTCCGCCCACGTTGGAAAGACCTTCATAATAGAGGACTGCCCCGTTGTCACTCCAATGAAGTATAAAGTTGGAGCAGTGGCTTTCTCATATACATTTGACATTTGTAAAAACCATCCTTTCATAAAATGTTATTGTAATTTGTCTATAGACATTATGTTATTACATAGTAACATTGTAATGCTTCATTTATGTGTTGTCAATATATAAATACGTTACGGTAAGAAGTCATACTTCTTGAACTACTAATGTTCAAGAAGGTATACTTATTGAACCCTAATAGTTTAATAAGCATACTTTATAAAAATGAAGAATACACTTTATTATATTGTTTTGAGTGTAACGCTCCTGGAGGGATTATAAATGTACAACAATAACGAGTGGTCTCAATCAGAAAAAGAAAATACCCGGTGTACGACAGGCAGACAAAACGAACAGAATAATTACAATCAATGCCGGTCACCTGTTCAAGGTGCTTATAAGAATAATAAACAAATGAATGTCCCGGCACCCCGTTCAAATGTAATGCGCGAAAAAACAAGGAATTCAGATATATCCCATTCCCAGACCGTGGGTGATCAAGGCCCTGTCCTTGTGCAGGATACCGTTCTGCATGAAACCTTAGAAGATTTTGTATTCTCTACCACATTGCCAAGACGTCTCCATACAAAAGGGTATGGTGCTTTCGGATATTTCCGCACTACCCACTCAATGAGGCAATATACAAAAGCCGGATTTTTGCAAACCCCCAATCAACAGGTTCCGGTATCGGTACGTTTTTCGCTCGCCTCAAGCAATCTGGGAACGCCGGACACTTTGAGAAATGTGCGGGGATTCAGTACCAGATTTTGTACCGATGAAGGATTTTTTGATTTGCTCTGCAATCATCTCCCTGTCTTTTTTATACGGGATGCCATTAATATACCGGATATAATCAGCCGTATGTCACCCTCACCAGTGAACAACCTGAATGACCCGGAGAGGCTTTGGAGCCTGTTTGCCAAGTATCCGGAGGCAACGAATATGCTGATGTGGCTTTTCTCGGATTTGGGAACGGTAAAGAGTCTCCGCCATATCAAGGGATATAGTGTGAATGCCTATGTCTGGCGGAATGCACAAGGTGTCCGCCGCTATGTGAAATACCACTGGTTCCCTGTGGCAGGGGCGAGACATATTGACCAGGAGGAGGCAGAGCGCCTTGCATGCAAAGACCCTGATATTGCCGGACGCGATCTGTATGACAGTATAGCACAAGGCAGGGCTGTAGAATATGAGCTGCGTGTGCAGCTGATGAATCCTGAAGATGCAAAGATACTTCCTTTTGATCCTTTGGATCCCACCAAATTATGGGATGAAACCCAATATCCCCTCTTACCCGTTGGACGGATGGTTTTAAACCGCAATCCGGAAAATTATGCTGACCAGGTAGATAAATTGGCCTTTAATCCTGCAAATTTAGTTCCCGGCATTGAATTTTCAGATGACAAGGTACTGCAGGGACGTACTTTTATTTATCCAGATGCACAGCGCCACAGACTGGGCCCTGATTTTCGTAATATTCCCGTCAACAAACAGCCAAACTGGTCCCCTGCATGTATGGTGTCCAGTGGAAACGGCAGATGTGTCTCCGGTGAAATTATGCGTGCCGGAATCCCGAATCCTGATGATTATACACAAGCCACCCAGAGGTACGAATCTTTCTCTGCAGTAGAGAAAAAGAATCTTGCAAGTAATATTGCATCGGGGCTTGTGGATGCCCAGCATAATACGCAGCGCATCGTCTTATGGCATTTAGAGCAAGTTTCTCCTGCACTTGCAGAGGCCGTCAGAAATCAAATGCGTTTGTGCAGCAATACTGGGAGGAGCTAGAGACTATTGCTTTCATAGAAGACCTGATCTTCTATGATAATGAGATAAGAAATAACCAGAGTTCAGACGAAAACATAAAAAGGCCCTACTGAAATTCACTTCTGAAAATCAGTAGGGCCTCTTAATTTGTCTATGTTCAAAAATCTAATATTTACACCGCCGTGAAACATCCATCAATTACAAGATCGGTTCCTGATGTAAAGGATGCGGAATCAGATAGAAGATAAATCACCGCCCCGCATAATTCTTCCGGCTGTCCATATCTTCCGTAAGGGGTCATATCCATCCATCTTTCCTGCCATTCCGGATTCACGTGGCATGTCAAATCAGTATACATATATCCCGGACTAATACAGTTTACACGTATCCCGTCTTTGCAATATTCCACTGCAAGTGACTTGGTCATTTGAATCACACCTGCTTTAGAAGCATTATAAGAAGCCTGCTCCTGAGGCCAGTTTACAATATGGCCGGACATGGATGCTGTATTGCAAATCGCTCCTTTTTTCCCTTTTCCCTTCAGATACCTCGCAAATTCTGCCGCAACATAATATTCACCGTTCAGATTTACATTAATAACCTTTGTCCATTCTTCAGGAGTCACATCATATGCCGATTTCTGAATAACAATACCAGCATTATTAAACAACAAATCAAGTCCCTGCATGTCTTCGTCCGCTTTGGCGATCATCTCCTTTACCTGAGCCGGATTTGTAACATCAAGACCATATGCTGCTGTTCTCTTTCCTGTAGACTCGTGAATTTCCTTTGCAGCTTCCTTTGCCTTTTCTTCTTGTAAGTCGAAAATCACAATATCCGCCCCAACCTCAGCCATTTTTGTTGCAACCACTTTCCCAATTCCCTGGGCACCGCCTGTAACAACAACCGTTTTACCTTCTAACGAAAATAACTTTTCCAATGTGCTCATTTTCTTCTCTCCTTTTCTGAAAAATTAACCTTTTATTATTTGTTCCTATGTTATAACATAGTATCATTTTTGTCAATATGAAATTCGGAAGAGCAAGGGGAACGAAGAGCAAGGGGGACAGTCCCTTTTGAAAAGGGACTGTCCCCCTTGCTCTTCGTTTTCAGAATAGTTTTACAATTCAGCACAATCTAACTTGCGGTTCAAGCGTACTTCTTCATCCACACAATGAATTTTATATAGCCAGTGGAGAAGAAGCGGAAAAGAAGATTCAGACGGCAAAACCAGCCATTGATTTGGTGGATGGATTTGTTGCTGGTAAATAAAGATAAAGCTGAAAACAGCCTGCTCCCGTCCCAAAACTTAAGTGAAAGCGAATTGACATTTCCTTTTATATGTGCTATAACTTATTAAATAACAGGGGAGCTTGTGAAGCAGGCTGAGAGGAAGTTATCAAACTTCGACCCTTTAACCTGATGCGGATAATGCCGCCGTAGGAAGTCAAAGAGTGATTTTTTTCGGAGACACCAAATCAGGTGTCTCCTTTTTTATATAATAGGAAACCCTTTGTGAAACGATACATAACAGATTAGACCGTCAGGTTGTTCCTGCTGTTTCTGATCTGCGTGTAAATAAACTAAATATTCAGGGGAGCTTGCAAAAGCAGGCTGAGAGGAAGCTGTATTGTTTCGACCCTTTACCTGATGCGGGTAATGCCGCCGTAGGGAGCATAGAAAATTGCTTGATACGGAGAGTCGCCCATTTCGGTAACTCTCCGCTTTTGCGCTCTTCTGGGAAAGAAGGAAAGTATGAAATTTGCAACACAAATGGAAGCAGCCAGAAACAACTATGTTACCGAGGAAATGAAGGCGGTGGCCGAAAAGGAACAAATTTCCGAGCAAGCGCTTATAAAGCTGATGGGGGAGGGGAAGGTGATTATCCCGTGCAATAAACTGCACAAATCCATATCTCCAAACGGCGTGGGCGCGGCGTTGAAAACAAAAATCAATGTCAATCTCGGAACATCCAGAGATATGGAAAGCCTGGAAATGGAGCTTGAAAAAGTAAACAGTGCAGTTGATATGGGCGCAGAGGCGATTATGGATTTGAGCTCATTCGGTGATACGAGAAAGTTCCGCAGAATGCTGACAAAAAGCTGTCCCGCCATGATCGGAACGGTTCCGATTTATGACGCGGTGGTGTATTACCATAAGCCCCTTATACAAATCACAACCGAGGAATGGCTTGATATTGTCAGGATGCATGCCGAGGATGGTGTTGATTTTATGACCATTCATTGCGGAATCAATAAAGAAACCGCCGAAAAGTTCAAGCGTAACAAACGGATGATGAATATTGTTTCCCGCGGCGGTTCGATTATCTATGCGTGGATGGAAATGACGGGAAAGGAAAACCCCTTCTACGAGCACTTCGACGATGTTCTCAAAATCTGCCGTGAGCACGACGTCACTCTGAGTCTCGGAGACGCCTGCCGTCCGGGATGTCTTGCCGATGGCACCGATGCTGCACAGATTGAGGAACTAATTACACTCGGCGAGCTAACCAAAAGAGCGTGGGCAAAGGATGTTCAGATTATGATTGAAGGGCCGGGACATATGCCCATGAACCAGATTGCGGCGAACATGGAAATTCAGAAAACACTATGCCACGGAGCCCCATTTTATGTTCTTGGTCCGATTGTTACCGACATTGCCCCTGGCTACGATCATATTACCTCCGCAATCGGTGGGGCAATCGCCGCTCAGCACGGCGCGGCATTTCTGTGCTATGTGACCCCTGCCGAGCATTTGCGTCTGCCCGACGTAAACGATGTAAAGGAGGGAATCATTGCGGTGCGGATTGCTGCCCATGCCGCCGATATTGCCAAGGGACTGCCCGGCGCAGCAGATTGGGACAACGAAATGAGCAGGGCGCGCCACAAGCTGGACTGGAACAGAATGTTTGAGCTTGCAATCGATCCCCAAAAAGCCAAAACCTACAGAGAATCTTCACAGCCGCAAAAAGAAGACACCTGCAGTATGTGCGGCAACTTCTGTGCCGTTAAGAATATGAACCGTATTCTTGATGGGGAGATTGTATCCATTTTTGATGAATAAGGTTCAAAAGTAAACATGTTTAAAAATAACCGAAGTTAAAAAGTAAATTCAGTTAGAAAGGAATGACATAAAATGAAAACGAAAGAGGATATCCAAAAACAAATCATTCAGGCCGTTAATGAAGTGAGAAAGACGAATCCCATGGCGGGTTCGATTACCAACAGCGTGACCATCAATTTTGTGGCCAATGCGCAGCTTGCCGTGGGCGGGTCCGCCGCCATGGTCTATCTGCCCGATGAAGGAGAATTTCTGGCGAAAGCCGGTGGGGCTACATACATCAATGTCGGTACACTTACGCCGATTTACGAGCAGACTTTGCCTTTGACGGCTAAAACTCTGTATGAAAACGGGAAGCCATGGGTTCTGGATCCGGTAGCCGTTGGTATCGGTTCGCTCAGAACCGAGCTACTCAGACAATTTAAAGCGTATAAGCCGAGTGTAATCCGCGGCAATGCGTCGGAAATCATCGCATTAGCCGGTTTATGGGAATTGGATGGCGGGACAAAGGCATCTAATGTTCGTGGTGTTGATTCTACGGATTCTGTTATCACCGCAAAAAATGCAGCAGCCGCGCTGGCCCGGTGGACGGGCGGGGCTGTTGCCGTCTCAGGCAAAACGGATTTAATTACGGATGGTTCTGCAGTGGTCTTTTCTCATGGAGGTTCTCATTTTATGGAGAAAATTACCGGAGCGGGTTGTTCTTTAGGCGGAGTAGTGGGGGTGTATGCAGCTGTGGCTTCGCCGTTTATTGCGGCTGTCACCGGTACCGCTGTATATAATTTGGCGGGAAAACGTGCGGAAAGCAAAACGGATGGGCCGGCAGGCTTTCAAGTTGAGTTTCTCAATGAATTATATAAAGCTACTGCGGCTGATATAGCCGGCAACCCATTTGACGTCGAGGAGGTTTAAGGTATGAACGTATTAGTTGCAATTGCAATTGCGCCCTTTGGTGTGGGCGATGAACTTGTATCTGAGGTTGCAGAAGTTGTGAAGGTTATTCGTGAGTCTGGACTCCCGAACCGCACAACAGCAATGTTTACGGAAATTGAAGGCGAATGGGATGCCGTAATGAAAGTAGTAAAAGATGCAACATTCGTACTTGCTAATAAGGGTATTCGCACCGAGGTTGTTCTAAAAGCCGATATACGCCCCGGATTTACAAATACCATCAATACAAAGATTAACAAAGTCAACGACATATTGGGGGATTAAAAATGAGAAACAGAAAAAAGTTAGATATATCGGCCTATTTTGTAGTAGGGCCGGAGAATACAAAGGGAAGACCTGTCGGTCAGATTATCACAGACGTGGTCGAAGCCGGGTTTACCTGCTTGCAGATTCGTTCCAAGACGGCTTCAGCCAGCGAAATGATTGAGCTGACCCGAGAGGCAGCTGCTATACTTGCCAAATTTGGCAGGTCAGATCAAGTGACTCTTCTTGTGGATGACCGTCTGGATGTTGTTTTAGCAGCCAGAAAACAGGGGATCAAGGTTGACGGGATACACGTCGGCCAGTCGGATATCCCTGTGGAAGTCTGCCGGGAATATTTGGGTGAGGATTCTATCATCGGGCTGTCGGCCAGAACCCATGAATTATTTGATTACATCAAAACCACCGATGTCGGCCAAATCGACTATTTCGGGGCAGGTCCGCTGCACGAAACGCAGACAAAACCGGATTGCGGCCTTGGGCCCGATGGGAAAGTGATTACGAGAAGCTTTTCCGATATTTCGAAGCTTGCCAGGCTCAGTCCTGTGCCGGTTGTGATAGGCGGCGGGGTAACGCTTTGCGATATTCCGGAACTCGCCCGAACAGGAGTGGGCGGATTCTTTGTCGTATCCGCCATATCCGAAGCCGATGATCCTAAAGCGGAGGCTGTAAAACTGATTGAGGCCTGGAAAGCTAACAAGCCGTGTAAAGAATAATATTAATGATACTTGAAGACGCCTGTTATTATCAAAGCGAATAGTAGTAATCTTATCCACAGCTGCAATCATAGGTGGGGGCAACACCATGATTGCGCTGTATCAAAGGTGCCCCCTGGATGTTTAATTATAATCGGCTTTTTATCGTTAAGAGGGGTTTGTCAAGTAAAATGTGTAAATTTTGATTTTTTATAATACCGGTGTTCATGCACCGGTATTTTCATGAGTTCAGCCTTGCTTTCTCCCCGTCAACGGGGGCGGCCCATTTTAGGGTACCACAA
>JACERV010000003.1 GCA_013911065.1 Ruminococcus sp. | reverse complement strand
ATAAAAGAGAAACTAGGATGGATGAGTCCTGTTGAATACAGGCTTAGCATCTTGGCTGCATAAAAGAAAAAGGCGGAGTGGAAAAATCCACCTCGCCATAAAGTCTAACTTTTAGGGGTCACCTCATATTTCTACTCTGGTATGGTCTCTTATTTTTAAATCTACAATCCGGTCTTCTCCCGGATAAACGCTCTGGCTTTTACAGCGTATTCCAGAGGATTCGCTTTAGCAGGATCCTGCTCTGCCTCCACTAACATCCACCCGGTATAGTCATTTTCAGCCAGGACCTTAAAGATATGGTCAAAAGATATGTTACCATCACCTGGAACAGTAAAGGTACCATTTTTGACAGCATCAAGAAAAGACATCTTTTTAGCCAAACTCTCCTGACGCTTTTCATCACGCACATCTTTAAGATGAACGTGAGCAATCCGCTTGATATATTTATCAATCAGAGTATCCACCGCTTCCTGGGTTCCTTCGGAAAAATAGATATGGCCGGAGTCAAATAACAGGTAGACATCCTCACTGGTACCATCCATAAACCGGTCGATTTCTGCCGGGGTCTGTACCCCGGTTCCCATATGATGGTGGAAACCACACTTCATCCCTTTTTCTTTGGCAATAGCGCCCAGCTTATTCATTCCTGCCAAAAATTTATTCCATTCTTCATCAGTAAAAACTGGCTTTTGATCACCAAAAATCGGTACTGCTTTTCCCTGGATACTGTTGCCCTGCTCGGAGCAGCCAATCACTTTGGCGCCCATCTGATCTAGAAAATCCAATTGCTTTTTAAAGGCTTCTATGGTTTCTTCTTCCGGCCTGGTAGTAAAAAAGGTGGAAAACCAGCAGTTGCAAATCTGCATTCCCCGCAAATCCAGAGCTTTTTTTAGCACTTCCAGATCCTTAGGGTACTTATTACCGATTTCTGAACCGGTAAACCCGGCAAGCGCCATCTCACTTATGCACTGCTCAAAAGTATTTTCTGCACCCAGTTCTGGTAAATCATCATTGGTCCAGGCTATCGGGGCAATCCCCAGTTTAATTTTATTTTTATCCAACATCCGCCTCAATCTCCTTTTGGTTACTTATATAGTTCTGGTTTGTCAATCATTTTAACCGGCAAAAAGCTTCCGGTACCCCGGGACCTGTTTAATACATCAGCCGCTACACAAGCTGCATAGCCATCCCAGGAAGAAGGTCCGGCAGGTCCGCCGTTTATCACTTTTTCTACCCAGTCAGCCAGCTCAATATCATAAGCTTCAATAAAGCGGTCCGCCCAGTCGGTCAGAAGCTTAGTCGAGCAAGTTGCTGCTGCTCTTTTAACAACCGACATCGGGTCGGGCAGGTTAAGTGTTCCCTTTTCACACACTACCTGGCACTGAATATCATAACCATAGCCATCGGCAACCTGGACTTCAACATCTATTCTGCCCCCATCCTCGGTCTCTAAGAGCACAATCTGCGGATTATCATAGCCTTCTGAGCATGAAGACTGTTTTACTTTCAATACCTGAGCATTCTTATATTCAGCGCCTAAGAGCCAGCGGCAAATATCCAACTCGTGAATCGCTACATTGGTGATACCCATTTCGGTTTTAAATCCCGGCCCCTGAGCCACATTACGGTGGCAGGCATGAATCATCAGAGGTGCTCCCAGCTCACCGGAATCAATCACTCGTTTGATTTCAGCATATCCGGGATCATAGCGGCGCATAAAGCCCACCTGTACCAGCTTTTTATTATGTTTTTGCTCTTCTGCCATAATAGCTTCACAATCAGCAGCGGTAATTGCTAACGGCTTTTCACAAAAGACCTGCTTTCCCAGCTTTACTGCTTCCAATACATATTTTGCATGAGAATCATCAGAAGAGGTAATTACTACTGCCTCTACCTCCGCCGCCTGGATCAGTTCCTCTCCTGTTTCATAGACCTTGGCTACCCCATAAAGCTCTGAAGCTTTCTTCGCCGCTTCAACAAAATAATCAGCGCATGCTACTACTTCTGACTGTGGAATCAGGTACTGGAATCGGCGCATATGTTCCTTTCCAATGGCTCCACAGCCAATCATACCAATTTTAAGCATTTCTTTTCCTCCTTATTGAGTTGCTAATCTACGGGCTTTTGCATCCATTCTTTCCCGGGTAACATCAAGCAGCACTGCCAGGATGATTACCAGGCCTATCACAATGTTCTGTACCGCTGTGGATACACTCAGAAGCTGCAGACCATTACGGATTACGGTAATAATTAACGCACCAATCAGAGTTCCGCTCATGGTTCCTTTCCCGCCCATGAAGGAAGCTCCTCCAATAATACAAGCGGCAATAGCATCCGTATCATAAGGCTGAATCGCATTTGCTCCGTTGGCAATACCGCCCCGGCCGATTAAAACGATGGCCGCCAGAGCTGACATAAGACCGGATAACATATAACAAAAGGTTAGGACATTGGCTGATTGAATTCCTGAAAGCCGGGCAGCCTCCGGATTTCCGCCGACACAGTAAATAGAACGTCCCAAGGTTGTTCTGGATAAGAATACATCCATAAGTACAAAGATTACGATTACTAAAATAAAGCTAATCGGAAATCCCCCCAATACCGGAATTCCGGCTGGCAGGACTGCCGAACCCAGCCAGGTCACCTGAGTGGGAAATCCAGAAACAATCTGGGAATTTACCACTAACAGAGCAAGTCCCCACAGCACATTTTTCATACCCAGAGTTGAAACAAAGGGATGAGGCAAATGCAGTCTCGTTAACAGCGTTCCGTTGACAAATCCCACCAGTACTCCTGAAAGGATTCCCACCAAAATCATAATAAAAGGATTGGTAACACCCTTTTGTAACAGCATCCCCATCATACAAGTACAGAATATGGCATTAGCTCCTACTGACAAGTCAATCCCTGCAGTAATCAGGCAAACCAGCATCCCGGTAGAAATCAAAGCATTTACCGAAGTTTGCTTAAAAATATTCATGATATTCGACTGGGTTAAAAAGTTGTTTGAGGCAAATGACAGGATGATGCATAGTACCAGCAGCGCTCCTAAAGTCCCCAACCGGTCTGCAAATTTACTTTTTGACTTTAATTTTCCTTTATTCATCGATTTTTCCTCCCCAAGCAGCTTTCATAATATCCTCCTGATTAAATGTTTCACTTTCCTGAGTAATTGTGGCCATGATGCGTCCCCCCCGCATGACGATAACACGATCAGACATGCCTAGTATTTCCGGCATTTCTGAGGAAATCATAATCACACATTTTCCGGATTTTACCAGATTATTCATTACATTGTAGACTTCCACCTTGGCGCCGACGTCAATACCCCTGGTTGGTTCATCAAAAATATAGATATCGGCATCACAGTTTATCCATTTGCCGATAACCACCTTCTGCTGATTTCCGCCGGATAACTGACCCACAATTTCCTGCTGGGAAGGAGTCTTAATCCGCAGCGACTTAAGATTTTCCGCTCCCACTTCTTCCACTTTTTTATCATTGATAAAAAGACCTTTACAATAGCCTTTTAAATTTGCCAAAATCAAATTGGTTTGAACAGTATTTCCCAGAATCAACCCCTGTCCTTTACGGTCTTCCGTTAAAAAGGCTATACCATTTCTGATTGCCTGACGGGGATTCTTAATTTTCACTTCTTTTCCTTTAATATAAATCTTTCCCCCATCAATGGGGTCTGCTCCAAAAATGGCCCGCATTAATTCAGTGCGCCCGGCTCCAACTAACCCGGCGAAGCCCAGAATCTGACCATTATAAGCTTCAAAACTGACATCGTGAAAGACACCGCCTTCTTCCAGGTGCTCCACTTTCAAGGCACATTCTCCCCGCTTAGTCGGGTCTTTTACAAATAACTGCTCCATAGAACGCCCTACCATGCCGGTAATCAGGTCATCGTTATTGGTTTCACTGATTTCTTTGGTCCAGATATGCTCACCGTCGCGCATTACCGTTACCCGGTCACAGAGTTCGAATAATTCTTCCAGCTTGTGAGAGACAAATAAAATGGCGATATTCTGACTTTTCAATTTACGGCAAATTGTCATCAGCAGTTCGACTTCCTTTTCGCCCAAAGAGGATGTCGGTTCGTCCATGATAATCATCTTGGCATCAATTAAAATCGCCTTGGCAATCTCAATCATCTGCTGAACACCCATCCCGAAACTGCCGGCTGCCTTTGAGGGGTCGACATCGACCCCTAAAGACGCCATTACTTCTTTGGCTTTTTTGTTCATCGTTCCATAATCCAGCAAACCGGACTTTTTTTTGATCCATTTATTCATAAAGATATTATCGGTAATGCTTAACAACTTCTCAATATTAAGCTCCTGATAGACACAAGCCACTCCGGCCGCTGCGGAATCGTTGGGATTGCGAAATTTTTCTTCCTTTCCGCTGATAAAAATCTGTCCTTCTTCCGCCTGATGCACCCCGGTTAAGACCTTAATCAGAGTAGATTTTCCCGCCCCATTTTCTCCGATTAATCCGTGTATTTCCCCGGGCTTAATTTGAATCCCCATATCTTTAAGGGCCACTACTCCTGGAAAGCGCTTAGTGACATGTTTTAGTTCTACTACATAATTACTCATTCTTTTCCTCCTTACCTCGGAGCCTTAACTATTGCCCCAGATAAGACTTTAAGTTGTCCAGTTGTTCCTGCGCATTGTCTTTATTAACGATTATACTTCCGGAATCGACAAACTCATCAACCTTTCCACCATTAATAGCTTCCACACAAGCTTCAACGGCTTTGTATCCCATCTCGTAAGCATTCTGAGCGATTGACATCGTCTCCTCACCATCCAAAATTGCTTTGCAGGCAGACTGAATGCCGTCAAATCCCACAAAAATAGTGTTTTCATAAGCTTTATTACCGGCAGCAGCTCTGGCAGCCGCGATAGCCATATCATCATTATTACATACGATCATTGCAATCCCTTCCGGGTGATTTTGTATAACAGCTTCCATGCTGGCATAGGCTTTATCCGCAACAGCGTCAGCATACTGGATTTCATCTTTAAGGAATTCACCACCGGCTTCTGTTATCCCTTTTTCATAGCCTGTAAGTCTTGCTGTTGCCGTAGAGTCACCTTCAACTCCAGAAATAGAAATTGCTTTAAGCTCTTTCCAGCCAGCTTCTTTTGCCATTTCTACCGCTACTTTCCCGCCTTCATATGCAGCAGTTTCATTACCGGTTCCGACAAAGGAAAGGACTTCCGGCGCATCGATGTCCGTGTCAACGGCAATAATCGGCTTTTGCTCACCGGCAATTTGTTTTACTACCATATCAGCCTGCAGCGGTGCGATGACATAACCGTCATATTGGCCCGATGCCAGATTGGTTTCAATAATATTTAACTGTTCATCATAGGCAGTCTCCGAAGAAGCTCCCTGAATATTTACCTTAACCTCCGGATGATCTTTTCCATAGGCTTCACATCCTGCAACTACATAGCCCCAGTATTCAGATGCAGTGGTCTTTAATATAACATTAACGGCTAAATCCCCGTCACTTTGGGCCTGTTCATTATTCCCGTCAGTTTTGCTTCCGCTGTCACCGGCATCGCTCTTTTTATCACCGCCGCCGCATGCTGCTAACGCCGAACTCATCACCATCACCATTAAAACTGCTAAAATTCTTTTTTTCATCTTCTTCTCCCTTTAACCTTCCCTAAATGACAACTTTTTTCCTGTTTCAAATGATTCCTTGCACCGGTAAGCGGTTTCCGAGGCCAGTGTGCCATCATAGACGGTAACCCCCGGCTTTCGGCCTCCTCGAATGCAACTAACAAACTCTTCCATTTCAGCGATATAAGCATCATGCCAGCGGTACATAAAATCAGGATGGCACTCCCGGCATACGCCGTTTTCGTTTAACACCTCCAGCATACTATCTGTTCCCACCGAGCCAATCCTAAGAGTGCCCTTGGTACCGATAATTTCTGTCTCCACATTGCAGCCATGGGCAGCTGCCCGTCCGGCAAATAAGAAAGCCATAGTTTCATCTTCGTATTGAATCAGGCAGCTTACATTATCTCCATCGTTCCATTCCCGGTACTGGGGATAAGCAAAACAACCGCCAACCGCCCATAATTCCTTAGGTTTTTGACCACCTGTGAACCAGTTGCATAAATCAATATCGTGAACGCACATATCCAAAAACTGTCCTCCACTATGGGGAGCAAATTTAAGAGTGCTTTCAATCGTTGCTATGGGATCCTGAGTATAAGCTCTGATTAAAACGATTCTTCCAATGTCACCCCGTTCAATTTTTTCTTTAGCTTTGCGGTAGGAATAATCATAACGCCGCATAAAACCCAGCATAAATACCTGCTCCGGATAGCCTGCTACAATCCGCTCTGCTTCCCTGCACTTTTCTACCGTTGTATCAAGGGGTTTTTCACAGAAAACATGCTTCCCATTCTCAAGAGCGATTTGAATGTGCTCCGTGTGCATAGCTGAGGGTGAAACAATACAGATAGCATCAAGTTCAGGGCTTTTACACATCTGCTCGTAATCCTCATAGGTTTGTTCAACTCCCAACTGCCCGGCTACGTCTCTTAGCTTTTCTTTGTCTACATCGCACAACGCTTTAAGCTCAGCCCCAGAAACCCTGGTGGCAATGTTCACGGCATGCTCATAGCCCAATCGACCCAAACCAATTGAACCAATTCGAATCTTTTTCATTCCGTTCCTCCTTTTCCTTACTTTGTTTTCAATATAGCAGGATAATTATCCATTTTATACTCGGATTTTTTTTGATTTGCGGGTATATTCTTTGGATTATTTCGTGCAAGCCAAAATCCTTGTCTTATTTTTAGGTAATATTTTTGGACAGTCATGAGAAACACGCTATGCGAGTTTCTCATGGTTCGCGCGCAAAAAAAAGAACATCTACCTGAGTACATGTTCTCTTTTAAACTTCCATTAATTTTTCTGGGCATTTTGCCTATAACGCACCGGACTGAGCCCAGTCTGTTTTTTAAAAGTTTTGGAAAAATATTGACAATCATTAAATCCCGTCTTGACAGCAACTTCTTTAATACTAAGCCCGGTCTTTACCAGAAGCTTTTTCGCCTGGCTGATCCGTTGATTCAGTAAAAAGGCTGAAAAGCCCACACCTATTTCCTGAGAGAAGATATAGCTTAAATACGAGGCATTTACCCCCGCCGCCTCAGCTGCCTCACTAAGCCCTATATGCTCATGGTAATGACGCCGGGCAAACTCAGCCGCCACTCGTATTGCTTCGTTAACCTGTGCCGGAATCACCGCCTGGTTATCCTCTGACTCTTCTTCCAACAATTGGTTTAAGACTTCATATACATGCTGCAGCTTCCGGATCGGACGGTAATCATGCTTATCCCTGCCCAGCAGCTCCTCTAAGGTCTGCAGCCACTGTACTACCAATTTCCCTGCAGTCCGCTCTTCCTCAAAGACTTTACAAACGTCGAGACAAGCACTGATAAAGGTTTCTTTTCCCCCTTTATACATCAGGCTCTCCGCCTGCCTCAAAAGCTTTCTGGCCTTCTCCGGCAATTCTTTAGAAACCTCTCGTTCGCTGTCATAATAAAGAATCTGCTTCTCTTCGTAAAACCCAGCTTTAAGCGCCTCCCGAGATTGTTGGTAGGCCTGCCTCAGAGCTTTAGCTCCCAGGCAGACGCTGCTGGCTCCCAGACTAAAGGAGTAGGGCTCATTACGGCAAAAGTGAAAGCATGAGGTAGCAGTCTGGATGAGGCGCTGCCTCATAACACTATTTTTACATTCTTCTGATAAGTCTAAAAAGCAGCAAAAGGTTCCCATCCCCAGATAGACAATTTCTCCGGAAAAGTCGGCCGTCCCCTGAGACTTTGTCAAAGCCTCATAAAGCCGGTTGCGAAACTTCTGGAAATACTGTTCCATTTCCAGGTCAAACCACTGCTCCTCATGCTCACCTGCACCTTCGATTACTATACTGACTACCGCACAATTATGAAAAGAAAAAGGAATCCCCACATTTTGCCGTAATTCCTCAGTCTCCTTGTCACCAGTCCCCCCTGACAGTGCTTTATTAAAAAAGAGAAACTCTGAATTGTCATTTAAAAGCACAGACCTCTGATCTCCTGAAGTTTCTATTGTCTCCTTTTGCTGGTGGCAAATCTTTTCCTTAGCCTGAAATAAAACCGGCCTTAAAGTATTATCCTCCAACATATTTTTAAGAACATATTCATCCGCACCTAATTTCATTGCTTCTTTGACATATTCAAAATCATCGTGGCAGCTAAGTACGATAATATATGTGTTTTTATCTTTACGGCGAATCTTGCGAATCAATTCAATGCCATCCATCAAAGGCATGGTAATATCCGTTACGATCAGGTCTATCTCTATTTCTTCCAGCACCTTAAGAGCCTCTTCACCGTCTCTTACGTCGGCTGCAATTTCAAACCCAGCCTCTTCCCAGGCCGGCAGGATTTTCAAATAACTCCGTACCAGATAATCATCGTCAACCAATAATGTCTTTAACATCCCTTTACATTACTCCTTTTCGTCATAAGTTGCTGGTAAATAAATCATCACCGTCGTCCCCTGGTCACTGCTGACATAGCGTAACCGGGATTTTTCACCGTAGTATAATGCCAGCCGGTCCCGCACGTTTGGAATTCCCACGGCGGTAAAACCTTTGGTCTTTTTCGCTTGACTGTTTAAAAGCGTCCTGATCTGCTCCTCGCTCATCCCCCGTCCATTATCCTTAATTTCAATTTCAAGCTTTTCCCCGGAAACAACAGCAGAAATCAGAATTAAACTATCCCCTTTTTTGATGTCAATCCCGTGTAATATGGCGTTTTCTACAATCGGCTGTAAAATCAGCCGGGGAAGCAAGCAATTACTTGCAGCAGGCTCAATCTCATAGATGACCTTTATCGCAGTGTTGCTCCTAAATTCCTGTAAGCGTACATAGTTCTGCAAAATGTGTACTTCTTCCGAGACCGTCAGAAACGCCCCCTTTTTGCTGATGCTGGCCTGCAGCAGTTCAACAAAGTTCTCGATTAAATCCGCCAGTTCCTTCTCTCCCTTAATGAGAGCTGCATACTTGATGGAATTTAAGGTATTATACATAAAATGAGGCGTCACCTGATACTGCAGTGCCTCTAGTTCCGCATCCTTTTTCAGCTGCTCTTTCTCGATTAACTGTTTGATCAGGATTTCAATCTGGTTAAGCATCTGGTTAAACTCCATCGCCAAATCTCCCATCTCATCCTGGGAAGTAATCTGAGCCCTGGTGGAAAGCTCTCCTTCTGAAACCCGCTTAACGGTTCTCGTCAGATTCTGCACTGGTTTATAGATCAGCCTCGCCAGATAACTGGCTAAAATCCCGGCAATAATTAAGAAAATCATTAAAATTCCTAAATAATAAAGTCTGAGCTTTGCCAAATCTCCCAGAACCATCTCCCGATCCACGGAAATATATAATGCACAACCGGAAAATGGAGCACGGCTATAAAAGTAAATCGTCTCCTCATCAATACGAACATCTTGTAAGCTCGCATCAGAAGCTTTAAATTTTTCCTTCATCACTTTTACGGTTCTCGCCAAAGCCTCTTCCTGGCGGTCATCGCCGGCAGTTATTACCTCGTTGTTCTGGTCCAGGAGCATCACCTCTTTAATGGTGTCATTTTGCATCTCCGAAACATAGTTATAATAAAGATAGCGTTCCTCAATATTTGCGCAAAGATACCCTACGATCCCATTATCGTTAATCGGCTCCGCAAAAGCCAGGTGGGGACGCCGGCCGCTAATCAGGTTATTCAGTAAAAGGGGGCCGGCCTGATCTTTGGTTTCCTTAATCAGAGCCTCAATGCTGCGCCGCTCAATAACCTTTTTAAATTTCGGATATGCCTCAGAGGTTACCAGCACCTGTTCGTCCGGAATAATCAGATGAAAGGAAGAAATTGCGGTATCCCGCTGATTATAATTTTGCAACAGGCTGACTATCTCTATTAGGGTTTTATCTTTCTTTTCTGCTGTATATTCCTTGATTTTTGCCTTAATCACCGCATCGCAAGAGGCTTCAACCAGCACCTGATAAACCTCCTGGGTCGTCTGATCCAGGCTTTCAATAATCTGACGGTTCTGCTGTTGGTTCGACGAAATGTAATTTTCTTCAATTGTCGCTGCCGATTTTACATAAAAGATTCCGGTAATCGCTGTGGCCGTTATGACTGTAATTAATAAAATAGAAATCAACACCTTACTGCGTATGCTTCTCAAGATAATCCTCCACATTTTCGGCTGTTAGAAATTCTGCCTCAATAATTATGTTTTTTTCTTTTTCCCGTCCGGCTTTAAGGTCTCTGGCATAGTTTATCGTTTCGTAACCTATATCATAGCCGGATTGGGCTACCAGCCCCACAATATGCTTATTTTTCAGGGCATAGAGAACGTCCTCCTGGACATCAATGGTGACAATGCTAAGCCCCACTGCCTCAAAGCTCTCAATAATTCCTAATGCCGTCACCGCACTGGTCACCACCAGGCCTTTAACTTCCGGATGTTCACGTCTTAACTGCGCCAACTTCTCCCCAGACATTTTAGCACCGGAATAGCCACTTTCGATATAAGTAATCTTCATTTCCGGCACGGTTTCAATATATTCTTTGACACCTTCGACCCGCTCTCGATGACACATCTGATTCAGTTCTCCGGAGACAATACCAATTTCACCCTGATATTCTAAACGTTTAGCCAGGTTGGCCGCCATCTGATAACCAGCCAGATGATTGTCAATACCTATATAGGCAATCTCTCCACTTTCAAAGGCCGAATCATAGCTGATTACCGGAATTCCCAGTTTCCGGGCTTCTTTTAGATAAGCCGGCTCATTACCAGCATCAATAGGGGAAACAGCCAGCACATCAACACGGCGCCTAATCAGAGCCGATGCCAGCTTCTCCTGAGCCTCCGCACTTTCCTCCGCATCCGGAGCAAAAAATAATATCCTGCAGCCATTTCTTTTAGCAGCTGCCTCCATCCCGGAGCGCACCGACATCCAGTATTCCGTAGCGTTGCTCTTTGCTACCACCCCGATAATCAACTCCGGAGGAGCTGCTTCCGCCTGCGTACTCTTGCAGCCACAAAGTACCAGCAGCAATGCCAGGATCAAGATTCCACTTGTAATCCTTCTACTCATATTCACCTCATATTCACTATTGCGTAAAATGCGTTCTTTTCCATTAACTTACCATCTTTTTTAATCTGGTTCAACATTAATCAGAGAGAAGACTAAGTCCGACCTGTAAAGTTTCCAGCAGACATCAATCTTTTCTGACTTCAACTATTTACAAAGTTACCTTTGAAGATTATTTCTCGTCCCAATCAATCAGTACCGCTGATTTAATCAAACTCCAAAGGGCCCCTGACATCATCTTAAAGGCCTGATCCACATTGAGACAACCCAGAGCCGCCTTCTTAGCAAATGCCAGTTACCAGGGAAAGAGACGGGACGATAATCCAGATACTGATAATTTTTATCTCACCATATTTTGAATCCCAATGCCTATTATTACTTATTGTATCTATTTCGTTTTCTTTTTTCTGCCTTTAAGTGCGTGTATTTATTCATATATCTTGTGTTTTATGGTAACATGCACGCTATTTACATGCAATATTTTTTGTCACTTTTCTTGTTTTTGTGTTATTCACAAATTTCACCCTCGTTTTATAGCAGTTTCACCACGACTTATGCACGCGTTTTCTCGGTGTGTCTTGTGTGCATTATGCTTTATCTTCTAAAAAGCACTATTTAGTAAATTCCTCATACTTATGACACACTTCGTAGATAAAATATACCATAATCATATCAGGGATTTTTGTGAAGTACAGATATCATTTTCAAATAGGGAATATACGAATATGTTTGAAAACCAGGTTTTCAGAAAAAGCTTTTTATCAGCTTTATCCTTTAATCTTCTGAAAACATTTTTATAGCGCGACTTATATGTAAATCCAGAGTCAAAAAATATAGGCATAACCAATATTATATGTGATGTATATACTATATTAGAACAAAATTAGTTTTAGCAAAGGAGTCAAAATCATGAATAATAATGAAAATATAGAACAAAAAAACATGGAACAACAAAGTTGTAATAATTGGCCGAACTGCAATTCTTGTAGATGCGGTCCGTGCCCCTGCCCTCCAAGACCCGTATGTCCAACAGGTCCGACCGGCCCCACAGGTCCAACTGGTCCCGCAGGAGGGCCTACAGGTCCAACCGGAGCAACTGGTGCAACCGGCCCTACTGGAGCAACGGGGATAACTGGTCCTACCGGCCCAGCTGGTACAATAGGTCCTACTGGCCCTACTGGTGCAACTGGCGCAACTGGTCCCACTGGACCTACCGGCGCAAACGGCGCAACTGGTCCCACTGGACCTACTGGCGCAGATGGCGCAACTGGTCCTACTGGCGCAGATGGCGCAACTGGTCCTACTGGCGCGACTGGTCCTACTGGTGCAGATGGCGCAACTGGTCCTACCGGACCTACTGGTGCAGATGGTGCAACTGGTTCTACCGGCGCAGATGGCGTAACTGGTCCTACTGGTGCAGATGGCGCAACTGGTCCTACTGGTGCAACTGGTGCAGATGGCGCAACTGGTCCTACTGGTGCAACTGGTCCTACTGGCGCAACTGGTCCTACTGGTGCAGATGGCGCAACTGGTCCTACTGGTGCAAATGGCGCAACTGGTCCTACTGGTGCAACTGGTGCAGATGGCGCAACTGGTCCTACTGGTGCAGATGGCGCAACTGGTCCTACTGGTGCAACTGGTGCAACTGGTGCAGATGGCGCAACTGGTCCTACTGGCGCAACTGGTCCTACCGGTGTTTTAGCACCTGGAACACCACTCTTTAATGTGAATGGTGTAACTGGTTCAGCAATATTAGGTTTGGATGAGAACTTAATATTCCAATCCTCTACACTGGACATTACAGTAACACAGGGATCTGCAATTGTTACGATAGAAGATACTACAGGTGGTCCCACTGGTGCAACTGGTCCTACCGGCGCAGATGGCGCAACCGGTCCCACTGGCGCAACTGGCCCTACCGGCGCAGATGGCGCAACCGGTCCCACTGGAACAGACGGCGCAACTGGCCCTACCGGTGCAGACGGGGCAACTGGTCCTACTGGCGCAGACGGCGCAACTGGCCCTACCGGCGCAGATGGCGCAACTGGTCCTACCGGCGCAGACGGCGTAACTGGTCCTACTGGTGCAGACGGGGCAACTGGTCCTACTGGTGCAGACGGGGCAACTGGCCCTACTGGTGCAGATGGCGCAACTGGCCCTACCGGCGCAGATGGCGCAACCGGGCCCACTGGCGCAGATGGCGCAACTGGCCCTACCGGCGCAGATGGCGCAACTGGTCCCACTGGCGCAGATGGGGCAACTGGATCTACCGGCGCAGATGGCGCAACTGGTCCCACTGGTCCTACCGGCGCAGATGGCGCAACTGGTCCCACTGGCGCAGATGGCGCAACTGGTCCCACTGGCGCAGATGGCGCAACTGGCCCTACCGGTGCAGACGGGGCAACTGGTCCCACTGGCGCAGATGGCGCAACTGGTCCTACCGGTCCTGCCGGTGAAACTGGGCCAACCGGACCAACAGGGCCATCGGGTGGGCCAACCGGGCCAACTGGTGCAGATGGACCGACAGGTCCTACTGGACCAACCGGACCGGAAGGTACAATTCCTATTAGTCCTTACGCTGTCTATGTTTTGGCAGGTTCAGTCGGCGGGGATGGAACCCAAGCCAATCCATTTGGAACCATTCAACAGGGAGTTTCCGCTGTCGCAGAAACTGGAACAGTTCATATTCTTGGCGGAGTTTACCCTATCACGTCTCAAATTACAGTCAATAAGAATGGGGTTACTTTGAAGGGATCGCCAAATGCCGTGATACAATTGCAAGCAGCAGTAATCACTTTTCTGGTTACGGGCGCCGGTATTACAGTCAAAGGATTAACAATTACCAGTGATGTTCCTTATGCTAGGGAATTTATCCAATTTGCGGGAACTGATCACCGGCTGATGGATTGCATTGTATATGGGCCGCCTCAAGCAGGCCCCTCATCCGGCTGGGTCGTAAACCGTGGTTTTGTGACGCAAGGAAATGTAAGAAATCTTACGGTAAGCAATTGTATTTTTCATTCGTTACGTCAGCCTGCTTATCTCAATCCTAATTCAACTGGTCATATTATCAACAGCGTTGTATACAATACGCGCGGATGGGTTGTTGATGCGGCTATATTTGTGTTCGCAGGCAATTCATGGGGAAGTCCGGAGAACACTACAGATATAGCGCTCCTTTCAGGTACCCCCGCGGGTGCACCATATGATCCAATACCGGATCTTTCAACAAATAACAGCGATGCAGCCATCGACGATCAAAGACCATAGCTTTAAATCATTGCACAGCAGACAGCCTCCCCTAATATTCTTAAAATGGGACTGGTTATTTGATTGATACTGAGAAAGTTAGAATACGCAATTAACACTGGAATCCTTAAAAATACAAAGAGCCGTCCCAGAATGGTGTGCTCCCTGTCAAGAAGACAGTGAACAATTAAAAGATTTTTCTACCGCCAGTCATTTTTGACTGGTGGTACTTTTATGCTGCTAATAAATATTTCTGATGATATTCCATTGGGACATTATAGATAGTTGCATTCTTTTAAAAGTATGGCAGATAGCTTACTAATCAGGCTTTTAATTGCACCTTTTGAGGGTTTGACAATGAGTTTTCCCTTAAACTTACGAAAGGTCCACCCGAGAAAGTCAAAACCGGTATCTATGTGCGTGATAAAGGCCTTTTCTTCTGAGAGTTGCAGCCCTCGTATAGTGAGAAAAATCTTGAATGAGAAGTTTCAGTTCTTCCGCTATTTCTTGCGTGTCTGCAGTGATTATAAAGTAAGTAGACCTAGGGAACCTCCCCCTAAATCTCTCTCAGAACCGTACGTGAATCTCTCAGCTCATACGGCTCCCATTATCCAGCCGCTGGCAGTATTCCGAATTTCCAGTGTGCAAACAGGTTCCTTTCACGCTTAGCAATCTCTCCAAGCCAGTGTTCGGCTCTTCTTG
Source organism: Ruminococcus sp. (assembly GCA_013911065.1). GTDB lineage: Bacteria > Bacillota > Clostridia > Lachnospirales > Lachnospiraceae > Muricomes. Next base: position 165,804 of record JACERV010000003.1, on the reverse strand, counting down.
CTTTGCGTTTCTTATATTTCCTACGAACCCACTTCACTAAGCATCCATTGATGTATCGTAGTGCATCGTATATTTCGGATTTATAGAAGTGTGTGTAATAGTTAATCCATCCCTGTATCTGTTTGTTGAACATATTTGCTATGTCCCACAGGTCTTTATCCGGCTTTAACTGCAACTTCCAACCGCGAACTTCTTCTCATATGGCTTTCTTTGCCTTTTCTCCCATTGCAGGTAAAAAGTTAGTGAAAAACTTCCCATACCTATTCTTTGCATGCCTTTTGCCGTATTTGCCGACCCGGCAAGCAGGGATATAAGTTTTTTTACTGGAGCAAGGTCAATATTTATATCCTATCCGTAAATCGCCCTTTTACGAAGAAATGAACTCGGTTAATCTAATTATTAAAAACAGAGAAAATAAAAAACAAGCACATCCTCCATTTAAATGATATGCTTGTTTTCAGACATTCTACTTGACAGTGCCTTTAAACAGTTAATATTTTATTATTGAATTTATTTTACTCTATTTTATAATTATATTATAAGGATTTACCTAAATCAAAAAATTTAAGGAGCAAATTTATGAACTTATATAATTCTATTTTTCAACGCAAATCTTCTCGTAAATATGTAATGCAGCCATTGCCCCAACAACTACTTATTGATATGGAAAATTCAATCAAAGGATTCGAACAGCTCTATCCTAATTTACCGCTGGAGTACCGTTTTGCAAAAAAGACAAAAGGGATGTTCAGTGCAAAAGCTCCTCATTTTCTGATTATCAGCGGGCAGGGAAGACCCGGAGAATTAGAAAGCGCAGGGTTCCTATTTCAACAGTTGGTTTTATGGATGGATGCAAAAGAAATCGGAAGCGTATGGCTTGGCTCTGCAAAGGATACTGAATCAAGCGGCAGCAAAAAGGATATAATCACACTGGCCTTCGGACAAAGCACAGAAGAAGTCCACCGTGTAAAAAACAGCTTTAATCGTAAGCCGATTACTGAAATCACGAATTCACCGGATGATGCTTGTATTCAGGCAGCTCACCTGGCACCATCCGGTATGAATACGCAGCCCTGGTATTTTGAAAAAACCTCGGACAATGTTTTATTATATCAGCGAAACCTGAAGCCGCCGCTGTCATTGATATACAAATTAGCAGATTTAGACATGGGAATTGCACTCTGCCATTATGCCCTGGCGTGCAAAGAGATTGATAAACCTTTCAGCTTCACTCGTACAACAGATAATGTGGCTAAATCAGGATTCAATCCCTTTGGAGTTATTGATTAGCATAACACCGCGTGAACTATATTAAGGTGCGTACCTTGCAGATATCTTTCACTCAAAATACATCCAACAAATAACAGTGTTTACCTCACTTCTACAGTGCAATCGGCTTTGCTGAATGAAGGCGATGCTCCCTCATATGTCAAGCGAAGCATCGGGCGCATCCCTTTAATTTCATAATGATTCGATGCATAAATCAAATATTCCACATAAGGGCTGCCTGTCAGCAGCAGCCCTTTATTTTCAATTGTTCCATTAGTCCATGACATTACAATGTTCGTAATGTCAATTTCACTGTAGCTGACACAAGGCTGATTCGTATATTCCACGCGATAATTATCATCCACTTTTGGAGATTCATACCAATCATTATAAATACTGAAAAAATCCAACAGCGGAGAAATCTGATACGCTTTTTCCTGCAAATCAGCGCTTCTCTCACAACAGTTGGGAATTTTATACAAGATTAGCTTTGCTTCCAGCAAGGGCGTGAAATAAGACACTTGGGAAATTTCAAAAAACAAATACGTCTGAAATGGATATCCCCAATATATTTTATTGTCATAAAGCGGACATCTTGTGCCATGCTTTAAACTGATTGATTCTTTACTGTTCAAATCTAATAAACCCATTTTACATCACCCATATACTATATGAAAATTTCTTTGACTTTGTGTTATGCGTTCTTGAACTCCTAATGTTCAAGAAGTATACCTTATTAAGCACATAAGTCTTCCTTACGAATATAATAAAATTGGAAAGAGATTTCCATAAATTTTGTAAGACCGTAAGGAGTGATTTTAATGACAGATGTAAATATTACCGTAACAGCTGGTACTCCGTTTAGTGTCGACAGTCCTAATTCAGTACTTTCTATTGTAGTAACCAATACAGCCGCTGTTCCCTGTGCTGCAGGGACAAATGCTTATTATTATATTGTTTTGTCTGATGGTACAACTGAAGAGAACTATACGTTTGTAGTAGCAGATCCGGGGACTATCCCTGCCGAAAATGAGGAAACCTTTGTAGTGGAAAACACTACGTTAGGAACAATTACAGCATCTACTGGAACCATTTATTATTCTGCAGCATAAAAACACTGCTAATCCGAGAGATATAATAAAACTTTTAGGCAATTTCAAGTGGCACTAAATAGCACTAGGAATATATGTCCTTCAATTCTATTGTAAGATGTAAGATCAGCTGCCTTTACCTTGTTAGATAGGGATTGGCAGCTGATTCCTTGATATACCTATACTGGATAACTGCCACTCTCCTTATCTGCCACATTCTGGTCCACTTTTGTCTGTTGGGCTTCGCGATACTTAAAGAAGTCAACTGCCACCTGGGGAAACAATGCATAGGTAAGCACGTCCTCATCCTGCTGAATCCAGCGTTCACATTCTTTTCTGAGTGTGCTCATCTCGTCCGGAATTAAGTCTGCGGGCCGGCAGGTAATAATATCTGGGTTTTCTCCCAGAACTTTCTTCTGCACTTCCGGATTGAATGGTCTAATGGTTTCCCCATATCTGCCACTCAACACATCTTTAGTTTCTTTCGTTGCCATCTTGTACCGCTCACCGGTCAGAACATTAAACACTGCCTGAGTACCTACAATCTGTGACGAAGGGGTAACCAGCGGACACTGCCCCAAATCTTCCCGCACTCTTGGAACTTCTTCCAGTACTTCATAATACTTATCTTCTGCTCCCTGCTCCTTTAATTGGGAAGTCAGATTTGACAACATACCACCGGGTACCTGATACAATAATGTCTTTATATTTACTCCCATATTCTTTGGATTGAGCAATCCAGTCTCCAGTGCTTTATCACGAAGAGGCCGGAAATAATCGGCAATCTCCGCCAGCAGGCTCTGGTCCAATCCGCTGTCATACGGAGTTCCTTTGAAAGTTTCTACCATTACTTCTGTCGCCGGTTGTGAAGTCCCAAGGGCAAATGGTGACATTGCGGTATCAATGATATCAGCTCCTGCTTCCACTGCTTTCAGATAAGTCATAGAGCCCACACCTGACGTATAATGAGTATGCATCTCAATTGGGATGTTCACCTTTTCTTTTAATGCAGTTACTAAATCGGTTGCTTCATATGGAAGCAGCAATCCTGCCATGTCCTTGATGCAGATTGAGCTTGCTCCCATCGCCTCAATCCGTGTTGCCAGTTCAATCCAATACTCCTGTGTATACGCATCTCCTATAGTATATGACATTGCCACCTGTGCTTCTGCTTTTTCCTTATTTGCCGCAGTTACTGCTGTCTGCAGGTTTCGCAAATCATTCATACAATCAAAAATACGGATGATGTCAATACCGTTAGCAGCAGATTTTTGAACAAAATATTCCACTACATCATCGGCATAGGGGCGGTACCCCAAAATGTTTTGTCCTCTGAAAAGCATTTGCAGCTTTGTATTCTTAAATCCTGCTTTAAATTTGCGCAGCCGTTCCCATGGATCTTCTTTTAGAAACCGCAAGGAAGCATCAAAAGTTGCTCCTCCCCAACATTCCACAGCGTTATATCCGACTTTATCCATCTTATCTACAATCGGCAGCATCTCGTCCGTGGTCATACGGGTGGCAATCAACGATTGATGTGCATCGCGCAATATTGTTTCTGTTATTTTAACTGGCTTTTTTACTATTTCTGCCATTTATTAATTCCTCCATTTTTATTTATAGTCTTCCCTAGTTACACACCGAAAATCGCCATAAAAACTCCGGCTGCTACCGCAGTACCAATAACACCTGCCACGTTAGGTCCCATAGCATGCATTAATAAAAAGTTTGTGGGATCATCTTCAGCACCGACTTTTTGTGATACTCTTGCCGCCATCGGCACTGCAGATACACCTGCTGAACCAATCAATGGGTTTACTTTCCCGCCAGTTGCCACGCACATCAGTTTCCCAAACAAGACACCGGCTGCAGTACCAAAAGCAAAGGCAATTAAGCCTAAGAAAACTATCTTTAATGTTGTCACGTTTAGAAATGCTTCTGCACTGGTGGTGGCCCCAACCGATGTCCCCAACAGGATAACCACGATATACATCAATGCGTTTGAAGCTGTTTCCGTCAATTGCCGTACTACTCCTGATTCCCTGAACAGGTTTCCTAACATCAGCATCCCCACCAACGGTGCTGTTGTGGGAAGAATCATGCATACAACAATGGTAACGATAATCGGAAACAGAATCCTTTCTAATTTCGTAACAGGTCTTAACTGTTCCATTTTTATTTTTCGTTCTTTTTCGGTTGTCAGCAGTCTCATAATCGGCGGCTGAATAATCGGCACTAATGCCATATATGAATATGCTGCTACAGCGATGGGTCCTAGAATATCGGTCTGCCCCAGCTTACCAGCCAGGAATATGGACGTCGGTCCATCTGCACCTCCAATAATCGAAACCGCTGCTGCTGCCTTATCCGAAAAGCCCATGGCCATTGCACCGAGATAAGCTGCAAATATCCCAAACTGTGCTGCTGCTCCCAGAAGAAAACTTTTAGGATTGGCAATCAGCGGACCGAAATCAGTCATTGCTCCAACTCCCATAAATATCAGGGATGGCAATACTGCCCATTCATCGAGAATATAGAAAACATGAAGTAATCCCGGCATGTTATTTGCCGCTTCTTCTGCTGAAATCATAATATCCGGGAAAATATTCACCAACAGCATACCAAAAGCAATCGGTACCAGCAAAAGTGGCTCAAAGCCTTTATTAATTGCTAAAAACAAGAACACACAGGCAATACCAATCATCAGAACATTCCCAAAAGTAATATTTAGAAAGGCCGTCTGCTGCACGAGGTTTCCCAGCGTATTTAGTATATAATCCATATCTTATCCTCCAACCGGTTACCCTAGTTCAGAGTGGCCAATACAGCTCCTGCTTCTACTGCATCTCCCACTGCAACATTAATATTAGCTACCGTTCCATCTTCTGGCGCAACAATTGGTATTTCCATTTTCATCGCTTCAATAATAATTACAGCATCACCTTTCTTTACTGCTTGCCCAACTGCTGCCTCTAACTTAAACACTTTTCCTGCGGCTCCGGCTTTCACTTCAATCGCTCCGACTGTTTCTGCTTTCTTTGCCGGCGATGCCTGCTCCGGTACCGGCGGTGTTGCAGGCGCAGCTGCCACAACAGGTGCCGCTGGCGCTGTTACTCCCCCCACCTTTTCTTCCACTGCTACATCATATGTCTTTCCATTTACTGTAATTGTATAATTCTTCATTTTCCGCCTTCTCCTTTACCATTTGTTTTCCGGTCTTCTTTTAATGCTTCTAACCACAAAGCTCTGTGGGCTAATCTCTTCAGCACTTGCAATCGCTGCTGCGATAACAGCAACAAGAACGGTGTCAGCCATATCTTCTGACTTTTCTGCAATAACAGCAGCCGGCTCGCTGTTTTCTGGCACACTCGCGGCCCTCTGTTCAATCTCTTCAACTTTTTGCTCCCGGGTCTTTCTTTTCCCTGCTAACAAATCAGGTACATATTTTAGCAATGAAATTATTATAGAGATAAAAATCAAAACCAGAAACACCGTACCCATGCCAAGCAGTGTATTTAATATTGCCTTTTTGAGGATTTCTCCCATGGAATAGTCTGCACTGACCGTCACACTTTGTAAATACGATTTATCATCGTAAGTAAATGTGATGTTTGCACTTCTATCCTTAAACTGGGCAGCTGTTGTCAGCTTAACGATGTCTTTCTCCACCTCTATGCTGTAATCTCCATGATCTAAATATGCTCCACACTCTTCCTGCGCCTGTATCCATCCATTTGCAGATTCCAGATATACCTGTGGGGTCATCGGAATACCCGAATTATAAAGTTGGCTTTGGAATGCAAACTCATCCATTTTCTGCACCTGTGTGAGTGATTCTTCTGTTACATTCGGCAAAAGCTGGGTAATAATCAGTTCACTTGTCTGCTTTAGTAACTCATCGTCGTATGAATAACTGCTCTCCTTTGTTGCTCCACACCCAGTAAGAAACACAAGGACTGCAATCATGCTTAGCAATATGCTAACCTTCTTTTTCATTGATTCACCTCGCTATACTGTCCCATGTTTTTTGGCTGGACGGTCTTCCCTTTTCGTATATAACATTTCAAAAGCACCGATCAAATGCTTCCGGGTCTCTTCCGGAGCAATAATGGCATCGACAAAACCGCGTCTCGCCGCTGCCTGAGGACTAGTCTGTAACTTTTGATACTCTGCAGCCTTTTCTTTTATGGTTTGCAAATCCGCTTCGGCATAAATAACTTTCGCTGCCATTCCTGCTTCCATCATGCCAATTTGTACATCCGGCCAGGCATAAACCATGTCTGCGCCCAGGGATTTGCTATTCATTATTTGGTAAGCCGTACCATATGCCTCGCCAATGATTACATTTACTTTTGCAACATCAGCCTCAGCAAAAGCGTACACAAGGCGTGCAGCTTCTCTGGTCAGATTTCTTTCATTATCCTTAGTTGCTGTAAAACCATTGACATTTGTCAAAGTCAATATAGGAATAGAAAATGCGTCACAGAAACGAATAAAGTCTGCTGCCTTCCTCGCCGCCGCCCCACTTAAAGAACCATCGGATACCGTCTCTGTTTCTGCCTGGGCATTATAAATTTTGCTGCGGTTTGCCACCGCTCCTACCGTATAACCATTTAACTTGATAAATCCAGTTACCATGTCTTTGGCAAAATCTTTTTTCGTTTCCATGAACTGTCCGCCATCTGAGAGCTGGGTCAGCAGAATGGCAGCATCTTCATATGCTCCTGAAATAGCTGGTGTCAATCGATTTAAATCATCCCCATTCTCACTGCGTGGAGTACCATCTTTACTATTCCCCGGCAATATTGAGACCAACTGTCTAATCTGTCCGATAATCTCCGCTTCACTGCCAATATAGTCAACGGCTCCCGACTCCCTGGCCTGGAACTCTGCTGATGAAGTATCGCATATTGATTTTTCATTTCCTGCAATCGCGTTGGGTGAGTTTATAAATAACTTTCCCTGAGCCTCCATAAATGTAAAATCTGCCAAAGCTGAGGAAACTGCCAGTCCGCCTCCACAACTGCCAAAGACAGCACTAATTTGGGGCACGACTCCACAGGCCATTGTCTGTTTCTTAAAAATACTTCCAAAAGCCTCCAGCGCATCCGTAGCTTCCTGCAAGCGAAGACCGGCGCTGTCCAGCAATGCGATAACCGGCGCTCCCATCTTCATCGCCATATCATAAATAGCTATGATTTTTCTGGCATGCATCTCGCCAATAGCTCCACCGAGTACCGCAGCGTCCTGACTATACACATAGACCAGATTTTGGTCAATCACACCATATCCGGTAATCACTCCGTCTCCAGGTGTTTCTACCTGTTTTAAATTAAAATCTGTTGCGCGGGCTGTAATTTCTTTTCCAATTTCAATGAAACTACCGGCATCCAACAGGCTTTCAATTCGCCTTACTGCTTTTGTTTTTTCACTATTATCCATCTTGTCCCTGCATAATTATTCAGAAGCAATAATTATACCTTCCTTTCCTTTTAATTGACTTTGTAACTATAATACATTCAGATAATGATGGCTTCCGAAAACTGATTTCTGCTCTCGAATTCTTCGAGGAGAACAGCCTCATCATTGTTTCTGAATCAACATGAGATTATGGTTACACATTATTGAATTTCATATTTCCCTATTCTTTTAATATTATCAGATATTATATATAAAAATCAACTGAATTTAACTTTTAAACAATAAATATCTCAATATTTCAGTAACTGATCAATAATCCAAAAAGAAGTACTCAAACTTCAAAAGTCCAAATACTTCTTATATTTCCTAGCCATTTACCCGGTTCACTGTATTTCCGGCAAGAAATGCCCGAATATTTTCTACGGTTATGTCCATGATTCTCTGCCGCGACGCCTGAGCCGCCCAGGAAATATGTGGCGTAATTATGCAGTTTCTGGCTTTCAACAGCGGATTGTCGCCCTTGATCGGTTCTGAAGAAACAACGTCAAGGCCTGCTGCATAAACTTTGCCTTCATTCAATGCATCCGCCAAATCCTGCTCCACTACAAGCTGTCCGCGGCTGTTGTTAATCAGAATCACTCCATCTTTCATTTTTGCGATATTTTCTTTATTGATGATTCCTTCTGTCTCTGGGAAAAGCGGACAGTGCAGGAAAATAACATCAGAACGTGCAAACAGCTCATCCAGGGACACATACTCCGCCAGTTGTCTTCCTGCTTCACTTTCATAAGCATCATAGGCTATAACTTTCATGTCCAGTGCATTCAACAGCTTTGCCGTAGCCTGGCCAATTTTTCCAAGTCCGATGATGCCGGCAGTCTTGCCATACAACTCAATCATTGGATAATCCCAGTAGCACCAGTCCTCATTGTTCTCCCATTTTCCAGCTTTTACAGTCTCATCATGATACCCATAGTGAGAGCAGATTTCCAAAAGCAGTCCCAATGCATATTGACCTACAATCTGAGTCCCGTAAGTCGGTACATTCACAACCGGAATCCCCTTTTCTTTTGCATATCCATAATCCACTACATTATACCCTGTTGCAAGCACCGCAATCAGCTGAATGTTTTTGCACTTGTCAATCGTTTCCTTTGATATCGGTGTCTTGTTCATTACAACGATTTCTGCATCACCGATGCGCTCTGCGATCAGTGGCGATTCCTCATAGGAGGTTCGGTCATAAACAGTCACCTCGCCCAGTTCCTTCAGCGCATCCCAGCTCAAATCACCCGGATTCTCTGTATATCCGTCTAAAACTACTATTTTCATACCACTTCTCACCTTTCTTCTCCTGTTTATATATATATCCTACTACGCATTCAGCTTTTCGTCCAACTCTTTCATCTGATTCAACTCCCGGATATACAAACTCTGTGCCAACTCCAGGCTCACCTCAATGAACCGAATCCTCTGTCCCGGCTGACTCTGGGCAATTTTCGGCAGATCCACTGAGATCACCGTTCCAATCTTTGCGTATCCCCCTGTACTCTGCCGGTCTGACAGCATAATAATAGGCTTGCCGTTAGGCGGTACCTGAATAGAACCAAGGGAGATTCCATCTGTGTTTATGTTTCCGTCTCCCCGATGCTCTACCGGATCTCTCTCGATTCTGCAGCCCATCCGGTCAAATTCGTTGGTAATTACCCCACTGTTCCAAAAGAAACTGCGGATTCCTTTCTCCGTAAATTCATCATCCTGTGGACCAAGTACGACACGAAGGACAACTTCTTTCTGAGGATATACATTTGCAGGAACTTTCCGCTCCCCCATCCTGGTCAGTTCTGTTTTAGGAGCCAAAAATGCAATTTCATCTCCCTTTTCCAGCTTGCGTCCATCCAGCCCTCCAAGCTTGTTTCTCAAAAGCGTGGACTTACTGCCCATCACCTCCGGTATATCCAATCCTCCTGAAAATGCAATGTACCCCCTGCATCCGTTTCTCGCTCCCGCAAAAGACAGATTCTGTCCCGCCTTTACAAGAACGGCCTGATACATCGGCAACGTCTCACCGTCCAGCATTGGTGTCAGGTCTCCGCCGGTAACCGCAATGATGTTGTCACGGGTAAACCGAAGTTTCGGCCCGATAAACGTCATCTCCAGCGCCCCTTCTGTCATCGGGTTTCCTACAAGGAGATTTGCAATGTGGAAAGAGTGACTGTCCATAGCTCCTGAAGTAGATACCCCATATGCCTGATATCCAAATCTTCCTTCGTCCTGAACCGTTGTCAGAATTCCGCCGTTTTCTACTACAATCCCCATATCATCCCCTCCGTTCTCCGGCAGTTTTCTCCAGACTATAAGTTTTCACCTGATATGTTCCTTTCTCTACATCCCTTCGGATCTGATCATATTCCGCTTTTGTGATTGGAACATGTTTTACCCATTCGCCTGCATTCAAAAGGAATGGCTCCTCCTTGTCATAGTTGCAGATATCCAGCGGTGTGCTTCCTATGATGTTCCATCCGCAGGGCTGTTCGAACGGAATCAGATCTGACAGGTTCTGCTGAACAACCACTGATCTGGCCGGAATCTTTACCCTGGGTTCCTCTCTTCTCTTGAAGCTGAATGGCTCCTCAAATCTTGCCATATATGGGTGTCCCGGTGCAAACCCGAGCATATACACATAATATTCGTGTTCTGAATGTCTGCGGATAAGCTCCTCCACAGAAATCTGTTCCAGCTGTGCGCAGTACTCCAAATCCGGTCCTGTTTCTCCGCCGTAGAAAATCGGAACCTCCTTGACAATCTTTTTCTTTGTCTCCAAAGAACTCATGCTGCCCAGGCTTACTTTCAATGCTTCAACCAAATCGTCGTAACGCACCACCTCAGGATGATAATGTACAATCAAGGCACAATAAGTCGGTACAACTTCTATCACGCCGTCTATCGGATTATCTTTCAACTCTTCTTCCAACATGCGGACTTTTTCATTAATTTCAAGACAGATTTCTTTACCGAATTCAACGGATACCGCTCTGTCCCCTGCTATAAGAAATTTCACATCCATAAATAGTACCTCTGCCTTCTGATCTCTATGCCATGGAAATCGGACCGCCTCTTAGCCTTCCTGCCGTACAGATTCTGTCAATCGCTACCATATATGCCCCCATACGCATGGTGCTGTGTTTTTCCTGACTCATCCTTCTTACGTCCTGGTAGGCTTTCATCATTATTTTTTTCAACGTCTGATTTACTTCATCCAGTTCCCATGCCATGCTCTGAATATTCTGAACCCACTCAAAATAAGATACAACGACTCCACCGGCGTTTGCAAGTACATCCGGCACTACCAGGATGTTTCTTTTTGCAAGAATCTCATCTGCCTCCACGCTGGTGGGACCATTCGCTGCCTCGACAATCACCTTTGCCTGTATCTTGGAGGCATTGTCTGCTGTAATCTGGTTCTCCAAAGCAGCCGGAATTAATACGTCACATCCATAGGTCAATAACTCATCATTTGTGATATGCTGCACGCCCTCGCCTGTATATTCTTTCAGACATTTGCTTCTGTCAGAAAGGAATTCCACAATCTCCGGAATATTCAATCCATCGGGATTCTGCACACCGCCGGACCAGTCACTAACTGCAACGATGCGCTTTCCTTCTCCATACAAAATGCTCGCTGCCGTTCCGCCTACATTTCCCATACCCTGGATTGCATAACTCAGTTCTTCCGGTTTTAGTCCCAAATCTGTCAGGCATTTTTCCGCAATGATTGTGACACCGCGTCCTGTTGCCTCTGCTCTTCCAATGGATCCGCCGATTTCAATGGGTTTTCCAGTAACAACGCCCGGAATACTGTGTCCTTTGAATATACTGTAAGTATCCATAATCCAGCCCATTACTTCCCCATTTGTATTTACATCCGGTGCAGGGATATCCTGGTCTGGTCCAATCAAAGGAAGAATCCTGGTCGTATATCTTCTTGTCAGCCGAATCAATTCATCCTTTGATAATTCTCTGGGATTGACCTTGATTCCGCCTTTCGCTCCACCATAAGGAATATTAACAATAGCACACTTGAATGACATCCACGCTGCCAGAGCCTTCACCTCATCCGGATTGGCATTCTGGTGATAACGGATCCCGCCTTTATAAGGGCCTCTTGCACTATTATGCTGCACACGATATCCCTCGAATACTCTCAACGCTCCATTGTCCATTTTGATAGGAATGGATACCGTCAGTTCTCGTTCCGGATATTTTAAGGTCTCATACTCATTTGGCTCTAGCCCCAGCTTGCCGGCTGCCTGCTCAAGTACAGCAATCATATTTTCATAAGGATTATAATTCTTTGTTTCCATTTTGATTTCCTTCTTTCATTTTCTGACTATAATGAATGTTAAGTATCGCTTTTCCTAGTCTACAAATTCAAATCCTACTTCCTCTAATTTGGAATCTACCCAAGAACGTGGCCATTCTCCGCGGTTCAGAATTCCTTCCATCTGTTTCTCTTCTGATGCATGATAAGTCTTTGCCAGTTCTGCCAGTTCTTTGGCATACTCCGGTTTTACCGCAATCAATCCGTCCGAATCCCCTACAATGATATCCCCTGGATTGATGACGATTCCGGCAAAAGAAACTGGAAAGTTCATTTCTCCTGGGCCGTTCTTGTAAGGGCCGTTCGGTGTAACACCCTTTGCATACACCGGAAAATCCATCTCACTTAAGGTATCGCTATCGCGGACACAACCATCAATGATAATACCTGCAAGTCCTCTTGACTGTGCATAGCTGCTCATGATTTCTCCGCAGAGTGCTCTGCTCATACTGCCCTTATTAGCAAGGACGATGACATCTCCCGGCTGTGCCATATCCAATGCCTTGTGAAACAAAAGATTGTCTCCCGCCGGGGCATTTACCGTGAAAGCAGTTCCTAGAAGACGAGCTTTGGGATTCAGCGGATAAATGCTTGCATCAACAGCCGCAATCCTCCCACAATTATCGTCTATATTGGCTACTGGAATGCCGCGGAAAGCTTCCACTAATTCTTTCGACGGTCTTTCAAAATTTTTCCTGACTCTACATCCTGCTGACATATAAAAACCTCTTTTCTTTTAATCTGTCTTTATGTTATCATACAAGTTAATAATTGAAAAACGAATAATTTCTCTGTATAATATAAATAGATTCTATATATGGAAATCAAATTTGGAGGAGCAAAATATGAACCTGTCAGAAATTGAAACCTTTTTAACCATTGTAAATACGAAAAGCATTACCCGAACGGCAGAGCTGCTGTATTTATCCCAGCCGACCGTCAGTCACAGGCTGCGTTCACTTGAAAATGAATTAGGATTTCCGCTTGTGATACGAAGCAAGGGGCATAAACAGGTGGAACTTACCCCAAAGGGTATGGATTTCATCGTGCTTGCAGAACGCTGGATGTCTCTGTGGAAAGAGACCATGGAACTCCAGCGCAACCAGGAGACCCTTCTCTTGACCATCGGCTGTCCCGACAGCCTGAATATAGCCGTATTCGCCCCTCTTTACAATAAAATCTCTCACGAGCACTCCCACATCGACCTCAGTATTCAATCACACCATTCCTCAGAACTGTACGGTCTGCTGGGGGATCACAGCATAGATATCGGATTTGTATACCATAAATTGCATTACAAGAATATCATCTCTGAAAAGATTTTTGAAGAAACGCTTTATCTCGTACAGTCCGACCCACCTGCCATCCGGTCTCCCAAAGTACATACAGATGAGCTGAATTCCTCCCTGGAGCTTTTTCTCAGCTGGGATGATAACTTTCAAATCTGGCATGACCGATGGCTGTCCGCCGTCTCCCGGCCTCATATTGCAGCCGATACGATCACACTGCTGGATCGTTTATGGAAGAACCCGGGAAACTGGATGATTGCACCAGTTTCTGTGATTCGGGAGCTGGCGCATTACCGCCCCCTCTATATTAGCCAATTGAAGAATTCACCACCAAACAGGGTCTGTTATAAAATTACACACCGCTATCCTAAAACCACCAGCAAATGGGCTGTCGAGTTTTTTGAAGATACGCTGGAACAGTTTTTAAAAAACCCTGCGCCCGCCCTCCCCATAGGTCAGGTACTGGGCCCAACAAAACAGTAGCTTCAGACAAATGGCCGGTGAATGAATGTCCTATATACTCGAACACTTTCATTCACCGGCCTTATCGTTTTCCAACAGCTATCATTTCCTTATACTTATCAAACTACTACTGTTCAATAAGGTATACTTTTTGAACTACTAACGTTCAAGAAGGTATGCTATTATTCCTCAGATATACTATTTTCTCAGCTCTGCTACCGCTTCCTTGATTCGTGCACAAGCCTCCTGAAGTTCCTCATAACTGCAGGCATAGGATATCCTGAGATACCCCTCACCCTCTGATCCAAATGCAGATCCCGGAACGAGCGCTATCTTTGCATGTTCTAAAAGATACTCTGCCACTTCCATAGAGGACATTCCCAGGCTCTTGATGTTCACAAAGATATAAAATGCACCCTCTGGATTATTACAGCTAATGCCATCAATCTCATTAAGAGCCTTCACCATATAATCTTTTCGTTTCTGGTATTCCTGCCTCATAGCCTCCACGTCCTCTGCACAGTCACGCAGTGCTGTGACTGCTGCCTCCTGTACAAAGGAAGAAGCGCAGGTAATGGTGTACTGATGCATTCTTACGCAAGCCTGGATAATCTCCTTTGGTGCGCACATATACCCGAGACGCCATCCCGTCATGGAATAGGCTTTTGAGAAACCGCCCAATGTGATTGTTCGTTCTTTCATCCCGGGAAGGGACGCAATGCTTATATGCTTTGTCCCGTCATACACCAGCTGACTGTAAATTTCATCTGCAACCACAAGCAGGTTATGTTTCACGGCAATCTCACTTAATTTCTCCAGCGTCTCTCTTGAAAATACACCACCTGTAGGATTGCTTGGATTGACAACTACGATCATCTTGGTCTTGTCTGTCAACTTGGACTCCAACTCAATAAAATCAATCTGATAATTGTTCTCTTCCCGCAGGCTGTACGTCACAGGCGTTGCTCCCAGAGAAGATGGAACATGAATATAATTCAGCCATACCGGATTAGGAACCAGAACCTCATCCCCATCCTGAAGGAATGCCGCCATGGATGCATAGGTTGCTTCTCCTACCCCCACTGTTACAAGAACTTCCCCAGCTTCATATTCTACATCGTGATTCTTCGTTTCCCATTCTGCGATTTCTTTTCTGAGTGCCGGTGTTCCATAATTTGATGTATAAAATACATGTCCCGCTTTCAGGCTATCATATGCAGCTTCTTTGATTTTCTCCGGTGTATCAAAATCCGGCCGGCCGATTTCCAGATGAATGACCTTCTCTCCTGCCTGCTGCATCTTCGTTGCCTTCTCCATTACCGCACGAATGCCTGAAAAAGGAAGGCTTTCCATTCTTTTCGCTACTTTGTATTCCATATGAAATCCTCCAAAACTATTAATATTATTCTAAAAAATGATATCATTGGAATAATAGAAAATCAATTTCATAATTTGTATGTATAATATTAATGTTTTCTATATTTAACTATTATAAACATCCAGATCTAATTCTTTCTCTTTTTGGTTTACAATGACATTAACCGTTGCATCGCCAATTACATTCAACGGCAGAAGCGCCATCTCTACCGGACGGTTAATTGCTACAACCAGTGCATAAGCAATCATACATGCATCTGATGTCCATCCCATGCCGGAAAGGAGAGTTACGATCAGTGTTGTTCCTGCAATCGGAATTGCCGGGCATCCCATTGCCGCAGCAATAGATAAGAATGCTATAACCGCCAGATTCGCAGGTGTTACATCAATTCCCGCACTTGTTGCTATAAAGGTAGCTGCAAACATATGCATAACTGTTGTGCCGTTCATATTAATTGTCATTCCTGTTGGAAGTACAAAACTGGAAATCTCTTCACTACAGCCCAGTTCATTGATACAGGTTCTTGTATTCAGCGGAAGGGTTGCAGCAGAGGAGTTCATGGAAAATCCAAACACTCCAACCTTGGCAATCTTCTTAATAAACTTAAATGGATTTAATCTCGTCGTAATCCAGATACCAATTGGATAGAGTGTTACAACAAGGATAAATAATGTAAGCATCGCACCTACAATATAGGCTGCCGCCGGTGCCAGATACTCAACTCCGTAAATGGCAAATGTACGGGAAACCAGACAAAAGATTGCAATCGGACCAACCTTATTAATTAAGAAAGTCAGATAGAGATTAATTACTTCATTTCCGCTCTCCAGCACCTTTTTCAGGGGATCAGCCTTTTCGCCCAGCGCATTCATGCACAACCCCATTACGATTGCCACAACTACAACTGCAAGGATGCTGTTATTGCTGCTGAACGCAGTCGCAATATTGGAAGGCACCGCTGTGACAATTGTTCCCAGAGGATTGAAAGCTTCAAGTGTAGCTGCTTCTGTAACTGCTTCACTGGGAAGTGTTACATTAAATAATCCAGCTGTTTTCATTCCAAATGCTACTGCGCCGCCAAAGAATGCACCCACTACATAAAACAGGAAAAACCCGAGCAGGGTACGTCCCGCAATTCTTCCCAGCTTTGATGAACTGGAGATACTGCACATAGCAAGGCTCAAAGATACCAGCACAAGTGGTACAATCGCCATCTGGAGCCCCCTCATGAATATCTGTCCAACAATATAGAACAGACCCAGGGCACTGACACCATCTGCCACCAGAATGTCCTGGAAGAACAATTTATTAATTATCCCCCACACATTTTCCTGACCGGAACTGATCAGCTGTTGTCTCAGCATCATAAATGCAATGCCGACAATCAGACCGCTTACCAAAGCAATCATCATGTTTTTTACTACCGAGTTCTTTTTTCTCTCTTTACTCATTTTTCCACCCTTCCTTTACATTTTTTTTTAATCTATCACTCATCACCCTCGGGCGGGAGCTTCCTAATACATAAAAAACACCAGACAAATCGACGCAATTATCCCTTACGCTAAATCCTCATTGATTTATCTGGCATTTCCTATACTATGGAATGTACATTATTCCATTTTTTATCCTTTTCAGGCTTTCTGTCTATCTTCTCTTTCTCAATTTATAAATGTTTGATTTCGATTCCCTCTTCTGTAAATTTCTCACGGATTCTATGAACAAAAGCCAACGCTTTTGGACCATCACCGTGTACACAAAGTGTATCCCCTTTGATATCCAGCTCTTTTCCATTGATAGATGTGACTTTTCCTTCTTTAATCATTTTCACACATCTCTGGATTGCAATTTCTTCGTCTGTAATCATGGAACCTTCCATCTTCCTCGGAACCAGTGAAAGATCATCCATGTATGCCCTGTCCGCAAAAATTTCGGAAGCGATTCGTAATCCTTTGCTTTCCGCAATTTTACCAAGAACCGCACCAGCACAGTAATATACGATCAAATCTTTATCATACTCACAAATTGCTTCACAAATTGCTGTGGAAATATCCTCATCATACTGGCAGGCATTTCCCATCGCACCGTGAGGCGCTACATGCTGCAGCTTCATGCCGTAGCTTTGCGTAAATGCAGCCAAAGCTCCAATCTGATATCTGACATAATTCTTCACTTCATCATGAGAAAGTACCATCTTTCTGCGTCCAAATCCCATAAGATCCGGATACCCCGGGTGTGCACCAACCATGACATTTCTTTCCTTTGCCATACGAACGACTTTGTCCATTACCATGGGATCCCCTGCATGCCATCCACAGGCTACATTGGCAGTCGTTACATACTTAATGATTTCCTCATCACCCCCGAGCTTGTAATCCCCAAAGCTTTCTCCCATATCACTGTTCAAATCAATACTGTACATGATGTCCACCTTCTCTTTCCTATTTCGTTATTATAACAGTTACTGGCTCGTAGTTTTTTCTTCTTTAATTGGTTAAAGTATAACATTTCATGAATCAAGAATAAAATAAATTATTTCATTGTAAAATATTAATGTTTTTTATTTTTAACTGTATTGGAAAAACACCCTGCACACAAGGAATTTCTCATGCAAAAAAACACTTCGAAATTAGTAAAAGTACTAATAACGAAGTGCTCCCAACACTCTATGATAAATGATCAAGCGAACACGAAAAAAGCCCGTAAAAACGGACTTTAAATCAAGTAGCGGAAACTGGATTTGAACCAGCGACACCACGGGTATGAACCGTGTGCTCTAGCCAACTGAGCTATTCCGCCATATGCAATATTTGAAAGTGTATGGGGCCTATAGGGCTCGAACCTATGACCCTCTGCTTGTAAGGCAGATGCTCTCCCAGCTGAGCTAAGACCCCATATCTTTACCGGCTTTGGTTTGTCTCACCCGCAACCTGCTTTGCTATTATACTATCAACTTTCATCAAATGTCAACACTTTTTTCCTGTTTTTTCAACTTTTTTAACTTTTCAGGTTTTTCCGGCAAAAGTCTTTCCTTCTATATCATTGGAAACCGTTCTTTTGCCGAAATTTTACCTAAATTCTACTTAAAGTATTTCACTCCGGATTCAAATATTTTCAAATCCTGTTCTCCATAGATATTGATTGCTACCGAATCATCCCGTCTCTCAGAATGAGCCATTTTTCCAAGTACACGGCCATCAGGGCTGGTGATACCTTCAATCGCCCTATAAGAACCATTTACATTCCACTCTTCTTTCATACTGATAACACCATCCGGGTCACAATACTGAGTTGCAACCTGCCCATTTGCGAACAGCTTATCCAGCCATTCCTCACTGGCAACAAACCTTCCTTCTCCGTGGGATGCAGGATTCGTATATACTCCTCCAAGCTGTGCTTCCTGGAGCCATGGAGATTTATTCGTAACAACCTTTGTATAAACCATTTTAGAAATATGGCGCCCGATTGTATTATAAGTTAATGTAGGTGAATCTTCTGTCTGTCCTATAATCCTGCCATGAGGAACAAGTCCCAGCTTGATGAGGGCCTGGAATCCATTGCAAATCCCTAAAACAAGCCCATCTCTTTCCTGAAGCAGTTTTTCCACTGCTTCTTTTATCTTTGCATTTTGAAACGCTGTGGCGAAGAATTTGGCAGAACCATCAGGCTCATCACCTGCACTAAAGCCGCCGGGGAACATAATAATCTGTGCCTGAGAGATTTCTTTCTCAAACTCTTCCACTGAATTACGGATACCCGATGCATCCATATTTCTGAAAACTTTTGTAGTTACTGCTGCCCCTGCGCGCTCAAACGCCTTCCTGCTGTCGTATTCACAATTTGTCCCAGGAAATACCGGTATAAATACAGACGGCTGTCCTATCTTATGACTGCAGATATGAACGTCCTTTGTATCATAAAGCTTTTCTTCCAGCACCTTATCACTGTCTGCTGAAGATTTTGTAGCAAAAACTTTTTCCAGAGTTTCTGTCCATGCACTCATAGCCTCTTCCAAGCTGATTGCAATGTTTCCATAACGGAATGTCTGATCATTCGTCACCTCACCGATTACAGTATAGGTAATACCGAGTTTTCCAACCTGGTCCCCGGGAACTTCAGCAATAAGATCCCCAAATGCGGGAGCAAATAAGTCTCCTGCATCCATATTATGTTCTATTTTCAGGCCAAATCCATTGCCAAACGCCATTTTGCTGACAGCCGAAATCACGCCATGACGGTCCGGTGCATAAGCTGATATGATTCTCCCGCTATGGATATCATCTGCAAATTTGCTGTACTGTTCCATTAACTTGCTGTATACCGGAAGATCATAATTGTCTTTCTCAATCCTCATCCATACAAGTTTATTTCCGGCCTGTTTTAATTCCGGAGTAATAATTTCCTTGTCCGTCGCCATAGCTACTGCAAAAGAGACCAGTGTAGGAGGCACATCTATATCCTGGAACGTTCCGGACATACTGTCTTTTCCGCCGATAGAAGGCAAGCCAAATCCAAGCTGTGCATCATAGGCGCCAAGCAGAGCTGCAAAAGGCTGGCTCCATCTCTTTGGCTCCTCTGTCATCCTGCGGAAATATTCCTGGAACGTAAAACGTATTTTCTTGTAGTCGCCGCCGGATGCCACAATCTTTGCTACGGATTCTACCACCGCATAAATAGCTCCATGATAAGGACTCCAACTGGAGAGGTAAGGATCAAACCCAAAGCTCATCATAGAAACACTATCTGTCTTTCCAGTTAAAACGGGCACCTTAGCTACCATCGCCTGTGTCTCTGTCATCTGGTATTTTCCACCATGAGGCATAAACACAGAGCCTGCCCCAATGGACCCGTCAAACATTTCCACAAGGCCCTTTTGGGAGCATACATTCAAATCTCTCAGCACTCTTAGCCATTTTTCTTTTACATCTTCCAGCTCTTCTTTTACGAAGAGATTTCCTTCCTTGCCCGGAATCTCGACTTCTACAGATGTCTCCTGATGAGCGCCGTTGGTATCCAGAAATGCACGAGAAACATTTACAATTTCTTTTCCTCTCCATATCAGCACCAGTCTTGGAGATTCTGTAACCACAGCCACCTCTACGGCTTCTAAATTTTCTTCCTTTGCAAAAGCCAGGAACCGGGCTGCATCTTTCGGGTCTACAACAACTGCCATTCTCTCCTGAGATTCGGAAATTGCAATCTCTGTTCCGTCCAGTCCGGCATACTTCTTCGACACTTTGTCCAAATCTACACAAAGCCCGTCTGCCAGCTCCCCAATCGCAACAGAAACTCCTCCTGCACCAAAGTCATTACATTTTTTGATTAATTTGCTTACTTCTTCTCTTCGGAACAAACGCTGAATCTTGCGCTCTGTAGGCGGATTTCCCTTCTGGACTTCCGCACCGCAGGTCTCAATGGATTCCTCCGTATGAACTTTGGAAGATCCGGTTGCCCCGCCGCAGCCATCACGTCCGGTACGTCCGCCCAGTAAAATGATGATATCCCCCGGATCAGACGTCTCCCTAACTACTGCACGTCTCGGTGCCGCACCCAGCACCGCTCCGATTTCCATACGTTTTGCCACGTAATCAGGATGATAAATCTCCTTCACAGCCCCTGTAGCAAGGCCAATCTGATTTCCGTAAGAGCTGTAGCCCCGGGCTGCACCGCGCACCAGCTTTTTCTGCGGGAGCTTACCCTTTACCGTATCCTGAACAGGAACCGTGGGGTTTGCTGCCCCGGTTACCCGCATAGCCTGGTACACATAGGTCCGGCCGGAAAGAGGATCACGGATTGCGCCGCCAAGACAAGTGGCAGCTCCTCCGAAAGGCTCTATTTCCGTAGGATGGTTATGAGTTTCATTTTTAAAATTAATCAGCCATTCCTCTTCTTTTCCATCTACTTTTACCGGGACTACAATGCTGCATGCATTGATTTCCTCAGATTCCTCCTGGTCCTGAAGCTTTCCTTCCTTCTTTAACTTACGCATTGCCATCAGTGCCAAATCCATCAGACAAATAAATTTATCCTCTCTGCCTGCAAAGATCTCACTGTGGTCCTTCAAGTATTGATGGTAGGTGCGAACGATAGGCTCCTTGTAATCGCCTTCTCCAAAAGTGATATCTTTCAGCTCTGTAGAGAATGTGGTATGGCGGCAGTGGTCCGACCAATAGGTATCAAGCACCCGGATTTCCGTCATCGTAGGGTCCCTGTCCTCTTCATTTCTGTAATAGTTCTGTATATGAAGAAAATCTTTAAATGTCATTGCCAGTCCAAGAGAATCATACAGGCTTTTCAATTCCGGGCTATCCATATCCTGAAAACCATTCAGCACCTTAACATCTTCCGGCTCCGGAGAAACAGTTACCAGTGTCTCCGGTTTTTCCATACCCGTTTCTCTAGAGTCCACAGGATTAATACAGTGATTCTTTATCGCTTCGAACTCCTCTTCTGTCACGGTCCCTTCAATGACATATGTCACAGCGGTCCGGATGACCGGTTTTTCCTCTTCTTTTATAAACTGCACACACTGCTCGGCAGAGTCCGCCCTCTGGTCGAACTGTCCCGGAAGGTATTCCACAGAAAAGCAACGTCTCCCTTCTTCCACCGGGAAATGCTCATGATACAACATATCAACGGGAGGTTCTGCAAAGACACCGCTGCATGCTTTTTCAAATGTTGTGTCAGAAATATTTTCCACATCGTAACGAATCAGGACACGAATTCCCGTCACCGTCCCAATTCCCAGATAATGCTTAATTTCATGTCTCAATTCCTTTGCCGCAACGGCAAACTCAGGCTTCTTCTCCACATACACACGTTTTACGTCACTCATAAACAATCTCCTTTGCATTTTGCTGCCGCAGTACTCTTCTTACTATCCTAGCATACTTTTTTTCATAAGTATAATTAATATAATTAAACCCACTCATTAGTACTGTTAATCTTTGTGTTTTTTCTCCATATCCCACTGCAAATCAACAGAAGAATCAAACCTGCCGCAAAAATTCCTCCTATTCTTATCACAAAATCAAAGAACAGACCTTCCGGCAGCATCCGAATCATATAATCCGTGGCTGGATCGAATATCCATAAATCATTTGTAAAGAAAATCTCATGAAATTTTGTAAAAGCAGCCGTAAAGTCCCTGGAGAATAGAAATGCCAGTATTGCCGCGGCTGCCCCGCTTATGCCCAAAGCAATCTGAAATGCTCTCGGAATGATATATTTCCAGTTTCCCTTTGTCAATATCAAAAGAACCAGGCAGACAAGCAAAACAATGAGACTTCCGGTCCTAAGATTAAGGCCGCCTATAAACAGCCCCTGCACATCTGCCATATGCAGCTTGTCCTGCTCATTGAAAAAGTCCTGCTCTTTCCCCTCAACTGTTGTAATTACCTCTAAGTTTTCCCGGTCGCCTTTCAAATAATCCATCATTTCGTGAGTGACATACATCACATCTTCCATCTTCATATTCAAATCAGAAAGCACATCATACTTTTCATATTCTTTCTCATAAAAACTAAAATCCATATACATTGCAGCCTGAAAACTGGAAATCAAAAGAATCATGATTACAGCAAATGACAAAATAACTCCTAATATCCAATGTACTACTTTTTTCATCCTGACGTCTCCTATTCACATTATTTCAAGTACACCCGGCTGTACTTGCCGTGATAACCTTTCTTATTTTAACATAATATAGGTTGTAATTCATCCCAATCCGACTTATAATACAAACAATATTTATTAGGAGGTCTAATAGTGGATATCAATTATGAATTGTACAAAGTGTTTTATTATGTAGCATCTGCCTTAAGCTTTTCGGAAGCATCCAAACAGCTTTTCATTTCTCAGTCAGCCGTAAGCCAATCTATTAAAACATTGGAACGCAGGCTTGACCAGACGCTGTTCATCCGCAGCACAAAACGAGTCCAATTGACGCCGGAAGGGGAAATACTCCTGCGTCATATTGAACCGGCCATGCACCTGATACACAGAGGAGAGGCCCAGCTTTTGGATGCAGCTTCCACCGGCGGGCAAATCCGGATTGGAGCCAGTGACACCATCTGCCGTTACTTTTTAGTTCACTACTTGGAAAAATTTCATAAGGCATTTCCAAACGCACATATTAAGGTCATCAACCAGACCTCTATAAAGTGTGTGGAACTACTGGAGCTTGGTCAGGTAGATCTGATTGTGGCAAACTATCCCAACAACTACCTGAGTAACGTATCTTCCATAAAGAAAATCAAAACATTCCGGGATGTTTTTATAGCCAATCAATCCTTTGAAGACTTAAAGGACAAAAAACTTACTTATGAACAGCTTGCCCAATATCCCATTTTGATGTTGGATAAGCAAAGTACAACAAGTGAATTCCTTCACCGGTTATTCCAGCAGCATCACCTGGACCTTGTTCCCGAAATTGAATTAACCAGTAACGACCTTCTGATAGATCTGGCACGTATCGGGCTGGGAATCGCATTTATACCAGATTACTGCATCACGGATAATCTCCAGGATTTGTTCATTGTGGAGACAAAAGAAGAATTGCCGGAGAGGGAGCTTATCATCGCATATAATGAACAGGTACCTTTATCAAAAGCCACACAGGAATTCTTGAACTACTTTTAAACGAGCTGATTGCCCTTGCTGCAGCTCAATCACACGCTCTGCATAAATAATCTCATGCAACTACAAAAATATTGATTTTCATGTCGAAATATGGTATGTTTTGTCATATCACTTGACAATGCACATCGTTTTGCTTTCCATCTCTGCACAATATAAACATAATTCATAGCACAGGAAACGCCAAAGATGACTTCAATGGATACTAAATATACCTTCGGAGGTTTTATTGTATGAAAAGTTTAAAAGGAAAGCTAATCTTAACCATTCTCATTCTCGTTACTGTCACATCTTTATTAACGGTAATAATGGGAGTTTTTGAGAGCTTTAGGACAACAGACAAAATTATTCAGGCGCAGGCAAAAGAACAATTAACCAGCGCAGGCAATATGGTTAATCTTTATCTTGAAGCCGAATTCGGTTCCCTAAACTTGAACAGCAACGGACAGCTAGTTGATAAAAACAATCAGGAAATTGCTGGAAATTATGATGCTATCGATGCATTAGCAGAAAACATGAATGTTGTTGCCACTGTTTTTGTAAAAGATGACAGCGATTATACCCGGGTTCTCACAACCATAACCGATGAGAACGGTGAGCGAATCGTTGGAACACAGTTAGATACCACAGGAACGGCATACAAAGAAATATCAAAAGGAAATACCGCCCTGGGGGAAGCTAATATTCTTGGAAATCAGTATATGACACGATACGCGCCGATGTATGACAGTAATCAGCAAGTCATAGGGATTTATTTTGTCGGTGTACCTATGCAGTCTATTGACCATATTTTTAATCAGGGGCTTCGTTCTACAATTGTAATCGTTGCAATATTGATGGTCTTGGTATTACTTTTTGCTGCTGTCATAGTTTATTTCATCAGCAGTGGAATCGCTAAACCGATTCGGAAAATTACAACAGCCGCCCAGCAGATTGCCAGCGGTGACTTCGATGTAGAGCTCTCCGTAAAATCAAAGGATGAAATCGGGCAGCTTGCAAAAGCATTTCGCCTTACCATTGGACAATTGGTAAATTACCAGGAATACATCGATGAAATCGCCGATACCTTATCAACAATCTCCAAGGGAGATTTAACAGTTGAGTTACAGAAGGAATATGCAGGCCAGTTCCAAAAACTAAAAGAGCATATGCAGGCATTGCTTCTGAATTTAAATGCCACAATGTCACAGATAAATCACTCAGCGGAGCAGGTAAACAGCGGAGCAGGACAAATTGCCAATACCGCTCAGGCCCTTTCCCATGGTGCAACGGAACAAGCAAGCGCCGTAGAACAATTATCTTCGTCTATTGCACAGGTTACTGTACAAATCAGCGAAAATGCCGAAAACGCAACATCAGCATACAACAAAGTGGAATTTGCAGGAAAAGAGATGCATATCAGCAATGAGCAAATGCAGGATATGGTTATGGCAATGGAGCAAATCAATCTTAAATCGGCTGAGATTTCAAAAATCATTAAAATGATTGACGATATCTCATTTCAGACAAACATACTCGCATTAAACGCGGCAATTGAAGCTGCCCGGGCAGGAGAAGCTGGTAAGGGTTTTGCAGTTGTAGCAGACGAAGTGAGAAACCTTGCCGGAAAATCGGCTGAAGCAGCAAAAGATACCACTGCTTTAATCGAAGCAACCATTGAGGCTGTTGAGAATGCGACACGGATTGCAGACAGCACCGCGGATTCTTTACATAAGAGTGAAGAGATAACCGCTGAATCTGTCACCTTAATTAACAAAATTGCGTCTGCTTCACAGGAGCAGGCTGCATCAATCGCTCAAATAAATCAAGGTATAGAACAGATTTCCTCTGTTATTCAGACGAATGCAGCTACTTCCGAAGAAAGTGCAGCCGCAAGCCAGGAATTATCCAGTCAGTCTCACTTATTAGAAGAGTTCGTAGCGAAATTCACGTTAAACGAAGTTGAAAGCATCCTTTAAAGTTAACACTAAAGCGGTGCCTTATGCTGAATTACTCAGTCATAAGGCACCGCTTTTCCCAGAAATCATCTATACTTTCTTTGAGGCTTTCCAGTCTGCATGTCCGGTATCCGTCCCATTCCCTAGGGAAAATTTCCTGGTACTGCCTTCCCTGAAAACGTTCATCCAACAAAACTATAACACCTTTGTCCTCTTCAGTCCGTATCACCCTTCCGGCAGACTGCAAGACTTTATTCATTCCAGGATATAAATAAGCATAGTCAAACCCTCTCATATTCCTGCTGTCAAAATACTGTTTCAATATCTCCCTGTCATTGCATACTTGGGGTAATCCTGTGCCTACAATAATTGCACCTATCAGCCGGTCTTTTGCAAGGTCTATTCCTTCTGAAAAAATCCCGCCCAACACACAGAACCCTGCAAGACTGCACTCTCTGTCCTCCTCAAAGTTCTCTAAAAATATCTCCCGTGCCTCTTCGCCCATATACTGAGACTGAATAATGCATTCTATATCCGTTCTTTCCTCAATTTCTTTCTGAAAATATTCAGAAACATCTTCCATAAACCGGTATGACGGAAAGAAAATCATGTAATTTCCCTTTTTTGACTCCACCACATTTAAAATATACTTTGCAAACTTCTGATACATAGCCTCTCCCCGCATTGTATACTTGGAGCTGACATCCGTCCCCAGCAGAATCAGGCGGTTTTCCCTTGGAAAAGAGGACAGGGCATAAATAGCATAATCCTCCCTTTCTACACTCAGAAGCTTTTTATAGTAATGGATGGGCAGCAATGTTGCAGAAAAAAATATAGTACTGTTTCCCTGCTCCAAATATGTCTGAAGGTTTACAGACGGATTCACACAGAGCAATTTTATTTTAAAACGCCCGTCATGCTCAAGTTCCGTATAAATCACATAATTTTCATCTAAAACATCATAGATATTCAAAAAATCCCGGAGCTGGAAATAAAAGTTCAGTACCTGCTCTCTTTTCTCTTCCTCCTGTACCTCCTCCAGATACTCTTCTATCCCGGACATAATATTCATTAATTTCACAGCAATGTGTGAAACCCCATCCAGAATCTGATAATTCTCACATTCTCTTTTCAGAAGAAGAAACTGCTTGTTGCATTCATCCAGCCTTTTTGCCAGACCGGCATCTTCTGCTTTTACAAGGCGCTTCATTTCAAGAACATCTTCTTTATATAAAGCAGCGCTATACATTTCCCGCCCCCGCTCTACAAGATTGTGCGCCTCATCAATCAGAAAAAGATATTCTCCCTTATTTCCTTCAGAGAAGAAGCGCTTCAAATGTGCATTGGGATCAAATACATAGTTATAATCACAGATAACCGCATCTGCCCAAAGTGATACATCAAGAGCCATCTCAAAAGGGCAGACGTTGTGCTTTTTCGCCTGTGCTTCCAGAGAGTCTCTGCTCATATCGTCGGAATGAATAATCATGTCAAATACTGCCTCATTCACCCTGTCATAATGTCCTTTTGCATAAGGGCAATGATCCGGATTACAAATCGTTTCTTCACAAAAACAGATTTTTTCCTTTGCAGTAAGTGTGATGACTTTAAATCTCAGTCCCAGTTCCTTTAGTATATAAAATGACTGTTCCGCCACTGTCCTGGTAATGGTTTTTGCCGTCAGATAAAAGATTCGTTCACCCAGTCCTTCCCCTACCGCTTTTACAGCCGGAAATACAGTTGCCATCGTCTTTCCCACCCCCGTAGGGGCTTGTACGAACAGCTTCTTCTTTCTGAGTATCGTCCGGTAGACCGAGGTCACAATATCCCGCTGCCCTTCTCTGTAATCAAAGGGAAATTCAATAGGTTTAATAGAAGCATCCCGAGCTGCTCTCCATTCAATTTGGAATCTGGCCCACTTTTCATATCCTTTTACCAGGTCCAAAAACCATTCTTCCAGCTCTTCCAACACATACGTCTGGGAAAATCGTTTCAATTCTTCCGTCTCCAAATGACAATAGGTCATCTGCACACGGATTTTTTTCAGATTTTCCTGCGTGCCATAGATATAGGCATAGCACTTGGCCTGTGCAAGATGCACGTTAGAGGGCTCCCTAATATGTATCAAGTCCTTTAAAACTCCCTTGATTTCATCTATCATAATTCCTTCATCGTCTTCTATAATTCCATCAGCCCTGCCCTCTACCTGAAGAAGAAATCCCTCACAGGGCACCTGTGTTTTCAGGGAAACCTCGGCACGATAATTAGAACCCATTCGCCGCTGAAGCTTGCGATGGATTCTGCTCCCCTGCTGCATGATATCTTTATCCATGCTGCCTGATCTTCTATTGTCTATGTCCCCCTCACGCAGAATAAATTCTACCAGATTCCGGACAGATATCTTAATCAATTCTCTTTCATCCATGTCTGTCATTATACCTCGCTAAATTACAACTGTAAACTGTATATAGTTTTCTCCTCCAATCTCCTTTTGTGCTACGGTTATTTCTCCTCCTGCTTTCTCTACAATGAATCTGGCACGGTACAACCCAAGCCCTCTGTTGCCCGACTTTTTATTTTTCGTAGAATAGCCGTTTTCAAAGAAGCTTCCGATTTTCTCAAGGGATACCTTCTCATGCCGGTTGCATATTTGAAAAATCAAATAGTCCTGCCGGGAATCCAGTATCATTTTGACTTTTCCGCCATTTGGCGGACATGCTTCGTAAGCATTGTCAACCAACACTCCTACAATCTCTATCATACTGTGCTCAGACACTCTTGAAATAATTTCCTTACTGCGTACTTCTATCTCTGTTTCGATATTTTCTCTGGAACTGACAATCTTGCTATATAAAAATCCGGCCAGAACCTTATCGCTAATACGCAAAAGAGGCAGATACTGCTTCCCCCCGTCTCTGCTGATTGCCTTAATATATTCGGACTGGTTTTCTACCAGTTCTTCATAGGAATCTACCGTAAGATGCATATTCACAATCGCATTGAGATGATTATCAAACTCATGCTGTGCAGCCCGTATTTCCTTTACCAATTCCTCCATCGGCTGAATATAAAGTTCATACATTTTTATCTCCTTTTCCTGCTCCTGTATGATATCATTATTCAGCTTCCATTCTACGGTCCCCCAAATGACGGCAGTCAGAAATAACAGGAAAACGGTAATCATCTTTAAATCTAAAGTACGGCTTATCCTCAAATCAACTATAAGATATACCACAATGACAAGTGAGAGGAAACAAAACACTCTGTAAAGAATTCTTTTCCATGATTTACTCATTCAGCAGCCTCCTGACTTCGGCTTTGTATGTAACCCCAATGTCAATACTCTCCGTATACCCCTCTACCTGAATCATCTGGTTCACCAAATCATAGTATTTTACATACGCCATATTCACAACAAACATTCTGTGGCACTGGAAAAACCCCTCTTTCGGCAGTTTATCTAAAAGCTGGCGGATAGAAAGATATGGAACTTCCATCTGCTCCCCTTTCAAGTAAAGGCAGACTCCTCTTGGAACCGCTTTGCAAAAGACAATGTCTTCACAGGGAATTTTATAATTAATTCCTTTTTTCTTCACAA
This sequence comes from Ruminococcus sp., assembly GCA_013911065.1. GTDB lineage: Bacteria > Bacillota > Clostridia > Lachnospirales > Lachnospiraceae > Muricomes. The sequence continues at coordinate 136,344 of JACERV010000003.1, read as the reverse complement.
TAATAAATGGCTTTTCTTTCACCTTAAGATGTGACAGGACCCTCTTTACTACAGTCTGTACTTCTTCCTCATTATAAGGTTTGAGTATATACTGATAACAGTGTATCTTCCTGTAAGCCTCTATCTCCAGTGAAGCAATTGACGTTATCATAACAACGGGAGTAAATTCATACTTCATCACACTACGCACTTCTTCTGCGAATAGCAGCCCCCCAGAATCATCTCTATTCTCTTTATCCAGATTTACATCTAGTAAAAATAAATCAAAAGAAACGGTGCTATCCAGCAATAGCCTGGCTTCCGCCAGGCCTTTTGCCGTATCCACCGTTATATCAGCCGATATGTTATATAACATTTCTTTCAGAGCATCTCTGCTCGCCTCATCATCTTCCAGCACAAAAATTCTAGCCATTTTCGACTCCCGATTCTGTCAATGTAAAACGGATATTTCTAATCCGCTGCGTTACTTCACCCTACTCCTCCGGCTTTTCATAACGTGCAACTTCTGAAATCGTCTTAGTCAGGCCTGCAATTCCCTGTAATTCCGATGGAATGATAATCTTTGTTGCCTTACCGTCCGCGGCTTTGGCAAATGCCTCCAGGCTCTTAATTGTCAGCACCGCATCATCAGCACCCGCTGACTTAATGAATTCAATTCCCTGGGCAGTTGCTTTCTGTACGCTTAGGATAGCTTCCGCCTGTCCTTCCGCCTCTTTGATTCTCTTCTGCTTCTCAGCCTCTGCCCGCAGAATAGCCGACTGTTTTGCAGCTTCTGCTTCCAAAATAACAGATTCCTTCTCACCTTCTGCCACAAGAATGGTAGATTTCTTCTCACCCTCTGCCCTCAGAATTGCTTCTCTTCGTTCACGCTCTGCCTTCATCTGTTTTTCCATTGCATCCTGGATCGCTTTTGGAGGCATAATGTTCTTCAATTCCACACGGTTTACTTTTATTCCCCACGGATCAGTAGCAATATCAAGAGATGTACGCATCTTGGAGTTGATTGTCTCTCTGGATGTCAGTGTTTCATCCAACTCCAATTCACCAATAATATTACGCAGTGTGGTAGCAGTCAGATTCTCAATAGCAGATATAGGATTTTCTACACCATATGCATACTGCTTAGGGTCTGTAATTTGAAAAAATATAACCGTATCAATCTGTATAGTTACGTTATCCTTTGTGATTACCGCCTGTGGTTCAAAGTCCACCACTTGTTCCTTTAAAGAAACTTTCCTGGCAACCCTGTCAATAATCGGAATCTTAAAATGAAGACCCACGCTCCATGTAGCCTGGTACCCTCCCAGACGCTCCAGCACATACGCATATGCCTGGGGCACAATCCTGATACTTGTAATCAGGATAAAAAGTATAATTACTAGTATAGCAATCAAAATAAAAGTTCCCATACCTTATTCCTCCTCATATTTTTTTACAATCAGTTTCACCCCGGATATACTGACTACCTTCGCCAGTGTTCCCGGCTCCAATACATCTTCATCCTTCTCAGCTCTCGCTGTCCATTCCTGCCCACCTACAACTGCTGTTCCTGTCTGCGCCAGGTTATCTACAGTCTCCGTAACTCTGACTATCTTACCGATTATACCTTCATAATTCGTCTTCTCATGATGGGCATTTATGTATTTTACCGCAAAGGGCCGGGTAAAGAACAATAGTAAAAATGAGACAACGAAAAATGCAATTATCTGCCACATCAGATTTAGATTGGCAATGTTAAGAAGCAATGCTGCCAGAGCTCCTCCGGCCAGCCAGATTGATGTCAATCCAACCGTTATAATCTCGATTACCAAAAAAATAATCAACAGTCCGAGCCATATAAAAGCTTCTTTCTCCATACTTCTCCCTTCTCTCAAGTTTTATTTCATCTGGCTTCTTTATCTTCCTGATGATAATTATATGTTAATCCGGTTCTCTCTATTATACAATACTTTTTGCGTGAATGCAGTGATTTCTTGTTTTAATTGCTGCTGTTTGGTCCTCAGTTCAGTTTCTCTTTGCTGCATCTAGAACTCCGTCATATTTTGCCGGAAGCGGATTGGAAGATGATTTCTCTGTAAATTCAGGTTTTCACGCTCTTCAATAGAAATAGATTTACAGAATCCTTTCCAGAGTTCTGCAAACTCCTCTTCCGTTTCTGATATTCTTCCTGCTGCTTCTGTATCCAGTATCTCCCCCTGGACCAGCACCCAGTTTTTCTTTGCCTGATGAACGAGAAATACTCTGTGGGTCTTATCATAGACCATCCAGTGCTCCAGCGGAAACCTGTTTGTAAAATGATCTGCAATACAAGTAAGGACCTGGCCCTTTGGCGTTATCTCAGAAAGCATCACCCCGTTTTCAAGTTCCCTGAAACGAATAAATTCAGTAAAGAAATGTGCCTCATTGGCCACTTTTCTGCTCAGTTCAAATACCTTCGCTACATGAGGATTACTCAAATGCTCCATTATCTTTTTACTGTCCTTTACTTTTCTTGCTTCCAGCATCGTATGATATACCGCGTCTGCCCTTTCACAATCATCGGACAACAGCGCATGGTAAAGATCCCAATATGCATTATACCCCAAATTCTTCTTTATCAGCCGCTCTACTGCAACAGACTTTTGTACCGTCTCCTCCACTTCAATATATTCACAAAATAATTGGGGTATTATCACTCCCCTCAGGGCAATACCCGAATCCCCGTCACGGTTTTCCTTCCATGCATCATATATAGCTGAAAAAATACCTGTAATCGTATCATGACAAATATAGACCTGTTTCATACCCATCCTCCCTTTATTCACACAGAGCCAAGAGCCAAGTGGACATGATTACATGAACATTTGGCTGCTGCCCATAAATGGCCATTGCTTTTCACCCTCAGCGGAGGATTGCCTGCCCAGGGGTCATATCATCAAACAATGATAATTGCTTAAATGTCATCCCCAGCACGGAATCCGGCAGTTTTTCTTTTGTATTCAATAGATTTCTCATGATGTAGTCTTCCTCTATTTTCGTCCGGTACATCATCTTTCCATTGCATGTCAGAAAGTAAAGAGCCCTCTTTAACACAACTCCCATCTTCTTTAAATCTTCAAACTGCAAGGTTCCCATCCTCCTTGCTTTTACAATTCTGGATGCCGATTTACAGCCGATTCCGGGCACACGAAGGAGGGTATTATAATCTGCCCTGTTGACCTCCACCGGAAAGTATTCCAGGTGCTTTAATGCCCAGTCACACTTAGGGTCTAAAAAAATGTTAAAATTCGGGCTCTTTTCGTTTAGAAGCTCGCCTGCCTCGAACCGGTAGAATCTTAGCAGCCAATCCGCCTGATACAGCCTGTGCTCCCTGAGCAGGGGAGGGCCTTCTCCGGTCCTTGCAGGCAGTGCAGAATCCTCGTTCACTGCAACAAAAGCTGAATAAAATACCCTTTTCAGCTCAAACTTTTTATACAGTGACTCTGCAACACTCAAAATCTGATAGTCAGTCTCTGGTGTGGCTCCGATAATCATCTGTGTACTCTGTCCCGCAGGAACAAACCGGGGCGCATTCTTATACAGGACTATCTCCTGCTTATTATCTTCCATCTTCTGCTGTACCAGACGCATTGGCGCCAGAATATTCTTCCGGTTCTTATGAGGGGCCAGGAGCCTGAGACTCTCTGCTGTCGGCAGTTCCAGATTCACACTCATCCTGTCTGCCAGAAAACCGACTCTCTGGATTAATTCCTGAGCCGCTCCGGGAATTGCCTTAACATGAATATAGCCTTGAAAGTTGCATTCATGACGCAGCTTATACAAAGCTGCATAAATCAGTTCCATAGTATAATTAGGGCTTTTTAAAATCCCGGAGCTCAAAAACAGACCCTCTATATAATTTCTTCTGTAAAATTCCATTGTCAGTGTACAAATCTCATCTGGTGTAAAAGAAGTTCTCACTACATCATTGGATGATCTGTTGACACAATACTTGCAGTCATAGATACATTCGTTCGTAAATAAGATCTTCAGCAGGGAAATGCACCGTCCATCTGCCGAAAAACTATGGCAGATCCCTGCTTTTTGGCAATTCCCCATTCCTGTTCCATCTCCCTGACGATCAACACCACTTGAAGTACAGGCAACATCATATTTGGCAGCATCACTTAGTATCTGCAGTTTATCATATATCCCCATCTGCTCCTGAATAATCTCCGCCATCCTAATCCACTCCTTTAAGCTTTTAACACTTCGCTCTTCCAGAACGTACGTTCTTCTTCGTTTATCATAGCACATATGTTCGTTATTTACAAGAAGCTTTTACTATTCTACCCAAAAACTCAGAAAGCAAATATGAGCACAGGTTAATTTTATATCGCAATAATTAACGCTCATTCAGTTGTGAAGTGCAGAGTAGTTTGATATGATTGAGTTAGTCAAAGACCGCTCCAAATAAAATCAAGGAGGCAATCCTTATGCCGATAGGAGAAGTAATACGTAAATATAGAAAAATCCGAAATATGACACAGGAAGAAATGGCGAATCGTCTTGGAATAACGGCCCCGGCAGTCAATAAGTGGGAAAATGGTAATTCTTTACCGGACATAATGCTGCTGGCTCCAATCGCCAGATTGCTTGGCATTACGCTTGATACCCTATTGTCCTTTCAGAAGGAACTTACAGATGAAGAAGTAAACAGATTAATTGAGGAAGCCGGTCGCAGGCTTAAAAGTAAAAGTTACGAGGAAGCATTCGAGTGGGCAAAGGAAAAGCTGGAAATATATCCGAATTGTGAGAACTTGCTCTGGCAGATGGCAATGATATTTGATGTAACACGTTTATTTGATGTAACACGTTTAACGGAAGAGATTCCTGATTCAGAAAAATACGACAATTATTTTAAGATTTGCTATGTCCGCTTGTTGGAGAGTAAAGATGAGAATATCAGAACTGCTGCTGCTAATTCTCTGTTTGAATTTTATTCAAGAAAGGATGAGTATAAAAAAGCAGAGGAATATCTATCTTATTTTTCTAACCAAAATCCTGAAAAAAAGAGGAAACAGGCAGTAATTTTCAGCAAAACCAATCGGATAAGCGAAGCATATAGAGTATATGAAGAATTATTATTCTCAGGTTATCAAATGATAAATCTAGTATTTCACAGCATCTATATGCTGGCGATGCAGGAGAAAGATATGAAGAAGGCACATCTGCTTGTTGAAAAACAGACAGAACTGGCGAATATTTTTGAAATGGGAGAGTACCATGAGATCTCATGTAAGCTTGACTTGGCAACGATAGAGGAAGATGCAGAAGCAACGATAGAAACAATGGAAAAAATGATTTCCTGTGTTGACACAATATGTGATTTTTGCAAATCACCTCTTTATGCCCATATGTCATTTAAAAACGCAAGGGAAGAGTTTCTTACAGAATTGAAAAATAATTTGCTGGATTGCTTCCGGGATGAAGAAGCTTATGGATTTTTGAAATATGATAAGAGATGGCAGGAATTAGTGAAATAATAGCAGCACACTCCGTTTATGTCACGGTTTAGACTCTTTGAAGCCTTATTCCACATGACTTTCAAAGCGTCTAAACCGTTCGGACAATGTTCTATTCACATTCCCTAATTCTCTTTCTTAAAGGAAGAATCATAGATGGAGATACAGAAAGTTCATCCAGTCCCATTTTCAGGAATTCCTCTGTCAATTCCAAATCAGCTCCCAATTCACCGCAGATGCCAATCCACTTGCCTTCTGCGTGTGCGTTTTCCGCAGCCATCCTAATCATAGAAAGCACTGCCGGATGATGAGGATCATAAAACTCATCCAACTTTGAATTCTGGCGGTCAATGGCCAGGGTATATTGTGTCAGGTCATTGGTTCCCACACTGAAAAAGTCTACTTCCCGTGCCAAATCACGGCTGATCATAACGGAAGCCGGTGTCTCAATCATTACACCCGTCTCTACATTTTCCTTGAATGGAATTCCCTGGGCTTTCAGTTCATCCTGGACTTCCCCAATGATTTCCTTAATTCTCTGAATTTCTTTTACAGAGATAATCATAGGGAACATAATAGAAATATTTCCAAATACCGCCGCACGGTATAATGCACGCAATTGTGTTTTGAAGATTTCAGTTCTTGTCAGGCAGATACGGATGGCGCGGTAGCCAAGCGCCGGATTCTCTTCCTTATCCAGTCCAAAATAATCTACCTGCTTATCCGCCCCGATATCCAGCGTCCGGATAATCACTTTCTTGCCGGCCATATTCTCTGCAACCTGCTTGTACACTGCAAACTGCTGCTCCTCTGTAGGGAAGGTATCATTCTCTAAATATAAAAACTCACTTCTGAACAGGCCAATTCCGCCTGCATCATTCTTAAGAACAGCACCTACATCGGATACATTTCCGATATTGGCATAGATATTAATCTTCTGACCGCTCTTTGTTACATTCTCCTTGCCTTTCAGCTCCTCAAGAAGTGCCTTCTGTGCCAAATCCTTTGCACGCTTTTCCTGCATCTCCGCAAGAGTTGCCTCATCCGGATCTATATACAGCTTACCGGTAAAACCATCAATAACAGCCATTTGTCCGTCAAGCTGCGGGCGAAGTTCCTCACCCAGTCCGATAACCGCCGGGATATTCATGGTCCTTGCCAAAATTGCAGTATGGGAATTGGAAGACCCGTACATGGTGGCAAAACCAAGCACCTTGCTCTTATCTAACTGTACTGTCTCACTGGGTGCCAGATCGTCAGACGCAATGATACACGGCTCGTCTGTCTGATTCATCCCCTCGTCTACCCCGCATAGAATATTCAGCACACGCTCGGATACATCCTTCACATCTGCGGCACGTCCCTGCATGTAGGCATCATCCATGGAAGAAAACATTTGTGCAAAATTATCCGCGGTAGTGGCTACCGCAAACTCTGCATTTACTTCCTGAGCGCAGATGATATTTTCAATGGATTCAATATAATCCAGATCTTCCAGCATCATCTGGTGAATCTCAAAAATCATGGCATTTGCTTCACCAACATCTTCCAAAGCCTTATCATAAAGCCCTTTTAACTGCTCAATGGCTGACGCCTTTGCACCCTGAAAACGAGTACACTCCGCTTTCACGTCATCTACATGCGTACGCTTAATTACTTTCTGATTTCTCTTATAAAAAGAGAGCTTTCCGATGGATACACCACCAAATACGCTTTTACCTGTTATTGTAATCATAGTACCTTCCTTCTGGAAATCCCCTGAATTTAGAATAGTCCTGAATTATAAATTTTCTTTGAAAAAGGCTTCCAGTTCTGCAATTGCAGTCTCTTCGTCTTCGCCTTCTGCAGTTATAATGATTTCCTCGCCTGTCTTAGCACCCAGCCCCATAACACCGAAGATTCTCTTTGCATCAGCACTTTTTTCCCCTTTTACAATCTTAATATCAGACTTGTAACCTGCTGCCTGCTTCACTAACAATCCTGCCGGTCTTGCATGAATTCCCTCTGGGTCTGTAATAGCATATTTAAATTCTTTCATAGTACAATCCTCCTATTTTATGTTTTTAATTTAACTTAGTATATAACATATTAGGGACTTTTTCAATTGCTTGCCAATTATTTGATTGCACCTTGTTTCATAAACTTTTGCAGAATCCTAATGAAATCATAGAAAACTTATTACCGTCTCAAATCATTTGTACCGGTATCTTTTTCCAAATTCTTTGTGTATTTCTACGAAACTTTTTATAAATACATTGACTTTTATTGTTAAATATGCTACGCTAATACAGCGTTGTTCATCTATTTAATGGACAATGTAAGTACTTTATTATTTATTTTTATTTATGGAGGGTAACAACAATGACAGGTACAGTAAAATGGTTTAACAACCAAAAAGGTTATGGATTCATCTCTGATTCAGAAGGAAACGATGTATTCGTACACTACTCAGGACTAAGTATGGATGGATTCAAATCTTTAGAAGAAGGTCAGGCTGTTGAGTTTGACGTAACAGAAGGCGCTAAAGGACCTCAGGCAACTAATGTAGTAAAAATTTAATCAGAATTTTAAATGTACCTTTTAATATATAATGAGATTTAATATTTAAAAGAAATACAGAGAAATGTGATTAAGAATCAGAAAAGGTATCCGAAAAGTTTTCGGATACCTTTTTCTAATTTAAAGATTTGCATTGGAAGCATAAGCTTCTGTTGCTTCCCATACATCGAATCCGCTGCCCCGCAGAATATCCGCCACTCTTGACGGATCATCTGTCTTGAGCACAGCCGAAGCATCCTGCCCATTGGCAAATGCATACATATATTCGATATTTACGTCTCCCTCTACAACCTGATGCATTGCTTTGCTTAAAGAGCCTGTAGCATGAGGAACCCGAAACGCTACTACGTCGGTCAGCATTGCTGTGATTTCATTTTCTTTTAAGACAGCTCTGCCCTTGTTCGGGTCCGATACAATCATACGGAGCATTCCGTAATCTGATGTATCTGCCAGACTTAATGCCACAATATTTACATCATTATTTGCCAATACCGCAAGCACTTCATCCAGGCGCCCTTCCCTGTTTTCAAGAAATACCGATAATTGTTGAATTGTGATGCCCATCTTTGCTTACCTCCCCTTACTCTATATTACGCTTATCAATGACACGTACCGCTTTTCCTTCACTTCTCTGTATCGTCTTTGGCTCAACGAGCTTCACACGGACAGAAACCCCAAGTGCCTGCTTCAGTACCGCACCTATTTTATTCTTTAACGCGTCTAATTTTCTGATTTCATCAGAGAATACACTCTCATCTACCTCTACCATAACCGTAAGAATATCCATATTCTCTTCCCGGTCTACAATCATAAGATAATGTGGCGCTACTGCTCCGCCCATGCCAAGAAGTGCCGTCTCAACCTGTGTTGGGAATACATTTACACCACGGATTACCTTCATATCGTCTGTACGTCCGGTAAACTTAGAAATTCTCGGTGTGGTTCTTCCACACTCACAGGTACTGTGGTCAATACTGGTCAGATCCTTTGTGCGGTAACGAATCAGCGGCATCGCTTCCTTTGACAGTGTGGTAAAGATCAGCTCACCGGTCTCTTTGTCTGCACATGCCTGGTTTGTTGCAGGATCCAGCACTTCCGGATAGAAGTAGTCCGCATTAACATGCAGCCCTGCATGATGTATGCAGTCCTGTGCCACGCCCGGTCCGGTAATTTCACATAAGCCGTAAATATCAAAGCAATTAATTTCAAGAATACTTTCAATTTTTCTGCGCATCTCTTCTGTCCATGGCTCAGCTCCGTGAATTCCTGCTTTTATTTTCAGGCTGCTCACCAGACCGGCTTCCTGCAGTGATTCCGCAAGATGGAGCGCATAAGAAGGCGTACATGCAATGGCAGTTGCACCAAAGTCTTCCATACACATCATCTGGCGCTGGGTATTTCCTGCAGACATGGGGATAGCCATTGCTCCCAGAGCCCTTGCACCAAGGTCCAATCCGATACCTCCGGTAAATAATCCGTAGCCATAGCATACATGGAGAATATCTTCCTCTGTCAATCCTGCCATAGCTAGACATCTGGCCACACATTCTCCCCAGACATCCACATCTTTCTGCGAATAAGATGCCAGCGTCAGCTTGCCCGTTGTCCCGGATGTTCCCTGTACGCGGACAACATCTTTTTTGGGGATTGCCAAAAGTCCGAAAGGATAGTTATCTCTTAAATCCTCTTTCGTTGTAAACGGAAGCTTGTGAATATCTTCAATCCCCTTAATATCCCCCGGCTCTACTCCAAGAGCTTTCATTTTTTTATGATAAAAGTCTACATTGTGATAAGCACGGTTTACAACATCTGCCAGACGTCTGCTCTGTAAAGCTGCCATCTCATCACTGCTCATACATTCAATTTTTAGGTCTCTGATTCGTTCCACCCAGTTTTCTAATGTCACTGCCGCCATCTTCTTAACTCCTTATCTTTTTCAATTGTACTTTCAGGTACGCCAAAGCAAGGCGCACATGCTGCGACTTTATAAGTCTGTTTCCTCAGCGATTTTTACATTCGCTTCCTCCAGAACTTTTGCCGCCTTTTCATAATCATCCGTATTAAACACCATAACCGGCGCCCTATTCTCCCGGATTACAAAGGAATAGATGTAGTTAATATTGATTGCACCCTCTGCAAGGATAGACAGCATCCGGTTCAGATTTCCTTTTTCGTCCTTCAGCTCCACTCCAATCACATCATGGATTCTGACAACAAATCCTTTTCCCGTCAGATATGCCTTTGCCTCAGCCGGTTTATCAACTACCATCCGCAAAATCCCAAATTCTGGAGTATCAAATGAAGCGATGGCTCTGATATTGATATGAGCGTCTGTCAGAGCTGATGTAACCTGCATTAAACTGCCTGGTTTGTTTTCCACAAATACTGATAACTGCTTGATCATCCTCTCCCTCCTTTCTGTCAAAGCGTATATTCTCTAATCCGCCTTGTTAAATTGTTCTCATTAAAACAGATACCTTTAAATCCGTTTTAATGCTCTCTCTTATAATGTATAACCAAGCTCAAATGCTTTCTTATTAATATCAACTGTCTTAGGCGGCACGGTTTTTTCAATTACCTCATGCCACTGCTCTTTTGTAAAATCCATATGCTGTGCCGCGATACCCAGTACAATCAGGTTAAATACCCGAGGGTTGCCCAGCTTTTTGGATTCCTCTGTAGCATTGACTTTATAAACCCGGTGTTCTTTTTCCAAAGTTTCCAGAATATGATCCGGGTATTCGGCTGCACCGATTACCACCGGCATCGGGTCAATCCGCCAGTCATTCACAATCAATACGCCGTCCTCTTTCAGAAAATGAGCATATCTCAGGGCTTCCAGCCGTTCAAAGGCAATCAATACATCTGCCTGACCCTCTTCTACGATAGGTTCTGCTACTTTTTCACCATAGCGGACGAAGGTCACCACACTGCCGCCACGCTGTGCCATGCCATGTACTTCTGAAAGTTTTACATCGTAGCCTCCTGCAATCGTAAGGCCTCCTAATATTCTACTGGTAAGCAGGGTTCCCTGACCGCCTACCCCTACTATCATGATATTCTTTACTGCCATTTCTATTCACCCGCCTTTACCAGTTCTATTGCATTGAATTTACATAAGGCTTCACACAGTCCGCAGCCCGTACACATGGTATCGTCAATATGAACGGTTCCATCTGCATTTTTTGTTATCGCAGGACATCCGGGCTTTAAACACATGCCGCACTTCTTACATTTATCCTCATAGGAAATGTAAACAGGTTTTTTGGACTTATCCAGAAGAACGCAAGGAGATTTTGTAATAATTACGGACACTTCGTCCTTTGCTGTCTCTTCCTTTATAGTCTTCTCTAATGCAGCAAGATCAAATGCATTGACTTCTATTACATTCTTTATGCCCATTCCCCGGCAAAGTGTTTCAATGTCTATAGAATAGGTTGGTTCTCCCTGTAAAGTCCTGCCTGTTGCCGCATGTTCCTGATGTCCGGTCATTCCTGTGGTGGAGTTGTCAAGAATCATAACAGTTCCTGTAGCATTATTGTAAACCATGTTCATCAGGGAATTTACACCTGTATGTAAAAATGTGGAGTCTCCGATTACCGCAACCCAGTTCTTAATGTATTCTTTGCCCTTTGCCTTTTCCATCCCGTGTAAGGTGGATATACTGGCTCCCATACACATTGTAGTATCTACAACGCTTAATGGTGCAACTGCTCCCAGAGTATAACATCCAATATCACCGGCAGCGTGCATTTTCAGCTTATTCAGCACATGATAAACGCTGCGGTGAGGACATCCCGGACATAGGATCGGAGGACGCTGGGGTGCCTGGGCAGGGGTTTTCGTAAGCACTTCTTCTTTTAAAATTGCTTTTCTAAGCATGCCCGCACTGTATTCGCCCTGTGTAGTGAAGATTTCCTTCCCTATAGCTTTAATTCCCCAGGACTTCACTTGTTCCTCAATCACCGGATCCAGCTCTTCCACAATATACAAGGTATCTACTTTCGACGCAAAATCCTCAATTAGTTTTCTTGGAAGAGGATTTACCATGCCAAGCTTTAAAACAGAAGCCTGGGGAAGTACCTCTTTCACATACTGATAAGGGATTCCGCTTGTAATGATGCCAATTTTCGTATCATTCATTTCCACCGTATTTATAGGCAGTGTATTTGCAGCTTCCGCCAGTTCCATGTTGAGCCTTTCAATGTCCACATGGCGCAGCTTTGCATTTCCAGGCATCATGACATTTTTCCGGATGTTCTTTTCGTAAACCTTATCCTCGATGTTCGTTCTCTCCTGGAGTTCCATAATTCCCTGAGAATGTGCAAGCCTTGTGGTAATCCGGAAAATAAACGGTCTGTCATACTGTTCACTCAGCTCAAAAGCCGCCTTGAGAAACTCCTTCGCCTCTGCGCTGTCAGAAGGTTCAATAACCGGAACCTGTGCTGCTCTTGCAACCATTCTTGTATCCTGTTCATTCTGAGAGCTGTATAGCCCCGGATCATCTGCAACCACAAATACAAGTCCGCCGTTCACTCCCATGTAGGACACAGAATAAAGAGGATCTGCTGCCACATTCAGTCCTACATGCTTCATACAGGCCATAGCACGTACACCTGCAATACTCGCTCCCACCGCTACTTCAGCAGCTACCTTTTCATTCGGTGCCCACTCTTCATAAAGGTCATCTTTATATTGAACCAGATATTCACTGATTTCCGTACTGGGAGTCCCCGGATAAGCGGATGAAACTTTCACCCCGGCCTCGTAAGCTCCTCTGGCTATGGCTTCATTTCCCAACATGATTACTTTTTCTGACATATTTTATAAACCATCCTTTCGTAAATCTGTCACTCTCTTCGCTTTTCCTTCAAACCGCTGAAGAGAGTTCGGCGCTACCAGCCTGATGTGAGTCGCAAGTCCAAGCTGGGACTTCAATGCACCTTTGATATTCTGTTCCAGCTTGCTTAATTTAGAATAGCTGTCCAACAGTCTGTCATCTATTAATTCTACGGTAATCGTCATAACATCCAGTCTGTTCTGTCTCTCCACCAGAATCTCATAATGAGGTCCGATTTCGTCTATCTTGAACAGCACTTCTTCAATCTGGCTGGGGAATACATTTACCCCGCGGATAACAAGCATGTCATCTGCGCGTCCGGACAGGTTCTCCATACGCACCGTTGTCCTGCCGCATTTACATGGCTCATACATCAGCCTTGTCAAATCTCCGGTACGGTATCTGATCAGAGGAAGTGCCTCCTTACCCAGACAGGTGATTACCAGCTCTCCGGCAGAACCGGGAGGTAATACTTCCTCTGTCTCCGGGTCGATGATTTCAGGAATAAACCAGTCTTCATTTATGTGCATCCCGCACAGTTCTGTGCACTCACCTGACACCCCAGGCCCGCACAGCTCGCTCATACCATAATTCTGTGTACAGACAAATTGTTCACCCCATACTTTATGCATCTCGTCCCTCATCGGCTCGGTCATTCCCTCACCGCCGAACAGCCCGATATGCACCTTCAAATCTTTTGAAGGGTCTACTCCCTGTTCTCTTAAAATTTCTCCCAAATGAAGCGCATAGGAGGGGGTTGCCACCAGCAGCGTTACTCCCATGTCCTGGAGAAACATTTTCTGCTTATTTGAATTACCCGAGGACATTGGAATCACGGATGCGCCTATCTTCTCCAGGCCCCCGTGCAGTCCCAGCGCCCCTGTAAATGTACCGTATCCAAATGAAATCTGTGCCACATCCTCGGAAGTAGCCCCTCCCATACAGGCAATTCTTGCCACATTATTCATCCACATATCCAGATCCTGTGCCGTATATCCTACAACCGTCGGTTTCCCTGTGGTGCCGGAGCTGGCATGGTATCTGACAATCTCCTTCTTATCCACCGCAAATAATCCATCCGGGTAATTTTCCCTGAAGTCTGTTTTATATGTAAACGGCATCTTTCCTAAGTCCTGTAAAGTCTTAATATCTTCCGGCTTTACACCGGCCTCGTCCATTTTTCTGCGGTAAGGCTCGACACGTTCATATATATAAACGGCAGTTTCCTTTAAGCGTTCAAGCTGGATTGCATCCATCTCAGCTCTTGGCAGAGTCTCTTCCTTTGCCCAAATCATTTTGAAAAACCTCCTTCGACATAACATTCATTCTTCCCTAGTATAACACACTACTTTGTCGGTTTAAAGTATTAAATTTCACACTTTGTCCGGTTTTAGGAATACAAAACGGGAGCAGAAGATGCATACCTGCATCTTCAACTCCCGCACCTTTTTGACTAAGCAACATCCCCTGAATCGGTTTCTCTGACGTAAAATTATATAAGTGGATACTTTTTGGTAAGTTCCGCCGCCATTTTCTGTGCCTCTTCTACATTTGCTTCATCAGCAATCACCAGGGCTATGATTTCGGCTATTTTATCCATATCTGATTCTGTCATCCCCCGGGTTGTTACTGCCGGGGTTCCTAAACGTACTCCGCTTGTCACAAATGGAGAGCGTGAATCGTTGGGAATGGTATTCTTGTTGCAGGTTACATGAGCGTCATCCAGACGTTTTTCCAGCTCTTTACCACTGATATTATTTTCGGTCAAATCCACAAGCATCAGGTGATTATCTGTATCTCCTGAAACAATCTTAATTCCTCTGGACTGAAGGCCTTTGCATAAAGCTTTGGCATTTTTAACAACCTGTTCCTGATAAGTTTTGAATTCAGGCTTAAGAGCTTCTTTGAAGCAGACTGCCTTGGAAGCAATGACATGCATCAGCGGGCCTCCCTGGATTCCTGGGAAAATTGCTTTATTAAAATTGAACTTTTCATTCATCTCTTTGCTGCTCAGTATCAGACCTCCACGGGGACCCCGCAAGGTTTTATGGGTGGTTGTGGTTGTAACATGAGCATATGGGATGGGGCTTGGGTGCAGGCCGGCAGCAACTAATCCCGCAATATGTGCCATATCTACCATCAGATAAGCATCTACTGCGTCTGCAATCTCACGGAATTTTTTGAAGTCAATGGTTCTTGCATAAGCACTGGCTCCTGCTATGATTAATTTAGGTTTATGTTCTTTCGCGATTTCAAGTACTTGATCATAATCAATGACGCCTTCATCGTTTACTCCGTATGCTACGAAATCAAAGTATTTTCCGGACATGTTGACTGGTGAACCGTGGGTCAGGTGTCCGCCGTGGTCCAGGTTCATTCCCATTACCTTATCCCCTGGCTGTACCATTGCAAACATGGCTGCCATATTTGCCTGGGCTCCGGAATGGGGCTGTACATTGGCGTATTCACAGTGGAACAATTCTTTTGCCCGTTCAATGGCCAGATTCTCTACCACGTCCACACACTGGCATCCGCCATAATATCTCTTTCCCGGGTACCCTTCCGCATATTTATTCGTCAGAGGACTTCCCATAGCTGCCATAACCGCCTTGCTCACCCAGTTCTCAGAAGCAATCAGCTCGATATGGGAATTCTGCCTTTCCACTTCCGCCTGAATCGCATCTGCAACTTCAACATCCTCATTCTTGATTTCCTCGAAACCGTACATATTTCTTCTCCTCCATCCATCATAATCCTTCACGGACCTAGGTCCGATGATAGTTCATTTGTGACATTATAACACAAACGTATTTTATTTTACAGATACTTTTTATTAAACTAAATCAAACAGCGACAACTGATTGCTTTGAGGCAGGTTTCCAAACAAGCCTAACTCTGCCATCAGATCAATAACTGTCTTGCTGACTTTGGTTCGCTGGCGGAAATCATCCAGTGATAGATAGGCACCGTTTTTGGATGCCTCCTCCACTGCCTCAGCAGCTTTCTCACCCATTCCTTCAATACTGGAAAGGGGCGGCATCAGTTTACCGTCAATAATCTGGAATTTGGCTGCTTTTGCCTTATAGATATCCAGAGGCAGGAATTCGAAGCCTCTGGCATACATTTCCTGCACAATCCTCATGTCCTTAAGAACATCCTGTTCTTTGTTACTGAGAGAATCCGCTCTTCTTTTATAATCCTTCATATAATAATCCAGCTTTTCTTTCCCCTGACACATAATTTCATAAGAAAATGCATTCGCCCGGATTCCAAAATAAGCACCATAATACGCCAGCGGATAGTTGACTTTACAGTATGCGATGCGGTATGCCATCATAACATATGCTGCCGCGTGGGCTTTGGGGAACATATAGCTTATCTGTTTACAGGACCAGATATACCAGTCCGGTACGTCCTTTTCCTTCATGGCTGTTTCCCACTCAGGCTTCAGGCCCTTTCCTTTACGCACGCTTTCCATGATTGTAAAGGACAGTGCGCTGTCTACCCCCTGATTAATCAGATAGACCATAATATCATCACGGGTACAGATACAAGTGGAAATTGTTGCTTTTCCCGACTTTACCAGCTCCTGTGCATTTCCCAGCCACACATTGGTGCCGTGGGACAGGCCGGAAATCCGGATTAAATCAGATAATGACTGAGGTTTTGCATCCTGCACCATCTGGATAACGAACTCGGTTCCAAACTCAGGAATACCAAGGCAGCCCAGTTTGCAGCCATCAATATCCTCCGGTTTGATTTTCAGTGCGCTGGTATCATGGAACAGAGAAAGCACCTTTTTATCATCCAGCGGAATCTTGGTTGCAATGAAGGGATTCCCTTCATTATACTCATTATCCATAGCATCCGATGTAATATATTCCTCTAATGTGCGGATCATAGTAGGATCGTCATGCCCCAGTATATCCAGCTTCAGAAGATTGTGGTCAATGGAGTGATAATCAAAGTGGGTTGTTATAATGTCTGTAGTCATATCGTTTGCGGGATGCTGTACCGGTGTAAATTCATTGATATCATGACCGTGAGGAAGTACCACAATTCCTCCCGGATGCTGACCGGTGCTCCTTCGGATGCCCGTGCAGCCTACAGTGATTCTGTCAATCTCGCATTTGCGTTTTCGATGTCCCCGCTCCTCATAATAATTCTTCACATAACCAAAAGCAGTTTTATCTGCCAATGTACCAATGGTACCAGCCTTGAACGTATGTCCTTCTCCAAAAATAATTTCGGTGTATTTGTGTGCCTTTGCCTGATAATCTCCGGAAAAGTTCAAATCGATATCCGGCTCCTTGTCGCCTTTAAATCCCAGGAAGGTTTCAAAGGGGATGTCAAATCCGTCCTTTACCAATTTTTCTCCGCAGACCGGACATGTCTTATCAGGCATATCGAATCCACATCCCCCTGCAAATACTTTCACCTCATCTGAATCAAAATCATTATAATGACATTTTTTACAGTAATAGTGGGGGCTTAATGGATTTACCTCTGTAATCCCTGCCATAGTCGCTACAAAGGAAGAGCCTACAGACCCCCGGGACCCTACCAGGTATCCGTCTTCATTGGATTTCCATACCAGTTTTTGGGCAATGATATACATCACAGAATACCCGTTGGATATGATGGAGTTTAACTCTCTCTCCAAACGTTCAAATACCGGTTTTGGTAAATCCGGGCCATACAATTCATGAGCTTTATTGTAACAAATATCTCTTAGGTCCTGCTCAGAATTTTCAATGACCGGAGGACATTTATTGGGGTTAATGGGAGAGGTTTTTTCAATCATATCACAAATTTTATTGGGGTTTTCGATAACAACCTCCCTTGCTTTTGCCGAACCAAGATATTCAAACTCTTCCAGCATTTCCTCTGTAGTCCTGAGATAAAGCGGAGGCTGGCTGTCCGCATCACTGAAGCCCTTTCCTGCCATAATAATACGCCGGTAAACCTCATCATCCGGGTCCAGGAAATGCACATCACAAGTGCCCACCACAGGTTTTTTAAATTTTTCTCCCAGCTCCACAATTTCCCGGTTAATCTTCTGCAAATCTTCCACAGAATTGATATCCGGATATTTCTCACTTTCCAGCATAAACCAGTTGTTTCCAACAGGCTGGATTTCATAATAATCATAGAAATCAGCAAGTCTGGCGATAAACTCCGAAGACCTTTTATTCAGAATTGCCTGATACAATTCCCCTGCTTCGCAGGCACCTCCCACAATCAACCCTTCCCGGTGCCTGTTCAGCACGCTCTTTGGAATTCTCGGTCTTCTATTATAATAGGTCAAGTGAGACTGTGAAATAAGCTGGTACAGGTTAAATCTGCCGATATCATTTTGAATCAAAATGATAACATGATAAGTTGGGAGCTTACGGATTGCGTTAGGATTCATATCTCCAAACTGGTTGACTTCTTTTAATGTATTAATATTCTGTTCTCTGAGCATCTGCACGAATTTCATAAAAATTTCTGCCGTAGCCTTGGCATCATCCACAGCTCTGTGATGATTTTCCAGAGGAATGCCCAATGCCTTTGCTACCACATTCAGCTTATACCTTGACAGCGTAGGAAGAAGAACTCTGGCCAGAGCCACCGTATCTACATAGACAAAGTGGGGTGCAATCTCCTGATACCTGCAATTCTGCTCTATAAATCCTATGTCAAATCCTGCATTATGCGCAACAAGAACACCATCCCCCGCAAATTCCAAAAACTGTGGAAGGATCGTTTCAATGTCAGGCGACTCTATGACCATTTCATCTGTAATGCCTGTAAGCTGTGTGATTTCAAAGGGAATCGGACGTTTCGGATTAACAAAAGTACTGAACCGGTCGACAACCTCACCGTTTACTACCTTCACCGCTCCGATTTCAATAATCTTATCTTTGATGGCACTGAAACCAGTTGTCTCCAGGTCAAACACAATATACGTGCCGTCCAGATTCTCATCCCCGGCATTCACTGCAATATCTGTCAAATCATCTACAATATAGCCCTCCACACCATAAAGAATTTTAAATGGGTCATCCTTATCCAATGTGTGGATATAGTGGTTTGCATCTGGGAAAGACTGCACCACGCCGTGATCTGTGATTGCAATTGCCGGGTGCCCCCAGTCATGGGCTCTTTTCACAATATCCTTCACTTCAGAAGCACCGTCCATATCACTCATTTTCGTATGGCAGTGAAGCTCTACCCGTTTCCTGGGACTCAAATCTTCTCTCGATACCGTAAAGTCACCACTTTTTCTGATTCCGGTCACCGAACCAATGGTCAGCTCCCCATCAAATTTGTCAATGGTTGTAATTCCCTTTATTTTAACAAAAATACCCTTTTTCAACCCTCCCAAAAGCTCTGGGAGCTGGTCATTACGTGCAAACATCTTAATCGTAATTGTATCTGTAAAGTCGGTCACGGCAAACATAAGGATAGTCTTTTCATTCCTGATTTCTCTGGTATCAAAGTTGATAATCTTACCATGGATTGTGATTTCCCCCATCTCACCAACAACCTGATCCAGTTTGATCGGCTCATCCTCAAAATTCTTTCCATATATGAGACTTGGGTCATCTCCCTGCTTCAAAGGCCTGTAGAAATCCTTCTTTTTGAAATTCTTTTTCTGGAAATCTCCTTTCCTCTCAGAATTTCCTTTCTGCTCTCTGGCCCCATCTTTTTTCTGCTCTCCTTTTTGAGCAGCACCGTCTTCTGAGTATTCCTCTCCACGCTGCCTGGCCCGGCGCTCAAAGATGGCCCTGACTTCCTGCCGTACCCTTTGTTCATCGTATTCCCGGTCTTTTCCGCCCTCAGATTCCCGGTAAGTAACACGAATATCTGCCTTCATATGAAATCTTTTTTCAAAAATTTCATGGAGCAGATTTACAATGTGTTCTTTTTTTCCTTCTGACACTATAGTATCAGGCATTTCCAGATATAAAATGTCCGCTCCTTCAAAATCCATCTTGGCCTGCTCGAACATATTAGAAGCCAGAACACTATGCTGTTTCAATTCCTGCACAATACTGTCATGATATTCCATCATTAATGTGCTTGGCGTATACTGCTCAGACAAAGCGTACTGTTCTTCCAACCGGATGCTGATTCCCTGCCCTTTGAAAAGCTGGTCTCCGATTTTCTTCTCCATCTGCCAAATATGTTTCTTTTGAATCAAATGTCTGCTGAAAATATAGATATGTAAAAAATCATGTTTGGAATTTGTTGTGATTTTTTGCACCTCTACATCATCAAACAGCATCTGTATATCATCCTCTACCTTTAGTGTAGGGAAGACTCTAAAAAAGACTTTTTCATTTCCTATCTTTTCCAATTTAACAACTCCTGTCGCAAGGTTTCCAGAAGCTCCTCTTCTTTTACCTTTTTCACAATCTCACCTTTTTTAATCAAAAGTCCCTCACCGACTCCCCCTGCAATACCGATATCAGCCTCTCGTGCTTCCCCGGGCCCGTTTACCACACAGCCCATGACAGCCACCTTGATGTCCAGAGGAATGTCTGCCACCATGTCTTCTACCTGATTTGCAAGGTCAATTAAATCTATTCTTGTTCTTCCGCAAGTTGGGCAGGATACTACCTCAATGCCTCCTTTGCGAAGCCCCAGTGTTTTCAATATGAGTTTGGCAGTTTTTATTTCCTCCACCGGATCTCCTGTGAGAGAAACGCGGATTGTATTGCCAATCCCTTCATATAGTATAATTCCTAATCCTACGGAAGATTTTACATTTCCTGAGTAAACAGTGCCGGCTTCCGTAATCCCCACATGCAATGGGTAGGAGCATTCGTCCGCAATCAGTTCATGAGCCTTTACACACATAATGACGTCTGAAGATTTGATGCTCACAACCAGATTATCATACCCCATCTCCTCAATCATTCTTACTTTATCAAGAGCACTCTCCGCGAGTCCCTGGGCTGTCACTCCACCGTATTTTTCAAGCAAATGCTTTTCCAGAGAACCACTGTTAACCCCTACACGGATAGGAACCTGATATTCTTTCGCCTTTTCTACCACCGCACGCAGACGTTCCTCATTTCCAATATTTCCGGGATTAATTCGTATCTTGTCGGCCCCATTTTCTATCGCGGCAATTGCAAGCCTGTAGTCAAAATGAATATCTGCAACAAGAGGAATGTGAATCTGCCTGCGAATCTCTTTCAATGCCAGTGCGGCCTCCATTGTGGGCACTGCACAGCGGATAATTTCACAGCCTGCCGCTTCCAAATTCTGTATCTGTGCCACGGTAGCTTCCACATTCTCTGTTTTCGTATTCGTCATAGACTGGATGGCAACCGGATGTGTGCCGCCGATTACCACATCTCCTATTTTAATTTCCTTTGTTTTTTCCCTTAAAACATCCATACCTGAACTCCCTTTCTCTCTTCTGCAGATTTCTCAAGAGACCTTTGCGTAACAAAAAGCTAAGTTTCCTGTTACATAAAGAATAAACAGGGAGCGAATTCCCCCTGTTTATCCGTTACTTTTTATCAAATATCATCTGTTCCCCATATTCTCTGTCCGTCAGAATTAACACCCTATTTTCAATATTGTAATCATAGGTACCTTCCATCATACCTGCCACCGACTCCAGACTATCTGAGGTCACAGCCCCATCTGAAGAACCCGCAGCCTGCCGTACTGCATCTTCTGAAACATGCAGGGTGAATGTCTTTGTCTCTTTATCAATACTGTATTTTGTAGTCACAGATACATCCGCATCTTCAAATTCACCGGGCCATTCCAGCACTGCGGTATCATTCCCTACGATGGACATCACTAAATTACTGTCTTCATGACTCCATCTGCCCTCCAATGGATTGGCAGTAAAAAGTTTTATTACAAAAAAGGTTGCTATGATGATAATCAATACTGTAGATACAGTCATCACAGTTCTCCATATTTGATTTCTTTTTTCTTCGTTGTTCTTTGCAATCATGCACATTCTTCCCTTCTTTTTCCTTCTTTTTATTATACGAACTTTCATGTACCCTGTCAACGGGTATGCCCGCAACACTCTTGTCCCATTTTCCAGGAAAGGAAGAACGCATATCATGCAGAAAAGCAGAGAAGAAACAGAAAAAGTTCGGAGCCTTTTTCAAAGAAATCAGCAGAGAAACCTGGCTCCTGTTTCACTTATCCAAATATTCCGCCGATAATTGTATAGGATAGAATCGTCATAATAACTGCTGCAATCACAACTCCCAGAGCAATAGCCGGAAATGCCTTTCTAAAGCGGATTCCCAGCAGTGCTGCAATCAACGCACCTGTCCAGGCTCCTGTTCCGGGAAGTGGAATTCCAACAAAAAGCATAAGTCCCCAGAATTCATATTTTTCAATACTGCCGCTTTTACTCATGGCTTTTGCTTCCAATCTCTCCACCATAGGCTTCAATCTTTTAGTTCCCTTCATCCAGTCAAAGATTTTTGTAATCAGCAGCAATATGAAAGGAATCGGAAGCAGGTTGCCAATAATGCAGATTGGAATTGCCTGCCACTTTGCTATATCCAAAACAGCAGGGCCCGCCGCAAGCAGACCTCCTCTAAGTTCCAGAATCGGGACCATGGAAATCACAAAGACAATCATTTCCTTGCTGATCTTTCCTCCCAGATTTACAATAAACCAATTGATTAAAGTATCACTCATGTATATATTCTCCTTATT
The DNA here is from genome assembly GCA_013911065.1 of Ruminococcus sp. Classification (GTDB taxonomy): domain Bacteria; phylum Bacillota; class Clostridia; order Lachnospirales; family Lachnospiraceae; genus Muricomes. Next base: position 113,769 of record JACERV010000003.1, on the reverse strand, counting down.
TGTTCCATATCTTATAAAACGGACATTCACAATGTGCTTCACAGCCCGCTCATGAATGCAGACCACTTTGCAGCTTTTCTTTCAAAAAATCAAACAGTATTTTCATTTCCTCTCTTGTCCCAATGGTGATACGTAAATACTGCTTTATTCTCTCACTGCTCCAATGCCGGACATAAATCCCCTCTTTTTTTAATGCCTGAAACAATTCCTCCGCATCATGCTCCGGGTGGGTTGCAAATATGAAATTGGCTTTTGCCTCTGGAAACTCAAAGCCTAATTTTTTCAGTTCTTTTTTTGACCATTCTCTTGTCTCAACTATTTTAGCTGTTATCTCATCAAAATATGCTTTATCCTTCACAGCCTCTGTGCCGCAAACTAAAGAAGGCAGGTTCATAGTGTAGGAATTGAAGGAATATTTCGCATCATTCAAATATTTTATCAATTCCGGATTTCCTATGGCATATCCTATTCTCATACCTGCCATAGATCTTGCTTTGGAAAAAGTTTGTACAACAATAAGATTTTGGTGCTTGTCCAAAAGCTCCAGAGCCGACCTGCCTGCAAAATCTATATAGGCTTCATCCACAATCACAATTACATCCTGATTATGTTCAAGAATATCTTCCACAAATTTCAAATTCTCATATACTGCGGTAGGCGCATTGGGGTTTGGAAATATAATTCCCCCATTTTCCTTGTAATAATCCTCTTTTTGTATACGGAACTCCTCGTCCAGACCGGGGCACTCATAAGGAATGCGGTAAAGCTCAGCCCACACCTTATAAAAAGAGTATGTAATATCAGGAAACAGGATTGGTTTCTCTGAATTAAAAAATGTAAGGAAACACATCGCCAGCACGTCATCAGAACCAACTCCCACAAACACCTGGTCTTTTTTCACATGATAATAGTCCGCCAGCACATCCACCAGTTCTTCCGCCGCCGGGTCGGGATACAGCCGGAACCGGTCATATTCCAAATCTTTCAGCGCTTTCAAAACTCCCGGTGCCGGAGGATATGGATTTTCATTCGTATTCAGCTTAATAACTTTATTCTGCGGCTGTTCACCAGGTACATACGGTTCCACCCTGCGGATATTTTTCAAAACATTAGCATTTAACTCCATTTGGCGGCTCCTGTCTATTTGTACTCTGCTGCCAGTTCTGTAAATTTAGGCAGAGAATTTACAATTGTTTCATAAGATACACAATATGCAAGACGTACATATCCAGGACATCCAAAAGAAGACCCGGGAACGATAAGAATGTTGTACTTTTTAGCAGCAGCACAGAATGCCTTTTCGTCTGCCACAGGAGACTTCACAAACAAATAGAAAGCCCCTTCCGGTTTAATACATTCAAATCCCAGTTCTTTTAATCCATTATATAAGGTCTCCCGGTTTCTGTCGTAATAGGAGATATCTGTTTTTTCATTGAGACACTTTTTCACAATCTTCTGCTGGAGCGTGGGAGCATTGACAAATCCCAGAATTCTGTTTGCCACATTTGCCGCACTGATTAAATTTTCACTGTCAGCCGCTTCATCCGGAATAACAAGATAACCAATACGTTCTCCCGGAAGAGATAAAGATTTACTGTAAGAGTATCCTACCACCGTATTCACATAATACTTTGTCAGATATGGAACTTCTACTCCGTCATAAGCCAGTTCTCTGTATGGTTCGTCTGATACAAGGTAAATCTCAGTTCCGAATTCCTTCTGCTTAGCTTCCATAATCTCCGCCATCTTTTTGATGGTTTCCAGGGAATACACTACACCAGTAGGATTATTGGGGGTATTGACAATAACTACTTTTGTTTTGGAGGTAATCTTCTCCTGGAACTCATCCAGCTTAGGCTGAAAGTCGACGGTATTTGGAGATATCTCCACAAGTACTCCGTCATAATTACTTGTATAACTTCTGTATTCACCAAAATAAGGCGCAAATGCAATGACTTCATCTCCCGGATTCAGTAAAGACTTGAGAATAACATTTAAACCGCCCGCAGCCCCTACTGTCATAATAATATTCTTTGCATCAAAGGCTGTCTGGAATCTGGCATTCAAGGAATCTGCCACTGCTTGTCTTACATCCTGATATCCTGCATTGCTGTTCGTATACCCGTGAAGTACAACCGGATCTTCTTCATCCAGGATTCCCCGGATTGCAGCTTTCACAGCTTCAGGAGCCGGCACATTTGGGTTTCCCAGGCTAAAATCATATACATTCTCTGCCCCATAAATTGCTGCCAGACGGTTGCCCTCTTCGAACATTGCCCGGATTGCAGAACTATTCGCGACCATATTTTCCATTTTCTTTGAAATCATTGTCTTTTCTCCCTCTTTCTTATTTTCTTGTAACAATTCCTTTTTCTACCATAAAAGCCGGTCTGTAGGAGAGTTTTGCCTTCCTCAGTCCTTCTGCCCCAGCATCATCTTCCCGGTTCACATACTTATAATCTGAACATTCATGTTCTACGAACTGTTGATTAATCATTGTGTATGCACCTTCTATATCTGAAAACGCTTTCTCAATATGCACAACAAATGTATCCTTACAAATTGGCTCTCCTGTTGTAAATGCAACAATTTTCCCATTTACCCTGAGAACTCCTCCTACCTGCCCCAATTCTTTATACAAACGCAGAGAATTGAGCGTTACGCACATCTCGGCGTTTTTCACCGGGTCGTCTTCGCAGCCGTTAAGCTCCCGCCATTTCAGTGCCATCTGGAAACATTCTTCCAGGTTCTCTTCACATAAGGCTTCATATCTCCAATCAGCATACAAATTCTTAAACTTATTGATGTGATTTCTTTTACTGTGCAGTTTCTTCCCTGATAAGGTGGAAAGCTTCTCAGCTTCATAGACATAATCTGCTGCATCCCGTACATATTCTATTTGAAATTCTCCCGGATACCATTCGTCCATCTGTGCAAAGTTTTCCTTGGTTACATTATAAAGTTTTAACGGATATCCTTGTTCCTGACTATATTTCATAAGAAATTCCAGTGCATTCTTAACACACTGCTTCTCTCCTGCCGGATAGGAAAACGCAAGTCCTTCCTCTACATTTCTGAATACCAGGGCATCCTCTATCACTGCATATTTTACCTTATAATATCTTGACCATAAATATACATTACAAAATGTCCTGTCACAGCTTCTGCTTGGTGCCTTGCTAAAATAAGAACTAATCATTTCCTGGTCTTCCAGCTCCGGCCGTTTAAATATTATTTCATCCATTTTTATCTTTTTCTTTCCTCTCTTTCGGATTTCATTAGTATAGCATACTTTTTATTTATCTGACAATCCTTCTGATTTTACTATCCATTAACCTTTCCTTCTAAACTGCATGTCATAAAGTTCTGCATAAACACCCTTCTTTTCCAGAAGCTCCTCATGAGTTCCCTGCTCTGCAATTCCCTGCTCTGTCAGTACTAAAATCCTGTGAGCATTGCGGATTGTGGAAAGACGGTGGGCAATCACAAAGGTAGTCCTGTTTTTCGCCAGGCTTTCCATAGACTGCTGAACCACCTGTTCGCTTTCATTATCCAGGGCAGAAGTGGCCTCATCAAAAATTAAAACCTCAGGATTTCTTAAAAATACCCGGGCAATGGACAGACGCTGTTTTTGCCCTCCTGATAATTTCACACCCCGCTGTCCCACATCTGTATCATATCCTTCGGGGAAGCCCATAATAAATTCATGGGCATTGGCACTTCTGGCTGCCCGGATAACCTCTTCATCCGTAGCTCCTGGTTTTCCATAACGGATGTTGTCCATAATACTGCCTGCAAACAAATAGACATCCTGCTGCACAATTCCGATATGATTTCGAAGTTCTGCCAGCTTAATATTCCTGATATCCAATCCATCCAAATAGATGCCGCCCTCTGACACCTCGTAAAATCTTGGAATCAGGCTGCACAGCGTAGTTTTTCCTACGCCCGAAGGTCCTACCAGGGCAATATAGTCTCCTGCATCCACTTTTAAATTCAGGTTATCAAGCACCCTTTCATTCTCATTTTCATAATAAAAGGAGACATCCCGAAACTCAATATCACCCTTCACTTCTTCCGGTGAAATTGCATCCGGCTCATCTGCAATATCGGGTGCGATAGACACGATTTCCAAAAATCTTTCAAAACCAGAGTAACCATTCTGGAACTGCTCCGTGAGGGTCACAAGTTTTTTCACAGGCTCTGTGAAGTTGTTAATATATAAAAGAAATGTAATCAAATCCGTCACAACAAGCTTGCCTGAAAGCATCATTCCCACACCAGACAATAGCACAGTCACTGTAATTAGTGTGCTCATGGCACCCAGACCGGAATTGTAAATTCCCATATATTTATAGCTCATTTTTTTCGCCGCCACAAAGTTATCATTCCCGGCTTTGAACTTTTTCATTTCTACATTTTCATTTGCAAAAGACTTTACCACACGGATACCGGAAAGGCTATCTTCTATCTGGCTGTTAATTTCACCGATTTTTTCCCGGTTTCTCTTGAATGCAATCTTCATTCTGCCATTATAGTAGAAAGCAAAGATTGCCATAACAGGAATAAATGCAAATGCAAGCAGTGCAAGCTTCACATTTACTGTCAATAGAATTACAAAAGAACCTATAATCTTAATGACAGATATCACCAAATCCTCAGGACCGTGGTGCAACAATTCACTGATATCAAACAAATCACTTGTAATCCTTGATAACAAATGTCCTACTTTTTGATTATCATAAAAAGCAAACGTCAGCTTTTGATAATGACCGAAGATATCCCTTCGCATGTCTGCTTCCATCTTCGCACCCATAATATGTCCAAAATAACCTATATAAAAATTACAGAACATTTCCAGTGCCACCAGCCCCAGCATCACAGTTCCCAGCATCAGGATGGCCTGCCGTGCCTCCGGTGCCTGAAAATGAATTACTTCGTTGGTAATATATCTGACAAGCATCGGGATGACCAGTGCCACAGCTGCCCCCAATATAGCAAAGACCATATCACTGTAAAACAGCCCTTTGTAAGGTTTATAGTAAGCAAATAACTTTTTTAATTTTCCCTTCATAGCGTTTTCCTCTCTCGTTGTAACTTATTTCACAAGTACCATATTACTCCAATTCTACTATATTTGCAAATGCCCCTCCTCTCCACTCATTTTAGAAAGGATGTCCTATGCAGCAAAAAGAGCCTGGAAATCCATCCAAACCCTTTCTAAGACCGCCCTATTTATCTACATCTTACCCACCGGTATATCTCTTAGCCTTCATTCATATTTGCCAGTTTTGCACTCTGGTCTGCTGCAATCAGACTGTCTATAACTTCTTCTAAATCCCCATTCAATATTGTATCCAACTTATGAAGAGTCAGTTTAATTCTATGGTCCGTGACTCTTCCCTGGGGGAAGTTATAAGTCCTGATTTTCTCGGAACGATCACCAGTTCCTATCTGACTTCTTCTTGCCTCTGCTTCCGATGCCTGTTGTTTTTCTAACTCTAAATCATATAATTTAGAACGGAGCAGACGGAAGGCTTTTTCCTTGTTTTGAAGCTGTGACTTTTCTGTCTGGCTGTAAATAACAATCCCTGTGGGATAATGGGTCAGACGCACTGCTGAGTCCGTCGTATTGACACACTGTCCACCGTTTCCTGAGGCACGCATAACATCAATGCGGACATCTTTATCCTCAATCACAACATCTACTTCCTCGGCTTCCGGCATAATTGCTACCGTAATGGTGGAGGTGTGGATTCTGCCGCCGCTCTCCGTCTCCGGCACACGCTGTACACGGTGTACACCACTTTCATATTTCAGGCGGGAATATGCCCCCTGGCCTGTAATCATAAATACACACTCCTTAAACCCGCCAATCCCATTTTCATTCAGGGAAATCATCTCGATTTTCCAGCGGCGTCCCTCTGAATAATGTACATACATACGGTAAACTTCTGCCGCGAACAGTGCGGCCTCATCCCCGCCGGCACCGGCACGGATTTCCACGATAACATTCTTTTCATCATTGGGGTCTTTTGGCAGAAGCAGAATCTTTAACTCCTGCTCCAGTTCTTCTACCCGGGCTTTAGAATCATTCAATTCTTCCTTCGCCATCTCCCGCATCTCTTCGTCAGACTCTTCGTCCAGCATAACGAGACTGTCTTCAATATTCTGCTTACACTGTTTATACTCTTTATATGCTTCCACAATGGGAGTCAAATCACTTTGTTCTTTCATTAGCTTACGGAAACGTTCAGGGTCATTGGCCACATCCGGCTCCTGTAATTCCCCCATGATTTCTTCGTAGCGGATCAATAAATCCTCTAATCTGTCAAACATCTCTTTCTATCCTTTCTTACGTTCACTTGTATCTGTTCAGAGCCATGAACAATTACGTTCACTTATCTATCATACACGCCAGTAACAACCCGGTCAAGACCTGCTAAATCCTTTTTTACAATGACATTATGATATCCTGCACAGCCCATCATAGAGCTTACTGCTTCCCCCTGGTCAGCCCCAATTTCAAACACCAGGCAGCCGCCCTTTGTAAGATATTTGTCTGCCGCTTCTATAATTCTTCTGTAGAAATGCAGGCCATCTTCTTTCCCATCCAAAGCCAGCATGGGATCATGGTTCTTCACTTCCTCCTGCAATGTCTCTATCACATCTGTTCTGATATAAGGCGGATTTGAAACAATCATCTCATACTGCCCTGTTACCTGTTCAAATAAATCACTGCGCAGGAATTCAGCCCGTATATGAAGAGACTCTGCATTTGCCCGTGCAGTCTCCAGTGCCCTTTGAGAAATATCAGCTCCGGTCCCTTTCATCTTCATCTTTGCAGATTTTCCGGCATGATGCAAAATGCTCAGCAAAATACATCCCGAGCCTGTACACATATCCAGCAACCGGTACCCTCCGCCAGCCGGCCCAAACATACCTTTCGCTCTTCCCTTTGCAGCTTCTTCTATGATTTTCAAAGCTTCTTCTACCAGCAATTCTGTATCTTGTCTCGGAATCAGCACATGCTCATTCACCTGAAATTCCAGCCCCATAAACTCCTGAACTCCCGTAAGATGCTGGAGGGGGATATGCTGTGCTCTTCTTTCTATATAATGAAGGTACTGGCTTTCCTCATCCTGTGTCATTGGTTTGTCCGGTACAGCGTAATACATGGCGCGGCTGATTTTACTCACATGCTCCAAAAGAAGCCATGCATCCAGATCTGCATCGGGGGTCCCCGTTTTCACAAGAACGTCTTTGCCCTGCTGGTATGCTTCTTTCAGTGTCATATGTTCTGCTCCTTCTGATATGCTTTCCAGTCAAATACAGCTTCTACAGCACGGATTGCCACTTCAATCATACTATCATCGGGCTCCTTTGTTGTCAGATTCTGTATCCACATTCCCGGCTTACTCAGCAGGTTAACAACATAGTTATCACTGTTGCCTGCCAGCCTGATCAGCTCATAGGACACCCCCGCGATAAGAGGCAGAAGGGCAATACGTAAAGCTACACGCATAATCTGAGATTCCGCCGTAATAAAAAAGCAAAAGAGAATGCTCACTATCATAACAAAGAATAGAAAACTGGTTCCGCAGCGTTTATGCTGCTTGGAGCTTTTCCGTACATTTTCCACGTTCAGCTCAAGCCCATTCTCAATACAGTTGATACATTTATGCTCAGCCCCGTGGTACATGAACGTTCTCTGAATATCCTTCATCTTAGATATAAGTAAAATATATCCCAAAAAGATAATCACACGGATCAGACCCTCTGCAACCGTAAGCATCCCTCTGGATGTAATATGTTGTTTTAAAATATTGCTCAGGAAATAAGGAAGAACCATAAAAATAGCAACTGCAAGAACTACGGAAAATGCAACCGTCAGATTCATAATTCTCTTTTCATGCTTTTCTCTCTTCGCAATATCTGCTTCTGTCAAAACTTCCTTTGTTTCTTCTTCCTCTTCAAAAAAGCTTGCGGAATACGTAAGTGTTCTCATCCCAAGGATTAAAGAATCCACAAAATTAAAGATACCGCGTATAAAGGGAATCTTTGTCAGCGGCTTCCATGGAATCACGCTGCGGTATTCCTGAATATCAATTTCTATCTCTTTATCTGGCTTCCTGACTGCCACAGCATACTGATTACCATTCTTCATCATGATGCCTTCCAGAACTGCCTGTCCGCCTATGTTTGATGACTTCATGCTTCCTCCTGTTTTCTATAGCAGAAAAGGTTACTGTTCACAGGTGACCTGTAAACAGTAACGCCGCCTGCCCATTTAAATTCGCCTTCGGCGAAGGGCAGGCTCACTGGCTGTTTTACGTTGTCGAGTCTGACCTATCAGCGCAGTGATAGGCCAGGAGTGAACTATACCAGAAAAGGGTCAGTCCCTTCTCCCGGAAGTTGCTGACCTTCTCATTGTTTCTTATTACACAAGAATAGGCTGAGATAGTCCACCTCAGCCTACAATCATTCATTCTTATTTCATGCCATATTTCTTGTTGAACTTATCAACACGTCCGCGAGCCTGGTTAGATTTCTGCTGGCCAGTATAGAACGGATGACATTTAGAACAAATCTCCACATGGATGTTCTCGTTCGTTGAACCTGTTACAAATGTGTTTCCACAGTTGCAGACTACTGTTGCCTGATGGTATTCTGGATGGATTCCTTCTCTCATGATTTTCACCTCTCTATTTTAAATATAGTCAATCAAAACAGTTTTATAAGTGTGTTTTCTAAACAGCTTTGTCATTATATCACAGGATTTTTCATTTTGCAAGTTGTTTTCACGATAATCTGTCCGCTAAATGAATTTTTTCTTAATAACAAGTTGAACCAGTTCTGCATTACTTTTTGTCTGGGAAAACATATTCAACAGGTTGTCTACCGCTTCTTCCGTCTTCAGGCCATTCATAGCTCTTCGGATGATATAGACGGCATCCTGCTCTTCCCTGCTGAGCAAAAGGTCTTCCCTTCTTGTCCCTGATTTTGGTATATCAATTGCCGGGAAAACTCTCTTTTCCTGCAATTTTCTATCCAGCACCAGTTCCATGTTTCCGGTACCTTTGAATTCTTCATAAACCACGTCGTCCATCTTGCTGCCTGTCTCTACAAGAGCAGTTGCAAGAATCGTCAGACTTCCGCCCTCTCTCATATTTCTGGCTGCACCAAAAAATCTTTTTGGCATATGCAAAGCAGCCGGGTCAAGACCTCCGGAGAGTGTTCTTCCTGACGGCGGTACAGTCAGGTTATAAGCACGGGCAAGTCTTGTAATACTATCCAGCAGAATGGTAACGTCCCTCCCGTGTTCAACCAGACGTTTCGCACGCTCAATTACCATTTCTGATACTCTTTTATGATGATCCGGGAGTTCGTCAAAGGTGGAATAAATAACTTCTACGTTTGGTCCCGCAATCGCTTCTTTGATATCTGTTACTTCCTCCGGGCGCTCATCAATCAGAAGAATCAGCAGATGCATATTTGGCTCCCGCTTCTGAACGGAGAGTGCCACTTCTTTTAACAGCGTTGTCTTACCTGCTTTGGGAGGTGATACAATCATACCTCTCTGTCCTTTTCCTATAGGAGAAAGAATATCCATAATCCTCATGGCAGTGGAACTTCCCGGTGTTTCCAGGCGAAGGCGCTGATTCGGGAAAATAGGAGTCAAATCTTCAAAATTGTGCCTTTTCATTGCTTCTGACGGTCTCATACCGTTAATGGTGGAGACGTACAGCAATGCGCTGAATTTTTCAGATTGTGTTTTAACTCTCGTATTTCCGGAGACAATATCTCCTGTTTTCAGGTTAAATCTTCTAATCTGGGATGGTGAAACATATACATCATTCTCTCCCGGCAAATAGTTTTCACAGCGGATAAAACCATACCCGTCCGGCAGTACCTCAAGTATTCCATTGGCAGCGTTTCCGCTGTCAAGCTGCTCAATATCGGTACCTTCCTTCTTCTCCTTTAGTTCCTCTTTTACTTCCTCTTTTGCTTCTGCTCTTGCCTCTTCCATATTTTCCTTTTCATCCTGTGCAAGCATGGCATCTATCAGCTCACTTTTCTTCATTGTAGATACACCTTTCATTTTGCGGGCTTTCGCTAAATCTTTTAATGTGGCAAGTGGCAGCGATTCATATTTTTCTCTCGTCATACCATATGTTTCCTTTCTTAAACTTATATAAGCTTTTTCCTTATTCTTTTCATAAATTGTGGCGGGAACTTTAGTCTGAAGTGACTTGTCCGAATTCAGGCAGTGCTGTCTACATTCCTGAGATATCTCTTGAATCTGGTGCTATTATACATCATCTTCAAGAAAAAGAAAAGTGTTTTTTCACTCTTATCCGAACCAATCCCCCGTTTCCTTCTTGCACTGCATTTCCAGGAGTGTTATGATAATAGCAGCAAGTCTGAATTTAAGAGAAGTTGGAAATAGAGGAACTAATATAGATGAACCGTTGGGGCGAAAAGCGTTATCATTCACTGGATTACGATTTAAAAAATACTTATGGAGAAAAGGTTTATAAAATCACGTTAAATGGGGGCATGACCTGTCCTAACAGGGATGGTACTGCGGGGACAGGAGGCTGCATCTTCTGCAGCAGCAAAGGTTCCGGTGATTTTGCCGGCTCCGCCTGCAGCTCTATTTCGGAACAGATTGCCCGGGGAAAACAGGATTTAAGGGGAAAACGCCCTGTACATTCCTATATTGCATATTTTCAGGCTTTTACCAATACTTACGCACCTGCTGCCCGCCTGGAAGAGCTATATCTGGAAGCCATCGGAGACCCGGAAGTGAAAATCCTGTCCATCGCCACCAGACCGGACTGTCTGGGGAATGATGTTCTGGAGGTTCTTCACAAAGTCAGCCTGATAAAGCCTGTGTGGGTAGAATTAGGACTTCAGACGATTCATCCGGCAGCAGCCTCTTACATCCGCAGAGGATATGCTCTGCCCGTTTTTGAGAAGGCTGTCCGGGATTTAAGGAGCCTTGGAATTACAGTTATTGTGCATACTATTTTTTATCTTCCGGGGGAATCCCAGGAGGAGATGCTAAAGACAGTAGAGTACCTGAACCATATGGACATTCAGGGCATCAAATTCCAGCTTCTCCATATCTTAAAGGATACAGACCTTGCCGCTGACTATGCAAGGCAGCCCTTTCATGTACCGGATATGATGGAATATATTCAATTCCTGGGGACTTGTATTGCACGGCTGAACCCCAGGATTACAATACACCGTCTGACGGGGGACGGACCAGAAGAACTTCTGATTGCCCCCCTTTGGACCAGTAATAAAAGAACCGTTTTGAACACGCTGCACCGCCATCTGAAAGAACAGGACATATGGCAGGGAAAGGAGTATCATGACTGAAACATTTACCCTATACAAATTGATTGTATTATACATGCTGGATAAAGTAGATTTTCCAATGACCACATCTCAAATTTCGGAATTTATGCTGGATAAGGGCTATACAACCTATTTTAAACTACAGGAGGCCTTGTCGGAAATGGTGGACTCCGGTCTGCTCAAAATTGAGACAACCCATAACCGTACCTTATACCATTTGACGGAAAACGGAGCCGAGACGATACGGTTTTTCACAAATAAAATCTCACCTGCTATCCAGAACGATGTCAATGAATTTCTAAAAGAAAAGCAATATGATTTGAAGGAAGAGGTTGCTATAAAATCAGATTATTATTTGAACACAAATCGGGAATACGAAGTTCGGTGCCAGATTGTGGAAAATGGTTTCAGCCTGATTGATCTAAAAATCACCGTTCCTACAGAAACAGAGGCTGAAACCATAGCCGGAAGCTGGTCCAGACAGAGTCAGGAGATATATGCTCTACTCCTGTCTAAGCTTCTCTAGATATCCTTTGATTGTTTTTTCATACCCCAGAACGCCCGGTTCATAGAATCTGGCGTTTTTGATTTCATCCGGGAGATATTGCTGCTTTACATAATGCCCCGGATAATCATGGGCGTATTTGTAGCCGGTTCCCCGTCCCATTTTTTCAGAGCCCTTATAGTGGGCATCCTGCAGGTGGGCCGGGACCGTTGTCTTCTGCCGCTTCACGCTCTCGCTGGCGGCAAAAATGGCATTTGTCGCCGAATTACTTTTAGGAGCAGAAGCCACATAAGTTACAGCCTGGGCCAAAATAATCTGAGATTCAGGCAGACCAATACGTTCTGCGGCCTGGGCGGCTGATACCGCAACCGTAAGCGCCATAGGGTCTGCGTTTCCTACATCCTCTGACGCACAAATCATAATCCGCCGGGCGATGAACTTAATATCCTCCCCCGCATACAGCATTTTTGCCAGGTAATAAACCGCTGCATCCGGGTCTGAGCCCCGCATACTCTTTATGAAAGCAGAAATCGTATCGTAATGGTTATCTCCTGTTTTGTCATAACGTACTACTCGCTTTTGGATACACTCGGAAGCCACTTCCAGTGTGAGGTGTATCAGGCCATCCTCACTCCTTTCGGTGGTCAGGATCCCTAATTCCACTGCATTCAGAGCATTTCTGGCATCTCCCCCCGACACATCAGCGAGAAATTCCAGGGCATCATCGTCAATCTCCGCTTTAAAACTGCCCATTCCGTTGTCTCTATCGTATACGGCACGCTTGAGAAGTGTTTTCACCTCTTCCCGGCTCAGTGATTTTAACTCAAATACACTGGATCGGGACAGTAAAGCACCGTTCACTTCAAAATAGGGATTTTCTGTAGTTGCTCCTATCAGGGTTATTGTACCATCCTCCACATAGGGGAGAAGATAATCCTGCTGCCCCTTGTTAAATCTGTGAATCTCATCAATAAACAGAATCGTCTTTTTCTGGTACATTCCCAGCAGCTCTTTTGCCCCTTTTATAACTTCCTCCATATCCTTTTTCCCGGCAATGGTGGCGTTAATCTGCTTAAACTGCGCTCTCGTTGTGTTGGCAATTACCTTGGCAAGTGTGGTCTTCCCCGTCCCCGGAGGTCCATAAAAAATCAGAGAGCCCAGCTTGTCTGCCTTAATCGCTCTGTACAACAGCTTATCCTTCCCTATAATATGCTGCTGCCCTACTACGTCTTCCAATGCAGCAGGGCGCATACGGGAGGCGAGAGGTGCCTCCTTTTCCTTATTTGTTTCTCTCATATAATCAAATAAATCCATTATCTTCACCGTTCCTTAATCCAATATTATCTCGTCTACAGTCACAAACTCAAATCCCTCCGCCTGCAGCAAGTCTATAATACGCAGTGCTGCTTTTACAGAGCTGTCATAACAATCATGTAACAAAATGATATCATTTTCTTCTGTCCGCGTCACTACCTTATTTACAATTTCATCTACGTTTTCCGTCGCCCAGTCCAGAGGGTCAACATTCCACATAACCGGCAATACATGAATCTTCTGTTCCAGTTCCTTTTGCCATAACCCAAAGGGCGGCCTCATATACTCTACTTCCTGTCCGGTAATGCTTTGGATAAGTTCATTACACATCATAAGCTCTTCATACGCCTTCTCATTGCTCACTCTTGTTATTTCCACATGGTGGTATGTATGGTTTCCAATCAGATGTCCCTCCTCGTACATACGCTTCACGATTTCCCTGTTGCTGCCTTTTTCTATATTCTGTCCAATCAGAAAAAAAGTCGCTTTCACGCCTCTTTTTTGCAGGCCGTCCAGAAGCTTGGGCGTACACTCCGCGTTAGGTCCGTCATCAAATGTAATTGCTATTTTGGGCTTTTCTTCCACAGTGGCTGCCATATATGACGACGCATTCGGATAGGAAACCTCCTGCGCCTTTTCTTTTATCTGATTTTCTGTAAAAAGAGACGGACAAACCAGCCCCAGCAATAAAAATACATAGACCATCCCTACTCCCTGCATCATTCTTTTCAAACGCAAACAGCATACCATCCTTTTCAAACGTTTTTTTAATTCACATATCTCTCCTGCAATATCTCAGGGTATAACCTGGGAGAAAGATAATCTCCCCAACATAAATATATGCATTGTACTTATTTTTTATTGATGATATAATGTCCTCTACGTGATATATTAACCAGGGAGGAACATTTTACAAATGGAAAAAACAACACAGACTGAAAACAAGATGGGCGTAATGCCTGTACCTAAATTATTAATTACCATGTCGCTGCCCATGATTGCATCTATGCTTGTGCAGGCACTATATAATGTAGTAGATAGTATTTTCGTAGCCCGCCTTAATGAAGAGGCTCTGACTGCAGTGTCCCTTGCTTTCCCCGTGCAGAATCTGATGATTGCTATTGCTGCGGGTACTGGTGTGGGAATTAACGCACTGCTGTCCAAAAGCCTTGGAGAGAAAAAGCCTAAGGAAGCAAATATGGTTGCCCGAAACGGTATTTTCCTTGGAATTCTTAGTTGTATCGTCATGGCGGTAATCGGACTGTTTGGCTCTCATTACTTTTTTAGCGTTCAGACAGATGATCCCACTATTGTCCGCTATGGAACCGAGTACATGATGATTATTACCGTTGCCTCGGCGGGAATCTTTATGCAGATTACCTTCGAACGCCTTTTACAGTCTACAGGAAAAACATTTTACAACATGATTACCCAGGGAACCGGTGCTCTCATCAATATCATTCTGGACCCCATCCTGATATTCGGCCTCTTCGGTATGCCGCGGCTTGAAGTAGCAGGAGCTGCCCTTGCAACCATCATCGGGCAAATTACAGCAGTTTTCATGTCACTTTATTTTAATTGTAAGAAGAATACAGAATTGAATTTGAATATGAGAGGCTTCAGGCCTGATAAAAGGATTATTGGTGAAATTTATAAAATTGGAGTTCCCTCTATTGTTATGCAGTCCATCGGTTCCGTCATGGTATTTGGTATGAACCGGATACTTCTGATATTTTCTTCTACTGCCGCGGCTGTGTTTGGAGTATATTTCAAGCTGCAGAGCTTTATTTTCATGCCGGTATTCGGGCTGGTAAATGGAATGATACCAATTGTCGCATATAATTACGGTGCACAAAATAAAAAAAGAATTATGGATACTATCAAAATGAGTGTATTTATTGCCGTGGGAATTATGTTTGTGGGACTGTCCCTATTTCAGCTGTTTCCCATACAGTTCTTGGGATTCTTCGACGCTTCCGAAAATATGCTGGCAATCGGAATCCCCGCACTTAGAATTATCAGCCTGAGTTTCCTTCTTGCAGGATACAATATCGTGGTAGGTACTGCCTTCCAGGCACTTGGGAATGGAGTGTACAGCCTGATTATCTCTATAGTAAGACAGCTTTTTGTTATTCTGCCTGCCGCCTATTTATTTGCAAAGTTTTTAGGGCTGGACGCAGTGTGGTGGTCCATTTTCATTGCAGAGATTGTAGCTGTTGTGTTTTCATCATTTCTTTTTAAGAGAATCACAAGGCTGAAAATCAAGACCTTAAAAAAGAGCGACGATACTTTGTAGGGCTTTGTCCTTTTTGTTTTTTGAAAGCTTTGGAGAAATATAGATTATTTTCAAAACCCACGGAATATGCTATAGAAGCTACGGACAGAGTAGTCTCTTTCAGCAAACGGCAGGCCTGCTTTATCCGGAAATCACTCAGGTATTCTTTGGGCGATTGCTGCTGGCATGTTCTAAACGCACGATAGAGATGACTACGGCTGATTCCTACATAGGCTGCCACTTCTTCTATTGTTATGGGATAGGAGTAGCTGGTGGAGATATAATCTTTGGCTTTCTGCACATAGGTAAGCTGCACGTCCTTTACTGGTTCTGCATGTGCGGCATACTGCATGAATGTAGAAAGGAGGGTATAGAGTGCTCCTGTCATGGCCACCGCTGCTTCGTAGCTGTTGCCCTTTACTTCATAAATTTGATTTAGCTGCTTTTGCAGAAGAATCCTGGGAAGAGCATCCTTTTGAATCATTGGATGCTCTTTTGTAAAATCAGTAGAATGTATGACGGTTGCCGCATCCGCCCCCATAAAGCCCACCCATGCATATTCCCACGGTTCCTGTATGTCTGCATAATATTTTACTTCCGTATCCGGATAAAGTATAAAGGTATCTCCGGCAAAAAGATGATATGTCTTATCATTCACCGTGTAATATCCACTTCCTGAAATAATATGATGAATACAGTAGTGATTTCGTATTCCGGGCCCCCACTGGTATCCCGGCTCACACTTTTGATGACCTACATTGTAAATTGACAATGAAGTCATAAGGCTTTCTCCCACTTTATAAGAATATTTATAAGTTTCTTTCATAATATTTCCTTTCATACATCAAAAAAGCATTCTTTCTCCTCGATTATTTCTTCTTCATTGGTATCTGTACTGAACAGTTACCTTCATTATACCTTTCCATTCCGTTCGTATGCAACATAATTACATGTCCTTGAACGGAATTTTTATATACATTCTTTTCTCTTCCCCCTATAATGTAAATAAGAATGAACATAAAATCAAAATAGAGATTATCTGACGAAAGTGAGGAATTTATATGAAAGAACAATTAACTGCAAAATTCAAAGAATTGTTCGGGAGTACAGAGGGCACCGAACTTTATTTTTCTCCGGGCCGTGTAAATCTGATTGGGGAGCATACAGACTATAACGGAGGACATGTATTTCCCTGTGCGCTGACCTTGGGTACCTATGGAATTGCAAGAAAACGTAAGGACAGAGTCATGCACTTTTATTCCATGAATCTAGACAGTTTTGGAATCATAGAGGCTTCTCTTGATGACTTGACGAATAAGGAGATTTATGACTGGGCCAACTATCCCCTGGGCGTTGTATGGGCTTTTTCCAAGAGAGGATATCTGCCGGATACAGGATTTGACATGGTAATCTGGGGAAATATCCCCAATGGCTCCGGGCTTTCTTCCTCTGCCTCTTTGGAAGTTCTGACCGGAGTTATCCTGAAGGATTTATTTGAGATTGATAAACTTAGCATGACAGACCTGGCACTGATCGGGCAATATTCTGAAAACAATTTTAATGGCTGCAACTGCGGAATTATGGATCAGTTTACAGTAGCCATGGGCAAAAAGAACAATGCAATCTTCCTGGATACTGCCACGTTGAATTTTGAATATGCCCCTATTGAACTGGATGATGCAAAAATTATCATTACAAACAGTAAAGTAAAACACAACCTGGTAGATTCAAAATATAATGAACGCCGTCAGGAATGTGCGGATGCGCTGGCCGCATTGCAGGAAGAACTGGATATTAATACACTGGGTGATCTGGATATGGATATTTTTGATAAATTTAAAGATGTGATTGAAGACCCTGTAAAAACAAAACGCGCAAAACACGCCGTTGCCGAGAACCAGCGTACCATTGAAGCTGTAAAGGCCCTGAAATCGGGAGATATCATTCGGTTTGGAGAATTGATGAACCAGTCCCATGTCTCTCTGAGGGACGATTATGAAGTATCCTGTGAGGAAATTGATCTTCTCGTGGACCTGGCATGGAGTGTTCCCGGTGTCATAGGCTCCCGTATTACAGGAGGCGGTTTCGGGGGATGCACAGTCAGCATTGTTAAAAATGATACTATAGATACGTTTATGAAAACAGTTGGAAACGGATATAAAGAAAGTTTTGGATATGATGCAGATTTCTATATAGTGGAAATCGGAGATGGTGCCCGAAACTTGGACGATTAAATATCCCCATCTCCACGGATTTAAAACTCAGGAGGCATAATCAATGTTATATGAAGCAATTAAAAAGCTGGTGCAATATGGAATTGATACTGGTCTGACACCAGAATGTGAACGGATTTACACAGTAAATCTTCTGCTGGAACTCTTTGGAGAAAGTGAATACAAAGATATTCCCTGTGATTTATCCCACATTGTATTAGAGGATGTGCTGACAGAACTTCTGGAAGAAGCCTGCCAAAGGGAAATTATTGAAGACAATATTGTGTACCGGGATTTATTTGACACCAAACTCATGAACACTCTGATGCCCCGGCCCACCCAGATTCAGGAGCAATTCTGGAGCAAATACAAAGAATCACCCAAAGCTGCCTCAGATTATTATTACAAGCTAAGCCAGGACAGTGATTATATACGCAGGTACCGTATCTGTAAAGACATGAAATGGACTGTGGATACTAAATACGGTATTTTAGATATCACTATCAACCTCTCCAAGCCGGAGAAGGATCCAAAAGCAATTGCTGCCGAACGGAATGCAAAAGCCTCCTCCTATCCAAAATGTCTGCTATGCATGGAAAATGAAGGATATGCCGGCCGGACGAACCACCCTGCCAGAGAGAATCACCGCATCATACCAATTACTATCAATAACAGCGTCTGGGGCTTTCAGTACTCTCCTTATGTGTATTATAATGAACACTGTATTGTACTGAACGGAGAGCATGTGCCTATGAAAATAGAAAAACAGTCCTTCCGGAAATTATTTGATTTTGTCAAACTATTTCCTCATTATTTTCTTGGTTCCAATGCTGACCTTCCCATTGTAGGTGGTTCTATTTTAAGCCATGACCACTTTCAGGGTGGGAATTATACTTTTGCTATGGCAAAGGCACCTGTTATATACACATTTAAAGTAAGCGGCTATGAGGATATCACTGCCGGAATTGTAAAGTGGCCCCTCTCGGTTATCCGTTTACAGGGAGAGGACGAGAACAGAATTATAGAACTGGCAGACCATATTCTACATGTCTGGAGGGATTACACAGATGAAGATGCCTTTGTTTTCTCAGAAACAAACGGACAGCCTCATAACACCATCACTCCTATTGCCAGAATGCACGGAGATTTATACGAACTGGATTTAACACTCCGCAATAATATTACAACGGAGGAGCATCCCCTCGGAGTCTATCACCCCCATGCAGGGCTGCATCACATTAAGAAGGAAAATATCGGGCTGATTGAGGTTATGGGACTTGCTGTGCTTCCGTCCAGGCTTAAAGATGAGATGGAGCTGCTAAAGCATTATATTTTGGATAAAAGAGAAATCCGAAACCATGAGACACTGGAAAAACATGCGGACTGGGTCGAAAATTTTCTTCCTTCTTACCCCGAAATAAACCCGGGAAACATCGATGATATTCTGAAGCAGGAAATCGGAAAAGTCTTTTGCAAGGTACTGGAAGATGCAGGAGTCTTTAAGTGTACGGAAGCGGGAATGGAATCGTTTAAGAGATTTATCCATGTATTGTAACACCATAAAAAGAAGCAGCAACGGGCATCCCTATCTATTGCCTGTTGCTGCTTCCTTATTTTTTCTTCTTTCTTCCTGTCTTCTTACGCACACTGTATCCGAACGTTCCAAGAGACTTCCCAAGCCCCAGGTATTCGCCATGAGAATAGGCCAGAAGGCCTGTTTTATTTAATTCAAATTTGCCTGCCTTATTCATATAGGCATCATCCACCTGCACCGCCTTCACTTCGGCAAGAAACATATGATGGCTTCCCAGCTCTTTGATCTCTGTTACACGGCACTCTATACTCACAGGGCACTCCTCTATAATGGGAGCATGTTTCAAGCTCTCCGGTTTTCCTGGTGTCAGCCCTGTGTCTTTCCACTTGTCCACATCTCTCCCAGACCGCACACCGCAATAATCCGCAGCCTTCGTCAGTTTTTCTGTGGTCAGGTTGATAACGAACTCTCCTGTATCTTTTATCATCTGATAAGAATACCGTTCCGGCCTTACCGAAATATAGACCATAGCAGGATTCGTGCAGATAGTACCCGTCCAGGCAACGGTCAGGATATTTTTATTTTCTTCCTTATCACCTGTACTCACCATAACGGCGGGCAGAGGGTACAGCATGTTGCCCGGTTTCCATATTTGTCTGCTCATTCTCTTCCCCCTATTGCTGCAATGTACTTACAAGCGTAGGCACAAGCTGTTTCTTTCTTGACACCACACCTTTTAGCAGAATATCTTCTGTATCCTCTCTTAAATCATAAGCCATGATGACCTTGCTCTGTGCTTCAGGGCCGCAGCAGAGCAATTCAGTAGATTCTGTAACAATGTTTGTCAGCATGAAGAATATCATATCCAAATGATTTTTCTTCCTTGCCTTTTCCATATAGGGCAGAACCACTGCTTTGATGTCCTTAAGTTCCGTTTTGCTCATAGAGTTTATCTGACCTACGCCCATCACAGTTTCATTCACCGTAAACTGCTTGAAATCCAGGAAAATAATCTCTTCTGCACTCTTTCCTTTCAGATTGCTGCCTGCATTGAACATTTCCAAAGCCAGCTCTTCTATGTTGATATCTCCTGTTTCCGCCAGTTTCCTTGCAGATGCCTCATCCAGCGGAGTGCAAGTAGGAGAACGGAACATCAATGTATCGGATATAATTGCCGAGCATAAAAGTGCTGCCGTAACCGGGTCCACCTCGACCCCCTCTTCCTGATACATCTGGTAAATAATCGTAGCCGTACATCCTACTGGCTGGTTTCTGAAAAATACCGGACCGATTGTCTGAATACTGCTCAATCTGTGGTGGTCGATGATTTCCAGTACATCTGCCTCCTCAATTCCATCTACCGCCTGGCTCTTTTCGTTGTGATCTACTAAAATGACCTGCTTTCTCCTGCTGTTCAAGAGTCTTCTTCTGGAAATGAATCCCAAAAAGTTCCCTTTATTATCCAAAATCGGGAAATCACGAAACTTCCTTTTTGCCATTACTTCTTTCACGTCATCTACATAATCTCTCATGCTAAAAGTGATAAGACCTTCTGTTGTCATGAAGCGTTTTACCGGAATACTTTGATTTATCTGTCTGGCAACAGTAAATGTATCATGGGGGGTGCTAATAATGACAATCTCCTTTTCCCGCGCCTGTGCTATAATGTCCTCCGGTATCTCAGCCCCCTGGCACACAACGATACAGCTTACATTCAAGTTGATGGCATCCTGCTGCACATCCCTTCTGTTTCCCAGGATTAACAGATCCGATTCTTCAATAAAGTCCGCCATCAGTCCCCGGCTGGAAGCTGCAATTGCTACCTTTCCTTTTACCATGAAACTGTGGCCGTTTCCTACAACCACCTCTCCGCCGATTGTTGTAGCAATATTGCGGTATTGGGTTCTGGAAGCAGACAGAATAAAACTATCATAGACATCCATATAAGATGTTGCGATATCACCGATTGTAATCAATCCTTCCAACCTTCCCTCTCTGGTTACAGGAAGCGTCTTGAGATTCAATTCTTTCATCCGTGCCCAGGCAGTCTTAATGGAAACACTGCCATTTAACCCTTCCACCTTCCTTAATTCTACATCTTTTATTTGTACACGTAAATCAGAGAGGAGAGCCGGTGTCTTTACCTTAAACCGGTCCAGCACATACTGGGTTTCCTCGTTGAGCTGGCCGGCTCTCCGGGGCGTGTACTCCTCTCCTGTTAATTTCTTTTTTAATTTTGCATAGGCAATTGCCGAACAAATAGAATCCGTGTCAGGATTCTTGTGGCCGACTACATAAACTTTTTTTGCATTTACTCCATTATCCATCCCATATCCCCTTTTCGTCCTGGACTCTTTATAAGTAGCTTGCCATTTTTCCAAGGATTCGTCAACCTAATTTTTAAGATTATAATTTTTTCTTTTCATACAATTCATCTTATGACATTACTATATTTTCCATATAGTTGAAATTAAGAACGATTTAGAAATGTATAATTTAAAACGCGATACGGTTGTCTTTTTAGTCATACATGTGCTATACTTATATCAAATAGTTCTTGAACTGCTAATGTTCAAGAAGGTACACTTATTGAACTACTAATGTTTAATAGTGTATGATTTACATGAATTATTAAAAGATAAGCTGAGGTGCTATGATGAACGAAGAAATGAAAACTGAAGAGTTACAGGCAACGGTCGAGCCTGTAGAAACAATGGCCGATTACGAAGAGCATTTTGACGATGCCAACCCATGGAACCAAGTCTTGGATTATATGGAGAACAAAACAACTTTATCCGTTAAGGTAGAGGGGATTGTAAATGGCGGCGCTATAGCTATGGTAGAGGGCCTGCGCGGTTTTATTCCTGCATCCAAACTTTCTCTTTCCTATATTGAGGATTTGGAAACCTATTTATTGAAGGATATTGAAGTACGTGTCATTGATGTAGACCAGGCTAATAACCGCCTTGTTTTATCCGCCCGTGAAGTATTGAGGGAGAAGGAGCAACAGGCACGCAGGGAACATATAGAAAGCATCAAAGTTGGTGCGGTTATGGAAGGTACTGTAGATACTCTGCAAAACTACGGTGCATTTATCAGCCTTGATCATAATCTTTCCGGGTTGGTACACATTTCCCAGATTTCCAAAAAGCACATCAAGTCTCCGGGTGAAGTGCTGAAAGTCGGCGATACTGTTAAGGTAAAAGTAATCGGAATCAAAGACGGGAAAATCAGCCTGAGCATGAAAGTTCTTGAGGAAACACAGGAAGAAGCAGAAGAAAAGGTTGAAATTCCAAAGAGCGAAAACATTGGAACCAATCTGGGTGATCTCTTCAAAAACATCAAGCTGTAGACGGCGGATTTTTGAAATACGAAAACTATAAAAGATTAAAAACATAACCCCCGCTTTCTCTTTCCTGAAAGCGGGGGTCATCTCTTATAAAGTTATATTCCTAATTTCCTACAGTTCAATATCCTGAAGATAGGGGTTTTTAATATCATAAAACTTCTCTGTCTCTACAGCTTCGGCAATCTTTAGATCTATAGGCATCTTACCCAGAACCGGAATACCTAATTCCTGTGCAATTTCATCAATACGGCTTTCTCCAAATACGTTGATTTCCTTTCCGCAGTCGGGACACTTCACATAGCTGTAGTTTTCTACGACTCCCAGCACTGGAATATTCATCTGTTTTGCCATATTATAAGCTTTCTTTACAATCATACGCACCAAGTCCTGGGGGGAGGTTACAATTACCACTCCATCTACAGGAAGTGACTGGAATACCGTAAGCGGCACATCACCTGTTCCCGGAGGCATATCGACAAACAGATAATCCAAATCTCCCCATATCACGTCTGTCCAGAATTGTGTTACGACTCCGGCAATAACAGGTCCTCTCCAAATAACAGGAGCATCCTCATCCTCAAGTAAAAGGTTCACAGACATAATCCTTGTCTCATCCTTTGCAATACAGGGGAATATTCCATCCTCGGTGCCTTTTGCCATCTCATGAACACCATACATCTTAGGTATAGACGGACCAGTAATGTCAGCATCCAAAATTCCTGCCGTATATCCCTTCTCCCGTACCATTCTCGCCAGCGATGCGGTAACCAGAGATTTTCCCACACCACCCTTTCCGCTGATGACACCAATTACCTTCTTTACCTGTGAATATGGATTTGGAGATACTCTGAAGTCATCTTTCTTGCTCCCACATGTCCCGGATTGTGCACATCCCGCACAAGACTCTTCGCTGCATCCATTACTGTACTCTTCTGCCATATTACTTTACCTTCTCTTTCTTTCATGATACCAGACCGGAATCTGTCTAAATCAGATACCGGCTTATTGTTTCTAATTATACTTCTTGAATATTAGTGATTCAATAAGTATAACATACTGTTCCCCAAAAATACACCCACCATATTAGAGATATCAACCACACACGCAAAAAACTATTTTGGATGATTTGCAGCAAATGCTATAAACCAATCAAAATAGTTTTCTTCAGAATAGGCAAGTTAATTCATTTCTGAGTAATAGTTCCTATATTCTTTACACTGCATTCCTGTCAGCTCTTTAAAGACCTTGCTGAAATAGTAGGGGCTCCCAAACCCAATCTCCTCCGCAATCTCGTAAATTTTAAGATTTGTGTCTGTCAGCAGCTTCTTTCCCTTCTCAATCCTATACTGATTCAGATAGGTAATAAAATTAATTCCCGTTTCCTGTTTAAATAGCATGGACAGATAACTCCTGCTGATTTCTCCATGCCGGGCGACATCCTCCAGGGTAATGTTTGACGCATAATTTTCTTCCACATAGGCAATAGTCTTCTTCACACTGGCACTATATCCGCTGATGCCTTTACTCATAAAGTCCAGAATACCCTCAAAAATATCATGGACATAAACTTCCGTCTCTTCTACAGAAGTAAGGATATCCCAATTATCATAGTCCAGCTTAGCTAAAAAACTTTCCGTTACCGGTACATTCAGTTTTTCTAAACTAGACTTGGCGATAGATAAAAAATCTATAAACGTATGTTTTACTACAGTATAAGCACTCTGCTCTTTAATCCGGACAAAAATACCATGAATATAGTTTTCCAATTCCTGACTATTGTTTTCTGTAAGATATCCAAGAACTTTGGAGCTGCTTACGTGGGGCCTCTCCTCCTTCTTCAAGTTCTCCTGAAGGCTCTCTTCGTATACAATAAAAGCATTTCCGCCTGCAAAGCGCATATCGGAAGGACATTTCCCCTGCGTGCCGCCGAAAAAGCACTGCTGTCTTGCCCATTCTGCCTGTCTCAGAAGCTGGGGCAGACTCTCGGCTTTCCCGCTCCGGCTGAGCCCGCCCTTTAATGAAACAGAAAAATAATGTTTAATCTTTCTGCCTATAGACGCACTTTTTTCAATATAAGATCTTTCTGAATCCGAATGACTGTTCTCAGGAAAAATCAGTGTAATGTAATAATGCATCTGATAAATAACTTCACTGTATACTGCTCCCTGGAATTCATCCTCAATCAGAGAAACCATGGTTTTTGAAAGCATATCTATACTCTGCTCGTTCAGAAGGCCAATACTGCAAAAATATTTAATAACCACATAGCTCCCGGCCCTGAAAAGACCTTCCGGGGGAGCGTCCATTCTGCCTATGGGGATACAGGCATTGATCTGGGCCTTGGATAAATTATTACTCAAATAAGCCGTTCTCGCCTGATTATCATCCCCATGCCTCACATGCCGGCTTCTTCTTTCCGTACACACAGATTCCAGCGTTGCAAGAAGAATGTCCTCATTGATTTCAGACTTTAGAAGGTATTGTGATACTCCCAGCTTCATGGCACGTTTTGCATATTGGAAGTTATCATAATTACTCAGAATGATAAATGAAATATCCTCACTTATCTTCTTCACCTCTGTGATAAATTCCAAACCATCCATCAACGGCATTTTAATATCTACCAATACAATATCCGGCATAGAGGACTGTACCATTTCCAATGCTTCTTTTCCGTTGGAGGCTTCTCCTACAACCTTATACCCATTTGCTTCCCAGTTAATGGTTGTTTTCAAACCCAAACGTACTAAAAATTCATCATCTACTATTAAAATGTGGTACATACTCTTTCCTCCGCTGCGTTTTTCAGCATGATGTTAATCGGACTTATTATATCATACGGATTATTCAAACACTAGCGCCACTTTAAAATCGCCATGCTTTCCTGTTGCATATTCAAATGCCTTTTCCCACTCTTCAATTTTGAATTCTTTGGAAACGACTCCTCCCGTCTTTAAATTTCCATTTTCGATATTCTCAATTACAAATGGAAAGGCATAGGGACTTAAATGAGCTCCCAGGATATCCAGCTCTTTCCTGTCCCCGATAATGGACCAGTCAACTGTTGTAGGAGCACCAAATACACTGAACTCTACAAAGCGTCCTAATTTCCGTATCATACTAAGCCCCTGGGTGACACTGGAAGGATGTCCCGTGGCCTCAATATAAACGTCGCAGCCATATCCGTCTGTCAATGCTTCTATTTCCTTTATTACATCTACTTTTCCGGGATTCCATACTAAATCAGCCCCAAACTCCTTTGCTTTTTCCAGACGCTCATCCATCATATCCAGCACAATCAGCTTTTTGGGGTTTTTCATTCTGGTGTAAGTAACCATTCCCAGCCCTAATGTGCCTGCCCCTGAAATCACTACAACATCTTCATTCGTAATACTGCCTCTGTCCACTGCATGTTTCGAGCAGCCATAAGGCTCAATCAGCAATGCATTTTCAACAGACATCGTATCAGGAACCCGGCTGATAACAGAGGTCTTTGGAAATCTTACATATTCTGCCATTCCACCGTTATTCTCTTTTTGGAATCCGAAGATATTGTGAGGCTGACACATCCAATAGTGCCCATCTTTGCAGAACCTGCATTCACCGCATGGTACAATCTGGTCTGCAATAATTCTGTCACCCAGCTCATATCCCTTTACATTCTCTCCCATTTCTACAATACGTCCAAAGAACTCATGTCCTGGTATAAACGGCGGCTTAACCCAGGAAGGCTGAACTTCATCGCCCCAGAACATTGCCGCTCCGTGGCTGCACTTTAAGTCTCCTGCACAAACTCCGCATGCTTCCGTTTTTATAATAATATCATCGGGGCCGCATTCCGGTGTAGGGTATTCCGTCTCAAGTACATACCTGTCTTTGCTATATGCCACCAATGCTTTCATTTTTTTTGGTTTTTGTCCTATATTTGCCATACTTACAACCACCTTTCTACTTATACTGAAAATTCATCCCATACCGTATCCAGTGCCTGGCTGACCATACGGTACTTTGTGTATTTTTTCTGATAAATCACTGCCATTTCGGGGTTTGGGTCCACTTTATCTGCAATATGCACCATTTTATCTGCTGCTTCCTCATAATCTGCATAAACTCCTGCAGCCACCGCCGCCGCCATTGCACACCCCAAAGCTCCAAGTTCTCTGACCTTTACCGTTTCAATGGGAGATTCCAGAATATCTGCAAACATCTGCACCCACACAAGTGAGTTTACTGCGCCCCCTGCCATGCGGATTGCCTCCGGTTTTTTCCGGGAGGACAGAAGCCGGTCGATATGGGTTTTATGAGAATAGGCAACTCCCTCATAAACAGCCCGGAGCATATGACCTTTTTGATGAAACAACGTCATCCCTACGAAAGCACCTTTTCCAAGTGGATGTGTATTGGATGCATAGAGAAATGGGAGAAAATACAAATCACATTCCTCTGGTTTTGTTTTCTGCACCATATCATTTATCACATCATAAATGCTTACATCCGCACTAATAGGCTCATTTTCCATGCAATTCTTCAAGTACCACTCCAGATTTCCTGCACTTGTAGCGCTGCACTCCTCAACCAAATAATATCCGGGTATGGCGTACAGTGAGTTCATAGCAACTGAGCCATCCATCACAGGCTCCCTGGAAATGTATTCATTGATACTCCAGGTCCCCGCTATTGTACACATTCTTTCCGGTGTAGTGATATCAAGTGCAATTGCGCAAGCGTCAATGTCAAACATTCCGCCTGCCACAGGAGTCCCTTCCAAAAGACCTGTAAGGCGCGCCGCATCTTCCGATAAACTTCCACATCTTTCATAGGAATATTTAACAGGAGCCAGTTTCTCATAAACCTCACCTATTCCCAATGCATCCAGTATTTCTTTATCAAATTTCGCGTTCCTCACATCCATAAGCCCGGAGCCTGATATATCGGTGGCCTCGCAGTAGGCCTCCCCAGTCAGCCGGAACCGGATATAATCTTTTACTGAAAATACCCATTGAATATTATCATAGACCTCCCGATGATGATCCTTAAACCAGGCAAGTAATGACACCTGCTGGCAGGCCATGATATCCTGACAGGTCTTTTGGTATATTCTTTCATGAGTTCCATCTGCCTTCCATTTTTTCGGATATTCCCAGGCTCTCCCGTCCGTAGACACAATTCCATTCCATGCCGGTTTTCCATCTTTTCCCCAGGGATACAGGCCCTTTCCGTGACCGCATACCGCCATACCAATGACCTGGCCGGGGTTGATCTTCGATTTCTCCATCACGTCTTTCACGCACCGGCAATTACACTGCCACAGGTATTCCATATCCCGTTCGGTGTAACCAGGTTTCGGGGTAAGTACCGGAGTTTGTGCGGAGGCAGCTGCAAGCTCCCTGCCTTCCATATCAAATAAAGCAGCTTTAATCACAGTACCTCCATTATCCAAACCAATTGCATATTGGTCCATTACAGTTCCTCCTCTTCAGCGGACATTCCTAATCTACTATACTACCTGTCTCTATATACAGGCTGTCTTGCGGTCTTGCATTCAGACCCTGATTCTCTCGCCCGTCTCCGGGTCAAACAGATGGGTTCTTTCCTCGTGAAAAATCAACTGTACCTTTTGACCCGCTTCATAATAAACATCATCCGGTGTGGTCATGCTCAGCAGCATTTCCCCTACTCTTACTGAAATCCTTCTCTCATCCCCAAGATTTTCATATACGGCAACAGGAACCGGCGTAGAGGATACTTCTTCCTTCGCAATCAGCACATCTACAGGACGTACGCCAAGGGTTACTTTCATTTGGTCTTTGACGATCTTGTTATAGCGCCTAGGCACTTCCACCTGCAGCAGACTGCCTTCAAAGGTAAACATAAACTTTTGTCCCTGTTTTTCGATGGTAGAAGACATCAGGTTCATAGGCGGTTCCCCAATAAACCCGGCCACAAATTCATTGGCAGGATCATCATATACCTCCAGAGGCGTACCAATCTGCTGTATCTCTCCATCTTTCATGATGATAATACGGTCAGCCAGGGACATCGCTTCCATCTGGTCATGAGTAACAATAATCGTGGTGCACTTTATCTCATGATGCATACGCTTGATTTCTTGACGAAGCTGCTGGCGCATTTTACCGTCCAGATGGCTCAGCGGTTCATCCAAAAGCAGGAGCCCCGGCCTTCTTACGATTGCCCTTGCAATATTGACTCTTTGCTTCTGCCCGCCTGATAATGCAGGAGGCTTCATATTCAGCAAATCATCAATTTTCATCAGTGGAGCCACATAATCTATGGCTTTTTTGATTTCCTGTTCACTCTTCTTTTTTGCTCTCATGTTGAAAGCCAGATTCTCATAAACAGTCAGAGGAGGATACAGCGCATAATCTTCAAATGCCAGACCGATATTTCTGTCTTTTGGCTGCAGATCATTTATCAGAACATCACCTATATACATCTCTCCTGCAGTAATGTCCTCCAACCCTGCCATCATACGCAGACTTGTTGACTTTCCACAGCCTGAAGGTCCCAATATTCCTATAAATTCTCCGTCTTTGCATTCATAAGACACATCCTTTACTGCAAAGTCGTTTTCCTTCTTTTTTTGAAACATCTTTTTTTTCTGTCCATCATATCGTTTGAACACATTCTTTAATATAAGCTGAGCCATCTTATCCCTCCTTCTTAGCTGTGTAGCGGGACATGTTGTTTCGGGTAATAAATTCTTTTGTTTCCCCGTTAAAATAAATTGCATTGATCATATTAAATTTCACATAAACTTTTTGATCCATTTCTGCAACGGTATCATTGGGGCATGTGAGACTTATTTTCTTGTCTGCAATCAAAACAGTCATGATTACTTTATTACCAATAGGCTCGTTTGCATATACAGTGCCTTCCATCCACTCATCTCCGGGCTTCTCAAAAGCAAACTGCATATCATTCCCCCGCATTCCAATATGAATGCTATTTGTACCTGCATCACGCAATGCCTCTATTGTATCCTGGGCAGGATGCAATAAAACATCCTGATTCAGCACTTTAAAATATATATCATCTGCCTCTATGTACATTTTCCCTTCTAATATGTTGATTTCAGGCTCTCCGAATAAACGTGCCACGAATTCATTACACGGTGTGTAATACATCTCCTGGGCTGTTCCTATCTGTATAATCTCTCCGTGATTTAGAACTGCAATTCTGTCTGCCAGTGACATAGCTTCCATATAATCATGGGTTACATAAATCGTAGTAGAATTAATGGAAGTCTGCATCTCCTTTAACTCTCCACGCATGAAATGACGAAGTTTTGCATCCAAATGCGCCAGAGGTTCGTCCATAAGGAATACATTGGGTGTCCGCACCAAACATCTTCCCAGTGCAACCCTTTGTCTTTGTCCATTGGATAATTGGCTTGGCTTACGCTCTAAAAGGTGATTGATTTTCATCATCTTTGTCACCTTATCTACCGCTGTCTTTATAAACTCTTCATCCTTTTTATATAACCTGCTGCGCATCGGTGATGCAATGTTATCAAAAACTGAAAGGTTGGGATACAGGGCATAGTTCTCAAAAACCATAGATACGTTCCTATCCTTTGATTCTACGTGATTTACAATTTCACCGCCGACTCTCACAAGTCCTTTTTCCGGAAACTCAGCTCCTGCAATTGTTTTTAACAAGGTGGTTTTTCCGGCTCCCGCTGGTCCGAACAAGACGAAAAATTCATTGTCCCGGACCGTCAGGTTTACATTATTTAATGCTTTTACATCTCCAAATTGTTTTGTGATATTTTCAAGTTCTATCTGAGCCATTGCTTTACCTCCATTATCCTTTCACCGCACCGAAACTTAAGCCGCGGACTAAGTGCTTCTGAATAAACAATGCCACAATTACTTCGGGAAGCACTGCAATTGTAGAGGCAACAGCTACCTGTCCGTAGTGCACTGTGTCAGAAGCAATGTAGCGCAACGCAGTAATGGTAATTGTCTGAATTTTGAAACCGCTCAGTATCAGCGGGAATGTAAAGCTGTTCCATGCAAAGATAAATGCCAGCAGCGCTGCAGCTACCATTCCAGGCTTAATTAAAGGCACAAGTGTTTTAAAGAACACCTCATACCATGTATAACCATCCAATTGCGCTGCCTGCTCCACTTCTACACTAATATCCTCGAAATAGCCTCTTACCACCCAGATTAAAAGAGGCATGGTAATAAGCTGATAAACCCAGATAAGTCCGAAGAAAGTGTCATATAATCCTACCTTCTGGAAGATAAGAAAAATTGGAAGAATAACCATGATTTCAGGTGCAAATTTAAAGGAAAGAATCTGGAAAGCCACATCTTCCTTTTTCTTGAAGTTATACCGTGCTAATGCATAAGCGCAAGGAACACCTGCAATTACTGTGATAATTACTGCTCCGCCTGCTACTACCAGGTTCTGGAAAAAGGCCTTGAAGTAATCCGTTCCTATCAGTACTGCCCGGAAGTTCTCCAAAGTAGGCTGGAAAACAAAAACAGTATTGTACATCTGTGCATCTGACTTAAAGGCACAAATAACCATCCACACAAGAGGAAACAAAGCGAACATCGCAAATAGGGTTAACCCTAAGTTTCTTCCTATGGGCTCTAATATTTTTAATATACTTTTATTTTTCGAACTATCTGTCAACTGTTGGTGATTACTCATATGCCCCTCCTTTACTTTCCTGCTGCCTGCTGCGCCAGATATCTCTGCCGTTTTACCAGGAATTGAGCTGTCTTATTGATAAGCAGCCACAGTACCAGAAGGAACGGCAGTGCAGACGCAAGTTTCTGATATGTAAATCCACTGATATAACCTGTCAAAGAGATATTCATAAGTGTATCTCCAGGTCCTCCCTTTGTCAGGGCATAGATGATACCAAATTCTTGTAGTGCCGCCATAAGTCTGAATAACAGAGCAATATACATAAATGGTTTCAGCATTGGAAATGTCAGTGTCTTAAACGTAAACCATGAGCTGGCTCCATCTACCGCCGCCGCTTCAAATGGTGATTTTGGCAAGGATTGAATCCCTGCCAAAACCAACAAAATAACAAACGAGGTATTTACCCATGCATCAATCAATATAGCTGTAAACAAAGCTGTACTATGTGATGCTGCCCATGGGAAGTTATAGACTCCAAAGATGTTCAGCACTTTTTCCAAAACTCCAACAGTATTTGATGTCATCAACTGCCAGATTAATACTGCAATTGCCGGTGCAACCATCAGCGGGAAAGTAAAAAGTACTTTCAATATCCGGCTATACCTGGTATCTTTCTTCAACAGAAGAGCCACACCGGTTCCTAAAAGCATCTCTG
This sequence comes from Ruminococcus sp., assembly GCA_013911065.1. GTDB lineage: Bacteria > Bacillota > Clostridia > Lachnospirales > Lachnospiraceae > Muricomes. The sequence goes on along the minus strand of JACERV010000003.1, from coordinate 81,869 downwards.
CCGCCGTAGCAAAGAAGCCATATCTCAGCGTAACGCTGAGAGCATGGTAGAATTCTTTGCTGGTAAACATATTAATCCAGTTTTTAAATCCTACAAAGCCCCATTTCGGTAAACGAAACGAATAGTTTGTAAAGGAAAGAAAGATTGCCGTAATAAATGGAATCAAAATACCGATTAGTATAAGCAATCCCGGTGCAATAATATAATATGGGCGTCTGCGGATATGTGCAGGAACTTCATTGTAGTTAATTTCTCCGCCCTTTTTCTTTGTACTGCTGCCAAACATCTGTCTACCTCCTATAGTGGATATTAATACTGAGACAAATCAATATCTGAAACAGCTTTATCCATTTTCACTTTTAACTGGTCCAGTCCTTCCTGCACGGAATCATATTTTCCTGCAACAATGTCCTGAAGTGTAGCTGCCCACTCCGTAGTTGTCTCAAAGAAATAAGGCTGCGGTGTAAATAAAATTGTTGTATTGTCAATTGTTGCTTCATATGCTTCGATATATCCCGGCTGTCCTTCCATCATAGTCTTGAATTCTTCAGACTCCCAGACAGATGTACGTGCAGGGTCAAGGCTGTTGCCTTCAATAGTTGCATATTTTGCAAAGTCCTTTCCTGTAAAGTACATCATATAGTACCATGCCGCACCTTTGTTCTGAGAGGAAGAGTTCATTGCAACAGACCAGGTCCAATAATTAGAAATCTGAGGATCTCCCTCTTTTGCTACCGGAAGTGGTGCAAAAGCGATATTTCCGGCTTCTTCAGAAGCGCCTTCCCAGTTCTGGTGTACTGGGTTGTTGTCCGCATCCAGTACCATAGCGGTATTTCCTGTTCCAAGGTCAACACCACAGTCATACCATGTATACTTTGACCAGGAAGAGCTGCCGCCGCGTTTAATCATATCTACAAAGAATTCTGTCATTTTAACTGCTTCCGGAGAGTTTACTTTAGAAACAAGCTTATCACCTTCAATTTCGAAGTCCTTTGCGCCAAATGCAGAATACATACTCATATATGCAGGGTGGATTGTTCCCCAGTCACGGGCACCTCTGACTGCAACTGCGTAAGAGTTGTCTCCGTTCCATTTCTGAAGCTTGTCGCAGACATCCAGAAGTTCATCATAAGTCTTAGGTATTTCCAAACCATTATCCTTGAATGCTTTCTGATTATATGCCATTGTATAAACTTCAAATGCAAGAGGAAGGCCCAGCTGCTGTCCGGTACCAACCGCTTCTCCCGGTACGCCTGACCATTTCAGTGCATTTACCGCACTTTGTACAAAATCATCATAATCATAATCCGGACTAAGCATAGATTCGTCTTCTAAATATGTATTCAAATCTTCAACGTATCCTGCTGATGAATAATCCCAAAGCTGATATGCGCCTGACATAAACAAATCCGGGCTTCCTGAACCACTTGCCAGTGATGTGGATACCTTGTCAAAATAACTGCTCTCAGGTGTAATAGAATATTCTACATGGATTCCTGTAAGCTCCTCGAATTCTTCCAGCTTATTCACCATCGCCTCGGATGCCGTATGCTGCACCATCTGAATCTCAATGGTAGTACCCTCGTATGCCTTCCAGTCAAATTCACCGCTTGCCTCTGTGGATTTCTTTTCCCCTGTACTTGCTGTTTCTTCCGTTTTACCACCCCCGCAGCCTGCCAGCAGACCTGCCGCCATTGCTGTCGTCATTGTCAGTGCCAGTGTGCGCTTCACCCATTTGTTTTTCATACCTTATAACCCTCCTTGACTCTTTCATAATTTTTTCTTCTCTTAATCAATGCATTGATATTGTTTTCATTATAGTCATCTTTTGTACACATCTAAATGGATAATTTATCTAAAATTTATAATTTATTATTATTTCGTTAAATTTTATTTGGAAATTTGAATAAATCTTTTGAAAACTGAAAAAATATTACGATTCTCGAAATAGTTAAAAAATTGACAAATGCAAGGGGGACAATGCAAGGGGGACAGTCCCTTTTCAAAAGGGACTGTCCCCCTTGACCTTCTTTTTCTGAATATTCTAAAAATATATAAAGGCTGAAGTCCTTTCTACAGACTTCAGCCCTGATTTTGCATTGTTACTTATCTTCTTCTCTTATAATGGGCAGAATAATTTCTGCAATTGTAGCTATATTAGGCTCACTATCAAATATTAGTTCTGCTTCATCCCCAAAATACAGTTTAATCCGCTCCCGGATACTCGCCACTCCTATTTTACTGAACCGCGTACTTTTTTCTTGTCCCTTATTTATTTTATCTGTACTGTCTGCATCCATCCCCATTCCGTTATCAATGACACGTATATGCAATTTTCCGTCAAAAATTACGGCTGCAATGTGGACACGGTAATTTCCTCTTTCTTCATTAAAGCCATGAATAATTGAGTTTTCCACCAGCGGCTGCAAAATGAATCTGGGGACCTGGCACTTTTCTGATTCTTCGTCAATCATAGTCGTAAACTCAAAAATGTCACTATACCGGTATTTCTGTATAATGATATAATTACGGACGCTTTCAATCTCATTGCGGAGGGTAGTCTCTCCCTCCACCTTTCCCAGATTATACTGCAGCAGATTGATGAGAGCCGTACTCATTTCGGCTATGTTATCTACTCCCTGCATCACTGCCAGCCATTTCATAGAGTCCAGCGTGTTGTACAAAAAGTGGGGATTAATCTGGGCTTGCAGAATCTGATACTCCATCTCCGCCTTTCGTTTCTGGTTCCGTCTTTCTTTATCAAAGAATTCATTAATCTGATCTATCATTCTGTTAAAGGTATCTCCCAGTCTTCCAAGCTCATCCTGCCGTTTCACGACTGCATGAGCCGTAAAGTCCCCCTCCATAACCTGTTCGCACACCTGCATCAGCTCTTTAATAGGGCGGGTAAAGGAACGGGTCAGCCATATCGTATACAAGATAGAAATAACTGTGACAACCGCCAAAATAATCTGGAAACCTTTCAGAACCTCCCGGATGCTCTCTGTTGCAGCGTCCTTCTGCACAAATCTCACCAGACTCCAGTCTGCCAGATTTATTTTCTCCGATACAATAATCACATCTTTTTTATAAAGCTTTCCTTCAATCTGTGTACTCTTTTTCAATACTTGGGGATAATTTTGTAAAACATCCGTGTAATCCGCAAGCAAAGGATATTGCAGCAGAATTTCCCCATTACTGTCTACAATCACTGCCTTATCCTTCAGCCGGATAGACGAAGCGGTAAATAACTTATGGATACTTTCATAAGACACATCCAGCACAACAATTCCATAGACTTCTTTCGTCTCACTGTCAAACACAGGACGGATATAAGAAGTACTGCTCAGATAGTCGTCCTCCTCCGTACTGTGAAACCCGGTCCATATTCCTTTTCGCTCTGTACCTTTCACATAATCTTCTAAATATTGTCTGTAAAACTGACGGCTGTCCTGGGTGCCCGTGGAACTCCAAAACTCATTGATACCAAGTAAATGAACATGATTGATACTGTCATTCATACTCACCATATCATTGATATATGTCCGGATTACTTCATCAACCTGCCCCGTCTCTCCATGCTCAAGTGCATCCTGCACTGCCACATTGCTGACAAGGGAATAGCTGTATTCATCAATCATAGAAGTCAGCATATTGAACTGCTCCTTTGTACCGTTGGTAACTTCCAGATGATAATTGATTTCCATTTCTTCCATACGGTTTCCATACAGATTAGAAATAATCACCGAAAATATAAGCAGAATCAAAAAGAACAGTGAAAATATTCCCAAGAAGATACGTGTAGATATGGATTTTTGTCTTCCCATTTCTCCCCTCCATGTACATTTGGAACTTTACTTGTTTATCTCAACCACCTCACGAGTCACATTCTTCAGCCATTTATAGCTGCGGTATCTGTACCATGTAATCGGTATTTTAATCAGCTCATCAGACATCAGAATTATATAAACAACCGGAATACTACATTTCAGGACAAATGCCGCTATAAATCCAAATAAGATGGAGCCTCCCCACATAGTGGCAACATCCATAATAAGCCCAAACCTGGTGTCACCGCCGGACCGGAATGTCCCAACTATCATAGTTGTATTAAACGCCTGAGCAACTACAAAATAGGACATAACAAAAAACATAAAGCGTAAGTTGTGCTTTGCTGCCGCAGTCAGTGACAATGCAGACGCGGCAATCGGGGATGCCGCCAAAATCAGCACGCCTCCTATGGCTCCCATCACCACGCTTAACATGACGAAACGGTGTGCATATGCTTTTGCATGTTCCAGCTTCTTTTCGCCTATTGTTTTTCCAAGGTAAATCGCAGTTGCACTGGACAGGCCAAAGGCCACCACCGTAGCAAGCTGCCTTGCCACCTGGGCCACAGAATTAGCCGCAACCACAGCACTTCCCAAATGTCCCAGAATTGCAGTATTTGCTGCAACTCCAAGTCCCCACATAATTTCATTGAGCACAACAGGCAGCGCATAGTGCAGAAAATCCTTAACCAGCACCCTCTCTGTTTTCAAAAAGTACCGGAAGCGGAATTTGATATCCTTATTAAATAATTTGGAATACCCAAACACCAGCAGCAGTTCAACGATTCTTGCTATCAGCGTACCGAGTGCGGCACCTTCGATGCCCATTGCCGGAAATCCCAACAGGCCGAAAATAAAAATGGAATTCAGGACTACATTACACATCAAGGAAACAAGATAAACAACTGTAGCCACAACCACCCGTTCCACACTGCGCATAATATACAAATAAACTTGTGTAATCCCCATAATTATGTAAGAAAACGAAACAATTCTGAGATATTTGATGCCCTCTGAGATGACCGCCGGCTCGCTGGTAAAAATCTGCATCAGCAGCCCTGGAATCAGCAACGCTGCCAGCATAAAAATAGCCGTCACAGCAATCGCTGCCTTTATTCCAAGCCCCAATATTTTCTCAATGGTCTCTCTATCCCCTTTTCCCCAATACTGGGCCGTCAGCACCGTTGCACCTGATGTCAGCCCAAATAAAAACAGGACCATAACGAACTGTACCTGATTGGCAAGAGATGCTCCAGACAGGGCTGTCTCATTTACCCTTCCCAGCATAATAACATCCGCCGCAGTCACACCTACGTTAATCAGATTCTGCAACGCCATAGGTATTACAAGGGTGAAAACATCACGGTAAAACTTTCCCCAATCTATATTCAAATTATCTTCTTTATATACCTTTCGGTTTCTAAACAACATAACACATCCTGCCTCTCATTTTATCCTCATAGGCTACTTCGATTCGGGTACATCAATAATAGTCTTCACCTAAAATATAGCCTTAGAAAAGATGCCCCCCGCTGTGCACAGAGAGCATCTTTTCTTCATTCTATCATATCTTAGCGGACCTGAATAGCCCAATCAGTAAAATTTCTGCTGCAGTTTGGTTCCACAAATTTTCAAAAAGGAATGTTATCTAACCTCGTTTCTTTTTTACTGCTACTATAGAAATAGAGACTATTGCCACCGCAAATACCAGTTGTATCCCTATGGCCTGGAGTATCTCTATTCTCACAGTTCCTGTAATATTTCCGAATTCTGAAATCCTGTCATTAGCCTTCTCATACCAGTAAACCGGAAGGAACTGGGCAACAGTCTTAACACCTTTACTCATAATATCCAGAGGAACAAATACTCCGCACAGGAAACACATTCCAAGAGAGATTGTATTCACAATACCGTTGAGGGCACTGGTGTTATGAGTTAACAACCCTACCATGTAAGAAATGGACAGGGCAACAAACAGCATGGTCAGAGAATTAAGAAGATAATACATCAGTCCTCCGCTCTGAACAAGAGGTTTTCCGTATAACAAAATGCTTACTACAATACAGATTCCCAACAAGGCGATCCCCAGCACCATCGCTGCCAGCAGCGCTTCCATGTTCTGCCTGCGGCCAGATACAGCACTAGCCTGCATTCTCTTGGGAATGTCACCTTTGTGAAAGGCAGACAATATATTTCCCAGCACATAACATAAGATACTCAGCAACAAATAAGGAATGAATCTGTAATAATAGGCGTATCCGGGAGCTTCTCCTGCATTGCCGTTAGTATCCAGCATTTTAACCTCAGGCCCCTCCTTTTCCATAACAGCCTTCACTGCTTCTGCCACCGTATATTCTGCCGCATAATAGGTTTTCACGTTGTTGAGGAAATCATTAATCTGCTGATCCACATAAAAACTTGTATAAGATCCAGGGACCTTCGTGACGGAAACTTTTTCATTTTCCTGGAGAGACTTTTTCTCAAAGCCGGAAGGAATTCTTACAATATATTCAATATTTCTGTAAAACAAGTTCTCCTGCAGCTCATCCTTATCCGCCTCCATAGGAATGATTTGATGGAACTTTCCAAGGTATTCCTCCAGCCCTTTCGCCAGTGCCCCTCCATCCTCATCCACAAAACCAATTTTTACGCTCTGTGCCTTATAACCGTCGCTCTCCTGGGTTTTCGTAACAGACTGAATCATGATAGTAATAAGCATAAATATTGCCAGGTACATTATAATCAAACCTCTATTCTGCTTTATGATTTTCATATATGCTTTAAATACTGTCATAGCGTTCCCTCCTGACTACGAAAAACGAACCCACTGTAAGCCCCGCAGACATTACTGTTAATATAATCAGACTACGTGCGAATCTATTTGGATCATCATATACATTAATACAGTAAAATGCATCTGCTATGAGAGCCGCCGGATTTATGCGGTTCACAATGGGGAAGTGCCTTTCTACAATATCCTTCATAGATGAGTTCATCAGACCTGCAAGGAAGCTGCACACCATAGAGATTCCTATCAGAATCCCTATTTTGATTCCCTCGCCAAATTTACCAATACTGCCGATAAAAATCCCCATAGACACACCAAGCATACTGCCGATAAGGGAAACGAGAAGCATTCTGAGAATCTCTCCCTGAAATTCCATTTGCAGCACATACCGCAGATAAAGCAGTAATATGATGATGTTTCCGAAATGAAGACCAAATGAAGTCAGCATTTCTGATAGAACAAGTCTTAGTTTATGGGTAGGTGTGACACACCTTCTTGCAGCCAATGAGGTGAGATTCGCCTGCAAATCCAGTGCGGAACCAAAACCGATAAAACATCCGTACAGACATGCCATAGCAATCAGGGCGTAAAAAAACTGAGAATTTCCATCCGTCGTTTTTCCTCCCAGGGACACTTGTTGTACCCAATCCTTATAATCAGCCATTTGTTCCGAAGCCTCCCCCAGTCTCTCCGGGTGTGTAGAAGCAATATTCTCCATCGTCATTTTTCCATTTGTGTAGCTCTCCAGCAGAGACTGTAAAATGCTCTCCTCCAGACCAATGCCTCCCACGGTCAGTGATGGTTCTTCTCCTGCATAGTAGATACCCGCCACTTTTTTCTCTTCCAAAGCCTCCAGTGCTTTTTTCTCCTTCATAGGCTCTGTTTTTATCAGTTTGGATTCATCTGTTTCTATAGATTCTAAAAAGCTCAGAAATGTCTGGCCCTCTCTGCTGTCTGCCTCTTTCACAACGGCCACTTGGACAGTTTCAAAATCAGCTTCTTCAATCTTGCCAAATGCAAAATAGAAAAGGGTGCCAAGGATTAATGGAAATACCAGAGGCCAGAACAATATATTGAAGTTAAACAGTTTTACTTTAACTTCATATTTCATTAAATGCAGCATGCCATCTCCTCCTAATCCCTTAGTTCTTTCCCGGTAATTTCCAGGAAAACATCATTTAAAGTAGGAAGCTCTGAAAAGACTCTTCCAAAAGAAATTCCCTCCTCCTGCAGATGATTCAGTATCCGTATCAGATTATGTTTCCCACCTGTACATCTGACTGTCAGGACCTGTTCCTCATATTTTACATCAAATACATGAGGCAGCAGACGGATGTTCTTCAACTGCTCCATATCCAGTACAGCCGCTTCAATTGTTACTGTCTCACCCGTTTTAATCATACTTTTCAGCTCTTCCTTTGTACCTACTGCAATACTTCTTCCATGATCCATAATAGCAATTCTGGTACAAATCTGCTCCACTTCCTCCATATAGTGGGAAGTGTAGATGATAGTAGAGCCCTCCCGGTTCAGCTTCTGAATCCCTTCCAAAATCCGGTTTCTGCTCTGGGGGTCTACCGCAACCGTTGGCTCATCCAGAATAATCAGCCGGGGCTTATGTGCGATCCCACATGCAATATTCAGACGGCGGAGCAGCCCTCCTGACAATTTCTTGGGCCGCATCTTCGTATACTCTTCCAGCCCTACAAACTGAATGGCCTCTTCTACCAGCTTCCTTCTTTCCTTTTTGTCTTTCACATACAAGCCGCAAAAATAATCTATATTTTCATAAACTGTCAATTCATCAAATACTGCCACATTTTGAAGGACAATCCCTATCTGCTTCTTAATATCATAATTATCAGGGCTCATTTCCTCCCCAAATATCTTTATAATTCCTTTATCGTACTTCAGCAGTGCCAGCATACAGTTGATGGCAGTTGTTTTACCTGAACCGTTTGGACCAAGCAGGCCGAATATTTCTCCTTCCTTCACATTCAAATTCAGATGGTCTAAAGCCACAAGTCCCCCGTAACGTTTTACCAGATTTTCTATTTGTATCATTTACAAAACCTCCTCAGCATTTCTATAAGTAAAGTATACTGCCCTTTTCCAAAGCAAGGTAGTGTCATCCGTCATAACCCCACATGACAAATGTCATTTAAACCTCCAAAAACATCACAAAAGGTCTTGAATTCTTCCTCTTATCGTTCTTTGTCTTTGTAAAACACATATCGGTTGCGTCCGGCTTTTTTTGGCTTCATAAAGTGCAATATCCGCCTTGTGGTACAAACAATTCAAGTCGTCCGTCTCATCATCCGCTATGAGCATAATCCCCATCTAACTTTGTATTGGAACTGTTGTTCATTGGTGATGAGACGGTAAAAAAGTTTATGAAACATATCTTTACGAAACTTAACCTGATATCGCGCATTCAGCTTAGATACCTTGATTTTTAGTTCAGCCCCACACTCGATAATCCAAGAGATAAAGAACCGGCCTGTGGTATTACAAGCCGGTTCTTTTCCTTGTTCTGATAAGACCTTTTCTTTTAGCATAGTACGAACTGGAATTTAGACAAATGAGCAGTCATTATTTTTCAAAGCCTGTATGACTTGTTCAAATTTTTCCTTTTTAACAAAAACATAATCTGTATCATATGTTCCAACTACTAATGTGCTCGTTTTCTGTGCTGAAATAATATTTGCCAGAAAAGCAATCATTCCATACTTTTCAAAGGGAGCATCCTCAGCAATTCGCAGGCATTTCCAACCATGCTCCACTTTCAGAACTTCGTTTGGAACGAACTGCGATTCACTTATTATTGATAATTCATTATCTGTTGTTCCAACAAACGTAAATTCATTTTCTAGAATATTCGAGGTAATTTCCTTCACTTTATAAATTGAAAAGTTCTTATTTACTATTTGTAAAACCATAGTTCTCCTTTCAAATTCCGATTTAGATAAATTATAATGAAGCACCGGACAGCATATATCCGGTGCTTTTTTTATTTTTTATCACTTTTGTTTTCCTTTTTTCTCCTAATAACATATACTGCTCCGCAAATCAAAAGTATTAAGATAATTCCTACAATTACAGCCGTAACGATTCTGTTTCCGGACTCCAGATTTTTATTTATCAGAGGCGTTTCTTCATCCTCTATTTTTGTAAGCTCATCTGCTGTGTCAGAAAGAGGTATGCCCTCATCGTCCACAGTAACTAACTGCCCGGTTGTTTCATTCGTCAGTGTGGCCCCGGGAGCCGTCTCTCCAGATACAGCCGTTCCTCCCGGCACAGTTCCATCAGCAGTTCCTCCGGTCACTCCACCAGCCAATCCTCCCTCAGCCGCCGCCAGGGTCACTGTCTGAACCTGCTCTGTAGTGGTAACCACTTCCCGGGTTACCACTGTATCTGCATTCTGAATATCATTCACATCACGGTAATAAACAGTCACCGTTCTCTGTGCTGATGCAAAATCATGTGTCAGATTATCCTGTCCCGGAAGTTTTACATATTCATTACCTTCTGAATCAGTATAGTTATTCTCCGCTTTAATCACAGCTACGGGTTCCTCTATCTTCACCCTCTTCTGTGTCCTGTAAAATACAGAATTGTCTGTGATATTTTTATACTGCACATTCAGAGCGTAGGAAGAAATACTGTCTCCGCCCTCTTCATCATAATATATAACCAGGGTTCTCGGCTCTTCTCCATAATTGTATGTATATTCCCTCGCCATCCGAGAATTCAGTACATAATTTTTCCCATCTACCGTAATTTGTGGGGCCGCCTCATAGGTCACATTTTTATTAATTGCAACCTGTTTTGAGACCGTATCCAGTACTTTTCCGCCTGACACATCTGTGAGTTGTATAATCCAGTTATAAGGTGCATCTTCTGCCTGTTTCTTATAGTATACAGTGTAAGATACATTCTCGTAATCTGCTGCTGCCCTGTGCGTTATTTCTGCCGGACCGCTGAGTGAATAATATACTTTTACAGAGTCTTCCAGAATAGAACGCTCCGCATTAGACCGATATGTGACCGTTTCATTATCTGCAATATTTTCTGCCGACACAGTGAAATAATCTTCACCCAGAGCTTTTTCTGTACCTTCCTCACGGAATAATACTTTTACAGAATAAGGATCCCTGTTTTCCGCTGCAAGTTCCCGGTATGTGTAACTGTAATCAAACCTGCTGCTGAAATAGTTAACCGTTACCGATGAAATCGTATCTCTGATCTGATATTTTCTTCCATCCTTCTCCAGCTGCTGCGGAATGGAAACGGTAACATCCCCGTCTTTGTACTTCACTGTTTCAGTCAGTGTCTGGATTTCGTTTCCACGATCATCCTTCAGATGAATGGTAAGGGTTCTATCCTCGGGGTTATAGGTTGTGTAGTTAAACGTATAATTTCCTGTCATGTTATCATAGGAAATAATCTGGGCCTGTGCATTTGCCCCTCCTGCCAGCTCATATTCCAGTCCGCTATTTGCATACAGCAGCGGCGCCTTATGGACCGTAGAGTTATCTGCTTTATTGATATTTCCTTCCGCAGCTGTTATTGTTCTGCCGTCCAGATTATAAATTACATGATACCGGTATGCAAATACCGTACGCGCTGAAGAAATAAAGGACTTTTCCGAACTGTACATCACTACATTATAATCTGTATCTGCATCATTTACCGTCAGTATGTTCCCTTCGGCAGAGTGGTCTACTCCACTCACTTCCTGTCCGTTTACCAAAAATTTAAAAGCCACTTCACCGTTTGCTGAATACTCAAATTGCTGAATTCCCGGCGCATCGGCCGTTATACCCGAAATTCTGCCTGATGTTGCCCCGGTACCCTGTATATCGTCACTTTCTATGGAACCGGCATTATCATATGAAGAAGAATCTTCGTAGCTTTGAATAATGTAATTACTGCCCTGGCTTCCGTCATCTACGATATAGCCATCTTCATCCATCCAATACCCGCCGTCCGGCGCATTAGAATCCTCAATCCATATATCAGCAGCTTTGGCAGTTACCGGCAATGATGCAAACTGACCAGCCAGCATAGATATAGCCGCCAAAAATACTAAAATCTTTTTTTTCATTGAATCCTCCTTCTACAGAAATTATACCTCTTCTATTCCTTTTCTTTATATTTTATACAATACAGTAAAAAAGTCACAGGCTAGTCATACAGGCCAATCTTTTTTATGATTGGCCTGTATTTTTATGATTTTTTATTCCTTTTCTTTCTGTAGAGCAGAAATCCAACTGTTCCTCCGGATATGGCAAGCAGCACAATAAATCCAGTGACGGTGGCATCGTCTCCAGTTTTCGTCTGTCCGGCTTTTCCGTTTGTATTTATGACAGTTCTCGTAATAACCCGTTCTTTTGTATCCGTTATAACCCGTACTTTTGGTTTATAAATTCCTGCATCCCAGGATAAGTCTGTTACACCTGCCTCAAGATAAAAGGTTTTCGTATAGAACCACCGGTTCTCTCCCCGGATCATTGCATCGGAATCCGCTTCCAAATCTGCCGTCTGACCATATTTTGTAATGGTATAACCATTGGGCACCTGGAATCTTACCCTGTAATATCCTTCTGGCAGACTGTCAAACAAATACTTCCCATATTCATCCGTTACCATTTCTCCTGCTGCAGTCCACGCATCTTCATTCTCCAAATCACCCGCTGCATTGTACTCCAGTGCTACCGGAATGTCTGCAGCCGGTGTCTTTCTTTCGTCTTGTACTCCACTGTAGTCATCATCGTACCATACATAATCTCCTACCGCCGACATCAAACGCACAATTCCTGCATCCCAGGTCAAATCCGTTTCCCCATATCCGGGTTTCAGCATTCTGGTTACATAACCTCCTGTAATCGGATATTCCGGGGCCCCCTGAAGAATACCGTACTGATAACTATCAATTGCATCCGAATTCAGCGCATCACTGACACCAAACTGCTGGCAGGTTGTCACCTTGGTTTTTGGGTCAAGTGCAAATACTACACGGTACTGGGCCGATATTTTGTCACTGCTCTTTACCTTTGTAAATAAATATCTTCCATACTCATCGGTGGCTGTTTGTGCATAAAACTTCCATGTTCCATCCTGGCCCTCCCTTGACTGGAGCACAACCTTAACACCTCCAACCGGAGCCTCTCCATCATCCTGCTGTCCATTTTTGTTTTCATCTTCCCAGACATAATCTCCAATCGTACTGTATTTTCTTGCACCGGCATCCCATGTAGTATCCACAGTATCCTTCTTAAGCGTCACTTCAGCATAACCGGCTTTCCTGCCGTCCCGGCCAAGACTATCCCAATCCCAGTAACTGCTGTCATATACAACATCCGAATCCACAGTATCATCTTCGCCTGCATTGCTGTCCACCCCAGTATATCCATCCGGATAATCAAACCGTATAAGATATGTCTGCCAGTCTCCTGAGAATATAAGATGATCAAAATAATATTTGCCATCTGCTCCTGTCGTTGTAGTGCCAATCTCTTTTCCGATATCGTTTCCATCCTTTTCAAATAAGGTTACCACAGTTCCTTCCAAAGGAATATTCAGAGTATGTATATCATTGTAATCCTGATCATCAAAACAAAATCCCCCTACTGCGCTGTATACGACAAGTCCGGCATCCCAGCGTAAATCCCGGTTCATTTCTACACCGTCATTTCCTGCCGCCTTATCCAGTGCTTCCCTGGTTAAAGTAATGACATCCGTCCTTCTGATTCTTCCATCTTTATCTACCGGATATTTTGCATCTGACTGTGCATTATCTATCTGCTCCCCGGCCTTTGTAAAGTCGTACCGATAGGTATAGCTGTCTTCTGCCTTCCTCAGGTTGCTAATATCAAATTCTATCACATATTTCCCTTGTATCAGGTTTTCAAACAGATATTTTCCATCCGTGTCTGTGGTTGTTCTTGCATAATAACTATCTGCAACTTCTCCCCCGGCATTTACCTTATATAAAAATACGGTCACCCCTTTGACGCCGGGCTCATCCTCTCCCTGAATACCGTCATTATTTTTATCCAGCCACACATAATCTCCAAGAGCATACGGACTTACAAGCCCCGCATCAATGGTCATATCCTGCTGGCCCATCAAGGTGCCCCCGGCGCCTTCTTCTACAGAAAGGGAAATATATTCCGTGTAACCATTCTGGTCAATATTAGAATCTTTGGCAGGATCTGTTCCCTGATAGCGCTCCGTTGCCGTATATCCTGTGATATCAAAGTGAACGCGGTATTCATAATATTCACTGCCCACATAATCATCCGGTTCCTCTGAACCAGCAGAAGCTCCTGCCTTCAGATATTTACATGCAAGACCGTCGAACCTGTAGCTGCCGTTCTGATCTGTAACCGTCTCATCCACAGCCTCTTCCTTATAAGTTGTATTTCCGTTGAACTTAAAATAAGTCTTCTTATACAACGTCACTTTAATTCCCTGGGCCGGTTCATCACCATCCTCTTTTGTTCCCTGTATTCCGTCATTGTCATGGTCAAACCACACGTAATCACCGATACTGCCGGTAGGAAGTGTCAATACAGCAGTTACTTTCTCCGGCTCCATGCGGTCACTGAGCTCAATCGTCTTATTACTTTCCGTTCCCGCTCTGGTTACAGAAGCCATGGCCGAATTCTCGATCACCTTCTCATAATAATCCTGAAGTTTATCTGCCGTGTGTCCCGGTGCCTTAACCTTAAATACAATTTCATAGGAATTATACGGTTCCAAATTCTCCCCGCCGAAATCTACATCAAATCCCAATGCAGTAGCATTACTGTTTATTCCGTTTTCCCATCCGTTCCCCGCAAAACCTGATGTCCTGTTATACATCATACCCAGAATTCCATTTTCTTCCGACTCATTATCATTGCGCACGGCCCAGTCATGGTTCGTTGAGTATAGCCTGAGTTTATTGTCGTTTGTTTCCAAATTCTCTGCTGTTACAGCTTCAAATCCTGCACCTGAGGGAATGGTTGTTCCACGGTTTGTATAGGAACCGCCGGCCTTCATGACATAAGAATCTCCATTGAATGGCAGTATATCTACAATTCTGGCCTTTGCAATTGCTTCAGTGGAATTGTTCAACAGTACCAGTTTATAATAGTAAGTTTCATTTGGATTAAGCTGTGCCCGTTGCCCCGGCCCCTTCCATTCAATATTTCCGTCCTGGTTCTTTGTACCAATATATTTTACCAACTGCACTACCTTGGAATCACTTACTTCAGCTACTGCTGTATCATTCATATACTGAAGTCTATCAGACAATGCAGCATCTATTATATCGTTATCATGCAGTTCCTGGCTTGAAGCCTGTTTGTATGGAATAAAACTCAGTCCAAGCGGGTTCTCTAAAGAAACTGCTGCTTTTTTTGTACTGCTCAGATATGCCGGGCATACCAGACTTGTTACTCCGTTATCACCCTTGGCTTCATAAGTAATAACACCGGTATAATTAATGATGATCTTATCTCCGGGCTTTAGAACAATACTGTCATCAAACTGGAAAATATACTGGGTACTCTTTAATGTATCTGACTCAGTATACCGGTCATTTCCCTGGGCCGTCAGCGGTGCACTTGTTTCTCTGTTCATAGCTTTGTAGGCGGAAACCGGAATGACTGTTGTTGTGCCGTCTGCCCGCCGGAGAGTAATCTGGAATCCATTTACATAGCCGTTATCATTCAGACTGCTCTTGAGTACTGTCATTGCCGGCATTCTCATGGAGACTGCAGGACCTATAAGACTTTCATTTTTACCATCTGCCACGTGATTTTCCGCCACAATCTGATACTGGATATTATCACCGGAGTAGTACGTGCTTTTTTTATTTAATATTTGATTGGTAATGCTTACTTCCGGCAGGCTTTCTTTGTACAGCGGCAATGTAATGTATACCGGATTGGACTTCAGGGCAGCAGAATCTCCCGCACTTTGCCCTGATTCATCTGCCTTTTTGGAGGTCCATTCTAAATCCGCCCTGTTAACAATTCTTCTTACCTCACTGTCTTCGATTGCAGACCATTCACTACGGTTTAGGAATGTCACATTCAGCACCAGACCTTCACTGGTAAATCCCGGACCTACATTGCCGTATTCCACTTTAACACCGACAACCTTCTCTCCCTCTGCCAGCACTTGTGAAGAAGAAAAAATAACACTTTGCTCAGTGGATACATCCAGAACCTTTTTATACTGATACCAGGTATTATTTGCCTTATCCTGCAGTGTTTTTTGAATATATACTACCGCAGTTACTTTTTCTGTATCCTGGCCATTCTTCGTAGGAAGTAATGTAACCGAATTTATCCTGTAATCCTTTTCTGTGGCTGTAATCGCCTCGTATTTTCCCTGTTCCCCGCTTTTCTTTTCCATAACAATGTCATGATCTGTTACCGTAAATTTTGAGGCGCCAATGTCATTCCTCCCATCGGCATAGTCATTTACAAGAAATTCTGCTGTATAGTCACTTTCCAGCAGGCTCTTTTCGGATACAGCATCACCGGTCCACACGGAAGTTCCTGCCTTTCTTACCTGCTTTTTAACCCCAGAAGCAAAACCACTGACCGTATCTAATTTACGGTTCAGGAAGGTCACTACGTTTTTATTCTCTTCTTTTTCTTTTTCCGGTTTATGAAGAGGATAAACGGTTACTATTTTTTCCAGTTCAGACAATGTACTGTCCAGGGTATAACCTGAGGGAGCCTTTGTCTCCACCACTTTATACTTGGTCCCGGCATCATCTGCCGGCAGAAGGCTGGAATAACTGCCTGTTTCTGCCACAGTCACTGTATCCACTGGCTGATTCTCCCATCCTCCGCCTTTTCTTTGGGCATAGATTTCAAAGACAGCACCAGACAGAGGGGTATTTCCATTTTCATCTTCTTTTATAATCAGAAGCTTTCCTTTGTCTGCATGATTGATAACTGTAACCTTTTCCGTCAAATCCGCCTTCAGCAGTTGTCCTGACTTTATCGTCACTTTAGATGGCGTCCCATTCATGCCATATCCCTTCTGATCAAGCATCTTGTCTGAAGACTCTGTGGAAACTTCTTTTACCCAGTAATCACCTGGAAGTAATTTCTCCCACAATATAGTACCATCATTTCCTGTATACTTCAGGGAATTATCTACTTTATTCTGACACTGTTCATCTGTATACAGTTCGAATGCCGCTCCTGCCAGCCTTTCATTCTCATTCTGGTCTCCTTGTTTTGTCAGCCGGATGCTCCCCAGAGGACTATTGTAAACTGCAGGATTATCGAGTCCGCCTTCTGCCTGGTTCACTCCTACGGTCTGCCCGGCATATATGGTAAACTCAATGGGAGTGCTGTCCAGAGCAAATTCAACAGAATAGCTGTGATTATCTTGTTCATATGTATGAATAGGCGCAACGGTCTCAATCAGCCGGTATTCTCCCGGTTCCACTGGATTGGATGTATATTTTCCATCCGCAACCTTGATGTTTTCGCCTCCTACACTCTTCCACTCCCCAGCAATCTTCTGCTCCAGTTTAAATTCTGCTGCCCTGCTGTTTCCAATTAAGGTCAATCCCCCTTGTTCCGCTGACCCGTCATACTTTTCTATCGTGAATCTTCCTTTGTTCGGAACATTCATGATAGGGGTATTCACATAAGTTTCTTCCGTTTCATTGTTCTTTACTTCTGCCCAGAAAGAATCTGTTATCTTTGCATAACCGGCTGGTGCTTTTGTCTCCACAATTTCATACCAGCCTGCCGCCAGCCCTTTTGTAACGGCATATCCTGTCCCGCCGGTCACAATCGTATCTGCAGCCTCTGTATCGAAACTGTGCTCTATATCTTTGCCTGACACCGGATAAATTTTGAATTCCGCGCCGGCCAGAGGAATCTGTGTTTGACTCTGTTCATCAATATTCTGCCAGTTCCCTTTCTTTAATAACTGTATCTTTCCAAGCTGGTCATTTCCTATCTCTACCGGATATATTGGGTTTCCTGTCTGTTCAAAATCGGAATATTTAATCAGAACCTCAAATACCTGTTCATTCAGGTCATATCCGGCCGGAGCTGCGATTTCCTTCACATAATAAGTTTTTTCTCCGCTGTCTCCATCCACTGTCAGATTTTCAAAACGTACAATCCCTTCACCATTGGACACGGCACTTTCCAGCAGATCACTTCCACTGCATGCAGGAGAATTGTACAGGCCAATCTCAGCACCTTTCAGGACCGAATTGGTTTTGGTATCTTTCTTTGTTACTTCAATTGCAAACAGTTTTTGATCCGTCAGAGGAAGCTGTGTCTCATCTGTTATTTTGTTGCTTTCCACTGTATAAGGACCGTATGCTTTTGTATCCCGAATATAGCCATCCGGTTCTCTTGCCTCTTTTAAGTAATACTCTCCTTTTCCAAGAAGCCCTGATATGCCTATACCTGTTCCAGGATCCGTTGTAATAGACGCAAGCCCCCCATTTATGTCTTTTGCCTGATTCGTACACTCTTGATCTGTATATATATTATAAGTTGCACGTAGCACCTTTCCTGTATTATTAGCATCTACTTTTTTAATCTGCAGCTTGCCGTGTGTTGTGTAATTTACAATAGGGCTTTCAAAATAGGTGCTGTTTTTCTTACCGCTTTCTATCGTAATTTCCCGAATTTCGGAATCAAGGGTATAATTGCTGTTTTGCTCCAGCGAATCTTCTTTCAGCCAATAGCTTCCTGCATCCAGATTGTTCCATACCGCCACGCCCTTCTGGCTGTCCATGTCCGCTGTTGTCTTTGAAGCCACAAAGTTATCTGTATTTTTACAATCTGCCTCAGCATTTCCCGAAACCTTCTTGTACAGCGTAAATTTTACGCCATTAAGTCCTACTATATCCGACAAACTTTCCCCACTGCCAAAGGCACCCTGTTTTTTGATTGACAGACTTCCCTGGCGCTGATTCTGGATTTCCATGGGCTGGTTTATATCTGCCTCCGTTGAAGGGGTTCCTGTTGTAGTGCCGTCTTCCCCTGTAAACACACCGCCGGGCACCGTACAGCCGGTAATCTTTCCGCCTTCAACCTGAAATTGCAGAGGATTATCTTTTGTGTAGGCCATAGTGAGACCCGTTGCATTTGTCTCATATACTCTGTATATTCCTGCATCCAGGAAGCCGGACTCGTATTGAGCACCGTTTGTATTCACTGTAAAGGTATTCATCTTCTCCCAATTTCCAACTGTTAATTTTTCTAATTGGAATTCAACTGAAACAACACCTCCCGATACGGGTGCGGTAATCTTTTTAACAATGAACTTTCCTTTTGACGGTGGATTATAGAAACCTTTACCATCCTCCATTTCTGCATACTCCGTATTCGTATTGTCTCTGGTAACTGTCACAATTCTGTGATTTTGCGACGAATCCGGATTTTTGTCCACGATTCCATTTACCGGCACACTATCCTCGAAAATAATATATTGGCCTGCCGGAAGAAGAATCGATGTATAGTACCCTTGTGCGTCTGTCGTGCCCTCTGCGACAATTTCGCTGTCTCCATATTGTTCCATATCCTTGATTATTCCTGTTTGATCCATCTTAGGTTTATAGACCTTAAAACTTACCCCTTCCACAGCATAAAGCTTGGTGTTTAGCCTGGTGTATTTCACTACTTTAAATTTTCCCAGTTTGTAATTCTGGAAATTGAGATCCTGGGTAAATCCTGTACCATCCTCTTTAATGGTAACCTTTTTCACATCGCCGGATATTTCAAATTGTGAGGGAGCCAGCAATTCAATTACATAATAATCCTCCCCCGGGGTCAGGCCGTTAAAGAAAAATTTTCCTTCCTCGTCAGAAACGGCTGTCTGCAATATCCCCTTTTCTGTCAGAAATTCCTGATCCTGTATGTTGTCTTTGTACTGCTCCAATCTGGACTTTTGTTCCTGCGTTATAGATTCGGGATTTGCATTATATATGGATATATTATTGTTTTGGATATAAGACGCCATATTCTGGGCGTCCTCTTCCTTCTCAAAAACGCCAAATACAGCACCTTTCTGTGGAGCTCCTTCTTGATTTACTTTTGTTCCTTCTCCATGCATGGTATAGTTGAGGACTGTAACCTGAGTTTCCTTTCCTGTTTCTACCTCAATTGGCCCTGTCCATTGATCATACCAGTACCATGGGCCATTTTTAATTTTATCTGTACTGATTTCCTTCAAATAGTAAGTTCCAGGCTCAATGTCAACGGTTACAGCACCTCCGGTACCAGAGGTTCCGCTTTCCATGACCTGCCCTCCGGCATCTGAGGAATTGGAAATATTCACTTTTCTCAATTTTACTGTTATTTCACCGTCTTTTGTTTCAATTTGGGTATCCGTTCCGTTTACCGCATCCACAATATATGTTTCAAACTGTGCTCCATCCAGAAGAGCCCCCGTCTCTGTAAACGCTCTTTTAAACAGACGCAGTTTCCCTTTATCAGTGATATTATCAACCGTTACCGTGTCGGAAACGGCATCCGAGACTTTTCCTGAAATTACAGTGCATACATTGTTCCACACATAAACACCGGCTCCATTCGTCTGTATGTTATCTACATAACTGCCCTGTGAAGGATCCATGGTATAATTCTCAGGGGTTTTATACTCTACAATCCAATACTCGCCGGCATCCATCCATCCCGACATACCGCTGGAGCTATTGGTCAGGTCTACTTTTGCATTAGAATCTGCCAGTGCTTGGGTAAAGTTATCCGCCGTCACATCCTGTGCAAGCGTACCAGTCTTTTTAATAAGTACAAAAGCGGATCCCTTTAAATCATAATAAACTTTATTATCTCCTTCCGAATCCTTGATTTGAAAGGCAGCCTGCTTTTTCAGGTTTATCTTTCCTTTTTTGTTATTGAGAAGTGCATTTACATCGGTTTTCTCTGTTGTCTTTCCTTTTTCTATCTGAATCTCAATTGGTTCAGTCCACAGCGTATATTCCGAATCAACTGTTTCCTCTTTCAGGTAATAGGTACCCGGAGAAATCCATCCGCTCTGTGCTATGGTATTTGCTTCTGTAAGGTTCAGTACAATCTCCTTGCCGGAAACATCCAAAGCAGCACTGGTACAGGTTTGGTCTGTGTAAAGCTTAAAAGAGGCCTCAATATTCTTTTGATTGGTTCCGTCTGCATACTGTCCAATCTTTTCGATTTTCAATCTGCCGTTCACCGGCTCATTCTTCACCGATATAATATTTTGCCCATATCCCTGTCCAGTCTGATTATCCCCTGCATGCACAGTGATTTTCTGCCGGTAATTCAGGGGAGCATAGCCTCCTGCTTCTTCTGAGGGAAGCCCTGTCTCAACAAGTATATATTCCCCCGGCACCAGACTGTCAAACACTGCCTGCGCTTTTGTACCGTCTCCCTGAATTTGAGTAACCGCAGTTCCTGCCTGGGCGCCAATTCCATTCTCTGCCTGGGCATCATAATGATAGAGTGTGAACTCCACACCTGCCATCGGCACCTCATCACCGTTCTCTGCATCCATAGTAGTGGTTTTATTCACCAGAAGTTTCGCTTTTCTGTCATTTTGGTAAGACACTTCCGTTACTTTAATGGAATCTGTGCCTTCCTTTGTGCGGATTGGTCCCTGCATTGTTCCATCCAGTACATAAGAACTATCTGTTTCAAGTTCCTTCACATAGTACTCAGTATCAGGCATTAGTCCGCTGAACGTACAAATACCATTCTGTCCGGTAATCTGTACAATATGTTTGAATTCTGCATCAAGAACCGGATCATATCCACTGGTGGCATTCTTGGTATATAAACCATATTTTACGCCTTTAATGGGCTGACCTGACTTGGAATCTGTTTTGGTAATCTGTATATTTGCCAATGCCAGATTTGTCTTCTCTACCGTTTCCTGCCGGCCTTTATTTACGATTACTTTTTCCCCTGCCAGTGCCAGTAAAGCATAACCATCCGGTGCTTTTGTTTCCTTGACCCAGTATGCTTTACCACTGTCTGAATCTACAGGAAGCAATTTAGATACTGCAATGCCGTCCTCACCTGTTGTAACTGTTTCAATCAGCCGGGTGCAGGCTTCATCTTCATATATTCCAAATTCTGCCCCCGAAAGATATTTATTGCTGTCTGCGGCATCTGTCTTTACAATCTTTATCTGTCCATAATATGCATAGTTAATTACCAGCAGCTGGGAAGGACTGTCTCCCGTCAAAGGCAGTGTAAAACTAACAGAACCTTCTATCGGTGTATAGCCGCCAGGGACTTCTATTTCTTTATAGGTATATGTTCCGGGTGCCAGTTCCAGTGTTTCGCTGATTGCTTTGCCTCCCTGGTCCAGCCTGGTTGTCAGCGTGCCTTTTAGATTTCCCTGGGCATCATAAATCTCAAATTTTGCTCCCGGAAGTTCCTCTGTATATGCGGTATTTCCGTCACTGGCTGTTACAACACCCTGTTTATGGATTGTAAATGGAATCATGGGATCATTTTCAATTTTGTATGTACCATCGGGAGTTACAGTATTTGCCTCCACCTCAACTTTTGTATATATTTTCTGAGGATTGACTGCATAACCACTCGGTGCCTTAATTTCTTTCAAAATATAAAAGCCTGCATCCAGAGGCCCTGATACTGCTGTTCCATCAGGTCCTGTTACAAGTGTGGCTGTTGATTTGTCACCTTCTTTTATATCATCGCTTTCATTTTCATAGGGTCCGTATACTTCAAATTCAGCACCGCTCAGTGTGATGGCAGCATCCTTTGAACTTACTTTCTGGATTTTAAGGATACCTTTTTTTGAAATATTTAAATAGCCTGTTGTATTTTCCCCCTGAAACAAAATTGTATCCAGCCCCTCTGGAACAGTCACCTGATTTCCGGTCACTGTGATGCCATTGATGATCTTTGGAGAAACAATATACTGGTCATCTTCCACGCTTTTTTCCGCCAGGCTGTAAGTTCCCGCCGGTATTGCATAAAAACGTACCAGGCCATCCCCGGCAGATACTGCTTCATATTTTTTACCATCATTTTCATTGGTCAGTATAAACGTCGCACCTGCAATTTTATCAATATTACCTTCCGCATTTTGACCAAATTTATAGAATTCCACTATCCCCAGTTCATCTGTAGTGTCTGTAATCTGTAATATACCTGCATCTGTAACCTTTGCAGAATCAGAAGTTTCAACCATGACTGCAGGTCCCAGCTCAATTTTCAGCGGATTAGGAGCCATTTCTTTAAAACCTGACGGCACAGAAGTCTCTTTTAAATAGTAAGTACCTTTACGGAGATTGGAAAATGTAACCCTCCCCGTTGACTCATCTGTGCTCTGTTCTTCTCCCGCTGTCCAAGTTCCTGTAATATCACTTGCCAGCATCGTACAGTCTTTATCTTTATATAAAGCAAACTTTGCCGTTTCTCCTGCTTCAGAAATATTAAATTCACAGTCTCCGATTTTTCCCAGTTTCTCCACCGTAAAGCCATAGGAAGTACCTACAGGTTCCTTCTCCCCCAAAACCACATCTGCACGATCTTCCACCGTCTTAGCATCCTTCCCCAGAAGCTTATATTCCAATTTGGCCTGATTCTGAAGAACATACTCTTTGAGCTGTTCATCTGAAGAGGTGATATAGGGATTTTTGGGATACTTCAAGGTTACAGTGTATGTAGTAGTAATAGGTTTATCATCACCAATATTCTGGGCGCCGGACGAAGACTTTTCATAATCTTCAAACGTAATGCTTTTGATGCTTCCGTCTGTATAGCTCTCTGTAGTATAAGAAATCTGTTTTTGATCTGAGCCCATGGTGACGGAAACAATTTCTGCCCCTCCATTTTCCGGATAGCCTATAAGCCTGCCATCACTTTTCGTTCCATCCGTAAGAGAAGGGAGGCTGTCCGTAATAGAAAAACTTTCTATCTGCAGCCGTCCATAACGGTTGGAATCCGCATCTGTTCCAGACTGCTGATTGACTGCTTTGATTGTATACGGTATCAAATAATACCCCTCTTCCTCCTGTATCTCTCCCACAGCCTTTGTCATATTCCATCCATCATCGGCACGGATTGTAACTTCCGGCTTCTTGTTTTCGGGAACGCTTCCTGTTACTTTATAACCGTCTGCAATAGCAGTCAGTTCCGGAGCTAATTTAATTTTAGTATCATCTGCAATTTCAAAATTATCTGTGGTCAGATTGATACTGATATCCTTTGCCGTACCTACAGGCATGGGATTTACCAGATTGATAAGTAACATTGTTTTCCCCTCGTCCAGAGGGAGCAGACTGCTGCTGTCTATATCCACGCCTGTTACTGATAAAGCGCCTGTTTCTGTGGTCTTTACATGCACATGAGCAGGAAGCTCAACTGTAATCTGGGCACTTGTATAGCTTTTTCCCTGCTCCTCCAGCGGGGGAACATTGTAATGTATGTAATAAGTAAATCCAAGACCGGATAAAACCGGAGATGAGGTACTTACACTGGCTGACATGTCAAATAACTTCTCATCCTCTGCACCGTCTGTCAGTCCATCTGCCTCTGACATTACTGCATCACTGGCCGGCACAGCACCGGCTCCATTACTGCCTGCAGGTCCGGCATCCTGAGCATTCTCCTCATTTTGCTTCATATCCATTTCGCTGTTGTCCAAAGCCGCAGCATCTCCCGGATCCGAAGGTTCCTCCACATATGACTCTGGTGTATCTGTCTGGGAAGTTTCACCTTCCCGGGTATCCGTTGTTCCCAGTCCGGAATCATCCATTGCATACATATTTCCTGTATTGGTTGTTACTACAATCAACATAGCAAGAATAAGTGCTATACCTCTTTTTATTTTCTTTCTCACTTTTGTCTCCCCTTTCTCAAAATAATACGAGAGTATACGTTTCCCTATTGATTTCATCATCAAGAAACACAGGGTACTTATATCCCTGCATGCTTCATGCTTTTACTCACAAGTAATAATCTCATCTATGCTGTATTTTAGCCGCATCCGTATTTTTTTCTCACCCCTGTAAAATTTATGCTTAATCCGCTCCGTTATCATCACGGCATCTTCATACTGGCATGCCCGGAGCATAATGAGAAACTGGCTGCTGCTGTATCTGCATACAATGTCATTGGAACGCAGAGCTTTTTTAAGAACCTCCTGCAAAACCTCCATCCCTCTCCTGAACAGCCTGGTGTAAGCTTCACTTCCTTTTTCTATCGATACTGCCGGATATAAAGTAAGCAGCACCAGATATACGGAAATCCCAAGTCTTGCACTGCTTCTTGATTCCAGGAGATATATCTTCCTGAAAACTCCATATTCGCAGAAAAAAGTGCCTGCCTGTTGATTGTGCTCCTGCATTTCCTCCTGTATAACATTAATATCACACTCCTGCTTATGCCGGACCCTCAGCAGTTCTTCGTACAATTCCTGCAGCTCCCGTGACGGATGTACTCCAAGGCTTTCATATAAAAACCGGACTGTCTTCTGATAATGGGCAAGAGCCAGCTTATGTTTATTCTGTGCAGTCATGGCCCGTATGAGATGACAATGAATCTCTTCATCCAGGGAATCCCGCATAACGGCATCCTGACACACCTGTTCCGCAAGACTATACTGTTTTTCTTCCTCCAGAAGCCTTGTCAGATTCTTTACTGCAGACAGATACATAGAATGATAATATGTAGAAAGAGAAGTCACCCAGTATTCTTCTGAAATCTCCGGGAGAAAGGTGCCTTTATATAGGCCTACAGCCTTCATGCCGGCTTCTGTCTTCTCTTCCCTGCTTACGGCATTTCCGGTTTTTTTACAGTAATTATAAAATAATTCTGCATCTACTATCACTGGTATTTCCGGATTCCACTGGTAATTGCCTCTTCCTGTCAGAATATATTCTCTATCTCCCAGTGCCTTCTTCAAACTGCTTCGCAGCCTGTACATAAGATTTTTCAATGCACCTGCCGGATTATCACTTGCGTCATCTGCCCATAGCACCTCACTAAGTTCGTGTATCCCTGTTATATTATTTCTATGGCAGATCAGATATGCCAGAAGTTTCGTCAGCATCCTGGATCTGAGACTGTCTGCATCCAGTTCTGTCTCTCCTCTCTTCATCTGAAAACCGCTGAACATCCGGACTTGTAAAACAACTGGTTCCTCTTTTTTATCCTTTTCCATGACCGCCTCAATTCTTTTCTTAAAGTTTTTCTCTATCAAGCTGACAGTATTTTAAGGCAAAAAAATGATGTGATCTATAGCTTCCCGACCACATCAGAAGAATCCTGCCATTTTAAGACGTCCTCATTCTTCTCAGGTTCTGTCTCTTCCATCGCTGAATCCATAAGTTTAATCAGTTCCAATGCGCTGCGGAAAGGAAGCTCTTTTTTCTGTTCTACCCATTTCACCACTCCCTGCCACGTATGGTTCTGTCTGCATTTAATATCTACTACAAATGTCTGCCCGCCTGTTATCTGATTTTTAACATCATCACTGTTTCCTGTCATGGATTTCACGATCCTTTCCGGAAATACATCTTATGATTCCCTCATTTTCTGTTAACTTTGGCCGTGTTGTTATTATAACCTGCCCCGGTCACATTTTAGTCATAAAAGAGTAGATCCAAGAATTCCAGATCGCTATTAAATCTGCCCAGAGAATTACCCTCCTGATCTTTCACAATTCCCTGCCAGGTGCTTCTAAGCCTGGAAATAAAGAAAACATCTCTCGTTTCCAGGCTGCCTTTCACTCCTGCAATTTCTTCTGATTCGTGATAACGGACAGGATTACTCTTGTAACCGCCGTCATGCTGCCCGCCTGGACTCTTAAAACTTCTTACTTTTCTGGAGGCCTGCGGCTTTCCAATTTGATCTAAAAGTTTATCAATTAAAAGCAGCAGTTCTCCGCTTCCACAAAACGGATACATACATTCCAGTGCAATCCCGCAGATGATTCCTTCTATCTCCCCGCTGCCAGGGTCCAGGCTATCTATACAAATTCTAAGCGCCGTAACGGGATATTTTATTTTTTTCTCCATATCATCAGCCTCTCTCATCTAATGAAATTCTATTTCATTGAGTCCGTACTGTATTTTCACCTTCACATGCCTCCCGCCTGCGTAGAAATTATTCTGTACTCTCTCCAGTACCACCTTTGCATCATCACACCGGCATCCCGGCAGCATGACCAAAAACTGGCTGACACTGTAGCGTGTGATAACATCTCCGTAGCGCAGGGAATTTAAAAGTATCTTCTGCATCTGTGCCATACCGTTGTTTATGACTTTCAGATAAAAAGAACTCCCTCTCTTCATACGCTCTTCCGGATAAAGGGAAAGCAGGGATAAGTACACCGGTATTTTAAACCGCTCGTATCTGCGCGTCTCCAGCTCATAGATTTTCGTAAAAATACCGTACTCACACAAAAAAGCTCCCTTTCCCTCCTTCTCCCTTTTTAGTTTTTGCTGTATAGCACTGATGTCCGGCTCATATTCATGATGCCGTTTCATCATCTCATTATAAATCTCCTGAAGTTCCATACAAGGACGCACCCCCAGATTATCGTACAGCAGCTCTGCAATTTCCACATATCTTGTTAGTGCCAGGCTCTGTTTATCTCCTCCCAGCATTGCCCGAAGCAGCAGACAGTAAAGCTCCTCATCCAAAGTTTCTATTATGGTGGCACGCTGAAGAATTTCCTCCATCCTGGTAAACATTCTGTTTTTTTCGAAAAAAAAAGCCGCTTCTTTCACAACATCCAGATAAATGCTGTGATAATAGGCACTTAAAGACATCACCCAGTGTTCATTTGATAATCCCGGCAAGAACTTTCCTTTATATAAATCTACAGCCTTCTGTTCCAAATCACTCTTTTCCTCCGGGTTTCTGGTTTTCAATGCCATTTTATAATACACTTCAAACTCATCAGCATCCACAGTGACTGCAATTTCCGGATTCCACCTATAACAGCCGTGTCCGGTCAATATTAGATTGTCTTGGCCCCATTCTTTGCATAGTCTGCTCCTAAGCCGATACATCAGATTTTTCAAAGCGCCGGCAGGATTTGCACTTGTCTCATCCGGCCATAAATTCTCACTTAACTCCTGAATGGTAATTTCTTTCTGACGGTGACAGATAATATAAGCCAGCAGCTTCATCATCATGTTAGAATGGATTCCTGATTCATCAATCACTTCTTTCCCGCCTTTCATCTCGAACTTACCAAGAAGCTGTATATGTACCCTTTTTACTTTTGAAACTGTCATTTTTAATCTCCTGCCCTTTCATCCTTTTACAAGCCTTATATTCATGATATAATAAATTTCAAAGAATATTTATAACAATGTATTCAATTTTTTACTTTTCGTATCCAAAAAGTAGAAAGAGAGAGATTTTACATGAAATATATAAGAGACATAAGCCTATTGTTTCTGTACTGTTTTTTTGCCCTGTTTCAAGCCAGTCCGGATTTCTTTTTTGTGCTGGCTTTTTTGGCTGCCTTAATTATATGCTGCGGTGACTGTTTTCTGGATTCAGGTACTTATATACTGCCCGTATCCCTTCTGTTTCTCCTGGCTTCATGGTTTTATCCTGTTTTCCTTTATTTTTTTACCGCCGTCTCTTATATTCTGTTTTGGCACAGGAAGTTTCTGCCGGCTGCAGCCGGATGGTTCCTTTATTTCTATTTTTTCTGTCTCAGAACTACAGATTTTTTTTCCTTCTTCCTGTGTTCCTTTGGACTCCTGCTTTCCTTTGTACTGCAGAAGAATACTCAAAGCTGCAGTGAATTAGAGTCGTTGTATAAACATACAAGAGATGACAGTACCGAAAGGAACCTTCTCCTGGCAGAAAAAAACCACACACTTTTAGAAAAACAAGACTATGAAATCTACACTGCAACCCTCCGGGAGCGCAACCGGATTGCCCGTGAAATCCACGACAATGTGGGGCATCTTCTCTCCCGGTCCATCCTGATGACAGGGGCTGTACGCGCCGTTAATCAAGATGACTCATTGTCTGATTCCCTGAAAACCCTTGATGCCACCTTAAATTCTGCAATGGATAGTATCCGAAGCAGCGTGCATGACCTTCATGACGAATCTATAAATTTAGAGGAAGCAATAAATAGTCTTGTCCATGATTTTACATTCTGTCCCATATCGTTTTCTTATGATATGAGCAGGGACATCCCAAAAGAGATTAAATATTGTTTTATCAGCATCACAAAAGAAGCGCTTTCCAACATTATAATGCACAGCAGTGCAACCTCTGTACAGCTTAGTATGAGAGAGCACCCTGCATTGTACCAGTTCTGTATTGAAGATAACGGGACTGCTGTTCACTCTTCCGGCGCTGGTATTGGCCTGATCAATATGAAGGAAAGAATACATTCATTAAAAGGGCATATACAGATTCTTACTGAACATGGATTTAAAATATTTATTACCATTCCAAAGGAGATTTAACTATGAATATCTTAATTGTAGATGACGATTGTCTGGTGACAGGTGCATTGAAAACAATTTTGGAAACACGGGAAGATTTCCATATTCCTGCATGTGGAAGTGACGGAAAAGAAGCCATTTCATTGTATAAGAAATACAGGCCGGACGTTCTGCTCATGGACATCCGCATGAAAGAGATAAGTGGACTGGAAGCTGCAGCAGAGATTCTGAAAGAATACCCGGATGCCCGTATCCTCCTGCTGACTACATTTTTGGATGATGAATATATCATTATGGCATTAAAGCTGGGGGCGAAAGGCTATATTCTGAAACAGGATTACCAAAATATCATCCCTGCCATTCTTGCTGTATCTTCCGGCCAGACCGTATTCGGAAAAGAGATTGTATCCAAAATCCCATCTCTTCTTGAGAAAAAATCTGTTTTTGACTACGCTTCCTGTGACATCAATGACAGAGAGTTGGAGGTTATACAGCTAATTGCCGAAGGGCGCAGCAACAAGGAAATTGCATCCATTCTTTTTTTAAGTGAAGGGACTGTAAGAAATTACCTGAGTTCTATCTTGGATAAGCTGAACCTGCGGGACAGAACCCAGGTAGCCGTCTTCTATTACCAGAATAAATGAAAAAAAGGAGGGTATTGCAAAATGTGTGATAAATTCATTTTTATCACCTTGCATTCTGCATAACTCCTCCTCTATAATACTGGCAGTCAGAAAACAGACAGCTTTATTCCATGTCCCGTTTATCTTTACATGTAAACATTACAGCATCTCAATAAACGCTGTAATTCTCGTATTCAACTGTGCAATATCCGCCTGGGAATAGTCTGTCTCCACATGAATATATGGAATTCCTTTCTTTTCATTGGTAAACCTCCGGACTGCCAATGTTTCTATGTTGTATGTATGGCAAGCCTGGAGTGTCATTTCTACAACCCCGTCTACCTGATATTCATCAATCAGCCTGTCCAGCAGTTTAAAGCGGTTTGGATTTGGTGTCATAACAGAGCATCCAATGTTCAGGTAACGTCTTGCTAAAGCATCATATACATCCGGATTTTCTTCATCTACAAGCTGGTCTATCGCCTTAGCTCCCGTGCAATTCTCATAAGTAACTACAATAGCGCCGTTATCTTCAATGGCTCTAATGATTTTTTCCGTCGCCCCGCCCAGAGGACATCCGGTCAGTAAAATGCGTGGTTTTTTCTTCTGCTTTTTCCCGCCTGCATATTCTGCCTCAATCTTTTCAGTCAAAGCATCCACCTCAGCAGGAATTGCTTCTCTGTCGAATTTAAAGGTACTTCCGTACAAAACTTTAAATAAATCGTACCCTGTAATTGGAACCGGATCCTTCTTCATCACTTCGTAAAACCTGCGGAGGGAACTTCGTACACGATTCTCTACTTTAATTGCCTCAAGGATATCCTCTTCTGTAATGGTCACATCAAACTTCTTTTCCAGATATTCCTTAAAACGAATAATCTCTTTCTTCCACAATTTCAGTGCTTCTTCCCCCTGCGTATTCGGAAGTTCCATCAAAAAAACATCTTTAAACTCAGACATATATTCATACATCTTTTTCTTTCCGTCACAGGTAGTTTCTCCCACCACCACATCGGAAAAATAGAAATACGGACATTTATCCGCTTTTGCAAACCCATAGCTGGACTTGATTAAAGGGCACAGATTCTTAGGAAGATCCTTTTCTGCTTCCGCTATTGTCTCGTCCGATGTTGAGCACAGCCCTACTGTTCCGGCTCCCATTGCCATTGCAATCTCTTTCGGAAAGTAGGTACAATATGCCCCTACAACCGGCACTCCTTTATCCTTTAATTCTTTCACCGTTAAAAATGAATTTTTACGTTGTTCTGCAAAATCCCCGAATACCTCCGGCAACTCCTTAATAACTTCCATAATATTTCCTCCTGATTCGACTTCAGCATTACTACACAAGCTGCTATTATATGATAGCATGGAGGCCTCTTATGACCAAATTGAAAATCCTAATACACTTATGGATATTTTCTATCATATTACATCGGCTGCCGGCCTATTGGTTTTTATTCACACAAAGCAAAAGTGCCGCTTCATAGCTCTAAACCAGCTATTTCACGGCACTTCCCTGTTTTTTATCTCTTTTATTCATCAAAGGCTTCTTTTACTTTTCCCATAAAGCCTTTTTTCCTACCTTTTGACTTTGCCCCGCTCTCAGAAGGACTTTCCTGGTTCAAAGAGTTTCCCGTCAATCTGTCAAATTCACGTAATGCTTCTTTTGCCTCCGGGCTTAACTTCTCCGGTGTCTGAATCACCAGAGTAACATAGTGATCGCCGCGAATCTGTGAGTTTCTCAAAGAAGGGACTCCTTTTCCTTTCAGACGCACTTTTGTATCTGTCTTTGTCCCTGCCTTCACAGTGTAGATTACCTCACCATCCACTGTGGGGACTCTTACATCACCGCCAAGAGCCGCCTGGGCAAAGGAAATCGGAACGGTTGAGAAAATATGCACATCTTGTCTCTGGAAAATCGGATGTCTGGAAACATTCACCTCTACCAGTAAATCGCCTCTCGGTCCGCCATTTATACCTGGTTCCCCCTTTTCGCGGATGCGTACACTCTGCCCATTATCTATACCTGCCGGAATAGATACCTGAATCCTCTTCTTGCTGGATTCATATCCGGTTCCTGCGCAGGACGTACATTTCTCTTTAATTATTTTCCCTGTACCGCCGCAGCTTGGGCAAGTCTGAACATTCTGCACCGTACCGAAGAAGGACTGGGATGTGTAAACTACCTGGCCCTTTCCTCCGCATTTCGAGCAGGTTTCAGGAGATGTGCCTGGCTTTGCCCCTGTTCCATCACATGTTGAACATGGGTCTTTTAACACAACCTCCAGTTCCTTCTCACATCCAAAGACCGCCTCCTCGAATGTGATTCTGATACTCTTGCGTACATTTGCACCTTTCATCGGACCATTGCTGGCACGGCCGCCTCTTCTGCCGGCCCCTCCGAACAAGTCTCCAAATATATCACCAAATATATCGCTGAAATCAGCACCATTGAAATCAAATCCTCCGAAACCACCCGCACCGCCGGCGGCTCCTTCAAATGCTGCGTGTCCAAACTGGTCATACTGGCGGCGTTTTTCAGGGTCACTAAGTACTGCATACGCTTCAGATGCCTCTTTAAACCTCTTCTCAGCCTCGGCATCTCCCGGGTTCATATCCGGATGGTACTTTTTGGCTAACACACGGTATGCTTTTTTGATTGCTGAATCATCAGCATCCCTGCTTATGCCAAGCACCTCGTAATAATCTCTTTTTGACTCTGCCATAACACTCTACCCTTTCATCTGTCTACTTTTTATAACCTGGAAAAGCCCCCGGACCTTTCCTTCTCAAATATCTAGTAACATAGAAATTCTACGAAGCCGCAAAAAGCGGTTTCGTAGAATCCTCTCTTAACAGGCCCTTAAACTTCCTTGTAATCTCCGTCTACTACATCATCTCCCTGGAAGCCTTCTGGTGCAGGACCTGCCTCCGGTGCCGGTCCGTCTGCTGCCGCACCAGCTCCTGCCTGCTCATACATCTTAGTAAATAACTTCTGAGCACTTTCCATCAGCTTCTCTTTTGCTGCCTTAATCTCAGCAACCTGAGCTTCAGTTGTTTCTTCAGGAGTTGATTTTGCAAGAAGATCCTTCAATGCCTGGCAGTCAGCTTCTACAACAGTTTTATCTGCTGCATCTACTTTGTCACCCACTTCTTTGATGGCTTTCTCGGTCTGGAATACCATTGCATCAGCTTCATTTCTTGTATCAACTGCTTCTTTACGTTTTTTATCCTGTGCTTCGAATTCAGCCGCCTCTTTTACTGCCTTGCCGATATCATCATCAGACATATTGGAGCCTGCTGTAATTGTAATATGCTGCTCTTTTCCCGTTCCAAGATCCTTAGCGGATACATTTACAATACCATTAGCATCTATATCAAAGGTAACCTCAATCTGTGGGATTCCACGTGGAGCCGGAGGAATTCCATCCAGTCTGAACTGTCCGAGAGACTTGTTGTCTTTTGCGAACTGTCTTTCGCCCTGAACAACGTTGATATCAACTGCTGTCTGATTATCTGCTGCTGTGGAGAAAATCTGGCTCTTCTTTGTAGGAATTGTTGTATTTCTTTCAATCAGTCTTGTAGCAACTCCGCCCATTGTCTCAATGGAAAGTGACAATGGTGTAACATCCAGAAGAAGAATATCTCCCGCGCCTGCGTCACCTGCCAATTTACCGCCCTGTACAGAAGCGCCCAACGCAACACATTCATCCGGGTTCAGTGATTTACTTGGCTCTTTTCCGGTGAGACGTTTCACTTCTTCCTGAACTGCAGGAATACGTGTGGAACCACCCACTAACAATACCTGACCCAATTCAGATGAATTGATACCTGCATCTGACAATGCACGTTTTACAGGCTCTGCTGTCTGATCAACCAGGTCATGAGTTAATTCATCAAACTTAGCCCTTGTCAGGTTCATATCAAAATGCTTCGGTCCCTCAGATGTTGCTGTGATGAACGGAAGGTTAATGTTTGTTGTTGTTGCAGAAGAAAGCTCCTTCTTTGCTTTCTCAGCTGCTTCTTTCAGTCTCTGAAGAGCCATCTTGTCTGTGGACAAATCTACGCCCTCTTTTGACTTGAAATCAGCCAGCATGTAATCTGTAATCTTCTGGTCGAAGTCATCTCCACCAAGTCTGTTATTACCTGCTGTAGATAATACTTCAATGACACCGTCGCCGATTTCAATAATAGATACGTCAAATGTACCGCCGCCCAGGTCATATACCATGATTTTTTGTTCTTTTTCATTGTCCAGTCCATATGCAAGCGCTGCTGCTGTAGGCTCGTTGATGATACGTTTTACATCCAGGCCTGCAATCTTTCCGGCATCCTTTGTTGCCTGACGCTGTGCATCGTTGAAGTATGCCGGTACAGTAATAACCGCTTCCGTTACTTTCTCACCCAAATATCCTTCTGCATCTGCTTTCAATTTCTGTAAAATCATGGCAGAAATCTCCTGAGGAGAATATTTTTTATCATCAATCGTTACTTTATAGTCTGATCCCATCTCTCTTTTGATGGAAGAAATTGTCTTATCTGCGTTTGTTACTGCCTGACGTTTTGCAGGCTCACCCACGAGACGCTCTCCTGTTTTTGTAAAAGCAACTACGGACGGAGTTGTTCTCGCGCCTTCTGTGTTTGCGATTACTGTTGGCTGTCCGCCTTCCATAACAGCTACACAGCTATTTGTTGTACCAAGGTCAATACCAATTATTTTACCCATATAATTTTCCTCCTAAAATTTTTCACATTAAATGATTATTAGTTTGCGACTTTCACCATACTATGTCTTACTACGCTGTCCCGGTAAGTATAGCCTTTTTGGAACTCTTCAGCTACAGTATTCTCACCAAGTGTTTCATCCTCCACATGCATTACTGCATTATGGAAATCCGGATTAAATTCAGCGCCGACCGCCTCAATCGGCTTTACGCCAATCTCCTCAAACGTAGTCATAAGCTGCTTGTAAATCTTTTCCAGCCCTTCTGCGAAAGGATTGGTCTTTTCATCTTCCGGTACAGCCGCAATACCACGCTCAAAATTATCTATAACCGGAAGGATTTTTTCTATGATATCTCTCGCACCTATTTCGTACATTTGGGATTTCTCCTTGTCTGTACGTTTGCGGAAGTTATCAAACTCTGCTATTTGACGAGTAAGCCTGTCAGTCAGTTCTTCAATCTTCTCGTCTTTTTTATCTTTTTTTACCTTTCTTCCAAACTTTTTTTTCTCTTTGCCGGATTTTTCTTTCTCATCTCCCGGCTCCTGCTGGTCATCTCCTTCTGTATCCTCTTCCGGGACATTCTCACAAAATGATTCTTCCCTTTCAGTATCCGGCGCTTCCTCCGTCAAAATATCAGATTCCGGCAGGTCTGTCTCTTCACCGGCTGCATTCTCTTCTGCTTCTTTCGCAGCCTTCACCTTTGCCTCTTCCACCGCTTCCTTTATCATGTCTTCTTTGCTCATCTTTTCTTCCACCGGCTATTCACCTTCCTATTCTTTTGACTCTTTATGATAAATTGCATCCAACTCGTTTTGCAGAGTTTTCAACGTCTTCATAACATGTTCATAGTCCATACGCTTTGGTCCAATGATACCTATGGTTCCTTTCATCCCTTCGCCCAGCTCATAGGTTGCAGTCACAACACTGCAGTCTCTCATAGTCTTCACCGGAGTCTCATCTCCGATATATACCTGAATTCCACGGTTTTCTTCACTGGCCAGTGTCTCAGTAACAAGCTCTGCCAGCTGCTGTTTTTCTTCAAACGCATGAATGATTTCCTGGGCACTCTGCCTGTCACTCAGCTCTGGGTATTTGAAAATATTGGTAGCACCGCTTGTATAAATTTCCATATCTTCATCCACATGGATAATCTCAGCCACTGCGTCCAAAACGTCATCAATTACCTGGCTGTGAGGACCTGCCTGCTCTTTTAGCATTGCAATCATCCCCAGATTAATCTCCTCAATAGACATTCCATTCAATGTGGTATTCAGCAGCATATTCAGCTTTAATAAATTTTCATTACTCAGGGTATCACCAATATTAATAATCTTATTTTTGATTACATTGCCGCCCATTACAATGACTGCTACAATCTGTTCTTCATCCACCTGGGAAAGCTGGATAAACTTTAGTGTATTCCTGCTGTTGACCGGAGCAGATACCATTGTTGCATAATTTGTATTTACTGCCAGCACTCTCGCGGCCTGCTTCAATACTTTATCCACCTTATCTGTCTTCTCCAGCATGATATTCTTCAGTTCCGAAAGCTCCTGCTCCTTTTCCTCCATCAGCATATCCACATATAGCCGATACCCCTTATCGGAAGGAATCCGTCCCGCAGAAGTATGAGGCTGGAAAATATATCCCAAATCCTCCAAATCTGCCATTTCATTACGAATCGTTGCCGAACTCAGATTCAAATCTGTATATTTCGAAAGAGTCCTGGAACCCACAGGTTCTCCCGTCTCCAGATAATTCCGGATGATGGCCTTTAATATTGTCAGTTTTCTTTCACCTATATTTGTATCTATAGCCATAGGACCCTCCTCTCCGATTCTTTTTCTTATTAGCACTCTTTTGTTTTGAGTGCTAACATCTTACGTATATTAAGATATCACCACGATTTCTTTTTGTCAACACTGTTTATATATTTTTTATTTTTAATTACAATTCAGCCATGCGAAATCAAGCTGTGGCTGAATCGTAATTATCTATATCTCCTCATTCAGGCATGGGTCCAGGAACTCAACAAATACTGCATTACTTACATTAATTCCGCGGGAGGTCAGATAAAGCCTATCCCATGAACCTATAAGTAAGCCTGCGGCCCCCAGCTTCTCCAGCTCTTCCTTATAGATATCTGTTATGCCTTTTCCAAACTGCCTTTCAAACTCTTTCACAGAGATTCCTTCCGTCTTTCTAAGACCAAGAAATATATACTCCTCTATTTCATCTGACAGGGTTAGTTTTTCCACCTCTTCATAAATTTCTTTTTGCTCTATTATTCCTTCCATATACTTCTCATAATCCGTAGTATTATGATATCTGGTATGGTTCACAAGAGAGGATGCTCCCAGTCCGATACCCAAATATTCCTTCCGTTCCCAGTATCCCAAGTTGTGACGGCAGGCATACCCCTTTTTTGCATAATTCGATATTTCATATCTGTTGTAGCCGGACTGAGCCAGCAATTCTGCCGTAAGTTCATAGATGGCCCGCTCCGTATCTTCATCGGGCAGGGCAGGATGCGTATCTCCTTTTTTATCCGATGGCAGAGGGTAATACTCTTTCTCTTCCCCTGCTTCCGCACTGCTGCCATACCACTGATAAAAAGGAGTTCCCTCCTCTACAATCAGACTATAGGCAGAAATGTGTTCAGGCTCCAGTTCTGTGACCGTAGAAAGAGTTTTTTTCCAGCTTTCCAGGGTCTGCCCTGGTATAGCCGATATCAAATCCACATTTATATTTTGAAACCCATACTCTCTGGCGGCTTTGTAGGTATTCAAAAAATCCTGATACGTGTGAATACGTCCCAGCATCCGGAGCTCTTCATTATTCACTGACTGTAATCCGATGCTCAGCCGGTTGATTCCCGCCTGTTTCCAAAAATGCAGTTTCTCATTTGTCACAGTTCCGGGATTCACTTCCATTGTGATTTCCGCCCCTTCGGCTACCTGAAAGCTCTGATACAAGGCCTCAAATATCTTCAATATCTGTGTCCCAGTTAAAATAGAAGGAGTTCCGCCTCCTACAAAAATAGTAGTTATTTCGTATTTATCATGATAAACACTCCGGTATTCATGTATTTCCCTTATCAAAGCATCCACATATTCCTGCTGCATCTTTTCATCCGCTGTACCGGAAAGAAAATCGCAGTATGCACATTTCCTCGCACAAAAAGGAATGTGCAGATAAAGCTCCAGCTCTTTTTTCATTATTCACTCCCATTATAGAATAAAGAGTCTGGCTTGCCAGACTCTCGCGCCGAAGCGCGGTCGCTTCAGTGACCATTTTCCTTATGCGCGTAGTGTGCATCCCCCGGAGGGTTTTATAACAGGAAATTCGCAGGAATTTCCTATTATAGAATAAAGAGCCTGACAAGTCAGACTCTTGTACTTCTCCACTCTCTTAATCCTCATCCAGCTTCAGCACACTCATAAACGCCTTTTGCGGAATTTCCACGTTACCTACCTGGCGCATCCGCTTCTTTCCTTCCTTCTGTTTTTCCAGAAGCTTCTTCTTACGTGAAATATCACCGCCGTAGCATTTTGCCAATACATCTTTACGCATAGCTCTTACAGTTTCACGGGCAATGATCTTACTTCCCACTGCTGCCTGAATCGGAATCTCAAACAACTGTCTCGGAATTTCTTCCTTTAGCTTCTCACACATCTTCCTGCCCCGTTCATATGCTGTCTCACTGTGTACGATAAAGGAAAGAGCGTCCACCTCCTCTTTATTAATGAGGATATCCAGTTTCACAAGTTCGGACTTTTCATATCCCAGCATCTCATAGTCAAAGGAGGCATATCCTCTGGAGCGGGACTTTAAGGCATCGAAAAAGTCATAAATAATCTCATTAAGTGGAAGGTGGTAATTCAGAACCGCACGCTTTTCTTCTATATATTCCATACCCTGATAAATACCGCGCCGCTCCTGGCATAAGTCCATGATTGCACCGATAAATTCAGAAGTCACCATAATCTCTGCCTTTACAACCGGCTCCTCCATATATTCAATTTCAGCGGGGTCCGGAAGATTCGTCGGGTTCGTCAAATCAATCTCTTCCCCGTTGGTCTTATATACCTTATAAATAACACTGGGCGCTGTCGTTACCAGGTCCAGATTATACTCTCTCTCCAGCCTCTCCTGAATAATTTCCAAATGAAGAAGTCCCAGAAAACCACACCGGAAACCAAAACCTAAGGCTACAGATGTTTCAGCCTCAAATTGAAGTGCTGCATCATTGAGCTGTAATTTTTCCAAAGCATCCCTCAAATCAGGATATTTGGCGCCATCTGCGGGGTAAAGTCCGCAATATACCATGGGATTTACCTTCTTATAACCAGGAAGAGGTTTTGCACAAGGATTCTGCGCATTTGTTATCGTATCACCTACGCGGGTATCCTTCACATTTTTCAGACTGGCAGTAATGTAACCTACCATTCCCGCACTCAACTCTTCACATGGTATAAACTGTCCGGCTCCAAAATAACCGACCTCCACAACGTCTGCCTTTGCCTTTGTGGCCATCATCTGGATTGTAGTTCCCTTTCTTACGGTTCCTTCTTTAATTCTGCAGAATACAATAACGCCTTTGTATGAGTCATAAAGCGAGTCAAAAATCAATGCCTGCAAAGGTGCCGCTGAATCTCCCAATGGGGCGGGTATCTTCTGTACAATCTGTTCCAGCACATCTTCCACGTTCAGTCCTGTCTTTGCAGAAATCAGCGGTGCATCTTCTGCATCAAGCCCTATGACATCCTCAATCTCTTCTTTTACTCTGTCAGCATCTGCACTTGGAAGATCAATCTTATTGATAACGGGAACAACATCCAAGTCGTGATCCAGTGCCAGATATACGTTTGCAAGAGTCTGTGCCTCCACGCCCTGAGCCGCATCTACTACCAAAATTGCCCCGTCACATGCAGCGAGACTTCTGGACACCTCATAATTAAAATCAACGTGTCCTGGAGTATCTATTAGATTGAAAACATACTCTTCCCCATTCTTTGCCTTATATACGGTACGCACAGTCTGCGCCTTAATCGTAATCCCTCTCTCCCGTTCCAGCTCCATATTGTCCAGTACCTGGGACTGCATCTCTCTGCTGGTCAAAAGTCCGGTCATTTCGATAATCCGGTCCGCCAAAGTAGATTTTCCGTGGTCTATATGTGCAATAATACAAAAATTCCGTATCTTACTCTGATCTATTCCTGACAACTTCTATTCCTCCATATCTCCCATAAATTCAATGATATTTCTTCTATCTGCCAAAACCTTTATCTGATTAATCGGATAAACGAAACACTGTTATCCTATCATGCGTCCTCTGGCTTGGCAACCATTTTTTCAAACAGCTTTTTTACGCTTCTGTCTGTTTAGAGGAGTACTTCACAATAAAGAGCTCTACAGCAAGTATATCTGTAAGTCTTCCTGTCTTCACACGCTCCTCTATCCCGGCACTATCCTCCATAATGCTTCTAAGCTCCCCAGAACGGAAATATCTGGCCTGTTCTATATATTTTCCCGCCGCAAAAGGGTGCAGACCCGCTTTGGCGGCAATTTCTTTTCTTCCATAATTTTTCTTCAGCAGAGCCTTCACCTGATACAATATTCTGTACTGCCGGGTCATCAAGAATAGAATACGCATGGGAGGTTCTTTCAGCGCCAGTAGTTCATAATACAAATAGAGGGCGCGTTCCTGCTGTTTATCGGCGACAGCATTCACCATGTCAAAAATATGATTTGATATCTGTGTAACACAGACTGCATCCACATCTTCGGGTGTAATGCCAGCTTTGTCTAAAGTATAGCAGAACAGCTTTTCCAATTCTTTTTGCAGATTCCCCATATCCGTACCTACTTTATTCAGCAGATAAAGTACCGTAGATTCGGAAATTTGTTTATTTTCCCTGCGTACCTGTCCCAAAATCCACTTTTTCAGGGTTGACTCATCCTGAAAAGGCAGCTCCACAACATGTCCTTTTGCCTTTACAGCCTTGTACATCTTGCTGCGCTTGTCCACCTCATTCTCAACAAAAATGAAATACGTGGTTTCCGGCACATCCTTGATATAATCAGCCAAGTCCGCTCCCGCACTCTTAAAAAACCCCGTATTTTCAAATACGAGCAGGCGGCGGTCAGCGAAAAAGGGCAATGTTTCCGCCAAATCAATCACTGCCTTGATATCTATGCCTTTCCCTTCAAAATAGGCATAATTCATGGTATCCTCATCCGGAAGCATTGCTTTTGTGAAACGGTCCTTATACTGTTTTTTCAGATAATTTTCTTCTCCATAAAGAAGATATATCTGTCTAAATTGTCCTGTCTTTAAATCTTCATTCAAACTTTTCATAGTGGTTCTATTATATAGGAAAGCATTCTGTTTTGCAAAAGATTTTTTAATGTTCAATAAGGTATACTTCTTGAACTACTAATGTTCAAGAAGGTACGGCAAGACCTCCAGTCTTTCTCCATCTGTAACTAATGTCACTGCGCCGCACTGCTGTGTGCTGTATATGCGGCTCCCCACCGCATCCAGCCGTTTTAATGTTTCTTCATGAGGATGTCCATACCTGTTTTCTACCCCTGCCGATATCCATGAAACCCGGGGCTTTGTCTGTTCCAAAAATTCTTCTGAACTTGAATTTTTAGACCCGTGATGAGCCGCTTTTAAGACATCAAATTTCTTTAATTGCTTATTCTTTCCTAAAAGCTGTTCTCCCTCACCTTCCACATCTCCGGTAAATAGCATGTCAAATTCCTGAAATTCTATTTCCAGAACCATAGATGCGGCATTTCCCGGTTCCCCACGATATGCCTGTGCGGGTGCCATACAAGTCAGTTTCATATCCCCCTCTGTCAATGTATCTCCTTCATTCATTACCGCCACCCTCGTCCCATGTCCAGCCGCCTTTCTTGCCAGTGCCTTTAAAGGGTCATCCTGTACTTCTTCCGGGGGCAATACAAGAGTTTTTATGCGGATTCCCATCTTTTGATTTTCCAGCAGTTCCTCTATTCCATTCATATGGTCCGCATCCCCATGGGAAATAAAAACATAATCCAGGGATGCCACACCTCTGGACTTCAAAAAAGGCTCTATCCGGTATTTTCCTACGGATGAAACATCGCTGCTTCCTCCATCCACAAAATAGTTCATACCCTCAGGCCCTTTTATATAAAGCCCGTCTCCCTGCCCCACGTCCAGCATGGTTACCGTAAGTTTCCCACTGCCCTGGCTGGCAAAATACCCTGGAAGGATTAAGACTATGACTATAACTGTCATGGACAGGTTTCCAAAAGTCTTTTTCCATCCTTCTTTTACCAAAAACAGAAAATGACTTTTTTCTGTCTTGCTATCATTCTTACATATATAGATAAAAATACAGAACAAAAATAAGAGTATGTAGTAACAAAATATCATTACTTTTGAAGGTTGTCCCGTTATAATTCTGCTGCCCGGAAAGCTCAGACTTATCTGACAGGCTTTGTCATAGAGATATAAAATACATTTACAGATAAACAGCATGAGCTCCCCTGCTTTACTACTAACAAGTACAGCCAGTGAACCAAACACTCCCGCTCCCATGACAACAGACGTTAAAGGAATTACAAAGAGATTTAAAAATATAGAATAGGGCGGAAATTCAAAGAAGAAATAAAGCATAATTGGAAGAAGTGTTATGTTGACAGCCAGACTGGAATAGAAACCTTTTAGAAACTTTATGCCCCGGGGTACTTTTCCTCCCTTCCTTTCCTTCAAGAAACAAAATTCCAGGCATGGAGCCACCCCGGTGATTCCAAGTAACGCACCAAATGATAGTAAAAAACCTGCATCAAAAAGATAC
Organism: Ruminococcus sp.; assembly: GCA_013911065.1. Lineage (GTDB taxonomy): Bacteria > Bacillota > Clostridia > Lachnospirales > Lachnospiraceae > Muricomes. Next base: position 39,599 of record JACERV010000003.1, on the reverse strand, counting down.
AGTGGCTGCCACGCAGTAATGATCGCTGCAGACAGTGCAAGACTGGTGGGCATGTCGTAATCCCTCCCAGCCATATCAGCGCCGATTCTCACTAAGAACATGATGAAAGCCCTGATACTTGATACCCCGCAGCCTGTCATAAGAGTATAAGCCAGCAGAAAACAGATTCCAACTGCTCCTGCCGCTTTGAAGGACATCCCTGTTTTCCGCAGCATACTGTACAGGCCATTTCCCAAAAATGACATGTGAAGACCAGAAATTGCAAGAATATGCCCTATTCCGCTCTTTTGATACAAATCCCTTACATTGCTGTCCAGATCCCCCTTATCCCCCAGCAGGATTGCGCTCATACTATTCCCATAATACTCCCCCAGATATTCTGTGAGCATAGCCTTCCATTTCCTGCGGATCAGAGCCAGATTCTCACTTACTATATTCACACTGGCATCCCTGACCTTCATTTCATCTGCCCACACATAAACATGGATTCCTTCTTTTCTGTAATAAAACTTCTGATCGAAATTCCCCGGATTTCTTGCACTCTGAAATATCCCTACTTCCCCTGAGATTTGTATATGGTTTCCAATTAACGCCTGATTTTTTGTTTTGATATAAACTAGAATTTTAGATTCCTGAAAGATTTGATTTTTTAAATGAACCTGATTGTTCTTCAGATATAATACTTCGTACTCCGCCTTTTCTTCCCTGCGGTATACAGTCCCCCCCAAAACCACCTGTGCCTTGCCTTCTATGCTCTTTTCCAACCTGGAAGGTTTCCAGTCTGACGCCAGATGGAACCTCCCAACCAGAATTGCCTGTATACCCAGAAAGAGAACGGAGGCCATGCATAGTGGCCGTTTTATCATTCTCCCTCCGCTTCTTCTACCCAGCTTCTATCTTCCTCAAAAAGCTGCGTTAAATCTACTGTTTCCATATAAGAAACATTTTTTTCTCCATTTACTGTAATCTGTACTTTATTTGCCGCTGTCCCTTCCACCAATGAATTGACAATAGAATAAATGGTAATCTCAGGCTTCACGTCGACGCCTCCGTTCAGAAATTCATCATCCAGATTCACGTAACAGATTCTATCTTTAATTGTAACACTCAGAAGAGTGATATCCGGGTTCACTGTAGGATATCCTGTATTTTTCTTAGGCCCCTTCATCAGCTTCTCTACGATCAGTTTTTCTTTGGATGTATTACTGCTGTATTTTGCTTCTATTGTCTGAGCAACCAGTTTATCACCGGTTTCATTTGCAAAATATAAGGTCAGGTCAGCCGTCTCATAAGAGTTCAGGGAAGAACCCGTATTCTGTACGAAATCATCTTCATTTAGATAGCCCATCACCTTGCCTGTACTGTCAGCCAAATCCTCGCCTTCAACAGTAAACCATAAGCCGCTGATTCCATTTATTTGGACGAGGGACTTTACAATTGCCGCTCTCACCAGCTTTTCTTCCAGGGGCTGTATTTTTGCATATTCCTCATTAAAATCAATATACAAAATTTCCCCTTCCAGTTCACATTTATTCACCTTCACGCCCTCTGGAATGGGCTCAGTGTAGTCAATATCTTCGGCAGGTGTCTCCAGCTCTTTTAACATCTGTTCTGCTGCTTTCTGCGGTCCCCTATCTTTCACTTCGTAAGTCACTTTTATCAGCCCTGTTCTGTCAGAATTCAGACAGTATATATACGAGCCGCCTTCCTTTACGTCCGTCCGCTTAGCACAGGCAGACAGCAGAAAGACAAAGCAGAAAAAGACGGAAAATATTCCTGATAATTTTCTTTTCATGTATGCCACCTCCATGCTTATGCAGCTAAGGTTTGGTCTTTTCAAACCTTAGCTGCAAAGTACATCCTGTCGACTTAGGCGGGGTCCTTTCCCACCTTAGTGACATGGATGTTACCATAATCCGCTGCGCAGTCTGGTTCTATATACAAGCTGCTTTGCAGTCTGGGTTTACGCAACATAGGTCAGAGGAATCCTGACAGTAAATGTAGTTCCTTCCCCCTCACTGCTATATACCTTGATAGAACCTCTGTGTATAATCACTGCATTTCTTGCAATCGCCAACCCAAGTCCCGTACCGCCTATTTCACGGGAATGTGACTTGTCCACACGGTAAAAACGCTCAAAAATATGCACCTGATCACTCTCCGGTATCCCGATACCCGAATCTGCCACCTTCACATAAAAATATTTGTGGTCCGCATTCAGGGAAACATGGACCCAGCCATCTTCGTGGTTATACTTAATCGCATTTTCCACAAGATTAGAAAAAGCAAGAGTTAGTTTTACTTCATCAACTTCTGCCGACACCGGACGGAAGCTTTCCAAAACCAATTCCACATTCTTATTCTCTGCTATAGGTTTTAAACGCTTTAAAATCAATTCCATAAGCTCATTGATGTTTACTGTCTTGATATTCATATCCTGTGCAGTCTTGTCCATCTTAACCAGAGTCAGCAGGTCTGTAATGATATCATTTTCCCTGTCAATCTCTTTGGCAATATCCCCCATAAATTCCTGATATAACTCTATCGGGACATTTTCCTGTGCCAGTAGGGAATCTGCCAGCACTTTCATGGATGTCAGCGGCGTTTTCAGTTCATGGGATACGTTGGAGACAAATTCCTCCCGGGATTCATCCAACTGCTTCAGCCGCCTCAGCATTTTATTAAACGCTTCCGAAAGCTGTTTTGTCTCTGTAAATGTATTTACATGAAGTACCTCATCATCATATCCTTCAGACACATTTGCAATAGATGCTGTGATTTTATGCAGTGGTTTTACAATCCACCCTGCCAGAAACAGGCTTAGTCCAAGCATTAGTATAAATACGATACCCAAAATAGTACTGCCCTTTGTATGCAGTATCTTCAGGCTGTCTTCAATGGTGTCTGTAGATACACTGGCCAGCATCACCCCCGATATCTCTTCAGATTTCCCCTCCATAATGGGAGAAGTCACCTCTATGTACCGGTTCTCTTTGTCATAATAATTTATGCTGCTGCCCTTGAGACAGCGGATCACATCTTCAGATACCATTGTTTTGCCTTCATCCAGGCTATACGTATCTTTTATTACCTTGAGATCCTTGTCCACAATCATTACCCGGCCATTGTATATATTTGTCAATTGGGTTAAATTTGCATTGATAACCTCGGAAGATGTGTCCGCCAGATAATTATAGCTGTTTAGCTGATTGCTTAGAATTGTACATTGATTCTGTATATCTGCGGTTCTCAGGGAAACAGCCCTTGTCTCATAAGCTTTAATAATTCCGCTGTAAGCAGCGATACATGGTATGATTGATACCACGAGAATTAAAAGTATGATACAAAACCGCAGACTTTTTAGAAACTTACCATTATATTTGAAATGAAAATCACCCCTGGAAATAATAACCAACTCCCCACTTTGTATGTACATATTTAGGCTCGCTCGGATTCTTCTCTATCTTCTCACGCAAACGCCTGATATGCACATCCACTGTTCTTGCGTCACCCGGATAATCATATCCCCATACCAGGTTCAGCAGATTCTCCCTGCTGTATACCTTATTTGGATTCATTGCCAAAAGCTCCAGTACATCGAACTCTTTTGCTGTCAGGTTAATCTCACGCTCACCGATGAATACTCTGCGGCTTTCGCAATCTATCCGCATAGCTCCCTTCACAATAACCGGACTGTTTGCCGGTTCCTCCCGCTTTGCAGTTCTTCTCATAATTGCCTTGATGCGGGCCTTCACCTCCAAAATATTGAAAGGCTTCGTAATATAATCGTCGGCTCCATATTCCAGTCCCAGGATTTTATCCATATCTTCACTTTTCGCCGTCAGCATGACAACCGGCATATCTGAAAATTCCCGAATATGCTGACAGACCTGAAATCCGTCCATTTTGGGAAGCATCACATCCAGAAGAACCAAATCATATTCGCAGTTCCTGGCATATTCCAATGCCTCCTCGCCGTCATATGCACAGTCTACTTCCATATCATCCTGTTCAAGACTGAAACGAATCCCTTTTACGATTAATTTTTCATCATCCACTACTAAAATCTTCTTTTTACTCATACTCCTCTTTCCCTTAACACCTGATATGCCAGCCTTCCAAAGCCAAAGCGAATACACAAAATCCGCTCCGCTTTGTCCTTGTAACCTTACAGCAGCCCTCCCACTGTAAGGTTATACCGTGATCCTGTCTTTTATTTTATTAAATACTCCCTCTTTGATTCCCTCAACCTGCATCAGATCTTCCACAGACTGAAATGCTCCGTTTAATTCCCGGTGGGAAATGATGCTGTCTGCCTTGGCATCGCCGATTCCAGGCAGTGTTTTGAGTTCCTCTTTTAAAGCCGTATTAATATTTACTTTTCCCTCTGTCTTTGTGTCCGTCCCTGTTACTTCCGGCAAATTGCCGTCTACAATCCCTTTTTCCAGCTCTTCCACCGTAGGTATATAAATACGCTCCCCGTCTGCAGCCAGTCTTGCCTGGTTCACAGCATCCCCTGCTGCCCCTTCGGTCACACCTCCGGCCATCGCAATTGCTTCATATACCCTGGCGTTCTCAGTCAATTCATATACTCCCGGGGCATGTACCGCACCGCAGACATAGACAAAAACTGCGGCAGATACTTTTTCTTCCTGCTGCACAGCTTTTTCTTCCGTTTCTTCTGCTGTTTTATCACCGGTCTGCCCTAACTCCAACTCTGTAAAATCATCCGCCTTATCTTTTTTACATCCTGCCGTCAATATCATTACTGCAAAAATGACATATAGAAATCTGCGGATTCCTGTATTTCTCCTGTCCTTCATAATTCCCTCACAGTCTTTCGGCTGCCTGGAATCCCCTCGCCGGACACTAATATTGTATCGAATAATAGCTCAAATTACAATACATATTTTTACGTTTTTGTTACATTTTTGTTAAACGGCTGCAGCCGTCATTCCCACTGGAAAATAGCAATTCCTATCAGAGCCAAAGCCAGCCCCCCTATCTTTCTCCAGTCCAAGGGCTCTTTTTCAACACCGAACAATCCCATGAGCTCAATGACATATGCCACAATCAACTGGGCAATGACAATCAAAAGGGCCGCTTTCGCAGGTCCCAGCGCAGCCATGCTTTTTATGACAGTCCATGTAATACCGGCGCCGATCACTCCCCCCAGCAGCATATATTTGGGGTCTACCTTTCCAATTGCAGCAATACTCTCTCTTCCAGTGACAAACCATGCAATCGCACACACAAGAAATGCTGTCAGCTGAACCCATGCATTTCCAACCCACATTCCGGTTGTTTTTGTTACCTGTGTGTTAAACACACCCTGTACACTCATAAGAGCACCGGATAACAAAGCAATAAAAAAACCAATCATATCCTCATACCTCCTATTTTCTATAGTAGTATGTCCGGGGTGACTGGTTTTTATCATTTCATGAGGAAGTTCTTTTCGCCAGGCTCAAAGAACGACCTGCGTGCTAAGCTCGACAATACACACCACAAAGGTGAACTTTCTCACTAGGCTCGTGAAAAACCTCGCCAAGTGTTCAATGTTTCGCTAATCACTATCGGTCAAAACACGCTCCAGTTTTTCTATCATCTCATCAACATGTTTCTCTTCTAAAATCAGGGGAGGGACAAACCGGATTACATTCCCTTCTGCCTGAATCAGCAGCAGTCCTTCCTCTACAGTTTTTTTATTTATTTCTGACACAGGTATCGTAAATTGAAGTCCCTGCATCAGGCCTTTTCCTTTTCTCTGCACAATACAATCCCATTTAGTCACAAGTTCATCCATACGCTTCGTCAGATAGGGAGAAACTTTATTTACATGGTCCAAGATGCGTTCCTTCTCGAAGATTTCCAGCACCTTTTTTACTGCCGTACATGCCAGGGGATTTCCACCGTAAGTTGCACCGTGGTCGCCGGGCTTTAAAGAGTATTCTGCCACTTTCTTTGTCATTGCAAAGGCTCCCACCGGTATTCCGTTTCCAATCGCTTTTGCCATGGTAATAATATCAGGCTTCACCCCAAATCCCTGCCACGCAAACATAGTACCGGTACGTCCCATTCCACACTGAATTTCGTCACAAATCATCAGAATATCATTCTCATCACAGATTTTGCGGATTCCTTCCATAAACTCCTGGGCCGCAAGATTAATTCCACCCTCTCCCTGAAGAGGTTCCAAAATTATTGCACAGGTTTTATCATTTACCAGGGCCTTCACACTCTCTAAATCATTAAATTTTGCAAAATGCACTCCTGGAACAACTGGTTCAAAAGGTTCTCTGTAAGAATCATGTCCGGTCACAGACACGGAGCCAAAGCTTCTCCCGTGGAAGGAGTTTTCCATAGCAATGAATTCATACCGCCCCGTCTGCTTCGTGTATGCATACCGTCTTGCAGATTTGAGCGCGCCCTCATTGGCTTCACTGCCACTGTTTGTAAAGAATACTCTGTCCATGCCTGATGCCTGGTTCAATGCCCTGGCTGCATCTCCGCAATTCTCATGATAATAAAGATTCGAAATATGATATATTTTATCAATCTGCTCTTTCAGTGTTTCATTAAATTCTTTATGATTATATCCCAGGCCCGTTACTGCAAAGCCTGCGGCAAAATCAAGATATTCTTTTCCATCCGCATCGTATACATACATCCCTTCCCCATGGTCCAGGGCAATGGGGAACCGGTTGTATACGTGCAGAAGATTTTCCTCTCCTGCCTGAATCTTACTGTTCACCATTATAATACCTACTTTCTTCGCCGCCTAAAATCGCGGTTCCAATTCCCCTATTTGTAAAAATCTCCAAAAGCAGACAGTGTGCGATTCTGCCGTCCAGAATATGGACTCTCGAAACACCGTTTTCTATAGCATCGATACAATTCTGCAGCTTAGGCAGCATCCCACCCCCTATGTAGCCATCTTTCATCAATTCCTGGGCTTCTTCTACCCGAAGCTCTGAAATTAAGGTCTTCGGATCGTCCGGGTCTTTATAAACCCCTTCAATATCCGTCAGAAACGCCAGTTTTTCTGCCTGTACTGCACGGGCAATGGCGCAGGCCGCATCGTCTGCATTGATGTTATATGTGTTGTATTCATCATCCAGCCCCACGGGACAAACGATGGGAAGAAAATCCTTTTCAAGAAGGTCATAGAGAATCTCTGCATTTACTTTCTTCACTTCTCCTACAAACCCTATATCCTCACCGCCTGAGAGTTTCTTATCTACCTTCAGCAGACCTCCGTCCTTGCCGCTGATTCCGATTGCCCTAACCCCCAGTTCCTCCACAAGCTGAACCAGACTTTTATTCACTTTACCGAGCACCATCTCCACAACTTCCATCGTATCTGTATCTGTAATACGCAGCCCATTGATAAACTGAGGCTCCATGCCTACCTTACCGACCCATCTGCTGATTTCCTTACCTCCCCCGTGTACAATAATAGGCTTAAATCCAACCAGCTTTAAGAGTGTAACATCTTCAATTACCTGTCTTTTTAACTCTTCATCAACCATAGCGCTGCCGCCATATTTTACCACAATAATCTTACGGTTGAAACGTTGGATATAAGGAAGTGCTTCTATTAGCACCTGCGCTTTGTCCAGGTATTGCTGTATATTTTCCTGCATAATATTCCTCCTTAACTCCGGTAATCCGCATTGATATCAATGTAACCGTGAGTCAGGTCGCATCCCCATGCGGCTGCACTTTCTGTACCTTCTTTGATATCTGCTGTCGCTGTAACTTCTGGCTGTGATAATATTTCAGTTGCTTTTTCTTCACTGTAGTTTACGGCTGTACCGTTTTCTATAATCTGGATTCTGCCTGCTTTGCTCTCGAAGAACAAATCTACTTTTTCCGGGTCAAACTGTGCACCGGAATATCCCATTGCGCATAGAATACGTCCCCAGTTCGCATCATGTCCGGCAATTGCGGTTTTCGTCAGATTGGAACATACAATAGATTTTGCCAGTGTCTTTGCCTGCTTTTTCGTAGATGCCCCTGTTACCTTTACCTCGAATAAGGCAGTCGCGCCTTCTCCGTCACCAGCTATTTTCTTGGCGAGATATTCATTTACTATGTGAAGAGCTTCCGCAAATTTTTCATACTCTTCTGTCCCATATTTGATTTTTTCATTTTTTGCCATTCCGTTGGCAAGAAGAAGTACCGTGTCATTTGTTGAAGTATCACCATCTACGGATATCATGTTATAAGTATCTTCCACATCCTCACTTAATGCCTTCTGCAATGCTTTTTTGGAAATCGCGGCATCTGTGGTGATAAAGGAAAGCATCGTGCACATGTTGGGATGAATCATTCCTGAGCCTTTTGCCATTCCGCCTATTGTAACTGTTTTATCTCCAACCTGGATTGTAACGGCAATCTCCTTCTGAAAAGTATCTGTAGTCATAATTGCCTTAGCAGCCAGTGTCCCATTCTCTGCAGAGCCATTTTTATTGGCCGCAAGCTTCAAAACACCTTCCTTCAACTTATCTATAGGAAGCTGCATTCCTATGACACCGGTAGAGCCGATCAGAACTCCTTCTGCCTCCACTCCCAGTGCTTTTCCTGCTGCCTTCGCTGTTTCTTCACAATATCCATAGCCTTCTTGCCCGGTACATGCATTTGCAATGCCTGAGTTCACGATGACCGCCTGGGATTTGACGCCACTGTCCACTACTTCTTTATCCCATTTCACAGGAGCTGCCTTCACTACATTTGTTGTAAATGTACCCGCTGTCTTACATGGCTTCTTACTATATATAAGTGCCATATCTGTCCTGTTCTGATACTTAATCCCTGCTGCCGCCGATGCCGCCTGAAATCCTTTTGCTGCGGTTACCCCGCCTTTGATTATTTCCATGTTCAACTTCCTTTCTGTGATATCTTTTACTGCTCATTAAAGGCAGTTATGTTTTCTTCGTTCAATGCAAAATCATAATAATTCAAATCTAATCTCCGCGTCCAGCCAATTGTATTCCAAAAAGCATTGCCTATATCATTTTTTGTAAAGGCTATCAAGGAGACCTTATTGATTTCCTCCTGTCTCAACGCTTCCATTGCTTTTACAACCATCTCTTTTCCAATGCCGCGTCTCCGGTATTGGGAATCTACACACACATGATATAAACATCCTCTGCGTCCGTCATGCCCGCACAGAATACTTCCCACAATTTTGCCGTCTTCCTCGGCTACAACACTGGTGGCCGGATTCCTTCTGAGGAACCTCTGCACCCCTTCCCTGGAATCATCAACACTTCGCAAACCAAATCCTTTTATTTTCTTCCATAAACGATATACACCATCATAATCATCTATTGTCATTATCCGAATCATGTTGTCACCTCAATATCTGTATTGTATGGATTACGGAAACATCGGCACAAGTTCAAGCCCTTCTGCTTCTCCCAGTCCGAACATCAGATTCATATTTTGGACCGCCTGACCTGCTGCACCTTTTACCAGGTTATCCATTGCTCCCATCATGATGATACGTCCGGTTCTTTTATCAACTCTGAAATTGATGTCTACATAATTGCTTCCCTCCACCCATTTTGTTTCAGGACACACCTCTTTTTCCAATACCCGGACAAACTTCTCGTCTGCATAGTATTTATCATAAATTGCTTTTATTTCATCGTCAGAGACATCTCTCATAAGCTTTGCATATCCGGTGACAAGTATTCCCCGGTTCATAGGCACTAAATGAGGGGTGAAATTTAACACAACCGCCTCTTCTGCCGCATATCCCAACTGTTCCTCTATCTCCGGGGTGTGCCTGTGCGTAGTCACACCGTATGCTTTAATATTCTCGTTCACTTCACAATAGAGGTTCGAAACATTTGCACCTCTTCCGGCTCCGGAAGTCCCTGATTTTGCATCGATAATCAGTGTGCTCATATCTATCATCCCTTCTTTTGCCAGAGGATATACTGTTAAGATAGAGCAGGTAGTATAGCAGCCCGGATTAGCCACCAGTCTGGCTTTTTTCACCTTTTCCCGGTTAATTTCACACAATCCGTATACAGCTTCTTCTATAAATTGAGGACTTTTATGCTCCAACCCATACCACTTTTCATATGTAGCTACGTCTTTGATACGGAAGTCTGCACTCAAATCTATAATTTTTACTTTTGACAAAATTTCTTCATTTACAAGAGAAGCACACAATCCCTGGGGAGTTGCCGTAAATATAACATCAACCCGCTCTGCCAGCTCTTCCATATTGTCATCCATGCAGACATTATCTACAATCTCAAACATGTTTCTATATACATCTGCATATTTCTTATCTATATAGCTTCTTGACCCATACCATACAATTTCTGCATGTTTATGTGCTGTCAAAAGCCGCACAAGCTCTCCGCCTGCATATCCTGTTGATCCGATAATTCCAACTTTAATCATATGTGTAACTTCCTTTCCCAGTTAAAACGGGTATCCCTGACCCGCTCTGCTTTATTTCAATAGTATATCACTTTAATTATGAAGTAAAGTAAATACTTTGCCAAGCAGTTATACTTCTTGAACTACTAATGTTCAAAAAGACATGCTTCTTGAACTGCTAACGTTCAAGAAGATATCAAAAATAGCACTTGCATAATTATACATCTTTAATGCATATTATGCAAGTGCCATTTATTATATTTTTATTTTCTTATCTGTCCATCCCCAAAAATAATATACTTATACGTAGTCAGAGCGTCTAACCCCATAGGTCCTCTTGCATGTAACTTCTGAGTACTGATTCCGATTTCTGCTCCAAAGCCAAACTCAAAACCATCTGTAAAGCGGGTAGACGCATTCACATATACGGCGGCGGCATCCACCTCATCCTGAAAACGGAGTGCATTTGTATAATTCTCAGTAATGATAGCCTCAGAATGTCCTGTATTATATTTGTTGATATGGCTGACTGCAGCCTCCAATGAATCTACTACCTTTATAGAAATTATGGCATCCAAATACTCCGCCCCCCAATCCTCTTCCTGGGCGGGCATGACTTCTTCACTGTAAGCACACGCTCTTTCATCTCCCCGTATTATCACCTGATGCAGCTTCAAACGGTTCACAATCATGGGAATTACCTGACGCGCTGCTCTCTCATGTATGACAAGAGATTCACAGGCATTACATACCCCTGTTCTCTGTGTCTTAGCGTTTTCAATGATATCTACTGCCATATTCAGATCCGCCCACTCATCTACGTAAATATGACAATTTCCCGTTCCGGTCTCAATCACAGGAACTGTACTGTTTTGGACTACACTGGAAATCAGCCCGGCGCCTCCTCTTGGGATCAGCACATCTATATAGTCGTGCAGCTTCATCATCTCGTATACTGTCTCTCTGTCCGTATCCTCTACAAGCAGAATCAAATCCTGAGGCAGCTTTGCCTTTCGCAGCCCCTCTTTTACAGCATGTACAATTGCCTTATTGGAGTTGATTGCATCACTTCCGCCCCTGAGAATCACCGCATTCCCTGTTTTAAAACACAGGCCAAATGCATCTGCAGTTACATTCGGTCTGGATTCATATATAATCCCCACCACTCCTATGGGGACTCTGCGTTTCCCGATTCTCAAGCCATTGGGTCTGTTTTTCATAGAGAGAACTTCCCCCACAGGGTCCTCCAGCGTTGCAATCTGCTGCAGACCTGCAGCCATGTCTGTGATTCTCTGTTCCGTCAGAAGCAGCCTGTCTATAAGAGAACTTTTCATTCCATTTTCTTCCGCTGCGTGTATATCCTTCTGGTTCTCCAGCAAAATAGCATCCATTTCGTGACATAATTCTTCAGACACAAATAACAATCCCTTATTGCGCTCTTCCGCACTCAGCGTTACAGCCTCTCTTGATGCAGCCTTCGCCCGGCTACCTAACGTTTCCATATAACTGCTCATAACTTCCTCCTATCCCGCTTATCGAAGTTTCCATAGTTTCCAGGTCCATGGAGTACAACTGCTTTGCGTGGCTGCCTCGCTGGCTCTCCTTTTTCTGCTTTTTCGCCTGTCTCCGGTATTGTACCCGCTCAGGAGACAGTTCATACCCCGGTTCCTGGTCATGCTCATTAGATAAAAATAAAGTACCTATTTTCTTGCCTGCCATAATGTCATTGATTGAATAAATATTCTCTCCGTTCGCAATTACCATATCTGCACCAGAGGCAGTGGCAATCTTGGCTGCCGCAATTTTGGTCGCCATGCCGCCGGTACCCATTTCACCTGATGCCCCTTTTGCCATCTGCTCCAAGTGACTGTCAATTCCCGCAACCGTATGAATGAATCTGGCATTTGGATTCTGCTTTGGATCATCGGTATACAGTCCTTCAATGTCAGACATCAAAATCAACAAGTCCGCATCTACCAGCTTTGCTACATATGCTGCCAGCGTGTCATTGTCTCCAAAATTTCCATAGAACAGTTCATCCACAGAAATCGCATCATTTTCATTTACAATTGGAACCACATTCATACGGAACAGCTCATCAAAAGTCTGTCTGGCATTCTTTCTGCACTCTTCGTTTGTAATAGATTCTTTCGTCAGCAGAATCTGTGCAGTTAACTGGCTGTATTCATTAAATAATTTTTCATATATCATCATCAGCCTTCCCTGCCCTACTGCAGCACATGCCTGTTTCGCCGCCTCGCTGCCAGGCTTCTTCTCTAGTCCCAGTACATTTCTTCCAATTCCTACAGCTCCAGAAGAAACAACAATAACTTCTTTGCCTTTATTTCTCAGATTGATTAGAATTCTCACAAATTTCTCCAGCTTATCTAAATTAATATTCCCCGTTTCATCATGTGTAATCGTAGTTGTTCCTACTTTAATTACAATTCTTTTCTTTCCCTCTAAAATTTCTTTTCTTTCCATAGCTCTTCACCTTTCTCAATTTAATCTTCTCCAAATACTAACCGTTATATTTTCAATTACAGTTCTGTTCTGCAAATTTTCAAGAATGCATATGGGAAAAATTTATAATAAAGGAGAGACGGATACTCTTTCCCCGTCTCTCCCGTTTCATTTCGCCACCGTAGAATTTTCTCCTATAAAGGAATTCTACAGAAAAAGGATGGCAGTATATTGCTACACCTCCATCCTTTGCATTCTATCCATATCAAACGATCAGCACAACGATATCCTCTTAACTGACAATATTCATTTTTATACTATGCATATACCCCAAAGGGACTGGGAACGCACGGCACAAAAACAACACTGTCGGCAAGCGGCAGATTATGATTAAACTGATTCATGATGTCAAGACTATTATGCTTTGCTTTCATGACTACAACTCCAATCATTTCTGTGTGTTCTGTAGTTTCTCCTGTTTCGTCTTATTTTACTTATATTTTATAATTTGTCAAGGTTTTTTTACTTTGCATCCTGATAAATCCGATAGATATCTTCCCCATCCAGGACTTTTACACATCCAATCGTTCTTTTACCCCAGTAGCTGCACTTCTCTGCCATTTCTTTCAATTGGTCTTCTGTTGGCTCTACTCCCAGCTCCTTCAGAGATGTGGGCATATTTACAGAGCGGTAGAACTTCTCCATCGCCTCAATCCCTTTTAAGGCGGTCTCCATGTCACTGCCGGACGCTTCTACTCCCATTACATTTATTGCAAGCTGCGCAAAACGTTCCGGCCTTTCCGAAACAACATATCTGGCCCAGCTTCCCCATACTGCCGCCAGCCCCGCACCGTGAGCCACATCAAACATGCCGCCCAGCTCATGCTCTATCTGATGTGTGGCCCAGTCGCCTCCATCTGTACCACATCCGGTCAGCCCGTTATGAGAAAGACTTCCGGCCCACATCACTTCTGCTCTTGCTTCATAGTTTTTCGGCTCGTTCAGAAGGATTTGGGCATTTTTCATTACAATACGAATTAAATGTTCGCTGATTCCGTCTGTCAGCTCCATATTGTCCACCCGGTTCAAATAACGCTCCATTGTGTGCATCATAATATCCACACAGCCGCTCATCGTCTGATACTCCGGCAAAGTCATCGTCAGTTCCGGATTCATGACTGAGAATTTAGGCCGGGAAAAATTACTGCTGTATCCTCTTTTTATCCACCCTTCTTCCTTGGTAATTACAGAAGAATCACTCATTTCTGAGCCTGCTGCTGCGATAGTCAGAACCGTTCCAACGGGCAGGCATGCCTCTGCCTCCCTCTTTTTCTCATAGAAGTCCCATACATCCCCTTGATTTGTTACGCCATATCCAATGGCCTTTGCAGAGTCAATAACACTTCCTCCGCCAACTGCCAGAATAAAATCAACTCCTTCTTTTTTACACAGTTCTATTCCCTCATAGACAAGGGACAGGTGAGGATTGGGTACAACACCTCCCAGTGTAATATACGCGATGCCTGATGACTCAAGAGACTGGCAAATCCGGTCAAGAAGCCCGGATCTTTTCACGCTTCCTCCGCCATAGTGAACCAGCACTTTCTTACAGCCGTACCCCTGAATCAACGCTCCAGTCTCTGATTCTGTTCCTTTTCCAAAAACCACCTTCGTGGGTGTATAATATTCAAAATTATTCATATCCTGTTCTTCCTTTCTTATTTTATTCGTTTATAATGTTAATGTGACACATTTTCACGGCCTCTAATGCCTGCTCTTTATTCAATTTTTCCATCCAGTATATCTTCTGCAAGTTTTGTTGCATTTTCCTCCTTAGTTGCCCAGCTGGTACAAAAACGCACTGCACTGTGAGACTCGTCCACCCGCTGCTGATAAGAAAATGCATATTTCTCCCGAAGCTTATCTAGCTTTTTATCGTCCATTATTACAAATATCTGATTTGTATTGTTTTCAACGAGAAACGGATATCCTGCCTTCCTGCATGCCCTGCGGATTTCTTCTGCCAGGTCATTTGCCCGCTTTCCAATTTCAAAATAAAGGCCCTTTTCCAGAAGTGCAAGAAACTGTACCCCGAGAAGCCTTCCTTTTGCCAAAAGAGCTCCTTTTTGCTTTATAATGTAACGGAAGTCTTCCTGAAGTATGGGGTTCGAAATTACCACAGCTTCCCCAAATAAGGCACCCACTTTTGTACCGCCAATGTAGAAAACATCACACAAACTGGAGAGCACATCTAAATCCAAATCGTTTCCCTCTGCCGTCAGCCCATATCCAAGTCTTGCGCCGTCCATAAACAAATATAGCCCATTTTTTCTGCAGACTGCAGACAACGCTTCCAGTTCAGCCCTGCTGTAAATGGTCCCCAGTTCTGTCGGGTTGGATATATATACCATCTTAGGCTGTACCATATGCTCAAAGCTTTCATCTTCTATATGGCTTCGGTGCGATGCCTCCACCTGCCCGGCAGTCACTTTTCCATCCTTAGATGGTACTGCCAGCACCTTATGCCCACAGGACTCAATCGCTCCTGTTTCATGCACATTGATGTGTCCTGTTTCAGCCGCCAGCACTCCCTGATGAGGCCGCAGCGCAGCCGTAATTACTGTGAGATTTGCCTGCGTCCCTCCGGATAAAAAATGCACATCCAGCTCTTCCTTCCCACATAGTTTTCTAATAACCCCACGTGCCCTGCTGCAATAGATATCTTCCCCATATCCGTCTGTCTGCTCCATATTCGTCTCACACAGCATTTCCAGTACTTGTGGATGAGCACCTTCATTGTAGTCACAGTTAAAATAAATCATAGTTATGCTCCTTACTGTCAGTTATAGTATGATTATACTACCAATAAGAAAAGTTTTCCATATCTTTCACCCTTATATTCATTTTATCCGTTTATACACAATAGTTGTATATTATAAACGTTTTTGTGTATATTTATTTAGATTTTATGCATAAAACGAATTTTTTCATGTTTGCTGTTGCATAATTATAAAATGTGGTGTATAGTATGTGGTATCTTATAGAATGAAATGCATTTAGGAGGCAAATGAAAATGAGTAAAGAAAAAGTAGTATTAGCATATTCAGGCGGACTTGACACTACCGCAATCATCCCATGGTTAAAGGAAAACTTCGATTATGACGTTATCTGCTGCTGTATTGACTGCGGACAGGGTGACGAACTGGACGGACTGGAAGAAAGAGCAAAATTATCAGGTGCTTCTAAATTATACATAGAAAATATTATTGATGAATTTTGCGATGAATATATTATGCCGTGTGTAAAAGCAAGTGCAGTTTATGAAAATAAATATTTACTGGGAACTTCTATGGCACGTCCTATCATTGCGAAAAGACTGGTTGAGGTTGCCCGCAAAGAGGGTGCTACTGCTATCTGTCATGGCGCTACAGGAAAGGGAAATGACCAGATTCGTTTCGAGCTTGGAATCAAAGCCCTTGCTCCTGACCTCAAAATCATTGCTCCCTGGAGAATGACAGATGTATGGACTATGCAGTCACGTGAAGATGAAATTGAATACTGTCATCAGCACGGAATCGACCTTCCTTTTGATGCGAAACACAGCTATAGCCGGGACCGCAACCTGTGGCACATCAGTCATGAGGGGCTGGAACTTGAAGACCCGGCCAGCGAGCCAAACTATGATCACTTATTAGTGTTGGGCGTTTCTCCTGAAAAAGCACCGGATGAAGGAGAGTATGTCACTATGACATTTGAAGCCGGCATACCTAAAAGCCTGAACGGAAAGGAAATGAAGGTTTCAGAAATCATTTCAGAACTGAATACCCTTGGCGGAAAACACGGTATCGGTATTATAGATATCGTAGAGAACCGCGTTGTTGGTATGAAATCACGCGGAGTATATGAGACTCCCGGCGGAACAATCCTGATGGAAGCACATGACCAGCTGGAAGAACTGGTTCTGGACCGCGCTACTCATGAAGTAAAGAAGGATATGGGCAACAAATTTGCTCAGATTGTTTACGAAGGAAAATGGTTTACACCGCTTCGCGAAGCAATTCAGGCATTTGTAGATGTGACACAGCAGTATGTAACAGGTGAAGTAAAATTCAAACTGTATAAAGGAAATATCATCAAAGCAGGAACGACTTCGCCATACTCATTGTACAGTGAATCATTGGCCAGCTTTACAACTGGTGAATTGTATGACCACCACGATGCTGAAGGATTCATCAATCTGTTCGGTCTGCCGCTGAAAGTCCGTGCCATGAAAATGCAGGAACTCGAAAAATAAATTAGATTAAGGTATAATGAATTCTGAGCCGTCTGAAAGGACGGCTCAGAGTGTAAACAAAATAAAGAAACAATACAGAAAGGAGATTGATATGTCAAATTATTGTATAACCGGTATCTTTACATCAAATGCAAATCTGCCTCCGCGCACTAAGTGTTAAGTACATTTTAATGTATTATGCGCTTAGTGATATAGAAAGGTAATACATTTTACTTGTACTTAACGTTCAATATCCAATAAAAAATAAGAACAGGAGATTGATATGTTTTATATAAGTGAGATTTTTAAGGTGGCTCCGGCACAATTTACGACTCAGTTACAAGAAGAAGTATATAAAGTGCTTGGACAACTTAAGATACCTTTTGAGAGAGTAGAGACAGATGAAGCAATTTCAATGGATGATTGTGTGCTGATTAATGAAAAACTAAATATGGAAATGGTGAAAACTTTATTTTTATGCAACAAAAAGAAAACCTTGTTTTATCTTTTTGTTACAACAGGTGAGAAGTCATTTGATACAAAACGATTTTGTGAGACACTTGATATTTCTAGAGTTTCATTTGCACCAAAGGAATTGTTCGAAGAAATATTAAGAACAAAAATTGGAGCCGCAACCGTTTTCAGTACACTTGCAGACTGGGAAAAAACCATACAGGTAATTTTCGACCAGGATGTTGCAGATAATGAGTATTATGGATGCAGCGATGGGACAACAACAGGATATATGAAGGTGAAAACGGACGATATACTAAAAGTTTTGCTGCCGTATTCAAAACATACATGTAAAATCATCAAATTTTAATTATTGACAGACAATACCCTGACGGTGAACATAGCAAAAGCCACGTTCAGCCATCAGGGTATTTCTTGTATCTTGTTCTTCTGTTAATCAATATACTAATACACGGTGGTGCAGCTTTATTTTGATAATACTGTATTCCTGTATTCATTTGCAGAAATACCCACAATCTTTTTAAATACCCTGGAAAAGTGAGCAACGTCCGAAAACCCTACTTCTTCTGCAATCTCCCCAATCCTAAGTGCTGGATTGTCTAACATTTGTTTTGCCTTTTCAATGCGGATTTTGTTTAGTATTTCCGAAAAATTCTGCCCTGTGTACTTGCGGAGCAGCTTGCTTAGATGCCACTGGCTTACATATATCTGTTCGGCAACTTCTGACAGCATAATTTTTTGCTGATAATTTTTATTCATATATTTTAGGGCGTTTTTTACAATAAAACTGCCTGAGATGTTTTCTTCCGGATGCGCTTTCCCTTCATTATCTTCCTTTTTTCCTGACTCACCGCTCTCTTTCGCCTTTGAGCCTGAAAGGTTTGTTATCATTACTTCCAGTGTATCCAGCAATTCATCCATTTTTGACGGCTTTAATAAAAATCGGGTAACTCCAAGACAGATCGCACGCTGGGCATAATCAAAATCCCGATATCCAGTGAGAATACAGATTTGGATATTTGGGTATTGTGATTTAATGCTGGCAATCATAGTCAGCCCATCCATTCCGGGCATCTTGATATCCGATATCAGGATATCCGGCTGTTGGTTCCGGATTAATTCTAATCCTTCCCTTCCACTGAATGCAGTGCCTGCCACATGGCAGTTGTATTTCCCCCATGGAATCGCCCGGGCTAACCCCCTGGCAATAATAGGTTCATCATCAACGATAACTACTTTGTACATCCAATCCCCCTCCCGAACTTCCTTATTTAGAATTATACCATACATCCGCAGTGCAGCAAGTAAATCCGGTAGATTCACTTGCTCATCTCACCCTTTTATTGCTCCCGAGATCATTCCCTTAATAATGTATTTCTGTAGGAAAATATATACAATTAAAATCGGAATCACGACCAGGGTTACTGCTGCTGCCATAAGCCCATAGTTGGTCCCTTCCTGAGATGTCAACTGATTTAACAAGAATGTGATTGCCCATTGTGTTTTGGTACGCAGAAAGAACATCTGGGTAAATAAATCATTATAACTCCATAAGAATGAAAAAATAGCAACTGTTGCAAAGGATGGTTTAGTGAGGGGTACAATTACCTTAAAAAAAATCTGAAAGATATTGCATCCTTCTATATACGCTGACTCTTCTAACTCTATGGGAATGCTCTTAATATATCCCATCAGCACCACAATGGCAAAGGATAAGTTTCCCGCAATCTGGGGAAGTGCTGTAGAGAGCAGGGATAGAAAGAGATTGCTGGTATTTACAATTCCCCAGGAATACTGCATCTGAAATACCGGGATGATGGTAGAGAACACCGGGAACATCATGCCTGCAATGACTAAATTATATAAAAGCTTCTTTAGCCTGAATTCGTAACGAGCCAATACATAGGCGGCAAGACCGGCGAGTAATATTACAACCGCAGCTACACTGGTGGAAATAAGCAAACTGTTTTTATATGCATTTAAGATATCGACACGTTCAAATGCCAATCTGTAATTGTCTAAGGTAAAGATTTCTCCTAAAGGCAGGGCAAAGGAATTGGATAAGATAAACCTCCTGTCCTTAAATGAATTTAACACCACCCATATAATAGGGTAAATTGTAGTTAAGGCCCAGATACTTAATAAAAGAAGGATAATGGATTGCCCTAAAGAAACTTTTTTTTGCTTGTTTATCGCAATGGCTTTCATAGCAACCCTCCTCTAAAATTCTTTTTCTTTGAAAATAGTGTTTACAAGCTTTGATAACAGAACACCCAGTATTACAATTACAACGCCTATGGCTGAACTGTAATCTACGTCATTTACATTGAATACCTGGTAATACATATAGGTTCCAGTAAGCCAGGTTTCTCCGTTTGGCAGTCCCTTTGGGAACATAGTCCAGGGAAGGTCAAATACTTTTAATGCCCCCGTAACTGCGAGTACAATACAAGTACAGGTTACATTGCGAAGCAGGGGCAGAGAAATGAATTTTACCTGTTGGTAAGAAGTAGCACCGTCAATTGCAGCGGCTTCATACAAGTCAGAAGAGATATTATTAAGCCCTGTTACAAGAATAATAAAGTAAAACCCCACATACTGCCACATCACCGGCGCCATCATGGTAAATAAAGCAATCCCTTTGCTTTTAAAATCAACCAATGCTGCAGCACCAAAAATCTCACGTATTTGATTAATCATGCCTTTGTCATAGAGGAAAATAAGGTTAAACAAAAGCCCCAGAGCCGTTGCAGAAATAACAATGGGGAAGAAATAAACTATACGGAAGAATTTAGCTCCATAGGTAATACGGTCTGTAAGAAGTGCGAGCAAAAGTGCAATCCCTACCTGTCCGAATACGGTTACTACCAGCATAATCAGTGTATTGCGGAATGCAACCCACATATTGGTGTCTTTAAGCAGCATGGTATAGTTGCTGTACCATGGGTCTGCCCACCCTTTTGATGCGGAGCCAAGCCCACTGATTTCCTGAAAACTATTGAAAATGTTTTTGATAAAAGGATAGTACAGGAATACAAGGATAAACAAAAATGCCGGTGCAAGGAAAAAAATAATTAGTTTTTTATTTTTATAAATATGAGATGTCATAGTTTGCTCCATTTCTGTGCAGGTATCTGCTCATAGAGGATAATCTGTAAAGTAAGGGCCGCCGCAAAATTCAGATTCATCTGTGCAGCAGCCCCTTTTTATCTATTCATTTTTTGATCTCTATTTAGACAATGAATCCAAAACTTCTTGTACAGATTCTTTTATATCACTCTTACCAGTTACTAAGTTAGGCATGCCATCAAAGATTGGAACTCTTGATTCTGCCGGAATCTGGTCTTGTACCGCACCTGCCATTCCCGTAGCACCCTGCACTAATTTAAGTCCATCTTTTGCTAAGGAAGTTAATTTAGATTCATCAACCTGACTTCCGTTCTTTAATGCAGTTGCAGAAACCTCTGCAAATTTAGAAACCAGTTCGTCAGTTGTCATATAGCTGACAAAATCAACTGCTGCTGCTCGTTTGTCCGGGTCATCCCAGGCTTTCTTTGTAATATAATATCCACTGGATAATCCGCCAATGATATCAGTTGTTTTTCTGTCATTATTTCCGGGAACATAAGTAACTGTAAAGTTATCAATATTGCTTGTTAACTCTTCAATCCCACCAACCTTCCAGGAGCCATCAATTAAGAACGCTGCTTTGTTGTCAATAAACATCTGTACTGTTTCATCATCAGTACCTGTTAAAGTGTTTTCAGGGAAGAAGCCTCTTTCATAAAGGTCTTTGATGTCGTTAAGACCATTCACCCAAGCGGTTCCATGCTCGTCAGATACGCTGCCTGGAAGTACATTGTGTGTAGCAGGGGTTAAATAATTATAAATAGAAAACTCAAACCAGTAGTGTGGCACGGTTGCCAAAGAAGCAGCAATTGGAGCATATCCGGCATCTTTAATCTTTTGGCAGGTTTCAAGGAATTCATCCCATGTAGTATCTGGTCCGGGAATTTCAACACCGGCAGCTTCACATACTTCTTTGTTTACGAACATGCCTTCCCAGTATCCATTCACCGGCACAGAGTAGTTCTTTCCATCTACAGGAGAAGCCCCCATCATGCCATCTTTCATATTGCTTGCATAGTCAGGGAATTCTTTACGGATTTCTTCAATGGAAACTACCTTTCCAGCTTCTACCAGGGGATTGGAGTCTACACCGTTAAAGAAAAATAGTACATCCGGTTCTGAACCTGTTTCAAAATCTGCCAATACTCTGGCTTTAAAAGTTTCATCGGAAGTGGAAGAAGAATCATTTACCTTGTTTCCGCTTTCACTTTCCCATGCAGCCACAGCATCCTGGAAATTCTGTGCATTCCCATCATTTCCTGCATAAGTAGTCGTCGTGTTTAAAGTAACCTTTTTCGCTTCAGTCTTTGTCTCTTCTCCCGAACCTGCCGATTCCTCTTTCTTAGTGCAGGCAGCCATAGATATTACCATGGTAAATACTAACATTAAAGCGAATAACTTTTTCATAAAATACCTCCTATAAATGTTTTAATGTTTTTATGTTCCCTTCTGTTACTATCATACCCTAAGAAAGTGAAAAGGTTAATGTTTCTAATTGCTATTATTTGTCTGTGTTTGTTTTGTTTAATTTGACTATAATTGTGCTGACCGTAGAATCTTCTTTGTCATTTTTAATAGTAAGCCCACAGTCATTTCCATAAATAATCTTTAAACGCCTGTCAACATTGCGGATTCCAAGGCTTGTGGAGCGTTCATTTTCAGTATCCGATTCCTCGTTTAATAAAGTATTGATCTTTTCTTCATCTTCCTTCGACAGCCGCCCTTTATTTTTAATTTCAATATATAATTTATCACCCTCTGAAAAGATATGGAGGGTCACAATCCCCTGGTTCTGTCCATTCATCCCATGCTCTACTGCATTTTCTATGATGGGCTGGATAATAAGCCTTGGGACAGGCACCTGAAGAAGGCTCTCATCAATTTTTTTTACAATCTGAAAACGTTCCCCGAGCCTTATGGATATAATAAAGAAGTAGGCATCTGCATAGGAAAGTTCTTCTGCCAGAGGAATGTGATGCTCCTGCTTACGGTTCATAGTGGCATTTAAGATAGTGGAGAGGGCTTCAATCATTCCGTTTACTTTATAATTTCCCATCAGCCTTGCCTCCCAATTAATGATTTCCAGGGTATTATTTAAAAAATGAGGGTTAATCTGGGACTGCAGTGCCATAATATTAGCATCCTTCAGCGCCAATTCCTCCAGGAATATTTTTTCAAATTGATTCTTTAATTCCAGGGACATGGAATTAAAAGCCTCCCCTAAGAATGTGAATTCCTGGCTTCCCTGGATTTTTTGTATCTGGGTGCCGTAATTCCCTCCGGAAATTTGATGAGCGGCTTTAGTTAACTGGACGATGGGCTTTGTAATCTTTGTATGGAAAAACCGAAAGACCAGCAGGACAAAGGCAATCAGCAGCGGGAAACACAGTGTTAAAATGTAAACCAGTACATCCATTTCATAGAGGATTACATCATCTTGTAATTTTGCCACAAAGGTTAAGTAATCCTGATTGTATTTTATTGTCTTATAAACATAGGAACCCTGGGCATCCTTATAATATGTACTTAGGGGAGCCACCTTTCCATACCTTGGCAGGTAGGGGTTCTCAGGTGAGCCCCACAGCAGGCTGCCGTTTTTATAGATTGTTCCTTCCTCGTAGCCCCAGATCGTACTGATGCTCTCAAAGACCGACTCGTTATTTAACTCCATGACAATGACTGCATAAGGTTTAAAATTAGATGTCATCAAATTTCTTACCATGTACACCCGCTCTTCAAAAGGGACAAAGGCAACATTCGTATCCAATTCTTTGGAAAGCTCCATTGTCGGTCCTAAGACATTCTGTTTAAAATACTGGATATTATAGTAAGTTGATTTATCTTTATTGGTGTAGGTGTAATAAACATGTTCAGGAAATTCCGTGAAAATCAGCATGGTACTGCGGAAACGATTATCAAATCGATATTGCTGGTTTAAAAATAAGGTGATGTCTTCATAAGTTTTTTGTTTGCTATAACCAGACTGATGCTTTATGTATACCTCACGGACGGTGGGAAGATAGGAGGCATTCTTTGAAGCGGTAATGGCATCCTGCATTCTTGAAAGACAGGTTTCTACTGCCTTTTCCATGGAGTTTACAATGGTTTGCTCTGTCTGTTTGTTTAAATTGTGATAGACGAAATTAATTACAAGGATAGTCAGCAAGGTGAGGGGGATAACCCAGCAAAGGATTAAAGTCCGCATCATGCTCCATTTTAAAGATACTTCCTTTTTATTTTTCTTATTTAATCCCATTGTAACCTCCACTTTTCCTATTACATAAAAAGCAGAAACTCCATACGTTAGAATTTCTGCTTTTTTTAGTATGGATTTAGTTGCATTGTACCATATCCACTAAGTTTGTGAAATACCTACTCCGGCGTAATACTCAGATAGTCTTCGTAGAGGGAAAGGATTTCCCTGGCTTCCTTAAGTGTGCCCATTTCGCAGAAGATACGCATCAATGGCTCTGTCCCGGAGAATCTTACGACTACCCAGCCGCCGTTTTCAAAGTATACTTTGCTTCCGTCCAGATAGGAAACGTGATTGATTTTTACAGGCAGAATAGGAAGCTTTTTGTCCTCCATCAGTATTTTATGGATTTCATGCTTTTTCTCATAAGTGAGGCGGTAATTTCCCTCTTCCATATATGTGGCACCAAATTCCTGTTCAATGTCATGGCAGATTTCAGAAAGTTTTTTTCCTGTAAGGGCAATCATTTCTACTAAAAGAGCTGCCGCATATACGCCGTCTTTTCCTTTAATATGCCCCCTTACAGTAAGTCCGCCAGAAGATTCACCTCCAATAACGGCATTGGTTGCATTCATTTTGGCGGAAATATGCTTAAATCCCACAGGAACCTCATAGCATTCCTGGCCAAATTTTCTGGCAACCCGGTCAAGCATATGAGTCGTTGCAATATTCCTGACAGCAGGCCCGCTCCAGCCCCTGTATTTTACCAGATAGTAATACAGCAGTACCAGAATATCGTTAGGGTGGAGAAAGCGCCCCCTATTATCAATAACACCAATCCGGTCGGCATCCCCATCGGTAGCAATTCCAATATCGCATCTCCTGTCACTCACTGCCCGCTGTAAGGCATGGAGGGTTGCAGAGGATGGAGAGGGGAGTTTGCCGCCAAATAACGTGTCATGCCGCTCATGGATGGTATAGACCTCACAGCGTGCTGTATGGAATATGGTGGTGAGGGAAGTTTCACTGACACCGTACATAGGGTCAATAGCAATCCTTAAGCCTCGGCGGCGTATGGCATCCATATTGACTCTGTCAATAATATGATCCAGATATTCGTTTAATGGATAAATTTCCTCTATCAGACCTGAAGCCAGCCCCACTTCATAATCCATCTCTTCTACATCTTCTGCAGACAATTGCGCAATATATCCTTCTAAATCCTGTGTCTGAAGTTCATCTGCATCCCTTCCTCCTGCAGTAAATATCTTAATTCCATTATAGATAGCAGGATTGTGGCTGGCGGTAATCATCAGTCCGTATGGAAGGTCGTGTTTCATTACATAGAACATAATCAGGGGGGTGGGAGATGATTTATTCACAAGTGAAGCATGAATGCCTTCTCTGGCAAAAACACATGCAGCCCAGCACATTGCCTCTTTGGCTAAGAATCTGCGGTCATAGCCAAGGACAACCCCCTTTTCTGCAACTCCTTCTGCTTTCATTTTATTGCAAAGACCTTTCGCCAAAAGCTGTATATTTGTTTTGGTAAATTCATCCCCAATAATTGCACGCCAACCACCTGTACCAAATTTAATCATATGATACCTCCATTTCTATTTTGCCGCTTTTATCTGTTTTCCCATAATGACATGTACCTGGTGTATTGTTCCTGGTTCTTTTTCAGGAATTTTATCTACGGCTTTCCCGTCAAGATAGATTTCTTTCACACCTTTCATAATCCCCTGGGGATTCTCCACCTTAATTTCATAAACTGCTCCCCGCCATTGCCTGGTAACCTGAAATCCTTCCCAGTCTCCTGGGATGCAAGGGTTAATTTCCAGATGTCCAAACTGCGGTTTTATGCCGAGTATATACCTGGTTGCACTAAAATACGCCCAGCCCCCTGTACCAGTCATAAACGGATGCCTGGCACGGCCAAATCCTGTATGATCCCTGCCCATAATAAACTGGCAATAGGAATAAGGTTCAGCTTCTCTAATCTCAATTTTGTCATTTTGGTAATAGGGGCAGAGTGCATCATAGAATTCCATTGCTCTGTCCCCACGGCCAAGCTCACATTCTGCTGCCCATGCCCATGGATTAGGGTGACTGAAAATAGCACCATTTTCTTTTAAGCCGGGATAAACACGTGTTACAAATCCAACATCATCATTGGGTTTTGTGTAGGAAGGGGCGTTAAGCTGGATGCCATAAGGAGTAAACAGATGCTTATACACACTGTCCATGGCCTGTATTCCTTTTTCCCCAGTTGCCGCACCAGAGAGGACTGCCCAGGTGTTCGATTCTAAATGAATCCTTCCTTCTTCGTCCTTAGCCATTCCAATTTTTTTACCATTCTTTGTAATCCCCCTGATGAACCATTCTTCATCCCACAGTTCTTCATTACACACTTTTTGCACCTGACTTGCCATTGCACTATATTTTTCTACATCTTCATCACGGTTTAAATGCTCTGCAAGGGAGATAAAGTTGGTAAGTGCCCAGTAATGCAGGAAAGACACCATAGCACTTTCCCCCCCGCCAAGGTTTAAGCAGTCATTCCAGTCTGCCCTAAGGCCTTTGCAGATGCCTGTTAACCCGACCTGTTTTGAGGAAAAACCAAGAATTTTGGTAAGATGTTCATAAACCGTGCCTTCTCCCCCATCTGCATAAGTAATGACTTCATCCACAAAATCAAATTCCCCTGTCTCTTTGATATATTCCACAACAGAAGAAACCAGCCACAAGGCATCATCAGAGCAGGCATCCTCTATTCCATGGACAATGCTGTCCCTATCTGGTGAAGGAACCACAGTAGGGGATTTAAATGGCTTAACAGAATCCTCCCCTGCAAACCATTCCGGCTGAAACAGGTGAAGGCCATAGCCTTCTGATACAAGGCCCTGCATCAATTCACGGATGCGCTGTTTGCATTTCTCCGGATTGGAATGGGGGATTGTCATGGAATCCTGTGCTGTATCCCGGTATCCAAGACCAGTTCTTCCGCCTACTTCAATAAAGGAGGCAAAGCGTGAGAACATTACATTGATTTCAGCCTGATATAACGTCCAGGTATTAATTAAAGTATTCATTCCTTCATTCGGGGTTTGAATCTGCAATTTTTTCTGTTTCGCATCCCAGAAGTCCTTAATATCCTGATATGCTTTCTCTACATTGGAAAGGTTCCGGTATTTTTCCCTGATACGCTTTCCCACAGTTCTATTTCCTTCCCCAAGCATATAGACAATCCGGATTGTCTCCCCTGGTTTTATAACAAAATTATGCTGCAGGGAGCCACAGTGGTTATTGCCAAGTTCTGAACTCCCGCTTAATTTCCCATTTATAACGCCCACCGGGTTGGTTTCTGTGTGATATAGCCCAAGGAATTTGTCCCTAAGGCAGTCATATCCATCCGGCTCTATCGTGGATGTAAAATACTGATACCCAAATTCCTCATAGAACAAATCATGCTCAATGATGCCGTCTTCATAGGAGGAACCAGAACAGTAAAGGCTCATCTGAAAGTTTTGGTTATCAATCATAATGTGGTGGAAAGAAAATTCACAATAAGTAAAGAGACTGATGTCCCTTGGCTTTTCATCCTCATTTGTTACAGTCACATCCCAAAGCTCCACATCTTCATCCATAGGTACCAAAAGCTTCTGAACCGCCTTTATTTTTTCATAATTACATTCATAAATAGAGTAAGACATTCCGTGGCGGCAGGTATATTTCGCTTCTTCAAGGGGTTTGCCCACTGGCTGCCAGGAAATGCTCCAGTAATCTTTTGTCCCATTGTCTCTGAGATATACATAATGCCCCGGCCGGTCCATTGGTACGCCATTTCCTCGAAATCTTGTAACACGGCAGTATTCTGGTGATTTGTGGAACATATATCCGCCTGCTGTCTGATTGACTACCACACAGGTATCTTTTACCCCCAGATAATTGGTCCATGAAGTTGGAAGGTCAACCCGATCAATGACATACTCCCTGTTTTCTTTATCAAAATGTCCGTATTGCATATATGCCTCCTTTAAAGATACGATAAGTTTAAATGGATTTTCCTTGGTTGTATCTTAGCATATTAGGCCAGAAAACTGATATTTCAATCTTGCCCTTTCTTGTATCGTTTTGTCAATTTAATAAAATGGATTTCATATTCCTTAAAAAATCAAAAGAATCAACCTAAAAGCCGGCATTCTAGGTACGGCTCCTAAAAAAAGTATCAGGTTCCGGACAAACAATAAGAGCAGTTCTGAATAAACGCAGAACTGCTCTTATTGTGATTAGTATAACCCTTACGCCTCACCTCTGTCATTTGTCAATTTTAGCTTGTCCAGTATAAAAAACAGCAGCCCCATTAACATACCTACCACACATGCAAGAACCATTCCTGATAACTGAATGCTTCCAAACTGCACAGCAACTCCTGAAAGTCCTGTCACAAAGATTACAGATGTCATCGCCATATTTCTGGATTTTCCATAATCTACCTGTGCATCAACCAGAATACGAATACCGGAGGCTCCAATCATTCCATATAGTAAAAATGAAATACCGCCGATAACCGGCCCTGGAATTGTATTGATTAATGTAGTCATCTTACCTATAAAGGAACAGGCAATAGAGAGCACTGCTGCCCCTCCAATCACATAAACACTGTATACTTTGGTCATTGCCATGACGCCAATATTCTCGCCATATGTTGTAGTAGGCACAGAACCAGCAAAACCAGAAAGCATGGTGGATATGTAATCCCCCAACAGCGAGCGGTGAAGTCCGGGATCTTTTATCAGATCTCTCTCAACCACTTTGCTAGTCACGATCTGATGTCCGATATGTTCAGACGTAACGACCAAAAGCACCGGAAGAATAATGATAATTGCTTCCCATTTGAATCTTGGAAATGCAA
The DNA here is from genome assembly GCA_013911065.1 of Ruminococcus sp. Classification (GTDB taxonomy): domain Bacteria; phylum Bacillota; class Clostridia; order Lachnospirales; family Lachnospiraceae; genus Muricomes. Next base: position 10,745 of record JACERV010000003.1, on the reverse strand, counting down.
AGTTTGGTAATGCCAGCCACGCTGCAGAACTCACCTCATTAAAATTTACAATACCGCAGAGAAGTGCTGCCACATATCCCACAATAATTGCAACCAGAATCGGAATAACCGATAAAAACTTCCGGAATAATACGGAACCAAGTACTGCTGTCATCAGCGTTACCAGAAAAACAATGACATTTTTCATATCAATTACTTCATCCCTCAGACCTGCATTGGATGCCGCCGTTCCTGCCAGTTCCAGGCCGATCAATGCTACAACAGGCCCCATAGCTGCCGGAGGAAGCACGACATCAATCCAGTCCGAACCAAATTTATAAATAATCAGTGCCAGGATACATCCACAAAATCCTACCACAACAAATCCGCCCAGAGCATAATTATAGCCCCATTTGCTGATAACAATTCCTGCCGGTGCGAGGAATGCAAAACTGGAGCCAAGATATGCCGGTGCTTTTCCTTTTGTAATGAAAATAAATAATAAAGTTCCAATCCCATTCATAAGCAGTACAACTGCCGGGTTAATTCCAAATATGAAAGGCACCAGGACTGATGCCCCAAACATTGCAAACATGTGCTGAATACTCAAAGGCACCAGCATATTAAATGGAACTTTCTCTTCCACCTGAATGATTTTCTTACTTTCCATATAATCCTCCACTTCTCTCTCGTTTCCTGAAAATTTTTTATCTTTCCCATTATAGCACTACTGCTACCCTGGCGCAATATCTTAAATGCTTGAGTTTTCGCAGATAACGAAGATGTCCAGTTCTTCTACTTCATCCCTTCCTTTATAATCCGCAATGCATTTTCTCCCATAATCTTATCCAGCTGCCGTTCTGTAATTCCTCTCTTTTTCATCGCCTCCCATACCAGTCCCATATCCCGGACATGCCCAATCCACTGTTCCCTGTCTTCATTATGGAAGCCGTCAAAATCGGTTCCAATTGTCACAGCGCCTTCTCCTCCAACTTGTATCATATGTACTGCATGACAGGCAATGTCATCCAGAACTGCTGTCTCGTTTTCTCTTAAAAATGGCGGGTAGAAATTAAGCCCTGCTGCCCCTCCTGCTTCTCCAAGTGCCCGGAGCATCTCATCTGTCAGGTTTCTCGGATGATTGCAAAGTGCCCTCGCATTGGAGTGAGATGCACATATCGGTACTTTACTGATTTTGATACAATCCCAAAATCCTCCGTCAGATAAATGAGATACATCCACCAGTATTCCTAATTCATTCATGCGCTCTACCGCCTGAAATCCGAATCCTGTCAAGCCTTTCTCCATAATTGTTTTTTCCCGGGAATTTGGGTATCCGAGACAATTGGCATGATTCCAGGTCAGGGTCACAAGCCGGATTCCTGCCCGATAAAGCGTATCCAGTCTTGATAGTTTTCCAGAAATAATACCGCCCTCTTCTACTGTCTTAACTGCAGAGATAATTCCTCTCTTCTTATTTTCCATGATTTCAGAATAGTTACATGCTGTTTTTACTTTTTCATTTTGTTCCCCATCCATTCTTTCTATCATTTTCATCACAGCCCGGTAAGCACGTTCCCATGCTGCCGGTGATATCCGTTTCTGCTGCCCTGCTCTTCCCGGGTCTCGTGATGTTTTCGACTCTTCAAAAGAAGCAGCATTTACAAAACAGGCAAAAAACTGTGCAAGAGTTCCCACCTCTTCCATTCCTTCTATACTAATGCTCAGGCTGTTCCCCGCAAGGGTATCATCTGCCGGAGCTTTCATCAATTCGCTGATTGTATCACAATGCATGTCTACCAAATTCATTATTTTTTGTACTCCTTTCTTACACAAAATGTCCTCACTGCACCAGGTATATTTTACCACATTTTTACATACGCTAGTGTACTGGCAGTGTTCTTTCTGCCTGAACTATCCTATGCCAGAAAAGGAGTGCTTATGAAACCGAAAATTGGAGTAGTTGTCTGCGGCTTTATGGATGACAGACAATTTGTAACCAACACTTATATTCAGTCCATCCGGTATTCCGGAGGACTTCCTTTTATTCTTCCTTTAATACGTTCAGACAGCGCGATTCAAGAATATATTACCTTTTGCGACGGCTTTCTTTTTTGCGGAGGAGGCGATATTACACCGCTTTTATTTGGAGAGGAGCCGAAAAATGGCATTGGCAAAACGGATATCACTCTTGATTTATTCCAGCTTCGTCTGATGAGGGCTGTATTAAGTACCAAAAAACCTGTTTTTTCCATCTGCCGGGGTATGCAGGTATTTAATGTGGCCTGCGGAGGCACAATTTATCAGGATATTTCCCTGCAGCCCGGACGTCCGCTGAACCACATGCAGCAGTCTTATTCAAGAGCAGAAGTCAGTCACAAAATTCATGTAGAAAAAACTTCACAGCTTCGCAAGTATATCGGCTCCCGAATGGAGGTGAACAGCTTCCACCATCAGACCGTCGGAATGCTGGGAAAGAATCTGGTTGCCTGTGCACATGCAACAGACAAAACAATTGAAGCTATTGAAATGCCATCCCATCCTTTTGCTATTGGAGTCCAGTGGCATCCGGAATGTATGTACCGCACATCCTCTGAAATGAGGGAATTATTCTCAGAATTTATTCTCCATACCAGACTGCGTCCTCCGGCATCCTCTGATTAAAATTTTTCAAAAAATTAGTAACAAAATCAGCGCATACTATTTAGTTTATAGGACATAATAAACCTCGAAAATATTATTTCTCAAAGGAGGCCAAATTATGTCCGATATTTCAATACTTGATCTGCAAAACTTACGTCATCTCATTGGCGGCTATGACACAACACATTGCAAAATGACTGATTATGCATCTCAGGCCGAGGATCCTGAAATAAAACAACTTTTCCAGGATGCAGCTAATTCTGCAATGAAGAACAAACAAGACTTAATGAAATTCTTATAAGGGGTGACGTATATGAATGAAAAAACAATGGTATCCGACGCCTTAGTCGGAGTGAATGGCGAACTCAAAATGTTTGGCGACATGATTCCACAGACAGAGAACAAAGAGTTAAAGCAATGCTTGAAGCAGATCAGAAATGAGTGCGAGATGTCACAGGAAAAACTTTATCAGATAGCAAGAGAAAAAAGCTATTACGTTCCTGCAGCAAAAGCAAACCAGCAAGAAGTTGAACATGTAAAATCAATCCTGACACAGCCTAAAAACTTCTAAATGGCCGTGTAAGCAGACAAAGCTTTGGGAGTGAATACAGAGGGGAAATTAACCATCCCCCTTGTATTCACTCCCAAAGTTCGTTTACATCTTCTTTAATCTTTTTCCCAAAATAGCCGGGAATTTCTCAAAGCAGCAAGTAATCCCAGCATAAAAGGAAATATATAGGTCGAAAATCTATATATCAGCATCCCGGAAGCTGCTTCTACATTTCCGGTCAGCGGTGTGAATAAGGTTACAAAAACAAATTCTACTGCTCCCACACCTCCTGGCGCAGGTATGACACCTGCAAGGGCCAGCATCATAGATGTGGTTCCTATAAGAAGTGGTAAGTTCAAAAAATCCATCTTGTAAAAAATAATAGCTGGAATCAAAAACCAAGCGCTTAGTTTTAAAAAGTTCAGCAGCAATATTTCTAAAAGTAATTTTTTGTTTTTCAAAAGCCGGTTTGCCTCACAGCGTATAATAACAGCGTTTTCTTTCCACTCTACAATCTTCTTTTTCTGTTTTTCTCTCTTTATGATTTTCTCAGACTGGGAAAACATCCAGTTATGGAGCGGCTCGCAGATACAAGCCATAATCAGGGCTGTCACAATCAGAACTGCCAGCAGCACTCCGAATATCATAAAGGTATTATAGCTACTGAAATATTGGTTCATCACCTTGTAATTGCCCAGAAAAGTAAATACAAAATACAGGCAGACAGCGACACGCTGTACTACATAATTCAAAGTAAAAACCCCCAGACTTCTGGAAACCGGAATTCCTCTTTTTCTTACATAATACATCCCGGCTGCAGCTGTTCCGCTGCCAAAAGTAACTACTCTAAAAAAACTGTAATATAGGGAACATAGAATCCCTTCATACCAGGGGAATTTGTCATCATAACTGCGCAGCAATTTTGCAATAGCCGCGCCGTCAAAGCAATTATATAGGATGCTACATAAAAAAACACCTGCAATCACCGGATATGATGTTTCCTTCAGCTCAGCCCATATGCCAAACCAGGAATCTTTTAATATCACGTATGCTATGAAGATCACCAGGATGAGAAACACTGGTTTCCATATGTTTTTTATGAGGACATCATATTTTTTGATCTTTTTACTTTTTTCTTTCAATAATTCTCACCCTGCTTCACCTAGAACCTTGCTCCATTTTGAATCCTCACAGCAAAATCACGTGCAAGATTCTTAAATACACCCCTATATGCTCCTCCCATAACCTGTTTTTCTAAAATATCCAGCAGCCCGCCAAACCTGTTTTGTGCAGCTCCCATGTGAATTTCCGCAAAGTATGCGGCTGCCTCCGCCTCTCCTGCTTCACTCAGTTCCAGATAATAGACCTCCTCATCTGCTATCATACATGCTGCCGCCCTCATAAGAACAGGTACGCATATATTTTCAAAATACAGCTCACCATAATCAGGCCGGACATATTCCAGCAGATTCATGATAGCTTCCCTGCTGAAATTTTGCAGAAATAAGTGCTCATACTCCGCTTCATTCAGGTAGTCTAAAATTTTATCTATCCCCTCTTTATTGTCCAAACCGTATAGTACAGGATAATCTAATGTTAAAATATGATTTTGAGGTTCAAACCTGGCATCATATTTCAGAAAAAATTCAGGCATCCCTTTGACAATAGTATCTCTATAATTCTGGCAGCCAAAATCTTCAAAATCCAAAAGTATACGGTGATACGTTTTTTTGGCCTGCTTTACTTTATCCAGTACAATTTGGTACCCTTCTTCATAAGCGGTCAGACTATCCACGCGATGTCCTTCAAGCATTGTATCTCCCGTCTCCCCCTCACATTCTTTCAGGCAATACATTGCGGCTTCCATAAGCTGCCTTGCAGTGTTATAGGAAACAGACGAACTCTCACTTGACGTATAACGCTTTGACAGCTTCGCTACAACAGGCAGCAATTCTTCCATTTTATATTCCATTTTGATTCCCCCTGTAGATTAATTAAGCCACTATCTTAAATTTATCCGGTTACTCCCAAAACAGTTCTCTTAGTGTCTGCAGGTAAAGTTCCTTATCCCAGCGGGGCACCTCGTCAAACTGTTCATATTGGCCACTTCCTCCACTCTCCTTGTAACCGTCATAGCCCGCACGGATTGCAGCCGTAAAGTTTTCCATACATGTCCCTTCCAGATAATCCAGGTCTCCGGCACATACTGTTTCAAACTGCTCTTTCATAAATGTAAGAATTTCATCATCTGTCATAAGATCTAATGCGGCATTCTTAAACTCGTAAAAGATATCCTGCAGTTTTTCCAGGCTTTCAAGATAATTTTGCTGACTAATATATTGGGAATCACAAAACACATAAATCAATCTGTCTAAAACCCCTGATCCAAACTCAACTCTGCCGTGCATTTTCAAACTTTGGTTTCTGCACTCCATCAGTTCGTTCATCTCTTCCTCCCTAAGAGATAACCCAAACCTTTCCGTCTTCTGATTTAACGAAGACAGCACTGCCAACTCCTCCTGTTTCTTGACTAACTCCAAAAATTTAAAAACATCTTCTTCCATATAACTGCCCCTTTTTCATGTAGTAAGTCATTATACGTCTAAGGGCCACTCTTTACAAGTCTTGAAAAAAACGGCATTTTGTGGTATTATAATTATAGGAAATAATATAATAACCGCCAATATCAACAAAGAGGAGATCCCAAAAGCTACAAATACCTGGAAGGATTTCCTCTTTATGTATTATTCTCTAAAATTAAATATCTACCTTCCATTGCACACCATTGGCAGGGCGCCTCAAGCTGGTCTTCATAATACCTGCGGATATGCACCTGTCAAGACATCTGTATACATCTTTCTATTATATTCTGTTATAGATGTAACAAATTCTTCTTTTGTCATACCTATTCTCCTGATACCGCCCTATATCCTTTTAAAACTCCAGCCTTACCCTGTTCTTTACTGCCGCGTAGGTTACTCCATCCATTTTTATCTTCTGCTGTATTATCTCACCCTCAGGCGCGTATCTTTTTGCAGCACGCTCACAAACATTATCCACCCCTGTTATCTGTTCTACAAACTTTGAATGAGAGCTGACCCCGTCAACTTCCCGCAGTTTCTCTGCAGTATAGGTAATAAAAGGAACTCTGTACTCCTCTGCAAGCTCCAATATGCCGATTTCATCTTGTTTTAGGTCAATACTTACAAATGCTTCAATCTGTTCTTCGGATGCACCAATATCCTCCAGGAGCTCCTCTAGCTTTTGTTTCAGATGCTCCTTGTTCACGCCCCTTCTGCAGCCTATTCCTATAACCAGATTTTGAGGAATGAGATAAAGAATATTTTTTACTTTCTTTCTCTCTTTTCCTATTTCATCCATAATCGTAATTCCTAAAGGCTGCCTGCATAATTCCTCAAAACTGCTGCACACCTGCAAGTCCTCCGGAATATGCCCCTCGACAGGAATGCTGCTGTAAAACCCAACAGTCTCATTCCTCAGCACCGCAGCCGATATTTCCTTTGCAAGGCTTCTGCTTTCAATAGACAGATGATTTCCCTTTGCAAAGACATCTACCGCAAATTTATTTTGCAGGTCTGTTGCCGTCGTAATCACAGCCACCGCGTCGAGACTATTTGCAAGCATACCGGCAAACTTCACCGCACCTCCCATATGGCCTGAAAGCACGGGGATTACGTACTTTCCCTTCTCATCTATGCACAAAATCGCCGAATCTGTATATTTGTCTGCTACCCACGGAGCAATATGCCGAACTGCAATCCCAACTGCACCGACAAATATAAAAGAATATTGTCCCCAGCGCTCTCCTATCCATTTCTTCAGATCCTTTGCCAAGGGCTTCATGCGAAATTGTCCCGCAAAACGTTCTATAGTGCAGCTCTCACATTGGTACCCTTTTTGTGAAAGAAGCTCGCTGACTATGGCATTTTGTCTGCTTCCCGCTTCTGTGAAACTAAATACAGCAATTTTATTTCCCATGTAAATTCCCCTGTCTTATGCTTTCATTTGTTCTATTGTATCATCAAAAAACACCTCAGTCACTTCCTTTTTAGCCCGCAGACAATACCCCTTTGCTAATGGAAACAACTTTTGTCAGTGTATTAAAATTTCGTGCTGTCGATGATACTTTCAATTTTCTCTCCAGAAAGTTGTTACTTAACTTACTGCGGCCTGCATTGCCCACTATATACATATAAGCCGTTTTTCCTATAATCTGCAACTGTTCCTCAACACCGTTCTCAAATAAAGACATTGCTTCCTGTACCCTTATAATGTCAGGCTCTTCTCCCAGCATAGTAAAAAAAACACGTGAAATATCATGGTTCTCTGTATTAAATGGATTGTGCTGCAGTAATTCTTCTACCTCTTCCGGTGTCCGCACAATCACAGAAAGGTCCGGTCCTATTTCCTCCAAAATTAAAGTGTGGATAAAGTCTGCAATAAAAACAGAGTCTTTCTCTGACTGTAAAATGATATTACCGGTGCCAAGATAGGTTTTAGCACTGGGATACCCAGCTTTTGATAATACTTCCCTTAACTTCTCCATAGGAACCTTATTTTTCCCTGAAGGCATTACACCACGCAAAAAAATCAAATATATATTCTTCATTTATTCACATCCCCGAACAGCTGCAACTGCTTTCTCAAAATCTATTTTTCTCACATAAATCACATATTCAGTCTCTGACTTTTTCCCATATGTACCAATTGCTGTTCTTCCCCTTGTAAGAAATGAAGAAGTACTTTCCCGGTTGAATATTTTCACATTATAATCAATCTTATTTTGTGCTAACACCTGTCTGATGTTTCCTTGTTTCCGCATACCAAAGGTACTGATAAGTTCCTTACGATTGAATATTGTTATCATATAATTTATCCTCACTTTGATGATTTCAATCCTGTACACCGTTCATTTACCATATTATAACACCTTTTAAACTCAATATGTATGTAGTTTATTAACTTATCTTGTTATAAAAAGGCAAAATATGTATTAGAATTAAATGAACATAAAAATAAAACTCGAGTACGCCGAAATGTACCCGAGTCTTATTTTCCCTGCCTGACCACTATTTAAAACTTCTTTTGCCACATAAGTTTTCTCTCATTTATTTTTGCACAATATTAATAATCCGTCCCGGAACATAGATTTCTTTTACGATTGTCCCTGTCAGTTTATCAGCTATTGCATCTTTTCCTGCTGCAATTGCAGCATCCTTGTCTATATCAGCGGCAACTTTCTTTGCAAATTCAAAGTCGCGGTCATCGTGGGCTGGTACACACATGATTGCCCCTGTACCATAATCAGCCAATACATAGTCAGAAAGCCAGATTGGAGTTTTTTCTCCGTTTAACGGATTCACTGCATAGCTGCCTGTGAATACACCTGTTTTCTCCTTGTCCTGCATACGCTCTACATTGGATTTCATAGAAGCGTCATAAATATACTTTTCCACTGCCTCTTTTGTCTCCGGTGTGGCAAGCCCCGCTGCAAGCGCATGTTCAGGTGCCAGTACCATAAATGTAGCACCGTGCAGTGTATCTGGTCTTGTTGTGTAGACTGTAATCTTCTCTTCCCGGCCTTCTATTGGAAAATCAACTTCTGCACCATAGGATTTTCCTATCCAGTCAGACTGCATCTTCTTAACCTTTTCAGGCCAGTCCAGTTTATCCAGGTCTCCCAGCAGGCGGTCCGCATATTTTGTAATTCTAAGCATCCACTGGCGCAGGTTCTTCTTTGTAACTTTCGTACTGCAGCGCTCACAAAAGAAGTATCCGGCTTTTGTGGCAGAATTTTAGACATTCGTTCTGCTGGCAATGCCTCAAAAGCTTCGGATTTGATTTTGCGCATCCAGTAATCATTGATTGAAAGAGGAACGATCTGCTGACTTTCGCGTACAATCCGATGTCTTGCATCCGGTATTTCGCAGGCTTTTCTGCGTAGCTTTGTTATCTTAGTATAAAAAGTACTGATTGGAATGCCATGCTGTTCACACCAGTCTTTATCTCCAAGACCGCTTGGGCGGCATTCCTGAATCAGATCCACCCATTCCCTCTCAGTCCGGTTGCCATTTCTTTGTTTATCATTCATCGGTATTGTTCTCCTTCCTTTGCAGGAGAAGTCAAGTACTTGATTCAAAGAATTGTAGTGAACGAATACAAAGTAGTCAACCGAGAATAGATTTGAATAGAGCTTCTTCCTTGGTTGTCTCTATTATTTCATAATGGAAGGAATTTGTGGAACGGTAGGTTATTCATCGCTTACTTTGTTATCACATCAAATTCTATATCCATATTCTTTCGCATTTTGAACACACGTTAGTTATTTTTGGACTTTATCTAATCCTTCTTGATTTTGTGTCTCAATAAATAGAAACTATTTACGGCCATTGCTGATAAATAGATGCCTATAAGAACATTAATATAATTAAAACTATATTGATAAAGATTACCACTCAACGGCATTAATTGCCAAAACAAAAAAAATATAATTGCTACTGACAGAACAATATTCAAATATATGGTATCCAATAATTTCATAAATACAAAACAAGCAATATAGATTGCAATACCGAAGATCACACTATTAAAAATTGAGGTTTTTTTAAGATCTTCGTATAAAAAGCTATCCATATATTTTAACTGTGCATTCATGGCAATCTTAGGTAAAAGAAGACAGCATAATAATGGAATAACCAAATCTATATATAATGCTGGTAATAATTTTCGTTGCATAAAAATATCTCCTTTTGATGCCTAGAAAAATGACATATCAGGTACATTAGTTGCAATATATTGATTTAATCGTAATTCCCAAGTGGAACTGCTTCTTGTTATATTGCATTTTGCATATCCAGCAACAACAGCTGGCCCATAATTAATATTTACCCAATTACTATATCCGGGATAAGAAAATGTATTTCCAGGATAGTATGTCCTAATATATTGCGTCTCATTATACTGATAATTAGCCAAGCGAACCATCCGGCCTGAAATGGTAAAGGCACTGTCAAGTAACTCAAATTTTCCATTTGCACTAGTTATTTTGTATAGGCTACCTGATTGTGTGTAATTGAGATTGAAAGTAAGCCTTGTTGTCACACCGCCATCTGTCACTACAGCATATGGGCTAATCAAGTTACTATTGGCGTCATTCGAACTAGTTGATGGTACAGCGACGTCTGCGGTTATTGATTTTTTTATATTTCCATTTGCATCTTTCTCCGTGGATGTTTGAATATTGAGGTCGTCTTGAGATAGTTCAACCATTTCTCCAGTGTCTAAATTGGTCAAGATCATTGAATACTCAGCTGTTGTATTTTTACCCTTTGCTGAGTTATTCGCCAACACCGGAACACTGAAGCAAAACATTACTGTGATTAAAGTGAGTAAAGTGAGTAAATAGCATCTTATTTTTTTCATAAACTGGTCTTAAGTCAATATAGTGGACACCAAAACGGCGACTTTTACGCAGCACCTTTTGAATGCAATTCGTTTGGTGTCTTGTAGCCTAAGCTACTGTGAATCCGCTTTTGATTGTACCAGGATTCTA
>JACERV010000002.1 GCA_013911065.1 Ruminococcus sp. | reverse complement strand
AAGGTGTACCTTCTTGAATGTTGGCAGTTCAAGAAGCTGACCTTTTTGAACATTAGCAACTTCAGGAGGGCTGGAGTATTTGATTGGCCGGCACGAAATACGGAATAAGAGGAGAAGGGTATTATGAATTTCAAAAAAATGAAACTAGCCGCGAAGACATCTTTAGTAATTGCAATTATCTTGATTGTTTCTCTTACCATCTTGATTCTTGTATCTGTTTTATCCGTAAACAAGGAAATGACAGAGGCGATTAATGGTGAATTTTCTAATCTTGCTGCTCAAAATGGAATCACTGTGCAGGCAATCATGGATGATGCTTCAAAAACGGCACAAGGTTTTCAGGAATATTTGCAGGAGTCTCATGAGGCATATGATCAAATGCTTGCCGCGCAGGATGCAGACGAAAGTGGAAATAAAATTCCCTTTCCTACAAAAAAAAGTAGTGTTTATAATGCAAATCTCATAGAGTTAAACTATGAGGTAGAGGACAAAATTTTACATAGTGAATGGACCGAAGTTAAAAATAGTCCTGATATTATAGGTGTCGGAGCGCTCTTTGAGCCATATGCTTTTGACGGGGCTGTTAAGGATTATAGTATCTATGTGAATGATGAGAATGCCGACAATAAAACAGCGCAATCCTATGGTGCTTATGAGGAGTACAGTAAAAAGGACTATTATGCACAGGCGGCGTCAAGTCAGAAGGCTTATTTTACCAAGCCTTACATAGAAGAAGACATCACAATGGTAACGGGATCATTTCCAATTGTTTATGATGGAAAAACACAAGGTGTGATTATTATTGATATCAATGCGGATAACTTCTCAAAAATGAAGTCTACAGATGAAAAGTATCCGGATATGTTTACAGATATTATTACACAGGATGGCACTATCGTTTATGATAGTGATTCGAAAGAATTGGTTGGTCAGACAATCAGCGATTTACTGGGCAGTAAACAATATGAAAAAATCAGTAAAAAGGCACAAGAGGGGTCTCCGTTTAGAATAGAAGCAGACTTTGACGGTTCAAAGTTAGTGGAGTACTATTATCCGATTAAGGCCGGTGATGAAACCTGGTGGTCTTCTACCGCGGTCAGTGAAGCCGACCTTCATAGATCTGTCATAAATCTTAGTATCCTTATGGTAGTTGTGGCAGTTTGTGTGCTGGTGGTTATTATTGTTACTATTACTTTATTTTTGAAAAAAATGTTAAAGCCTATCGGAGGTGTTGTAACAGCAGCGGAAAAAATCATAAAGGGTGAACTGGATATTCATGTTGACGTTAAATCAGAGGATGAAATTGGTATTCTTTCCAGGGCCTTTGAAAATATGTCCGATGACCTCAGAATCATCATTTCAGATGTAGGGTATTTGTTGGGAGAAATGTCGAGAGGCAACTTCTGCGCTGAAACCCAATATGAGGAGAGATATGTGGGAGAATACCGGGGTATTTGGCTTGCTATGAGCGAAATAAACAAAAACCTCAGCAGTACACTTTCGGATATTGATATAGCTGCAAGTCAGGTTTCAATGGGCTCTGATCAGGTATCTGTGGGGGCGCAATCTCTTAGCCAGGGTGCAGCAGAGCAGGCAAGTTCTGTGGAGGAGCTTTCCGCTGCGATTCAGGAAATATCATTGCGTGTAAAAGAAAATGCAGAAAATGCGGTTGCTGCAAGCCGGCTGTCTGGTGAAGCTGGTGCAGGTGTGGCAGAGAGCAACGGGCACATGGAAACATTAATGTCGGCAATGAAAGAAATTGCAGACGCCTCAAATGAAATCGGTAAGATTATTAAAACAATAAATGATATCGCATTCCAAACAAATATTCTCGCGCTGAATGCAGCGGTTGAGGCGGCACGTGCAGGAGAGGCGGGAAAGGGTTTTGCTGTAGTTGCTGATGAGGTTCGTAATCTTGCCGGAAAATGTGCTGAAGCAGCAAAGAATACGACAGGGTTAATTGAAAGTGCAATCAGCGCTGTTTCAAACGGTACAAAACATGCTGCTGAAACTGAAGGATCACTGCAGGATGTTGTAGAAAAATCCAGGGTTGTTGACGAAACAATTCAGCACATTGCTGATGCATCGGAAGCACAGGCACAGGCAATTACACAAATTACGGCAGGGGTCGGACAGATTTCTGCAGTAGTTCAGACGAATTCTGCAACTGCGGAAGAAAGTGCCGCGGCAAGTGAAGAGCTTAGTGGACAAGCTCAAATGCTTAAGGACCTTGTGGGACATTTCCAGTTAAGAGAAAAGGAAACTATGGAAATAAAAGGAATGTAAATAATCGTCCGGCGGCTTGTCTTTTGATAAAGGATACAGTATGATTTATGTATATACGGGCCAGTTCTTCAGCCAGTGTGAGGCAGGCTCAAACAAGTATACATAAGGCTGTGTGAAGATGAAAAAGAGGAAACGTAAAGGTACAGGTATAACAGAAAAGCGCTTGTTGTCAGGCTGTGTTTTGCTGGCAGCAGGGGCAGGGCTTACAGTAGCAGCGGGAGAACTGCCGGGAATGGCAGAGTGGCATTCCACACATGTTTATCCTGTTATAGTCAGGATAATCGGGGGCATTTCAGGATTGTTTTCATTCTCCCTGTCCGAACTTGGATTGTACGGGCTAACCATTTTATTGGTCGGCTCTTTGCTCCATGCGGCTGTACGGTCCGCGCGTGAAAAACAGGGAGGTGCGGTTATCATGCAGTGGGCCTCAGGATTTTTTCTTGGGGTATCGGTACTAGTATTTTTATATGTTTTAAACTGCGGAATCAACTATAAGAGAGTTCCGTTTTCAGAAGAAGCGGGAATACAGGCTGTGGCATATACGGCAGAAGATTTAAAACAGACGTGTCTTTGGCTGACGGAAGAGGTAAATGCAAGGGCAGGGCTGGTAAGCCGGGACGAAGCCGGAAGAATGAAGCTGGCAGATGATGACGGTAAAGCGGCGGCAGAGGCGATGGAGCAGTTAGGGAAGCAATATCCTTCCCTTTCCGGATCTTATCCCCGTCCAAAAGGGCTTCGTGTATCGGAAATTTTATCCTATCAGGGCCTGACAGGCATATATTCCCCTTTTACTGTTGAAGCAAATTACAATGCGGATATGACGGCGTACAATATCCCATTTACAGCCTGCCATGAACTGTCACATCTGCGTGGATTTATGCAGGAAGAGGAAGCGAATTTTATAGCCTTTCTGGCATGCAAGGATGCGACGGGAGAGGACTTTCAGTATAGTGGCTACCTGATGAGCTGGATATACAGCACAAATGCACTGCGCCGGATAGATGCAGGTTTCTGGGAAGAGGTAAGTGCAGGGCTGGATGAGAGAGCAGCAGCTGACTTGAAGGAAAACAGTCGGTTTTGGAATTCGTATGAGGGTACTGTAGCGGAGGTATCCAATAAAGTGAATAATACCTATCTGAAAGTGAATGGGCAGTCAGACGGAGTAGAAAGTTATGACAGAATGGTAGATTTGATTGTGGCGCATTTTCTCAAAGGGGTCTGACCCTTTTGAGAGGGGTCTGACCCTTTTGAGAGGGGTCTGACCCTTTTGGAAAATGTCCTGTAAAGATGTATCATTTAAGAAACTACACTGCTTAAATTTTAATTCTCACCCAGTTTAAATTGGGATACTAAATGGTTCAGCGACTGTGCCTGTGCGGACAATTCCTCGCTGGTTGCCGAGCTTTCTTCGGCAGCCGCAGAGTTGCTTTGTACAACACTTGAAATCTGTGCAACGCCCTGCTCAATCTGTTCTACGGCAAGGGTCTGTTTATCGGAGGCGTTCCGGACATCTGCCACTGACAGTACAATTTCATCCAGACCATCAATGACTTGTTTCAGTGCCTCGGCAGTTTCATCTGTAATCCTGCTTCCGGCAGACACTTCAGAAATAGAAGTTTCGATTAACTCTCTTGTATTAACTGCGGACTGTGTGCTCTGCTCTGCCAGTTTTCCAATCTGATCCGCAACAACAGCAAATCCTTTTCCTGCGGCTCCGGCTCTTGCCGCCTCAATAGAGGCATTTAAAGACAAAAGATTCGTCTGAGCAGCAATATCCTCTATTCCGCCGATGATATTTTTGATTTCATTGGAAGTACTTTCTATCCGTTTCATTGCTTCGGTTAATTCGGTCATTTTATCCTGGCTGACAGTTGCTTCCTTTTCGACTAATTTTGCCTTGTCGTGGGCTGCATCTGTGGCCTTTGTGGTGTCTTCCACTTGTTTTGTTACAGTTGTCGCGGTAGACAGCAGTTCTTCTACGGCGCTGGCTTGTTCGCTTGCTCCCTGTGCAAGTCCCTGCGCTCCTGAGGATAACTGGGCGGCTCCTGCTTCCACCTGCTCGGAAGCGTCCTTAATGGAGTGGATTGTCCCGGAAAGCGTCAGTCTTAATTTCTGTATTGACAGTAATATTTCATGATATTCTCCAACATACATCTCTTCGCTTACTCCAGAATGTACATTAAAATTGCCCCCTGCCATTTCTGAAAGAAGATAACTTACATCACCGATGATGTTCTGCTGGGCATAAACAATGTCAGAAGTTGATTGTGCCAAAACCAGGGTCTCGTTTTTAGATTTGATTTCCGGGACTTCTGTGGTTAAATCTCCTGCAGCCAGTAGTTTCAGACGTTCCGTACATAAACTGACAGATTCGCCAATGTGCTTGCCGGTTCTTCTTGCTACATAGGCACCAATAAGTAAAATAATTGCTAAAGATATAGCAATAATGATGAGGCCTTTAATCGTGCTGTCCATAAAATCAGAAGCCGGAGTGGTGACTCCCAGGCTCCATCCATTGATTCCGATAGGAGCATAGGCAATATATTTCGACTGACCGCTATATGTATATTTCCCGAACCCGGATTGGCCCTGGGTCATTTTTTTCTCCTGAGCAGCAATCTCTTTTAAAGAGGCATCTTCTTTGGAAGCTTCAATATCATTCTCTTCATTTATAACTAAATCAAAATCTTCATGTGCAATCGTTCTGCCATCTCTGTTTAGGATATAAGCACTGCCATTTTTACTTACTTTAATATCCGATACAATATCTGTAAGAGATCTGGCATCAATAGTGATGCCCACAGTTCCAACAACTTCTGCATTCTGTCTGCCGTCTTTCCACAGGGGGGCTGTGATGACAACAGCTAATTTCTCAATTGACTTGTCATAAACGGGATCACTTATGGACGTAGTACCGGACAAGGCAGTTTTGAAATACTGTGTGTTGGAAATGTCCGTATTGTTTACATTATCCACACCACTTCTATCTGTAACAAAAACAGTCTCCCATCCGTAATTCTTTTTATATCCATCTAACATAGTGTGTTTTTGGGCAGGGGTAAGAGTGCCTGATGCTAACTGTGGAATTGTACCGAGCATCTCCACTATATTCATGGAGGCGTGCAAGTGGGAGTGGACCTCGTTGGCTGCTTCCGCCGCGGTGACCGGCATACTTCCCTTCAATGCATCAGAGGTTGATATGTAATTCAGGTAACAGGAGATTCCTCCTGCCAATACCAATGCTGTTGCCAGTAAGAGAATGATGATTCTTTGAATTTCTCGTTTGATTGTTGTTACTTTCATTTCTTTTGGTGCACCCTTACGTTTCATCTTACGTCTCATGTGTATATCTCCTTCTGTAAATGTTTGCCTATAACCTATGCATTATTTTATGTTTTTTTATTTTACAACTTTTTCCAGCAATTGTCTATCTATAATACGATTTTAAATCATACCAAAATCTTATTGAAATGAAAAAACAGAACCTCTTTTAATAAAAATCCGATATGACTGGCTATTGTTCTTGTATTTTGTTATAATAAATAAAAACATTTATCACAGGAAGTTTTTTCTATGAACGAAAATTATACAGTAGCTACGTTAAAGATTAACAACACAAAGAATATACTAAATTACATATACAGGCAGAAACGTGCCACGCCTCAGATGCTCCATAAAGCTACCTCGCTCAGCCGGCCTACGATTGCCCAGATTCTTAAGGAGCTTCAGGAAGAAGGCCTTATTTTTCAGAGCGGACATGCGGATTCTACCGGAGGCCGTAAGGCGAACCTGTATGAGTTCAATCCTTTTACTAAGGTTACAATCGGGCTGGAACTCCTCGCGGATCATTACGAGCTTGTAGCCGTTGATTTATATGCAGAAACTTTAAAGTTTGAAAAATTCACACTTTCCTTCTCTGATAGTGCAGAATATTTTGAGAAAGTCTGCACCTCCGTCAATCAATTTATTGAAAGTTTAAAGGTTAGTCCAGAGCGGATACTGGGGGTAGGTATTGCCCTCCAGGCATTGATTTCTGCTGATGGAAAACGTATTATTTACGGAAAGATTTTGAATTGTACCGGACTGGATATTGAGGAATTTGGCAGCCGGATTCCCTATCCATGTACATTCAATCATGATGCGGAGTCCAATGCGAATGTAGAATTATGGATGAACCCGATGCTGAAGAATGCGATATACTTTAATATTCGCTCAGATTTGAGTGGTGCTATTATTATAGACCGTAAGTATTTTAAGGGCGGGGAATATAAGAGCGGTGTGTTTGAACACATGACCATTGTTCCGGGTGGAGCTCCCTGTTACTGCGGGAAACGGGGATGTGTGAATTCGTATTGTTCTATATCTGCTTTGCTGAAACCCCAGGAAGACATCCAGCAATTTTTCTTTATGCTGCGCAAAGGTACTGATTCTTATAAAAAACGTTGGGACAAGTATCTGGAATACCTGGCAATGGCAGTGGATAACCTACATATGGCAATTAACTGTAACATTATACTTGGCGGTAATCTTTCCCGTTATCTGGTGAATGAGGATATCATAAAACTACATGAATTAGTTAATAAGCGGACTGCGTTTCCTGCTACGGAGCAATATATCAGTATAAGTTCCTGCGCCAATATTCCTCTTTGCATAGGGGCGGCTCTTCCCTTTATTGAAAAATATAAAAGAAGCATTATGTAAAGGGAAAGCCGAGAAGAAAATTTTGAATATGGATTTGCTTTCAGTACACAGCCCCAGGTACTGGAAGCTTTATTTTTTTAAAAGCCCTTTATCTGGCGGTCCCCATCAACGTCACTTACTTTTAGTTCTTTTTTCCTCTATACTGTCGATAGTCCCGGAATGATTATCATCATTGTCTTTCAACGGTTTCTTACCGTGATCCTTTCAATCACTATAATATTTATCTTTCATAAGTTCTGCATTTTATCAGGAACGTATTAGTCGGATATTTTGGCGGCGTTATCTTTCTTAGAGGAAGTGTTGGCCTGCTTACATAAAAAACGATATTCTGTAATAGTCATGCCCTCATTTTCTTTAAATAGCCGGGATAAAGTACTGGCAGAGCTGAAACCAACCCGTTCCGCAATAGTGTCTACGGAATAGGAGGTATTTATAATATAATTTTTTGCGTAACTAATCCGGTACCGGGTCAGTGTTCTGGAAAGACTGGACTTAAAATATTCCTGAAACAGCCGGTTCACATGCCGCGGGGTCATGAAGAAATGGTCGGCAACATGCTGCAGTGACAGCTCTTTGTTTTGGTAATTAGCATGCAGATACTTTGTGAATTCAATGGCCAGTGAAGTTGTGGAAGATATAGTAGAGGTTTGTGCAGGGTGAACAAAATTACGAATCAGGGTAAAAATAAAGTTAGTATAAAGAAAAGGGAGCTGTAGGTCCCACCCCCACTGTTTGGAGGAGCACTCGTTCATCATGGCATCAATATACCTGCGGCAATTAAAATGATCCTTACCCAGAATAAATTTATTTTTATCGAAGGCGTGGAAAAAAGTCTCCATTGCTTGATTTTCTGTCTTGTCAGAAACGGTGGATTTTTTATGAAAAGAAAATACAAAGGTCAAATATTCTTTTGGCTGTTCAGGTTTATAGAGTGTGCCATGATTGATGCCAGGAGCCAGGAAGAGAAAATCTCCCGATTCCAGGTGGCAGCTGTCATTCGTTACAAAATTATCAATCTCTCCCTGCAAAACATAATAGATTTCATATTCTTTAGGGTGTGCGTGAGAAAATTCAACGGTATTTTCATCGTGTCTATCCACATAGCTGATAATAAGTTCGTATGCTTCAAGAGAAATAGTATGATGACCTGGGTCGTATAAAAAATGTAAAGGCTGATGAAACAAGATATTCACTCCTTTCCTTCATAGAAAAAAGATTGATGCGGGATAATTTTACTATAACATAATTTAAAAGAAAAAATAGTCTAAAAATAAAAGGATTAAATTTAATAATTAATAAACAAAGTTGTTTGAAACGGACAATAATCTAATATTTGTAGTCCGTTACAGAAATTGAAGTTGTGGAATGTGAAACATATACTAGTAAAAGAGGCAAGCTTGCAAAATATATAAACATATTGATGGAAAAGACGTCTAAAAAATAAAATAATAATGTCAATGTGTCTAAAAAACAAAAGAATTTCTTAAAAATACCATAATAGTGCACAAATATTAAAGTTGTCTTTATGTGATTAGTAGGAGGGAAAAAGGAAATGAATAGCAGATTGAAGGATCCGGGAGGGTGGGTTAAAACTAGTTCTCAGTATGGGTATTATAAGCTGACGAATCAGGAAATTTTTGGTTACTCGTCTATTGATTTTGCAATGAATCTTGTGTTTCAATGTATTGCTTTATATATCAGTTATTTTTATACGGATATATTTGGTATCAAACCAGGGCATGTGGCAGTTTTGTTTGCAGTTTCGAGGCTGTGGGATGCTATCAATGATCCAATGATGGGAACCATATGTGAGAGGCTCTCATTTAAGAAAGGGAAATATTGGATTTATGTTATGTGGGGAGCTATACCCTTTGGAGTAGTGGCTGTTCTTACTTACACTACTCCGGATGTTTCCTATAATATGAAGCTTGTCTGGGCGGCCATTACATATAATTTGCTGAATATGCTCTACACTTTTATCATTCAGCCATATATTTCAGCGGCATCCCTGATGACAAATGACCAGCATGAAAGAACCCGCCTGCAGTCTACCCGTATGATGCTTGCTCAGTCGGGAGGAGTAGTGTGCGCTATTATGCTGCCAAATCTGAGTGGTTTTCTTACAAAATACATGACATTGCAGCAGGGGTATATGGTTACAACAGCTATTATGTCAATCATAATGGTTGGAATTTTATTATGGGGATCTCATCAGATTGTTGAACGAGTTCCGGCCCCCCCTGTGGATCCACATAATAAAGCAAACATTAAAGATGTATTTCGTATTTTGTTTACGATTGGTCCGGTATTTTTAATGTTTCTCTTGTTCCTTGGAGTCTATACGTTAAGTCAGGTCCAGTCAACAATGGGTGCATACTATATCAAGTATTTTGCTGGCAGAGAAGATATGCTTTCATGGTTCTCCATGATGATGATGCTTCCTTCGGTATTGGGAGTTCCGTGTGTCCCATGGCTGACAAAAAAGATTAGGAAAAAGGGTACAGTTATGCTGGGGCTTTTTCTTGCAGCAGCAGGCTCTCTGCTTTTATATTTTATGCCACCGGCAGCTCTGGGCGGGATGATGTTTTCACGTGGTATTACTGCATTTGGATATGGAATTCTAATGGGGATTTTATGGTCAATTATTACGGATCCGGTAGAATATGCAGACTGGAAGACTGGGAAACGATATACGGCAATTGTTATGACTTTAATAGGTCTGGGTATAAAATTTGCAATGATTATAGGAGGCTCCGTGCCAACTGCTATGTTAGAGGCCGGAGGTTATGTAGCCAATGAAGTGCAGACCGATACAGTTATACAGACAATTAGAAACTTAACAGCACTGCTCCCGTTAGCGGTGGTCATAGTAACCATGGTGATTTTCGGAGCGTTTTATCATTTAAATGAAGAAAAGGTAGAGGAGATCCAAAAACAGATTGCAGAGAGAAATGCAAAAAAGGCAGAAAATGTGTCAGACATGGAAAAGGAGGTATAGAGTTGAAATCAATTTCTGTTGTAAAAGTAGGAAGTTTAAAAGAGCAGGATGAAAAAAAAAGAGGGAAAGTTGCTGTAGTAGATATTCCTGAACAAGTAATGGGCCCGGAAGATATAAAAATCAAAGTGGCCTATTGTGCAATTTGTGGTTCCGATCCCCACCTGGTGGAAAATATTTTTGGCTGGGAACCTCCCTTTGGGCTGGGTCATGAAGTCTCAGGTGTTGTTGTAGATATAGGCGAAAAAGCAACCCGCAAGGGACTGAAAAAGGGGGACAGGGTAGCCGGGAATTTTCTCAAATTTTGTGGGACCTGCTACTATTGTCAAAACGGCCAGCAGCAATTTTGCGAACATGGTGATGAGTACAACCGTCCCGGCATGAGTGAATATATTGTATGGCATGAATCACAGGTCTACAAGTTACCGGATGAAGTCAGCTTAAAGGAAGGATGTATGCTGGAACCTATATCTATAGCAGTCAGGGCAATGGATAAGGTGAGGCCCAGATACGGAGAGAAAATTGCGATTTCAGGGGGAGGCCCCATTGGTCTGCTTATCCTGCAATCTGTAAAAATGTTCGGGGGATCTAATATCACTCTTATTGAGCCTATTGAGGAGCGAAGAGTGCTGGCTCAGAAATATGGTGCGGAATATACCATTAATCCTGTATCAGAAGATACGGTAAAAGAAGCGATGAAAATTACAGGGGGAAGAGGGTTTGATACAGTGATTGACTGCTCTGGTTCCGTGAAAGCAGTGGGAGATTTGCCCCAGATTACGGCAAGAGGGGGCAAATTGATTTATGGGGCCATGTATCCCAATGATTTTGAGATGCCGCTTAATCTGTATAAATATTGTTATTTCAACGAATTGACTATAACAGGATTTTATGTGGCGCCCTATGCTTTTCCAAGAGCAATTCAAATGCTGTCCCGGTACCGTTTGGAGGATTTTATAAACAAAGTATTTGAGATAGAGGAAGCGGAAGCGGCATTTGAAGCACAGATATCAGGGAAATATCCCAAAATTTTAATTCATTGCAATAAGGATTTATAAAAAAGCAGGAGGAAATAATGATGAGCAGTATTGATAGAAAAAGAATCATTGAACTGGAGGATAAATGTTTAAAAATCAGAAAAGACCTTTTGAATTTTATTTATCAAATTGGGATGGGGCATCTGGGAGGCGAGCTGTCTATTGTGGAGATGGTAGTTGCTCTGTATTACGAATATATGAAATATGATCCTGAGAACCCCAAAATGGAAGATAGGGACAGATTTATTTTAAGTAAGGGACATTGCAGTGAAACATTATATACTGTATTTCAGGACATGGGTATGTTTACCATGGAATACATGGTAGAACATTTTGAAACATTAAATACAGCGAGGTTTGGAATGCATTCCAATAGAAAGTATGTACCGGCTATCGAATTATCGGCAGGTTCTCTTGGACATGGACTTCCTGCGGCGGTAGGTATGGCTTTAGGAGCGAGAGCAAGCAAGGCGCCCTGGAGAACCATAGTGATGGTCGGAGACGGAGAAATGGATGAGGGCACAAATTGGGAGGCGATTATGGCTGCAGGTCACTATAAATTGGGGAACCTGGTTGCAATTGTGGATAAGAATCAGGTACAGATGACAGGGTTTACTGCACAAGTTATGAATTTGGACCCGCTGGATAAAAAAATAGAAGCCTTTGGCTGGGAGGTAATCCAGATTGAGGATGGAAATGACATGCTCCAGGTATGCGAGGCATTGGAAGAATTGCCGGAATGCGATCCCGTTACACCAAGAAAACCTATTTTCATTATTTCCAACACGGTAAAAGGGAAGGGTGTCAATTTCATGGAGGGAAATTATAAATGGCACGGCGGTGGAATTGCAAAAGAACAATTGGAAGAGGCATTAGCTGATGTAGAAAAGAATAGGAAGGTGAGATAATTATGGCAGTGAAGACTACGTTTGATTTTGATCAGATGTTATCCAATGCAAAGGAAGCATACGGGGAAGAACTGATGAAACTGGCAGAAGAAGGGCGTGAATTTTTGTTTACATACAGTGATAATGTGGCTCCCTCTTCCAGTGCCGGAAAAATTATAGAAAAATATCCGGACAGGTGTTTTAACTTCGGAATTGCGGAGCCTAACCAGGTAGGCGCGTCTGCTGGAATGGCACTGGCAGGGCACATCGTATTTGCGCAGGTGTTCGGTCCTTTTCTTCCCTTGCGTGCTGCAGATCAGATTCACACGGATATTGCATATAACGATGTGAATGTACGCTTAATAGGAACTCATTCCGGAGTTACGGCAGGGGGAGGCCCAACCCACAATGATATCGCAGATCTGGCCCTTTACCGGGCAATTCCAAATCTGACTGTTGTAGTTCCGGCAGATGCAGGGCAGTGCCGTAAGGTAATACGTGCATCTATGGAATATGATGGCCCCATGATTATTCGAATTGACCGTGCCGGATCCCCGGATATTTATGCGGAAGACTATGAATTTCAAATCGGAAAAGCCATTGAATTAGTAGAAGGGAAAGATGCGGCTATTATTTCCACGGGATCCAGTCTTTATGAGTGTATGATGGCGGCTAAAATGTTGAAGGAGGAAGGGATTTCAGCAGGGGTTTTGGATATGCATACAATAAAGCCGCTGGATACGGATGCTATTTTAAGAGTTGCATATAAGGCCGGTAACATTGTTACAGTGGAAGATCATTCTATTAATGGAGGACTGGGAGGTGCAGTTGCAGAAGTTTTATGCGAGGCAGGATATCATGGAAAATTCAAAAGGGTGGCAATGCCGGATACATTCTCTGTACTTGGAGATCCTGATGAGATATATAAGTTTTATGGAATGGACCGGACTGGGATTGCAGAGCAAATCCGAAGCATGTTAAGGTAGGGAGGAAAAGACAAGGATGAGTACAAATTTAAAGACATTTTCAATGGATTTTTTCAGCTTAAAGGGAAAGGTGGCGATAGTTACCGGGGCAAACCAGGGATTGGGTATGGCTTATGCTGCAGCATTTGCAAAGGCAGGTGCAGATCTGTTTGTTCCACATTTTACTCCGGATATTGAAGAAATCAAAAAGATAGTAGAAGCAGAAGGAAGAAGAATCGAATTCCTTCAGGGCGACCTTACGAATAAGGAATACATAAAGCAGGTGGCAGAAGCGTGCATGGAAAAATACGGTAAAATTGATATTCTCGTAAATAACGCAGGAGCAAGTGCCTTTGCCCCTTTTGATGATTATCCGGATAAGTATTGGGATATGTGTATCAATCTGGATCTAAATGCGGTGTATTTTCTGTCCCATGCAGTTGCCAAAATCATGAAAAAGCAGGGGGGAGGAAAAATCATTAATGTTGGTTCTGCGCTCTCTTATACTGCAGATAAACACTGTCCTCCCTATACGGTTGCAAAACACGGAATTATCGGTCTGACCAGAGTATTTGCCAATGAACTGGGTATGTATAACATTCAGGTAAATACCATTTCTCCCGGGTTCCTTGCTACAGAAGTGAATGCTGAACTCAGGAAAGAGCCGGGGTTTTATAATAAAATTACCGACCGTATACCAGCGGGCCGCTGGGGAGAGATGGGAGATTTAATGGGAACAGTAGTCTATCTGGCAAGCAAGGCATCTGATTATATAAATGGATGGAGTATTAGTGTAGACGGCGGATTTACCACAACATTATAAATTTATAAAGCTGTATCAGGAACTGAGACTGGTGCAGCTTTATTTATGGCTGACCGGCTCAGAAAAATATTATGCTAAGTTTAAAAAAATGTAAAAAAGTCTTGCATTTTGTTTCACTATGTGATAATATAAAAAACGGTCACTGCGAAGTCGGAGGCCACAATAAAATACATGGCTCCTTGGTCAAGCGGTTAAGACATCGCCCTTTCACGGCGGTAACACGGGTTCGATTCCCGTAGGAGTCATAGTAAGGCGCAGTAGCCAAGCGGTAAGGCGTGGGTCTGCAACACCCTGATCACCGGTTCAAATCCGGTCTGTGCCTTTTAAAAAGTCAGGAAACATAAAGTTTTCAGGGCTTTTTTTATTATTAGAATTATTTTTTCAGTGAATTCTTTCGGGGGTATTCCTTTTTGGATATACAGTGAGACCCAATCCCCTTTCCTATTTTAAAAATCAATTTATTCCCCTTACAGCGTTTTTGTTTTGTAAAATATAGACAATAAAAGAAAGAAAAAATTAGATGGTTTGTACGAAAAGTTTAAATATAACTAAGAAATGGTTGCATGATGTAAAAAAATAAAATATACTTAGTAAAAATGAATACGTATTCAACGGAGGCAGTATTTTTGAAAACAATTACTTCAACAGAGTTAGCAAAGTTAGCAGGAGTTTCACAGTCAACGGTGTCCAGGTGTTTAAATAACAGCCCCTTAGTATCAGCTGAAACACGAGAACGCGTTTTAAATATAGCTTCACAGTATTCTTTTCAGTTTAATAGCAATGCGAGAGGATTACGTACTAATAGAACTGGAGTAGTGGGTTATGTTTTTTCAGAAGATTTTGAAGGATTTGCAAATCATTATATTCAAAGTGATTTGTATTTTCGTATTAGAAATAAGCTGATTGCAAATCATTTGGACCTTGTCCCAGTATTTGATGATAAAAGTGATGGGAATATATCAAATATTGAAAAAAGCATTAACAATAGAAGATTTGATGCTTTGATTATTAATCGGCCAAGGATTAATGATAAAGTTGGTACTTTATTAGAAAAATCGGGGATTCCGCATATTTTTGTTTATGATACAGATATGAATATGAATTATACATGTATGATTTCACCTGACCATAAAAGTATAGGATATATGGTTGGAGATATTTTCTGTAAAAAAGGATATCGAAGATTTATTGAAATTACCGGCCCGCCTGATCGTTCGGATGTAATTAACAAGCATAAAGGGTTTAGTGAAGCGATAAAAGCTAATGGATATCAAATAGAAGATAAATTTATTTTAAATGGTCAATATAAATTTGAGCATACACGTGATTTGGTTAAGAAAAATACAGAATTATTTCTACATGGCACGTGTTGTTTTGCCCATAATGATTTTATGGCATTAGGGGCTATCGAAGGCCTAAAACAGGCTGGGATAAAAGTTCCGGAAGATGTTGCAATAATTGGTTATGATAATATCCCTATGTCAACATGGGCAAAGCCTGAATTGACAACTGTTGCAATCGATTACGAAAAAATTATTAATGTAGCTTCACAATGGGTTATTGAATTAAGTCAGAATAAACAAATTTCTGAGCGAAAAGTTGTGATTGAAGGAAAACTTATTTATAGGGATACTTTTTAACCCCCTCTGTAATTTAGAGGGGGAAGATTAATGCAGTTATTGCATACGTATTCATTACAGGATTTATTCGTATGTAAGTGTTTTAAACACTGACATAAATGTGTATTACGCGCGGAACACGAAAATTAAAAGGAGGAAAAGGAGGATTTTATTTATGAAATCAAAAAGAGTTTTATCGGCAATGTTGGTGATGACAATAATGTGCTATTTGGTAAGTGGCTGCGGTAAATCGGAACAGTCGGGGTCAAAAGATGGTACTGCTAAAGGCGGAGGTGGAAATTTCCCTGCTAAGCAGGCAACAATTATATGCCCGTGGGGTGTAGGTGGCGGTGCAGATGTAATTGCTCGGAAAATTGCGCAGGTTGCAGAAGAACATTTAGGGTATCCAATTATTGTAGAAAATCATACAGGAGCTTCTGGGACGATTGGAATGAATGATGCGGCTAAAGCACCTGCGGATGGCTATACATTAGTAACAGCAAACGGTCCATTGTTTTCACTAACTCCAAAGTTCTTGGATGTTAATTATGAATTATCTGACTTTACTTTTTTGCGTGGTATGAGAACGGTTGCATTAATGATAATAACAAATCCACAAAAAACAGACCTGAAAACTTTTGATGATGTAATTGAGTATGGTAAATCAGAAAAGATAAAATATGCAACTTCTAGCGGACCTGGTGGAGATCAATATGTAGTGGCATCAGCAGCTTTTAAGTCATTAGGAATTGATGCTGAGCCAGTTGTTTTTGAGAGTCAGGCCGAAGTTTTAAATGCAGTTGTTTCAGGGCAGGTTATGATGGGACTGGCAACACCACCAGCTTACTATGATTTTGAAGAAGAAGGAACCGCAAAAGCTGTTGCAACGTTTTACCCTGAACCAGTAGAAACACCATTTGGAGTAATTGAAACAATGAAAAATTGGGGCGTAGATGTAGAATTTGCAGGCATGGATTGTCTTGCAATAAGTTCGGAAGTTCCTGAAGATGTCATTAAAAAATGGGAAGAAATATTAACAAAAGTCTATAAAGATGAAGAGTTTATCTCCTATATGGAAGAAATGGGATTCCCAGTTTGGGATGCTGATTCGACGGAAGTACAGAATTTTGTAGAGAAGCAAATGGATAGTATGGATGATTATGTAGAGTTGATAAAATAGCATAATCTGTAAAAAGGGGTAGATATGAAAATTAAATATAATTCTAATTTAATCAGCGGAGCACTATTTCTTGTGGTTGGAATTACAATGCGCCTATTGGTTCCATCACAGATAAAAACTTATGAAACCAGTGATATTAATGCGGCCACTATTCCGATGCTACTATTAAATATGCTGATATTACTCAGTATTATACTGCTTATACAGGGGATATGTGATAAAGCTAAGAAAGAAGTTATATTATCAAAAAAGTTATTAAATAAAGAAACTTTGGCAAAACTGAAGCCATTAATCTATATGTTAATGCTATTAGCGTATGGAATGATTTTGCCGTATGCTGGCTTTACTATTTCATCATTATTATTATCAAATGGAATACTACTTTATTTTGGAGCTAGAAAGTGGTGGTTCTATGTAATTGTGAGCGCTAATATATTTATTGCTTATTATGTATTTAGTAACTTACTTAATGTTGCATTACCTTAAGGAAGGATAAGAAGAATGATCGAATATATTATTGCAGGTTTCTCTGCACTATTAACATTTGAATCGTTATTAGCGATTATTATTGGTCTGGTCTGTGGTATTGTGATTGGTGCAATACCAGGGCTAACGGCTGATTTGGCAATAATCCTCTGTTTGCCTATTACCTATAGTATGGATCCTGTTCCAGCAATTTTATTATGCTTGGGGTTGTACTGCGGAGGGACTTATGGCGGGTCAATTACTGCAATTTTAATCAATACCCCTGGAACACCGGCAAATGCAGCTACGATGCTGGATGGATACCCGATGACAAAAAAAGGTAAGGCATTTAAGGCTTTAACTATGGCGCTTTATGCATCTTTTGTTGGAGGAATTATCAGCGCGTTAATCCTGCTTTTTGCGGCTCCTAACATAGCTAAAATAACGATGCATTTTGGCCCGCCTGAGTATTTTTCCATAGCGATTTTCGGATTATCAATTATTGCCAGTATATCTAACAAAAACATTATAAAGGGGCTCATTGGTGGTATCGTTGGTATTTTTGTAGCTATTATCGGACAGGACTCGGTCAGCGGTGTTGTAAGGTTTACTTTTGGAAGCAGTAAATTAGCGGGAGGAATTCCTCTTATAGTTACATTGGTAGGATTATTTGCACTAGCGGAACTGATTTCAAAGGCAGATTATAGACCAAATGAGGATATGAGCCGCAAGACTAAATTAAAAATTGATCGGGAAACAGTATCATTTGGGGAGTTTAAGCGCTGTATAAAGGCTATGCTTGTTTCTACGGGAATTGGGACTATTGTAGGGGCCACACCAGGTACCGGAGGTGGAATTGCTGCATTTATTAGTTATGATCAGACCAAGAAGATGTCAAAGCGCGGCGATGAATTTGGGACTGGAGAAATAGAAGGAGTGGCAGCTTCGGAGTCAGCTAATAATGCAACTACTGGGTCTACACTAATACCGTTACTTACACTGGGAATTCCAGGAGATGGTTGCACGGCGATTTTGTTGGGGGCACTGATGCTGCAGGGCATGGTCCCGGGTCCATCATTGTTTAAGGATTTTCCGGATACCATTTATGCTATTATGGTAGGCTTATTGTTTGTAAATATATTCATGTTGATTATCGGAAAGCTATTTACACGCTATTATGTAAACATAACTAGGATTCCTTATGAGCTGATGAGTGCAATTATAGTGATTTACTGTGTTGCAGGAACTTTTTCCAGTGAAGCAAGTACGTTTCATGTATTAGTTTCTATTATCATCGGAATTGTCTCATTTATATTGAGAAAACTGGATTTTGGAGTAGTGCCGATTATTTTGGGAGTTGTATTAGGCAGTTTGGTGGAATTAAATTTCCGCCGTTCAATGGTTCTATCCAATAATTCTATGTCAATCTTTATCAGCCGGCCGTTTAGCCTGATCTTCCTATTGTTAGCAGCTTTTTCAGTTGTATTTTTCTTCTACAAACTGATAAAGAGTGGAAAAAAAGAAACTACATAAAAGGAGAGAAAAATGAAATATTATATTGAACCAAGTAAAGAAATACCAGTAAAAGGCAGCGTGGAGGTACTGGTTGTAGGTGGGGGACCGTCTGGTTTTGGTGCGGCACTTAGTTCTGGGCGAATGGGGAGAAAGACTATGATTGTTGAATCCTATGGCGCTATTGGCGGTGTTGCAACAACGGGAATTATGAGTCACTGGACAGGGCATCAGGAAGGTGGAATTTTCGAAGAACTTCGGGAAAAAGCTCGTGATTGTGAAAGTGAAGAGGTTATTAATCCGGAAAAACTAAAAATAGTAATGCTCAAAATGTTACAAGAAGCAGGCGTGATTATAAAATTGTACACCAATTTCAGTGATGTAATCATGGAAGAGGACACTTTAAGAGGGATTATCACCGAAAGTAAGTCTGGACGGGAAGCGATTTACTGTGATATGTTAATTGATTCTACCGGTGATGGTGATGTTGCTGCAAAAGCAGGAGTCCCATTTGAAAAAGGAAGGCAAGACGGCGGAATGCAGCCTATGACAATTATGTTTAAGGTCGCTGGCGTGGATATGGATCGGGCAATGTTCTTTTGGGGGTTTGAGGATACAATGAAACTTCCGGAAGGAGATTTGCAGACAGTCGGAAGAAAAGAATTGCCTTCGCCGGCCGGTCATATTTTACTCTACCCATCTTCTTTACCTGGAGTTGTAACAGCAAACATGACAAATGTGATAAACGTAGATGGAACGAATACGGAAGATCTGATAAAAGCTGAAATTCAGTGTAGAGAACAAATAAGTGAAATTATAAAATTTTTGAGACGCCATATTCCGGGGTATGAGGGCTGTTACTTAATCGATAGCGCAAACATGATCGGAGTTCGTGAGACAAGGAGATTTGAAGCACATTATCAGCTTAATGAAAGGGATATTAGTGAAGCGTGTGTATTTGACGATTGGGTAGTTAGTAAATCGAGGTTTTTCTTTGATTTGCATAACGTGGAAGGCGCCGGGCTTGATGCTGACGGAGAGTATAAAACATTTACTCAGGATAAGCCATTTACGATTCCATTACGTTGTTTTGTTCCAAAAAGAATCCGGGGCCTGTTACTAAATGGACGAAATATATCAGGAACACATAAGGCTCACTCCAGTTACCGGGTTATGCCGATTGTGATGAATATGGGAA
This sequence comes from Ruminococcus sp., assembly GCA_013911065.1. Classification (GTDB taxonomy): domain Bacteria; phylum Bacillota; class Clostridia; order Lachnospirales; family Lachnospiraceae; genus Muricomes. Next base: position 161,309 of record JACERV010000002.1, on the reverse strand, counting down.
ATGCCATGGGAGTAGTAGCTGCAATGAGCGTTAATCAAGGAAAACATCCGCTGGAAATAGATATTGATACGATTCATTCTGAATTGAGCAAACAAAATATTACATTATAATAGCAGAGAGGAAATGTTTAACATTTATAGGTGAGTTATGTACACAGCAAATAGAAAATTATTTCTCATTGATAAAAAAATAAAAATGGGAATTAGTCAATTGGCCGAAATCGCAGGAACCATTTATGGAGTAAACGACATGATTTTTTTTCGTTCATCTATTGACTATAAAAATAGTAATAAGCTAAGTGAAATATTGAAGTCGGCAGATTTTCAAGATGTAGAAACAGCGTATGCTGCGGCATTTATGCGCAGAAGCAGCCTTCCGGAAGATGGAGTGAAAACAGCAGTAGTTTTTTTAAATGAATTTATTTGCTACTGCGATAAATTTGCTCTGCCGGAGGAACTGGTTAGTAAGAATATAGGTAATATTAATCAATATTTAAATCAATATCTTGAGCGAATGGCAAGTGAAAATCAAGGGAAGCTGCCAGGCGGCGGATTAGCGTATTTGACGTTGCAGCGCCCAGTTATAAAATATTGCCGGGATCACAACATTGAAATACTGGGAAATACATATGCAAAAATGTTGGCAAAACCATTAGCTCTTTTGGCTGATAATTCCGGATTGGAATTTAGTGAGGTATATGAACGTGTAAGAGCCTTAGCCCCCAATCAATTTTATAGTCTGAACCAAGTTGGGATAGATCGTTCTATTAATACCCAACCAAGTCATACTGATGTTATCACTATGGGGTTAGATATTAGAGATGGTGAAATTAAAAATCTGATGGAATCAGAAATATACGACGATTTGAATTCTGCAAAATCTGCTCTCACTCTTTTGACCCAGTGGGTGAAGGACTTGCTTACGATTAAACAGACAGTGTAGCGTTGAAAAAAGGAGAAGATTCATGTTAAAAATAGGTGTTATTGGTTGTGGAGCTATTGGGAAAGAGCATATTCGTAGGCTGACTCATTTGATTCCTGCCGCAGAAGTTGTTGCCTGCTCTGATTACTTTATTGAAACAGCTGAAGAAACGGCTCAATTGTATGGTATTAAAACGGTATATAAAACCGGCGAAGAGTTAATTAGTGCTCCTGAAGTAGAGGCAATTGTCATTACTTCCGTAGATGCTACGCATGCGTCCTATGTACTGGCAGCGGTCAGAATGGGTAAGCAGGTATTTTGTGAAAAACCTCTGGCTCAGACTGCTGATGACTGTGAAAAAATAATTGCGAAAGAAGTCCTTCAGCAAAGAAAACTAGTTCAAGTCGGCTTTATGCGCCGCTATGATCCGGGTTATGCAGAGATGAAGCGAATCATCAATTCCGGCGAGCTGGGGGCACCCCTGATGATTCATGCCTGCCATCGCAATGTTTCACAGGGTAAGGGCTTTACAAGTGAAATGGGGATTACAAATGTGGCTATTCATGAGCTTGACATCTGTCGATGGTTATTGGGGGAGGAATATAAGCAGGCACAAGTCTTAAAAGTCCGGCAGTCTGCCTGCTCCGCCAAAGGATATGACAATCCGCAAATTGTATTGCTGGAGGGTGAAAATGGCTCCCGCATTGACATTGAATTACAAGTAGCGGATGCCTATGGCTACGACATTCAATGTCAGGTAGTCTGCGAAAAAGGGACAATTAATTTACCTGATCCTACATCGGTTATTATGCGGTCTAATGCTCGTTGTTCAGTGGGGCTATTGACAGATTGGGCGGATCGCTTCATTGAGGCGTATGATATTGAGTTAGCAGAATGGGTTAAAAATGCTTTGGCAGGCAGGGTGGCCGGCCCTTCCTCCTGGGATGGTTATGCAGCCTGTGTTGTTGCGGATGTGCTAAACCGTTCACGTGGTAAAAACGAATTTCTGCCGGTTGTGATGATGGATAAACCGGAATTATATAAATAGAAGCAGGGAGAAAAACTATGTTAAACCCAAACAATATCAAATTAGGAATTGCACCAATTGGATGGACTAATGATGATTTGCCGGAACTTGGTGCAGAAAATACCTTTGAGCAGTGCATCAGTGAAATGGCTCTTGCTGGCTTCACAGGTACTGAGATTGGTAATAAATATCCCAAGGATCCTGTGGAACTAAAAGCAGCGCTTGATTTAAGAGGAATGCAGGTCTGCAATTGCTGGTTTTCAACTTTTTTTACAGTTGGCCAAGAAAAAGAGACAATTGCCAGATTTAAAAAACAACTGGATTTTCTCTATCAGCTTGGGGCGAGGGTTATTGGCTGCTCTGAACAGGGGGCGAGTATCCAAGGGCAGGCGATTCCAATGTTTGATAACCAGAAGCCAGTTTATTCGAATGAGCAGTGGGAAAAATTGTTTGTTGGTATGAACAAGCTGGGCGACATTGCAGCTGCGAAAGGGATCAAATGCAGTTTTCACCACCATATGGGGACTGGGGTTCAGACGCCGGAAGAGATTAACCGTTTTATGTCGGGAACTAATGAAAATGTATATCTGCTGTTTGATTCAGGGCATATTTACTTTTCAGAAGGGACTCAAGAAGCTGTCGATGCTCTAATTGATAAATATATTGACCGTATTGCTCATGTGCACTTAAAAGATGTAAGATCAGTAAAACGCCAGGAAGCAATCAACAGAAGGTTATCATTTTTAGATGCAGTTAAAACTGGAGTCTTTACTGTGCCAGGTGATGGCGATATTTCTTTTGACTATATCTTAGCAATGCTGGAGAAGCATAATTATAATGGGTGGCTGGTTGTTGAAGCGGAGCAAGACCCGGCTAAAGCCAACCCTCTTAATTATGCAAAAAAAGCGCATCAATTTATTGTTAGAAAAGTGTGTGTAAAGTAACTTTATCTTGTTTCCATTCATGCAAAACGTTATAATGACGTAATATGCTGAATAAGATTAAGCAGCAAAGTAATGGGAAGCCTGTTAATGCAATCAATATACAAGTTGTTCCAGGTTTTGGGCAGTAAGGCTTCCTGTTGCATTTTTACCTTTGACCGACAGGGAAATCTCCCTGTTTTCACAAGAAGTTTTGATTTGAAGTTCATCGTTTTTGTCTAAAGATAATTCACATTTATTCTGTGTGTTTCATTCTTTAAATTCCATTGTACATTCCCGTTCTGCAGTGCTTTCAAAAATCAGAATCCTCCTTAATTCAAACAACCACCATTTCAAAAATAATTTGTCCTATAATATATATGAAATTTTACTATAATGAAGGAAATGTATCAAGATTGAGAGCATTTTTATAATGCTTATTAATGGCAGATATAAAAATAGGGGAATATAGTTGACAAGTATAGTAAAAAATACACATAATAGTTATATAAACAATGTACACTTATTAAACTACTAACGTTCAATAAGATATGCGTAAATTTAATTACCCGGACAGGAGGCAGATATGGAACAAGTAAAGTGGGCGATTGTTGGTACAGGGTTCATTGCCAATGAATTTGCAAAAGGGATGCAGGAAGTAGATGATGCTGTGCTTGCAGCAGTTGTTTCAAGAAGTGTTGCGAGCGGCAGGGCATTTGCAGCGAAATATGGATGTGATGAGACTTACACAGATTTTCAGGAAATGCTTGAGCAGGAGGACATAACTGTGGTATATATTGCAGTTCCGAATGATGTCCATTACTCCTATATCATGTCTGCACTTGACCGGGGAATCCCGGTGTTAAGTGAGAAACCTATGGTTGATAATCAGTTCCAGTTAGATGCAGTTCTAAAAAAGGCGGAAGAAAAGCATGTATTCCTGATGGAGGGAATGTGGACGAGATGTTTCCCGGCAGTAATGGAAGCAAGAAGCTGGATTGAAAAAGGCCGAATAGGAAAACCCTTGTCTGTGCATGCGGCCTTTAATATCAAGCCGGATATGGAGGACTGGCAGCCGTGGAAGGGCGGCATACAGCATGCGGCGGGAGCGCTCAGAGATGTGGGAATTTATTCTCTGGCTATGGCCTATATGGTGTTTCCTGAGGGTCCTTCAAATGCGTATTCAACGATGAAATCCAATGGTGAGGTGGACGAAAGTTTCCATATGCTCCTGGAATATGAGGATGGAAAAGCAGCTTTTGTGGGAGGTGCATTCAATCAGGTGGGTACACCCGAAGTAGAAATTGTAGGTGAAAATGGAAGAATTATCATCGGACCTGAATTTTGGCATCCAACAACGGCAACGATAATCATGAATGATGGTACAAAAGTGGAATACATGGAGACTTATCCTGCATCTGGATTTCAGTTTGAAATCCGGGCAGTACAGGAATCTATTAGAAAGGGAGAGACACAGTGTCCTTATTTTACATGGGAGGAGACCAGAAAGATAGCAGAGCTAATTGAAAAGATTAGAAAAGGCTGGGGTATTTTTTATAAGGCGGATATGGAAGGAGAAAAGCAGTCATGAAAGGCGCAATCAAACAGATTTGTATCCTGGTAGATGATCTGGATACAGCAATGAAGAATTATTGGGAGAAGTTCGGAATAGGACCATGGGATATCCGCCACTTTACACCGGAGTCGGTGAGGGATTTCTATGTACGCGGTGAACATCTTACAGAGGACTTTGATTTTATTTGTGCGGTTACCTGGGAAGGTGATGTGGAATATGAGCTGATTCAGCCCATAAAAGGCCCTAATATTTATTGGGAGCATTTGGAGAAGTATGGAAGCGGGCTGCACCACTTTAAACTTGTGATTCAGGATGATGAAGAGCTGGCAGAATATGTCCGGGGACTTGAGTCCAAGGGTCTCGAGGTAATCCAGACGGGGTGGATTGATAATGATGTCCATTATTATGTGGATTCCAGGGAGCAGCTTGGACTTACTCTGGAGCTTGGAAATGGCGGAAAAATTGGTGAGGCAGAAGAGGTCTATCCTGAAAAGGGAGCCAAAAGGCCGGTAGCTCACAGGCAGAATGTGAAACAGATTGCAATTGTGGTGGATGATGTAGAGAAATATATGAAAAATTATGCCTATTACATGGGAATTGACGGCTGGGATGTGAGACATTTTACACCGGAAAGGTTGAGAGGCTTTAAGGTGCATGGCAAGGAAGTCACAGAAGACTTTGATTTTATTTGTGCGGTAAAATGGATTGGAGATATGGAAATGGAACTCATACAGCCGGTGAAAGGACCTAACATTTACTGGGATTTCCTTGAAAAGTATGGCCCGGGGCTTCATCACATCAAAGATGTATTTCCAGATGCAGAAATTAAAGTGGAATGTGACAGGCTGCAAGAGTGTGGTATCAGTGTGATGCAGACAGGCTGGATTGACGGGGACAGCCATTACTACATGGATACACAGGAGCTTCTGCAGATGATTATAGAGTTTGGAAATGGGGGGAAAATAGAAGCACCGGACTATGTATTTTATGTGGAGGATAGTAAATAACGCTTAAAAATGAACATCCGCGGAATGAATTCATAAACAGGTTTAAATTCAGAATAAAGGGCAGTCAATTATAGTACTTTCTATATTTGGCTGCTCTTTTTATATGCAAACTGAAAATAAATGGTTATAATGGTTACAAATTGGCATCAAAGTATGTAACAGTGTATACAGACCGGGAAAAGGAGGAAGGGAACATGGACGCAATTAGTGAAAAGGTAATACGGTGCCTGCTTGAAACCGACGGTTATGTGACAACAGCTTCTCTGTCTGATATGACCGGAATATCGGTGAGCAGCATTAAGCATAATCTAAATTGGATCCGGGAGGAACTTAAAAAGTTTGATATTAGTTTACAGAGCACTCCAAAGAAAGGGTTCTGTCTGACTGCCTCAGAGGGGGAACGCATAAAGGCTCTTCAGAAACTAGATGAGGAAACAAGCAGACATAAGGATTCGTTTATATTTAGAAAGGGGTACATTCTGGAGACTCTGTTTGATTTTAAAGCTAATTATACCATTCAGTTATTTTCGGAAGAGCTGGCTGTGAGCCGTAATACCATTCAAAAGGATTTGGAACAGATTAAAGAACAACTGGCACCTCTGAATGTGGATATTAAGAAAGTGCGTAATCAAGGGGTTGTGCTGGTGGGAGAGGAGTTTAATATCCGCCAGGCGATTATTGAGCATAATAACTCTAAATACTGGAACTGGAATCCGGACACCATTTTAGAGGTGGCTGACGGGTTTGATAAGCGCGTCAGCAGAAAGGCGTATACTTATCTCTTGGGAACCTATTCCGAGGCAAACCTTCTTAAAATTCAGAAGTTGTTATGTGAAGCGGAAAAGTCTCTGGGTATCACCCTCGTAGATATTTCATTCTGCCGTCTGATAGAATATCTGGCCATTGTACAGCAGCGTATATCAGGCCTTAATATAATATTGAAAACGGGCAGGAATGAAGAACTACCGGAAATTAATGTACGTTTTTTGGAAACAAGTGAAGATATTGTGAATAAGCTTGTACCGAAAATGGATAAATCTCTGCACTCAGAATGCCTTTATCTGGCAGCGTGCCTGTTTGCAAACCATACATGCGAAAACTTTACTACTGAGAGCAGCTATGACTACCGGAAGATAGCAGTGGACTATCTGCGCTCATTAGAACAGGTTTTGGAAATGAAGGGGTTAAGTGAGGATGAAGAACTGGTAAGTGAGCTTGGGGTATTCTTTCATCAGGTAAAGGTCAGAGAGGAATATCAGATTTTGGCATGGAACGAACTGCACCGTGATATCCAGAAGCAGTTGTCGGGATTGTATGCTGCCTGCATGGCAAATTTGTTTATTGTAGAGGAGAGAGTTAACACTATGCTCAGGCAGGATGATGTGGCATGGGTGGCTCTGCTGATTCATAACTTTATGAGTGACGTAAAAAATAAGACCCAGACAGTATTTCTGCACGCAACGGATAAGCATACGGCATTATATCAAAAACGTAAAATAGAAAAAAAGATTCCCCAGGTCCATATTACAGAATGTGTCTTTTTCAGCGATTATAAAATTGCGCATGAGGAGGATATGGTGATTATTTCCACGATTCCTATGAAAGAGGAACAGAAAACTGTTATAGAGGTGACCAAACATATTTATGAAAATGATATTGAGCGCATCAAAGAGCAGCTTGAGAAATTAGAAGAGCAGAAAAAGGGACGCATGATTCAGCAGCTTGTATCTGAAATTTTTAAAGAAGAACTGATGATTTATGAGTTGAATACGAGAACAAAAGAAGATGCTATTATGAAAATGAGTCAGGTAATGATGGAAAAGGGATATGTGGAGGAAGGGTTTTGTGACCAGGTACTTGCACGTGAGAATTTCTGTGCGACTTCAATCGGCAAGGAGATTGCCATACCCCATCATTATGGAGACCATATCATAAAGAGCGGAATTGCAGTGGCAAAACTGAAACACCGGATAACATGGCAGACGAAGGAGAAGGTGTCCTTAGTATTTTTAATAGCAAATAATTTTAAAGATTCTGATAAGATTCAGATGCTCTTTAAGTATCTGTATGATATTATCGAGGATGCTGAGCAGATAAAAAAGGTGAAAGAATCAGGGAGTGAAAAAGAAATGCTTCAAAACATCCTTATCTTATCCTAATAAAAAATATAGGGTGCAAAATCAGGAATTATGGGCGGTAGACGCTGTTGTGAAAAGCAGATATGATAAATATATCAAGAAGACCGGCGTTTAGAACCCCAGATGCGCCTTGTATAAAGGAGGAAAAGAAGATGTTAGTGAACATGAAACAGATCTTGGAAATTGCAGAAAAGGAACAATATGCAATTCCATGTATCAACACACCAAATATTGAGACTCTGCGTGCGGTAATAGGTGCCGCAGAAGAGCTTAACACACCAGTTATCATTGACCATGCTGAGGTACATGATCCATTGATTCCCATTGAGCGGATCGGGCCTGAGATGGTGAAATATGCGAAAGAAGCTACAGTGCCGGTTTGCGTACATTTGGATCATGGAACGGATTATACATTCTTAATGAGAGCGATTCGGGCTGGTTTTTCTTCTATTATGTATGACTGCAGTGCACTTCCATTTGAGGAGAATGTGAAAAGGTTAAAGGCGTTTGTTGAGATTGCTCATAACTTAGATATTACGGTGGAAGCAGAGCTTGGTATGATGAAGTCCACAGCGGAGGACACGCATGAGGAGGATGCGGAGAGCCGTGTACTCACCAACGAGGATATCCGCGAATTCTTTACCGATCCGGAAGAAGCAAAGGCGTTCGTGGAGCAGACAGGCTGTGATGCTTTGGCAGTATGCTTTGGAACGATGCACGGAATCTATGCTGAGCCTCCGGTACTTGATATTGACCGCGTAAAAGCGATTCGTGCAGCAGTGCCAAAAGATTGCCGTATCGTTATGCATGGAGCTTCCGGTGTGGAATTCAGCCAGGTTCAGCAGGCGATTTCAGCAGGATGTTCCAAGGTAAACTTCTACTCTTATATGGCAAAAGCGGCCAGCAAATATGTAAGTGACCTTGTAATAGAGAAAGAAGGTAAAATTGCTTATCACGAATTACAAGAAGCCGCGTATGTATTCATGAAGGGTTATGCAAAAGATGTGTTAAAAGCATTCAGAAATGGCAAATAGGAGGAAGCAGAGATGGCAAAATTATTTGATGTTTTAGAGAACTTTCCATTTAAAAAAGACGAAAAAAGACCCATGCTGATCCGCAAGCATGACTATTCCACAGCTCTTTATCCGCCGGATAATGCGCTGACATCGGATAATACATTTACAATGGTTACAACAGATACTTTTATGCTGGGTATCTATGAGCTGGGACCGGGCGGTGTATTTGCGCCCCTTGATATTCACCCGGGAGATGAGTCTTATTATATTCTGAATGGCCCGGTTGTTCAAAGAAGCGGAAACGGACAGTTTGCATACCTGGAGACAGGGGAAGGTCTTTTTATGCCGGAAGGTGCATGGCATTGCTGCCATAACTTCTCGGAAGATAAGGCGAGAATCCTTTACTTTATTACCCCTAAGGCATGGAGTGATGCGATTCCTCCGGCCGTAATTCCGACGGACGAGGAAACCAAGTTCTACAAAGGGCCAAATAACAACAATCTGCCCAATATGCGGGATAAGATTCAGGATATTTCCAGACAAGGCTGTACCGATGATATCGGATGCTGGCCGGTAGATCCGGAAGAAGCAAGAAAAACCGGAGCAGTATATGCAGTGCGTGATTTTGAAAAGCTTAACAACGTGCATGGAACATCACATCCTATGCTGATGCGTTTTATTACCAGCAATAATTACGGACATTTCGGAGAGATGATTCTTCCGGCAGGCGGGTATGGTCCCCGTTGTTCCGACCCGGACAGCCACGCCGGAGATGGTGCTCTGTATTGTATCGACGGCCCTGTAACAGTGAATCTGGTAGATCTTCAGGAAAGTTTTGTTATGGAACCGGAAGATACCTTCTTCCTTCCGGCAGGCACAAAATACCAGTTGGTAAACTTTGAAAAAACACTTGCAAAAGTTGTATTTGCTATCACAGAGTTATAAAACAGTTCTATACTTAGACTATATGAAAAAGGGTTCTTGCAGAAATCTGCGGGGCCCTTTTTTATGTAATAGGAAAGTTCTTTTCCAATTACATAAAAACCCTCCGGGGGATTCCACTGCGGCGGAAAAGAAGTTGTTGCTGCTGCAATCCACCAATCCACCATAGCCGGAGAATTTTACAAGTGGAATTTTATGTATTTTGATATATAAAATACATAAAACTTAAAAATAATAAACAATATTTTTATGCAATTATACCTTATAAAAAGGCTTATAATGATTTAATATGGACTATTACAACAAAATAAGTGCAAAATATGAGATTATGGCTGGTATCTTTTTTGAAAAAGACTTGTTAGAATATAAATAAGATAAATGCATTGTTGTATGGTATAGCGCGCGCACCTGAAAATGGCACTTGTCGAGAAAAGAGTGAGATTACTATATTTAACTATGAAGGAGGCATTGACGATGGAAACTCATGGAATTGATATAGGGGACGTATTGCTAAAGGAGTTAATGATCCTGGATCATGAACCATTTGCAGACAAAGACCAGTTATTTCAATTTATGTCCGAACAATTCGAAAAGAGCGGAGTTGTCTCAGATAAGGAGGCGTTTCGGGAATCTTTGTTATACAGAGAGAGTCTGGGACCTACCTATATGGGAGATTTTATTGCCATTCCCCATGGCCAATGCAAGGAAGTACTAAAACCGGGAGTTGGGTTTATCAGATGCCGGGAGGGTTTTATATATGAATCCCACGGAGAAGAAGGACCGGTTAAATACATATTTGTACTTGCGGTGGACGAGGCTGGCGGAGACAATCAGCATTTGAGAATATTAGCTACTTTGGCTGGATACCTGATGAGGGACGACTTCCGGGAGTTGATTGCCAATGTACAAAGCTACGAGGAACTGCTTGTGGGTATTCAAAAAATAAAAGCGGAGGAATAAGGAGGTAGTTTTATGTTTGTAATTGCGATAACATCTTGTGCAACGGGTATTGCTCACTCGTATATGGCGGCTGAGGCTATTAAGAAAGCCTGTAAAAAGAACGGCCATACTTGTAAGGTAGAGATTCAGGGGGCTCTCGGAATTGAGAACCAGTTATCTTCGAAAGATATTGAAACTGCGGACTTGCTGATATTTGCAAATGATGTGGGAATTACGAAAGTAGAGCGGTTTGCAAAATTCCCGGAAAAAAAGATCATGCGGGTTAAGCCTCATGATGTAATTAAGAAACCGGATTTATTGTTTGGGTAATCGCTAAGGAAAAGGAGAAGTGAGACTTATGAAGGATTTTTTGAATGATATTAAACAAGCCTTATTGACGGGTGTATCTTATATGCTGCCATTTGTAGTGGCAGGGGGTATATTAGTTGCAATTGGTTTCGCCGGCGGCGGAGCTGTGGCAGTAACAGAAAGTCAGACAGGATTCTGGTCCAGAATCTTCTGGTGGGGAAAAGATGCCTTTGGGCTGATGGTGCCGGTTATGGCAGCATATGTGGCATTTTCCATTGGTGATAAACCGGCGATTTTACCCGGTATGGTAGCAGGTGTGATAGCTGATGCAATCGGCGGCGGATTCCTGGCAGGTCTGATTGGCGGTATTATTGCAGGTTACATAGTACGTGCGCTTAAGAAGCTTCCAATTCCGATTATGCTGAGATCTTTACTGCCAACCGTGATTATTCCGGTAATATCTACATTGGCCATTGGATTTGTCATGGGAATTGTGTTGGGTGGCCCGATTGCGGCTATTAATCATACAATGTTGGATTTCCTGAGCGGTATGACTGGGAGCAGTCTGATTATCCTTGGTCTTATACAGGGGATGATGCTTGCATTTGACCTTGGGGGACCGGTTAATAAGGCAGCATATGCCTTTGCACTGGCAGCAATGGAAGCGGGAAATTATGCACCTATGGCGGCAAACTTCGTGGCATCTATGGTACCGCCCCTTGCAATTGGAATAGCAATGCTGGTTGTTAAAAAGAAATTTACGGAGTCAGAACGTTCTGCAACAGCCGGCTGTGTGTTAGGCGGGATGGCTATGATTTCTGAGTTTGCAATTCCCTTCGCAGTTGGAAAGCCCTGGCTGTACGTTCCCTGCTTCATGGCTGGCGGTGCAGTAAGTGCGATTCTTTCCTATCTGTTTGGGTGTACAATGCAGGCACCTCATGGCGGTATTTTTGTTATCGGCCTTTGCAACAGACCGCTTATGCTGTTCCTGGCACTGCTTATCGGCTCAGCAGTTAGTGCAGCACTGGTATTGGCATTTAAAAAGGCACCAACTCCTGAAGAGGAAGCAGTTTCATAAATAATGATGTTCAAATTATAGGGTAGAGACTAAAGGAGGCTGCGGGGAATAGACTTCGCGGCCTTTTGCAATTAGCAAAGCAAAACCGAGCTTGCCCTCCTGAACAGTACACTAGAGTATACTTGAACTAGAAAGGAATGTGGATTATGGTAAGTCAGACAATTGTAGTAAAAAATAAATCAGGTCTTCATGCAAGACCAGCGGTAGAATTTTCAAAACTGGCAGCAAAGTGTAAATCAGATATTACAGTTTTCTTCAAAGAAAAAAAGATTAACCCCAAGAGCGTGCTGATGATTATGGCGGCTGCAATTACATGTAACTCTGAAATTACAATTGAGTGCAGCGGTGAGACTGAAGAAGAGGACTTAAAAGTATTGGTTAATGCCATTGAATCCGGGCTGGGAGAGTAGGAGGAAGATATGAAAGAAATTCGTGTTTCCCGGACAGCCTCAAGAGGAATCGCTATAGGAAAGGCTTTTATAGTTGAAAAAATATCTTTAGAGCCGGATTCCTATAACGTGTTTCAGGAAGATTTGAAAAATGAAACACAAAAGTATGATGAGGCAGTGTCTGAGGCAGTGAGGCAGCTTGAATTGCTGGCTGAGGAGAATGACATATTTGGCGCCCATTTGGAAATTGTTATGGATGCCGTGTTAACTCAGGGGGTGCATGATAAAATTTTGCAGCAGAATATAAATGTGCAGCGGGCACTGAAGGAAACAGCAGTAGAATGGATATCTATGTTTGAAGCCATGGAGGATGAGTATATGCGGGAGAGGGCTGCGGATATTAAAGATATCTGTGACCGCCTGATGCGCATTTTAAAGGGAATTGACCACAATCCATTTGATGGTATAAGCGAGCCGGTAATTATTGTGGCAGAAGACCTGACACCCTCTGACACAGCAAATCTTAATTTAAAGTATGTTCTCGGATTTATTACTCAGGAGGGCGGCATTACAAGCCATGTGTCTATTATGGCTAAGAACATCGGTCTGCCGGCTCTTGTGGGAGTAAAGGAGATATTGGATTCCGTGCGGGCGGAAGATATGATTATTATGGATGCAAAAGCCGGCCAGATTTTGCTTAATCCAGAAAAGTCTGTCATTTTGAAATATATGAAGCAAAAAAAGGTATTTGATCAGGCTGAGGCGGAACTGGTCCGTAAAAGCAGATTCCCCGCAGTTACATCCGATGGGCATGAGGTTTCAGTATGTGCCAACATCGGAAGTGTGGAGGAAGCGGATGCACTTGCTGCCCTTCATATAAAGGGTGTGGGATTGCTTCGGAGCGAATTTCTGTATATGGAAAGTACACACTTTCCTACTGAGGATGAACAGTTTGAAGCATATAAAGCAGTCGCATGCCGACTGGAGGAGGAAGTCACCATCAGGACCCTGGATATCGGGGGTGACAAAACCTTATCTTATTTTGAATTTGAGCATGAAGAGAATCCGTATCTGGGCTGGCGGGCCATCCGAATTTCTCTGGAAATGAAAGAAATGTTCCGGACACAGATACGTGCGCTTCTGCGGGCAAGTGTATACGGCCCGGTGCGCATTATGTTTCCCATGATTATCGCAATAGAGGAACTTAGAGAAGCCAGGGGATTGGTAGAAGAATGTAAAAAGGAACTGCGGGCAGAAGATATCCCGTTTAATGAAAATATTCAAGTAGGTATGATGATTGAGACTCCCGCATCGGTTATGTGTGCGGAGGAGTTTGCCAAAGAAGTGGATTTCTTTAGTATTGGAACCAATGACCTGACACAATATATGCTGGCAGTGGACCGTGGAAATAAAAAGGTGGCGCCATTATATAATTCTTTTCATCCGGCAGTGCTTAAAAGTATTCAAAAGGTGATTGAAGCGGGACATGCAAACGGAATTAAGGTGGGAATGTGCGGAGAGTTTGCAAGTGACGAACAGGCTGTAAAGTTATTGCTGGGTATGGGGCTTGATGAATTCAGTATGTCCGCTGCATCGATACCTCTTATTAAAGATTTAATCAGAAGCTATTCTTATCAGGATGCAAAGCAATACGCAGATACTTATAGGTGCAGATAGTTAAGAAAGGAAACGAAAATGAGTACAAAGAAAATAATTAATAACCCAGATAATGTTGTAACTGAGATGATGGAAGGATTTATCCTGGCTAACGAAAAGTATGTTACGAAGCACCCGGAAGTAAATGGTGTCATTTCTAAGAATCCCCGGAAAGGAAAGGTTGCGTTGGTTATCGGAGGCGGCAGCGGCCATGAGCCTATGTTTGCCGGGTTTGTGGGAAAGGGGCTGGCTGATGCCGCCGCCTGTGGAAACATTTTTGCTTCCCCCGATCCGAATACAATTTATGAGACTGCAAGTGCAGTCAATGATGGCAAAGGGGTCTTGTTCGTATATGGAAATTATGCAGGAGACAACTTGAACTTTGATATGGGTGAGGAGTTTTTAAATGATGAGGGTATCTCCACTGCTCATGTACGTGTAATGGATGACGTTGCATCAGCACCCCGGTCAAGGGCTTTTGACAGGCGGGGTATTGCGGGAGATGTATTTGTAGTAAAGATAGCAGGAGCGGCCTGTGATGCAGGACTATCCCTGGAAGAAGCGGCGGGTGTTACCCAAAAAGCCTCCGGAAATATCCGTTCAATTGGGATTGCCACTGAGCCGGGACAAATACCGGGACTCGATAAACCGATTTTTGAATTGGGTGAAAATGAGATTGAGTATGGTATGGGGCTTCATGGAGAACCCGGAGTAAAGCGTACTGAAATGCAGCCGGCAGATGAACTGGTAACAGTTCTTTATAATCATATTATCCAGGACTTTGATTTAAAGGCCGGAGATGAGGTGTGTGTATTGGTAAACAGCTTAGGTTCTACTACCATGATTGAGATGAGTATTGTATACCGTAAATTGCGGGAACTTTTGGACCGTGACGGCATTAAGGTGTATGATTCAGATTTGAATCATTATTGTACTTCACAGGAAATGGGTGGTTTTTCTATTACATTGTTTAAACTGGATGAAGAATTGAAGAAATACTACGATGCTCCGTGTTATTGCCCGTATTATGCGAAAGAAGGGAAATAAGCTATGTTAGACGTAATCAATATACAGAATGCAAAAGAGATGCTGATTTATATTGCTGATAAAATCATAGGACAAAAGCCTTATCTGACAGAGATTGACAGTGCCATTGGAGACGGTGACCATGGAATTGGAATGGCAGGAGGGATGCAGAAGGCAAAGGATAAGCTTAATAAACAGGAGACTTTTGAAAGCGTATACGATGTATTTGCCATAGCAGGAAAAGCAATGCTTATGTCCATGGGAGGCGCTTCAGGAGTAATTTTCGGAAGTCTCTATCTGTCAGGTGCGAAAGGCATGGAAGCTAAGCCGGAGCTGACTGCTTCAGATTTAGCTGCAATGGAGCGTAAAAGTCTGGAGGCCATCAAGGAGCGCGGTAAAGCACAGGTGGGAGATAAGACTATGGTAGATGCTCTTGAACCTGCTGTGATTGCTATGGAAGAAAATGCAGAAAAAGGACTCCTTGAAATGCTGAGAGCTGCAGAAGCAGCCGCAGCAAAAGGTTTGGAGGATACAAAAGGGTATACCGCAAAGTTTGGGCGTGCAAAATCCCTGATGGAACGGGCCATTGGACATCAGGATGCAGGGGCGACCTCTGTGTATCTGATATTCCAGGGAATGCGGGAATATGTGGAAAGCAAATAGGCTGCTATACAATTTTCAGATGATTGACATGTTTAATGATATTGACTATAATATACTTAACAAGACAGTCGGCAGGTGAATGCGTCTCACCTACTCCGGCAAAATAATTTGTTATGAAATAGCCGTTTACTTTACTAGGGTAGGACGGCTATTTTTTACGTTTGTCACAGAAGCTTAAATATATTGTTGTCAAAGAACTCTTCTTTTCTAATATTTTCTTTCCTCCAAATTTTCCTGGTTCTGCTCCCATTCTTGTGTTGTTATCGCCCATTTTACGCCACTCTACAATTCATAGAGTGACTTTTTGTCTGAACATTGTTAATATAATAGCAAATATATAATATCTCGAAGAAAGGTTTTGGTATTTTGAATAAGACAAAATTGGGAACAAATCTGGCGAACAGAAGGCGTGAACTTGGTCTAAAGCAAGAAGAAGTGGCGAACAAAATACACGTATCAAGTAAAACTATTTCTAAATGGGAACGGGGTGTATCCAGCCCGGATATTTCTTTTTGGGAGGGTTTGGCTGACGTTTTAAAAATTGATTTATATGAATTTGTAGGCTATGGAGAGGAAAAAGAAAATACTCCCAGCAATGCCCTTAAAACTGCCCTGAAAGAAGATAAAACAAAAAAATATAAACGAATTGCTTTTATTTTATCCATAGTTTTGATTTTATCAATTATTTTTATTAGTGGCTATCTTTTCTATAGGGATTATACAACAGAGATTATCGGTATTTCTAGAGGAGAAGTTATTGATTTTAATAAAGAGTATCTAATCTTTCAGAAAGATGCTGCTTATGATGATGAGAGGGAAAGATGGTATGCCCCCAAAATAATAATAAAAAGAAGTGAGATTCAGAGAGGCTTTGATGTTGAAAAAGGAAAAAGGCTTAAAATTAAATATATGTACAAGAAGGGAGAGGTAATAGAAAGGGGGGAGGAGACGGAGATAAGGCCTTTACAAATCTTGGAGATTAGTAACCTTGAATAACAGTGGCATATCAGCGAAAAAGTGATTTTAATTATGTATCAGAAACAATAACTATTTATCCATAAACAACTGTAGAATCGGTATTTCCGAGTGCAAAAAGGATATTATACTTTCTGATTTAGAGAGTTACTCAATATAGGTAATCACAACTTAACTTTATCAGTTTGTAAAAGCCGTTTAATTTTGGTCAAAATGTGAGAGTAAAGATTATAAATTAAAGCGAGAATTACCGCCAAGGTCTTCTATGATAACATAAGTTCATAGGAGACCTTAAATTATAAGCCGGAAAACGAGAGAATCAAAATTGTGCTATTATAAAATAATATACAGCACTAATAAAATTGCGCTTACGGCTATAAACGGCTTTTGAAATTTGTTAGCAATTTGATTTGCTTTTTTATTAGAGATCCAGAACAGTGTCATATAGACGCAGGAACATAAAAGAGCTACAATCAGTACAATATTTTTCAACATTTTCTTTCCTCCCAATGTAATCGGTAATTCTCATTATAATCAATTACACGCAATAAATCTACATCTGATTTACATTATGATGTACTATATCATTGACATTTCGGTGAATAAATAGTTTAGTTCTGCAAATCTCGTATAAATCATCCGTAAACTTCCCCATTGAATATATCTGTGAAATATATATAATAGAAGAAAAGTGCAGTCATGTTACTGAGGGGATGAAAGAATCCAGCATGGGTGGCATAGGACAGAATTTGTGGAATGAGGAAGTCTGAATATGATTAGAGTTGCAGTTGTGGAAGATGAAGAAATTTATGCACATCAGATAGTAGAATATCTGAAGCGTTATGAGGACGAAAAGAAAGAGGAGCTGCAGATTACTGTCTATCGGGATGGGGATGGTATCACTGCAGAATATAGGGCGCAATTTGATATCATTTTTATGGACATTCAGATGAAGTTTGTGGATGGAATGACGGCTGCGGAGGAAATACGTAAAAAGGATTCCGAGGTAATTATCATCTTCATTACGAATATGACACAGTACGCCATCCGGGGATATGAAGTGGATGCTCTTGACTATGTCCTGAAGCCGGTTCATTATTTTGCCTTTGCGCAGAAGCTGGGCAGGGCAATTGAGCGAATGAAAAAGCG
The DNA here is from genome assembly GCA_013911065.1 of Ruminococcus sp. Classification (GTDB taxonomy): domain Bacteria; phylum Bacillota; class Clostridia; order Lachnospirales; family Lachnospiraceae; genus Muricomes. The sequence goes on along the minus strand of JACERV010000002.1, from coordinate 143,578 downwards.
TCATGCCAGACATATTATAGTGCCGGTCAAGGGGGGGATCCGCCGTTTGGAGAGTTCCGACATTTATTATATAGAGAGCCAGGGACATAATTTGATTTTTCATATGAAAGATGAGGCGGTTGTTTCCAGTGGCACTATGAAGTCTATAGAGGAAGAGTTAAAAAAGCTCAATTTTTCCAGAGGGAACAAATGTTATTTGATTAATCTGGAGCATGTGGAGGGGATAAAGGATAAGTGTGCCATAGTGAAAGGGGAAGCGCTTTTGCTGAGCCGTTCCGGTTTGAAAAGTTTTATGCAGGATCTGACGAAATATTGGGGAGAGGTGAAGTAAATGAATGATATTGGAATAACCTTGCCGGATATTCCGCGGTTCTATACGGCGCTGGCGGAGTGGCTGTCCTGTATGGTTTTCATTTTTTATATGAAAAGGAAGCTCCATGGTGTGAAGCTGGGAGTACTCTGCGTAACAGCCCTTCTTGTTCAGGGGCTTTTTCTTGGCTTTACCGGAGGGCTGGATGGAGTCTGGTGGATTCTATGTATGATGTCGGCCATCTTTCTGATGATTCTCTTTCTTTACCTGACCTGTGAAGTAAACTGGAAAGATGCGGTATATTGCGGAGCCTTTGCATTTATTATGGCAGAGACGGCAGCTTCTATGGAATGGCAGCTTTCTCTTTATTGGGGAAATGTATATGATGATAAAGGACTTTTAAGCAGGTGTATGATACTGATCATTGTTTATGGAATCATTTACGCTGTATTTTGGAGAATGAACCGGCTTCTGTTGCCCCGGGGTGAGAGGCTGGATATAGATGTACGGGAGCTCTGGGAGGTCGTTATTATAACAGGCGGCATCTTCTTTATAAGTAATCTGGGGTTTGTGGCCATTAACACACCATTTAGCGGCATGTACAGCCGGGAGATTTTTAATATCCGTACCTTTGTGGATGTGGCAGGTCTGGCAATTTTATATGCCTTTCATGTACAGTGGCGGAATCAGAAGGTGCGGGGAGAATTAGAAAGTATTCAGAAAATCCTTGAGAGCCAGTATATGCAATACCGGCAGTCCCAAAAGACATTGGATTTGATTCATTATAAATATCATGACTTAAAGCATCATATTATTGCGCTCAGAGCTGAGGAGGACAGGGAAAAACGGAATGAGTACCTGGACAGGATGGAACAGGAGATTATCAATTATGAAGTCCAGTATAAAACAGGAAATAAGGTACTGGATACGCTTCTTATGAGTAAAGGCCTGTACTGCCAGCAGCATGAGATATCTTTTACCTGCGTTGTTGACGGCACATTGTTTGATTTTATGGATGTTATGGACATCTGCTCTATTTTTGGAAATGCGCTGGACAATGCCATTGAATGTGAGAAGAAAATTGTGGATAAGGAAAAACGGCTGATACACGTAAGCGCATTTTCTAAAAGAAGTTTCTTAATAATAAGATTCGAAAATTACTATGAAGGTACGCTGCAATTTGAAAAGGATTTTCCGGTTACTACAAAAAAGAAAAGAGAGTTTCACGGATATGGGCTGAAGAGCCTGCAGTATACAGTGCATAAGTATAAAGGAGAAGTTGATATCACTGCAGAAGATGATTGGTTTTGCTTAAAAATATTGATACCATTATAAAGTTGGAACGCTGGATAGTGCACAATGTACAAAATCCAGCGTTCTAATTTGTTAGAAACATACAAGGTATTAACAGTTTATTCATAAAAAGTACAGTTTGTGTTAAAAATGTGAAAAATACGTGTAAAGCAATATAATGAATAAAGATAAAAGATGACAAGGGAGGAAATGAGATGTTAAAAATTAACATGGATGACGTCATAAACGTCTTGAACTCGTGTAAACCGTATCTTATCGATTTTGGAGTTGTACTTGTACTTGCAATTATTGTAATTGTTGCATGTATGAAGCTGGAAAAGGCAAAGAAGAAGTTCATCAGAGGAGAAGCAGGAATTGCAATTCTGCTGGCTCTGGTAATCGTCGTAAACATGATTTGCTTCGGACCTATGTACAGCATGATTTCGCTGGCAACAGGAAATGGAACAATTACAGAAGAAACTTCAGATGCAGCGACAGAATTGTGTACTGAAATTGCCGAGGAGGGAATCGTTTTATTAAAGAATGAAAATAACCTTCTCCCAGTAACAGAAAATAAGAATCTGAACGTATTTGGATGGGCTTCCACAAACCCATGCTACGGGGGAACAGGATCGGGTTCTTTGTCCGATGCTTATGAGACAAAGACTTTGCTGCAGGGACTGACAGATGCGGGATTTGAACTGAATGATGAGCTTTCTGATTTCTATACAACCTTCCGTTCAGACCGCCCGGAAGTAGGAATGTGGGCTCAGGACTGGACGTTGCCGGAGCCGACTGCGGATTCCTACAGTGATGAGCTGCTGAAATCTGCAAAAGATTTTTCTGATACGGCAATGGTTGTGATTACACGTGTAGGCGGTGAAGGTGCAGACCTTCCTGTAGATGTAAGTCAGGTTACATATACAGATAATTCTTCAGATTATAAAGATTTCGGGGATGGAGAACATTATCTTCAGTTAAGCCAGACAGAGAAAGATATGCTGGATTTGGTATGTTCCAATTTTGATGATGTTATTGTAGTATATAATGGTGCAAATGCCATGGAGCTTGGGTTTATCAATGATTATGAGCAGATTAAAAGTGCTGTATGGTGCCCGGGTACAGGCCAGTCTGGCTTTACGGCATTGGGAGAAGTGCTGAGCGGTGATGTAAATCCGTCAGCAAAGACAAGTGATACCTTTGTCTATGATTTAGATAACACACCTACATCCAATAACTTTGGAGTCTTCGATTATGACAATATGGATGAATTTGCATATACCGCAAAGACCTTCGCTTCTGATGAGGAGGTAACTACGCTCCCTTCCTTTGTTAATTATGTGGAAGGTATTTACGTAGGATATCGTTTCTGGGAAACGGCGGCAGATGAAGGGCTTATCAATTATGATGAGCATGTTCTGTATCCTTTTGGATATGGACTGTCCTATACTACTTTTGAACAGGAAATGGGACAAATCACAGAGGCGGATGGAGTAATTTCTTTTGATGTCACAGTGACAAATACTGGTGATACTGCTGGTAAGGACGTAGTGGAAGTGTATTATAACCCACCGTATACAAATGGAGGAATTGAAAAGGCTGTGGCAAATCTGGTTGCGTTTGAAAAGACAGATATGCTGGAAGCCGGAGCATCCGAGACAATTACGGTTTCCTTCAAGGCAGAGGACATGGCTTCTTATGATGATAAGGGTGCAAAGGCCTATGTACTGGAAAGTGGAGAGTATGGAATTTCTATTCGTTCTGATTCTCACCATGTGATTGACGAGGATACCTATACTGTAGACAATACAATTGTTTATGATGAAAATAATAAGAGATCTACAGATGAGACAGTTGCAACAAACCAATTTGACTATGCGGTAGGAGATATAACATACCTGTCACGTACAGATGGATTTGCAAATTATGAGGAGGCAACTGCTGCTCCTGCAAGCCTGTCTATTTCGGATGAGAAAAAAGCAGAATTTATTAACAACAGTAATTATAACCCAGAGGATTACAATAATGAAGCAGATGAAATGCCTGTTACAGGGGCTGACAATGGTCTTGAGCTGCAGGCATTGCGTGGTGCTGACTATGATGATCCTCAGTGGGATACTTTGCTGGATCAAATGACACTCAGTGAGATGGATACGGTTATTGCTCTGTCAGGATATCAGACACCGGCAGCAAGCAGTATTTCTAAGGTGCAGACTATCGACTGTGACGGACCTGCCTCTATCAATAATAACTTTACCGGAACAGGTTCTATCGGCTTTCCGTCAGCAGTGATGATTTCTAATACATGGAACAAAGCGATTGCAGAGCGTTTCGGAGAAAGCATCGGAAAAATGGCGGATGAGATGGGAGTATCCGGCTGGTATGCACCAGCTATGAATACACACAGAAGTGCATTTGCAGGACGTAACTTCGAGTATTATTCAGAGGATGGAGTTCTTGCAGGGCATATAGCGGCACAATCAGTAATTGGTGCTGAAAAAGAAGGTGTGTATGCTTATCTTAAGCATTTTGCATTAAATGACCAAGAAACAAACCGTAACAATATGCTTTGTACATGGACAAATGAACAGGCTGTCCGTGAGATATACCTGAAACCTTTTGAAATAGCCGTAAAAGACGGAGGCGCAAAGGCTGTTATGTCTTCCTTCAACTATATCGGAGCACGCTGGGCTGGCGGCAGTACAGAACTTTGTAATACCGTACTTCGTGACGAATGGGGATTCAAAGGATTTGTGCTTACAGATTATTTCGGTGTATACGGTTATATGACTGCTGATCAAGCAATCAGAAATGGTACAGATGCCATGCTGGTGGCTTATGACACAGCAACAAACCATGTCGTGGACCAGAAGAGTGCAACAGGTGTTCAGGCAATGAGAAATGCAGTTCATAATATTCTGTACACTGTAGTAAACAGCCGTGCTTATGATGCAGACAATATTCAGACAGGGTTAATGTCCTGGCAGATTGCAGCAATTGTAATTGATGTAATTCTTGCAGCAGTTGTTGTTGCACTTGAGGTTGTATTAATTAAAAGGTTCCGGAAAAGAGCAGTAGAAACAAAAGATGCAAGATTGGAATAAAACAAGTCATCTATAGGAAATGCGGAATCGGATAATACATCCGGTTCCCTTTTCCATACAGGTGTGAAATAGGAGGTAACATTTTGAGATACCAGGAATTAATTGGTAAGATGACATTGGAGGAAAAGGCATCCTTACTGTCAGGAAAGGATTTCTGGCAGACTGTAGATATAAAGCGTTTGGGAATCCCATCTATGACGTTGTCCGACGGGCCTCACGGCATCCGCAGGCAGGCCGGGGAATCAGATCACCTGGGATTAAATGCCAGTGTTCCCGCAACTTGTTTTCCTACAGCAGCCACCGTGGCCAATAGCTGGAATCCCGGACTGGGAGAAGAACTGGGAAGCTACCTGGGAGAGGAAGCCGTGTCTCAGGGAGTAAATGTACTTCTTGGGCCGGGACTGAACATTAAGAGAAGCCCTTTGTGTGGAAGAAACTTTGAATATTTCAGTGAAGACCCATATCTGGCAGGCAAGATGGCAGCAGGATATGTAAAAGGAATCCAGAGCAAGGGAGTAGCTGCATGCCCCAAGCATTTTGCGGCCAACAGCCAGGAATTGAGACGGATGTCCAATGACTCTGTACTGGATGAGCGGACCTTCCGCGAGATTTATACAACCGGGTTTGAAATTGCGGTAAAAGAGGGGAAATCAAAATCCATTATGACTTCCTACAACCGGATTAATGGTGTCTATGCCAATGAGAATGAGCATTTGCTGCAGGAGATTCTTGTAGATGAATGGGGATTTGACGGCTTTGTAGTATCTGACTGGGGCGGCAGCAACAGCCATACTGATGGAGTAAAAGCCGGAAGTCATCTGGAAATGCCCACAACCGGAAAGGATGGCATGAGAGAACTGATGGCGGCTGTGAAGGAAGGGACATTAAGCGAAGAGCTGCTGGATAGAAGAGTGGATGAACTTCTCAGTGTCATTTTTGATACACAAAAGGCGGTGGAAGGAAAAACCGGAAAAGAATTTGACATTGAGAAACATCATGGAATGGCAGAAAGAGCAGCTGAGGAATGTGTGGTTCTGCTTAAAAATGAGGATAATATTCTCCCGCTGAAGCAAGGCACAAAGGTAGCAGTTATTGGAGATTTTGCAGATAAACCCCGGTACCAGGGGGCAGGCTCCAGTATTGTAAATTCCACAAAGCTGGACAGTCCTTTGGGTGTATGGAAGACTGAGGAATGGGTAGAGTTTGCAGGTTATGAGCAAGGTTTTATCCGGAATGGAAAAATGAGCGAGGAACTGGAAAGAAAGGCAGCAGAGCTGGCAAAACGTGCAGACGTAGTATTGCTTTACCTGGGGCTGGATGAACTGGCCGAAACCGAAGGGATGGACAGGGAGCATATGAAAATTGCCTATAATCAGATTGATCTCTTGGCAGCAGTGCAGAAGGCCAATTCCAATATAGTTGTTGTGATGTCCGCCGGAGCACCTGTGGAGATGCCCTGGCTGAATCTGGTAAAGGGTATGGTACATGGATATCTGGCAGGTCAGGCCGGAGCCGGGGCTGTAGCAAATATTTTAACAGGAAAGGTATGTCCGTCAGGAAGATTAAGTGAAACTTATCCTGTTAGCTATGAAGATACTCCGATCTGTCATTGCTGGCCGGGAAAGGAAAAGACTTCTGAATACCGTGAAGGGCTGTTCGTAGGATACCGCTATTATGAAACGGCGGGCATACCCGTATTATTCCCCTTTGGATATGGACTTAGCTACACCTCATTTGCTTACACTGATATCCGGGCAGCTGAAAACGAAGTCCATGTTACAATTCAGAATACCGGAAGTGCAGATGGTGCAGAGGTAGTGCAGATTTATATATCAAAGCCGGACAGTAAAATTTTTCGTCCTGTAAAAGAGCTGAAAGGTTTTCGAAAGGTCTGGCTGAAGGCAGGGGAAAGCAAGACAGTCACAATCCCCCTGGATGATAAGGCATTCCGCTATTATAATGTAATAACAAATAAATGGGAAATAGAGGGCGGCCCGTACAAGATTATGGCAGGCCCTAATGTGGCAGAGATTTCTCTAAGCACAGAAGTAAGTATAGAAGGTACAGAAGCAAGGTATCCATATAAGAAAGAAGAACTGCCTTCTTACTATACAGGGCAGGTTGCAGAAGTAGGAGATGAAGAATTCGAAGACCTTCTTGGCGGCCCCATACCTGATGGCAGATGGGATAGAAGTAAGGGGTTGGATATTAATGATGCTCTCTGCCAGATGCGTTATGCAAAAAGCGGTCTTGCCAGACTAATTTTACGGATACTGGAACACTTGAAAAATAAGAGTATGGCAAAAGGAGAACCGGATTTGAATATTCTGTTCATTTACAATATTCCATTCCGTGGTATTGCGAAAATGACCGGCGGTATGGTAAGTATGGATATGGCAAGAGCTATGGCGGAAGTCGTGAATGGACATTTCTTTAAAGGAATGGGACATTTGATAAAGGGCTTTTTTGCAAACCGAAAGTAATGGGAAGGGAGAATAAATATGGCAGAAAAAGCAAAAAACAGCCGGGGCTTTTGGGGAAAATTTAAAGAGAAGCATCCTGGGGTTGCCCAGTTTATTATATTTTTTGTTATCAGCAATGGAGTGACTGTGCTTCAGATGGTTCTGATGCCTGCAATTAAGTGGATATTCAGCTATACTGCGCTGGTTGGTACTAGTTTTCAAATACTGCCTGTGGGACAAAACCTGGATGGAAGTATTTATTATGTGTTTGATTATGCAGCCGGATCTATTGTAAACGGAGGGGGCGGGGGCCTGGCCTATTTTCTGGCAGTAGAAATCACCTTGCTGCTGGCTCAGATTATTAACTTTTTCTTACAGAGGAACGTGACCTTTCAGTCCAATTCCAGCGTAGGAAAGGCAGCATTCTGGTATTTCGTGGCATGGGTGATTATTTCTGTGGGTGCCGCGGCTCTCCAGGGACTTTATAAAACCCCGATTTATAACTTCTGTATGGATGTAATGGGAAAAGGGGCCGGCATGACTGCGGCAGATATTATAACAATGCTTATAAATTCTGTCATATCCTTCTGGGTATTCTTCCCGATTATGAAGATTATCTTTAAACAGAAAAAGGCATAGTATCTTAGTTTGACAGTTAAATAATAAAAGCAATAATTCCATCCAAATAGTTAAGGAAAGAATTATTGCTTTTAAAGTTTAATATTATCGATTATCTTTTTATTCTTTTCATTTTGTTTATAATTGATTGCCAATACATTCTGTCTTTCAGAATCCTTATGACGGTAACTGTAGTTCCATCCGTTACAAAGAAAATCAGGTATGTACTGCAGGGCTTATAGTAAACGGGAAAGCCCTCTATAACATATCCGGTGTTTTCGTATCCCTCCGCAAAAGGAGTTAAACTTTTGAGGGCTGTCTTTATTTTGTGGGAAAATTTCTCAGCATATTCCCGATATTTAAAAGTAGTTAAAATATATTTCTTTATATCTTTAATGTCCTGTAGAGCATCCTTCGACAAAACAATTTTGTAATTAATAGGTTTTTCCATAGATATTATATCTTATCTATTTCCTTCCATGCTTCTTCAATGGTATATACGTCACCATTTTTCATGCTTTGGATCCCTTTTGCTAATTCATTGTGTAATGCATCAAAAGAATCTTTTTCTGAATAATCAATCGGATTGCCGATTGTAGTATCTGCTGTGGTTAATGGTGTCATCATATCACATCCTTTCATCTCTTTATATTATATGGCAGATAAATGAATATTACAATGGTAAAAAGATGTCATTCTGAACAGAGTAGGACAAATTTCTGGTGGATTCATAGAGATCAGCAAATAAATCATATAATTCCGGCAGTACTTTTTTTAAGGAAACCGGACGCTTTTTGTTGGCATCAAAATAGCAATGACTGCTTTCCCCGACTGTTCTTAACTTGCCGGTGGCAGCGTCAGTGATTTCGTATTGAACTGTCATTTTAGCGGCAGACAGGGCGGATATGGAGACTTGAATATTTACAGTGTCTCCAAAGCGGACCATAGACTTATATTCACAGGAAATACCAAGCAGTGCAAAGTCAATTCCTGTGCTTACCGCGCGCTCGTAACTAAAGCCCATTTGTTCCATGAAGTCGACTCTTGCCTCCTCCATCCAGTGGATATAATTGGCATGATGGATAATAGCCATTTGGTCAGTTTCATAATAATGCGTCTTCCTGACATAAGGTTTTATGTTCATAAGCTCCGCTCCCTTCCCATGAGTTTTAATTTATATGTCACATCTTAACAGGATTTCAAGCGGCTGTAAACGGTACGATGTGAATTTTTAATGCTCAATAGCCTGGTAATACTTTAAGCAGTTAGAAATAGCTGGACAGGATACCTTATAATTTAGGTCTCATGCCCAGCTATTATCATACAAAACGGTTTTTACAGAGCGTTTAAGTCCTGCAATTCTGCCGCAGCTTTATGTAATTGTGTATCCCCCATCGAGTACCAGATTAGCTCCATTGAATAAGCTGGCAGCGTCACTTGCCAGATAAACAGCACAGGCAGCAACCTCCTCGGGATAACCGAACCGGCGGGAGGGTATGGATTTCTTAAAAGCCTCGCCCTTTTCATTATTCCAGTTCATTTCACCCATTTGAGTCAGTATGATAGTAGGGGAAATAGCGTTGATTCTAACGTTATATTGTCCCCATTCTAATGCCAGTTGTTTCGTCATCTGGATAACGCCTGCTTTAGACGTTCCATAAGCCAGGTGGCGTTCCAGGGCCACAACCCCTGCCTGTGACGCTATATTAATGATACATCCCTCTTTATTTTCAATCATAGTCTTCCCAACTGCCAGTGACATGTTGGTAGTTCCAGTGAGATTAACAGCCATGGTTAAATCCCACACTTTATCGGTGCTTTCTGATGCCATTTCTAAAAAGCCAATCCCTGCACAATTTACCAGTACATCAATCTTTTTAAATGTTTGTATTGTTTCGTTTACAAGAGCGTCAATGTCTGCTTGCCGGGTAATATCGCCGGTGACAGAGAGTACTGTTCTTCCCTGAGCTATGACATATTCCTCCAGTTCAAGGGAACGTTTCATATCGAAGCTAACGATGTCAGCACCTTTTCTGGCAAACATTTTTGCTATTTCTATTCCGATTCCATTCGCAGCCCCTGTTATGACTGCTGTTTTATTTTTTAGTGAAAAATCTTCATTAAAGTTTTTATATTTCCGATCGCTCATAATTAACCTGCCTTTTCCCTTACATTTCTATAATTACTTTTAAGCTGGTATCCTTATTTTGCTCAATATATTCAAAGGCTTTATCATATTCATCAAATGTAAACTTCTTAGATATTAAGGGCTTCATATTAATTTTTCCAGCTTCCATATAGTCAATGGTATCCTGAAAGTCTTTTTCTACATACATTAAAGAACCTATAAGTCTATATTCTCTATCCTGAACCCATGCTAAGTTAATAGCCGGTGTAGATCCAAATACTCCAACTATTATAATATCATGGCCCTTTTTTGAAAGCTCAATGGCCTGGTTTACTGTTGCACCTACGCCTACACATTCGAAGAAGATATCTGCACCTTCCCCGCCGAAAGCCTCCTCAATGGCGTCTTTCAGGGAAACGTTTCCTGTGTTGGCTGTGTGAGGGATTCCACATTCTTTTGCAATTTCTAAGCGATAGTCGGACAGGTCTGAAATTAACACACTTTTTGCCCCCTCTGCCAAAGCAGCCTGAGCTGTTACGTTTCCAATGGTACCTGCACCCATTACAACTACATTTGCACCCTTTACACTCTGACCTCTTCTTACCGCATGAACGCCGACTGCAGCAGGCTCAATTGTAGCTGCAAGCTCTGCGTTTAAGCTCTCAGGCATTTTTTTAACCAAAGATGCATCTACACTAAAATATTCACAGGCAGCTCCCGGAGTCTGGCATCCGATCACATCTAAGGTGTTGCATATATTATATCTTCCAGCCTTACATGGCTCACATTCACCACAAAAGTCCTGAGGCATTGCTGTTACTAAATCACCAATCTCAATACCAGAAACGTCTGCCCCTATTTCAATTACTTCACCGGCCATTTCATGTCCAAGACGTATCGGAAACGACATAAAAGGATGCTGTCCATAATATGCGTGGATATCAGAACCGCAGATTCCCAGTGCCTTTACTTTCATTAAAACTTCATTTGATTTTATTACTGGTTTTTCTATTTCGCTAAATTCAACTGTTTTTGCACTTGTCAATATTGCCTGTTTCATGATCTTCCTCCTGATAAATAGCAGGTATTCCCGGCAGAAGCCAGGAATACCAGTAAAAGTTTCTTGAAGCTATTATTCTGTAAGCATACCGTTCTCGGTATATCTCTTAATAAATTCATCAACATTGTCTTTTGTAATCAATGTTACCGGAATCTGAAGTTTTTCAAATCCTTCTTTGTTTTCGCCTGTTAAAACTTCATGGCATACTCTGGCACCTTCTTCTGCCATAACTTGAGCATCCTGTAATGCAGTAGCATTCATTTCACCATTTTCAATAGCAACGGCTGCGTCTGCCAGTCCGTCTACACCAAAGAACTTGACATTCTTTTCAATACCAGCCGCTTTAGCTGCTTCATAAGCGCCGATTGCCATAGCGTCATTCATAGAAATAACTGCATCAATCTTATCGCCATGTACCTGAATCCAGTTTTCCATCAGTTCCATACCCTTTGACTTCTCCCAGCCGCCAATCTGCTCATCTAAGATTGTAATCTTTGTCTGTGAGAAAAGAACATCTTCGTAAGCTCTTCTACGTTCAATTGAATCGGTATTTCCGGATGGCCCTAATAATACAACAACATTTGCATCATCCTCTAACTCGCCCTTTGCATACTCTGATACAACAGTTCCAAGATCATATGGATTTGCGATAACGCTGGATGCCTTTTCTACGCCCAAATCATCCAGGTTAATCATCATGATAGGTGTTCCCTGCTCGATATAGTCAGCTACGATATCATCTTCCGCCGCCGGCTCTAAAGGCAATAAAATAATGTAATCATATCCCTGTGAAACGCAGGTCTCAAGGTTGCTAAGCTGTGTTTCTAATTGATTTTTTGAATCCATAGTGGTCAGTGTCATGTCGTCATAAGCTGAGAATGCTGTATCTAATTCTTCAGCCAGCCATGCTGCAAATGTAGCAGACATATCTGTGGGAAGAAATGCTACTTTAAAGCCATCCTTGCTTTCGCTGTCGGTCTTTGCTTCGCTAGAGGAAGCTGCATTGTCCTCAGAAGCAGCATCTTTTTTGCCGGAGCATCCCGCCAATAACCCCAGTGCCAGTACGCCTGCCAGAAACAGACTCATGATTTTTCTTGTTTTCATAAAAATCCTCCTTTTTAATATATGGTTACTTTTTTACATCAAAAGTTGATGCCATAATTTTAATAGTTCTGCCCTGCTTCTTGGAGAAGCTGTCAACAAGAACCGCTACGATGATAATGAAACCTTTTACAATCATCTGCACATAGGAATCAATCCCAAGCAGATTCATAATGTTATTCAATACTCCGATAATAAGAGCACCTAAGAAAGTTCCAAAAGCAGTACCCGCACCACCGGAAAAGCTTGTCCCGCCGATGACTGTTGCAGTAATTGCATCTGTTTCAAATCCTCTTCCTTCACCTGGAATTCCGGCATTCAGGCGTCCCATCATAACCATACCGGCGATAGCTGCAAAGATACCTGAAACAATAAAGACAATCCATTTCATCTTACGGACCTGCACACCTGCTGCATTTGCTGCCTCTGAATTTCCTCCGATTGCATATAAGTAACGTCCAAACTTTGTATATCTAAGTACTACATGAGTAATCGCAAGCATAAGCAGCATGAAAAATACGGTAATTGGAAGAAATCCAAATAAATCACTTTGTCCTAACTGCTTGAAATCACCGATTTTATATACATTCTGTCCTCCGGTATAAAAGTTAACGGCGCCAAAGCAAACCGACTGCATTGCCAATGTTACGATGAAGGCTGGCAGCTTAAAGTGTGCTACAAATAACCCATTGACTGCACCAACCAAAGCTCCTAAGAATATTCCAAACAAAAAGGCAAGTGCAAGATTGCCGGTGGCAACATATAAAATACAGGCAAAGGTTCCCGACATTCCTGCTAAGAATCCAATGGAAAGGTCTATTTCACCGGTGATAATAATCATACCCTGGGCAAATGCACAGATGGTAACAATACTTACCTGCTTTAAGATGTTTGTAAGGTTTGTTGTAGTCAAAAAACTATCTGATAAGACGGAACAAATACCAACCATGGCAATCAAAATCAATATTAAAGAATATCTCCTAACATTTGGCTTTACTTTCTTTTTCATATCTATCTCCTTTTTCCATATTTCTTTAATTATTTTTCACCCATGGTAGCCAACTGCATCACTTTTTCCTGTGAAAAATCCTGACGTTTCAGGCAGCCTGTCATATAGCCCTGGTTCATAACATAAATTCTGTCACACATTCCCAAAAGCTCAGGAAGCTCTGAAGAAATCACTAATATAGCATAGCCCTGTTTCGCTAAATCCATCATAATGTTATAAATTTCAAGTTTGGCACCTACATCGATTCCTCGGGTAGGTTCATCTAAAATCAGCAAATCACTTTCCAGGCTCAGCCATCTGGCCAGAAGTACCTTCTGCTGATTTCCTCCGCTCAGAGAGCCGATGGGGGTTTCTATTCCCGCGAACCTTACCTTCAAAAGGTCTGACATCTTTTCCGCTTCCTCTATTTCCTTTTTCAGGTTCATGAATATACCTTTGCGGACACGGTGGCTTGCGATTGTTATATTCTCACGGCAGCTTCTGACTCCAATGATGCCTTCCTTCTTACGGTCCTCGGTAATCATAAGAATTTTATTTCTTATAGCATGTGATACATTTTTAGGAGTATAAGATTTACCGTGCAGCTCTATTTCTCCTGAATCTAAGGGATCCAGTCCGAAAATTGCCCGACAGACCTCACTTCTTCCGGCTCCAACCAAACCGGCCATACCCACAATCTCCCCTTTTTTAACCTGAAAGGAAACATCCTTGAACATGCCTTCACTGCAAAGTTTCTTTGCTTCAAAGGCAACCTCTCCAACGGGGATCGCCTCCTTTGGATATATGTTGTCAATGGAACGTCCAACCATGTGTGCTATAATGCTGTCTTCTGTAAAATCGCTCACCGGCCCGGATATAATACTTTTTCCGTCACGGATAATTGTGATATCATCCGCTATTTTAAAAATCTCCTCCATCTTATGGCTGATGTACAAAAAGCTGATTCCCTGTGCTCTCAACCGCTCAATGGTATCAAACAGCAGCTTAACCTCTTTATCGGAAATAGAGGAAGTCGGCTCATCCATGATAATGACCTGTGCTTTAAATGCTACCGCCTTTACAATCTCCAGCATCTGAATATTCGCAATGGAAAGTTCCCTGATTTTCATTTTAGGGTCATAGGATAAATCATTTTCATCTAAAATTTCCTGAGCCCGCTTATTCATCTCTTTCCACTTTACACATCCGGCACTGCCCGGCTGGCGCTTCATAAATATATTCTCAGCTATGGTAAGTTCAGGGAAAAAATTCAACTCTTGATATATCATGGCAATTCCTGCTTCTGAGGATTCCAAAGGACCGGAAAAATGAACTTCTTTTCCATCCAGAAAAACTTTTCCCTCATCACGCTGATAGAGCCCATTAATAATCTTCATCAACGTTGATTTTCCTGCTCCATTTTCGCCTACAACAGCGTGCACCGTACCTGGCCTTAGAGAAATGTTGACATCATCTAATGCCTTTACCCCTGGGAAAGACTTTGAAATATGTTCCAATTTCAATTTATACTCAATCTTTTCCATCATACATCTCCTTCCCTTATATCTCAGTTATTCTCAATCATGTTCCTTACGGTATCAGGAGTAATATCACCTTCCATTGGTCCAAAAGCTGCTGCGTTTAAAGCTCCGGCTGCAGCTCCCATTTTAGCAGCTTCTTCGATTTCTTTTCCCTGTACCAGACCGGCCAGAAATGCCCCGTCAAAGCAGTCGCCTGCACCTGTGGCATCCAGCTGCGTCACCTTATATACTCCAATCTCTTTTACCCCATCCCTGGTGTAAATAGTACTTCCTTTTGAACCATTCTTTAGAATAAGGATTTCCATCTTAGGACTTTCGAAACATTTTTTCACAGCATCTTCTATAGTAGCCTGCCCAGATGTCATGAGAAGTTCTTCAACTCCCGGAAGAAATATACTGGTATTATCCATGACTTCCTTAATTACTTCATGAATAGAACCATCTGTAAAAAGTTCCTTTCTGATGTTCGGGTCAAAGGAAATCTTAGTGCCTGTCTCAGCAAGCATTCTCATGGTCTTTAAAATTTCCTGAGCAAACTCTTTATTTGCCATGAGGGAGCAGCCCATAATATGCATAAATTTTACATCTGTAAACTCGCCGGACTTAGGCGCTTTTGCCTCCACCGCAGGAGTATTACCCATATGATAAATAAACTTTCTTGAGCCATCACCGAAATATGTAACGAAGGCTACACCGGTAGCTTTTTCTTCACTCTCAATGATATGACTGCAATCTACACCATCTTTCTTTAGCCTGTCTAAGAGACATTTTCCAAAGTCATCCTTCCCCACACCGCCAATCAAAGCTGCTTTGCAGCCCAGCCTTGCGGCCGCATCTATACATATTGCAGGTGCGCCGCTTGGGAATGGTCCTTTAAATAAATCCTGCTCATACAGCTGAGCGTCTTCTTTGGTTCTCATGATCTCAACCAGCATCTCACCCATAACAAGAATATCCAGCACTTTATTTTCCTCCTATACCAAGACAGCATTTCTTTAAAAATACCAGAGAATCTTTTATGTACTGATCCATTTGCTCCGGTGTCGCCTGATCGCTTAGGTCTCTCCACACCCGGATATCACGGCCAACTTGTCCGCCCTTTAATATAAATGGTTCCATTACGACTGCCTTTTGGTAATCAATATCACGCAGTGCTTTTCCAATCTCCGGCCAGTTAATGCTGTTGTTCATTCCAGGAAGTTTGCGGTTACATTCTCCTACATGGAGGTGTCCTAAATACTTTCCAGCCTTGCGGATGGCATCATACATATTATCTTCTTCAATGTTCATATGATAAGTATCTAACAAAATAGTAATCTTATCACTTCCAACCTTTTCCACATATTCAATTGATTCTGCACAATCCGTTAAAATATAAGTCTCGTTTCTGTTTAAAACTTCAAGCGCACACTCAATGTCTAATTCTTCCGCTGTTTTGCTTAACTGCTTTAAGCCGTCGATACTTCTGTCCCAGGCAGCTTCTTTGTCTGTATCAACAAAATCTGTTGGCCAGAAAGAGTAGATAGCGCCCACTAAGGTTTTAGAACCCAGTTTGTTCATGTTTTGCAGTACTTTTTCAAAGTAGGCCAGGGCATGTTCCCGAACCCCTGCATCAGCAGACGAGAAGTCGTTCTCCTTTGATGGTCCGCTGTTCGTAGTAAATTCAATTCCGTTTTCCTCACCAGCCTTTTTTAAAGCTGCAATTTCCTGGTCGGACATATCATATAAGTGGTCAGCGCCAATTTCAAGAATATCAAATCCAATATCAGCCACTTTCTTTGTAAGTGTTAAATAATTACATTCCCAGTTAGTTCCCCAATACGCGTATCCTGTTCCAAATTTCATTTTTAATCATCCTTTCTTTGTGCTCGTGCCTAATAAAACATCTTTTTGATATAATATTCACAAAAACATAAGAGTTTCCTGTTTGTGCTCGTGCACATTTTGTAAATATATATTAGCACTATATTTTTTGAATTTCAATGTGCATTTTTATTAATAATCAATTTTTTTTTTGTGCATATTACACATATTTTGGATACACCTATATATTTCCTAATAGCTGTATGTGCTCGTACACATGCTTTGACATTTACCTTCTGATATATTATATTAGTACTAACTATTACTTTAAGTGGAGAGGGAATACTATGGCTGTTACAATTAAAGAAATTGCTGAGCTTGCTAATGTTTCCAGAGGAACCGTTGATAAAGTACTGAATGACCGCCCGGGTGTGAAAAAAGAGACGCGCCAAAAAGTTCTGAAAATTGCAAAAGAACTTAATTATAAACCCAATTTTTTAGGCAAGGCATTAGTACAAAGCAAAGCTCACGTTAAAATAGGGATTGTCCTGACTCCCGAATATAATCCGTATATCCAGGAAGTGATTGCGGGCATTAAGAGAGCTCAAGATGAATTTCAGGCATTTGGGATTGAGGTCGTCATAAAAATGCTTATTTCACTGGAGCCCGCCGAGCAAATTAGTATTTTAAATGAGTTAGAGTCAGAGGGTGCGGCTGGAATGGCTGTACTTCCTATTGATGACCCAACAGTCAGGGATAAGATTAATCAGCTTGTGAGCAGAGGTATTGACGTTATTACGTTTAATTCTAAAATAGAAGGAACTAATGATTTTTGTTTTGTAGGGCAAGATCATCGAAAAGGCGGGAGAACAGCAGCGGGGCTGCTTATGAAGCTTCTGCCCTCCGGAGGAGATGTGGGGGTTATTATTAGCTCCTACCGGCTGTCATGCCATCAGAATCGGCTGCAGGGGTTTTTGGATAAGTTAAAGGAATCTTCCTCCCCTCTTCACGTTTTAGAGGTTCAGGAGAATCAGGAACGTAAAGATGACGCTTTTAAAATCACATTAGAATACTGCAATCAGCATCCGGATTTAAAGGGGTTATATATCACAGGCGGGGGAATTGCAGGGGTAGGAAGTGCGCTTAACCTACTAAATCTTTCTCATAAAATAGCGGTGGTTTGCCACGATTTGATTCCGGATACGTTGGTTTTATTAAAAAATGGCACCGTGGACTTTGCTTTAGGCCAAAGTCCTGACTTTCAAGGGTATCAACTGGTGAAAATTTTATTTGAACGTTTAATAAAGAGACAAAAACCCGAGAATAAAGATGTGGAGATTCCAATTACGATTGCAACTCAGGATTCCCTGTAATGCAAGAGTTAATCAAAGATGAAGTTTTCTAACCAGAACAAAGAGTTTGCGAAGCAAACTCTTGCGCCTGTGGCGGTCGCATAGCGACGTCTACCGCTTATGCCAGTGTGCATCCCCCGGAGGGTTTTCGTGTAATAGGAGGTGATTTCCTATTGCACAAAAAAGAGCAGGACATATTTTCATATGTCCTGCTCTTAGAGTTACAGCTTTGGATTTTCACCACGTTCTCGCTGCTTTTCAATCAAGGCACAGACCGGATTTGAACCGGTGATCAGGGTGTTGCAGACCCACGCCTTACCGCTTGGCTACTGCGCCAAATCCAAAAAGGTTCATAACATACCTTACTCAGACAACGTTTAAATTATACCAAAAGCCTTAAAATTTGTCAAGATTGCCCATTGGAAAATGACAGAGCAGATTCTATTCATTTGGGGTGGATGTATTTTCATCCTTCTTGATTTGTTCATAGCGGTGCTGGCATGCAACCAGCCTGATTTCAAAGTTTTGTCTGTCCTGGTGGACAATCGAAGATAAAATAAGCCCGGTAAAAAGGGATATCATTGCAGCCAGATAAACAAAGCCGCAAACAATCAAGGTTGGAAAGTTCGGGACCATCCTGGTGTGTGCGTAAGTAGTAATGACGGGAACCAGGAAAATGGTGCTAATAATTGTGAGCAAAAGGGCGAAAGCAGAAAAGAAGCCCAGAGGCTTATAGCTGCGGTAAAGCCGGATAATCGTTTTTAAAACTTTCAGTCCATCCGTGTAAGTATTCAATTTAGATTCGCTGCCTTCCGGTCTGTCCCTGTAATCAATGATAACATTCTCCACCTGCATATTTTTATCTACTGCATGTATACTCATTTCTGTCTCTATCTCAAAGCCCTTGGACAATACAGGAAAGGTCTTGACAAAATTATAGCTGAAAGCCCGGTATCCGGTCATAATATCCTTAATATTATTTTTAAATAATTTATTAATGGATTTACGCACTATAGAATTGCCAAAGTTATGGAAAGGGCGCTTGTTTTCTGTAAAATATGTGGAGGAAAGCCTGTCACCGACTACCATGTCAGCATGACGGTTCAAAATCCGTTCAATCATTTCTTTTCCAAATTCAGCAGGATAAGTATCATCTCCGTCAACCATCAGATAAGCTGTTGCATCAATCTCTCTGAACATACGGCGGATTACATTTCCCTTTCCCTGTTGATATTCATGGCGGACGATTGCACCTGCCTCCTCAGCCAATGCTGCAGTCTGGTCTGATGAATTATTATCGTAGACATAAATCGCCGCCCCGGGCAGTGCCTGTTTCCAGTCGTTCACTACCTTAACAATTGTTTTACCTTCGTTGTAGCATGGAATCAGAATTGCAATCTCATCCATAAAAAGTATATCCCCCTTACTTACTCACTCACAAACATATATAATTTATACTACACTATTCCCTAACCCTGTGCAAGAAGTATATCTTATTGAACTACTAATGTTCAAGAAGGTATGGTATAATACTCAGGGTGAAAGGGAGGAATATATAATGAGCAGGAAAAAAAAGCAAAAGAAGAGCGGCCCCTTTGGGGAGATTATGTCCACAGTGGTACTGATCGTTGCAGTTTGTGTGCTTGTTATTTCAGTGTATCAGCTTGTTATAATGCTGGTGCCATATTACTTTGGCGGAAAAGAATATGATAAAGTAAAAGAACTGGCAATCACAGTTGATGATAAAAATGAAGAAGACGGATTTCAGGTAGACTTTGATACATTGATGAAAGAAAACCCCGACACGGTGGGGTGGATCAGATTTGATGAACCATCTGTTATCAGTTATCCCATCGTGAAAAGTGCAGATAATGAAGAGTACCTTACAAAAACATTTTCTGCCAGCGATAATAAATTAGGCGCAATTTTTATGGATATGCGTAACAACCCCGAATTTGCCGACCGCAATACATTCATCTACGGGCATAACCTGCAGATGGGTGGAGAGATGTTCTCTCAATTGAATGAATATGCAAGCGAAGAGTTTTACAAGGAGCATCCGTATTTCTACATATACACACCAAAAGGAGACAAGCTTACATACCAGGTCTTCTCGGCAGGCGTTGTAAATGACCAGACGAATAATTACAAGATTACATATCCCACAGAGCAGGACTATGTTGATTACTTAGAGCTGTGTAAAAGCTCTTCCAATTATCAGACCGACGCGGCAGTAGGGGGCAGGTCTAAGATTGTAAGTCTGTCTACCTGTACAAATGTAAATGAGGATGACAGATTCTTACTTCAAGGTGTACTCATAGGGGACTGACCCTTTCGCGGTTCGTTTTCAGAATATTCAGACTACTATAAGAAGATGAGGAGGATGATTATGGCAGACAGATTTGATATTGGAGATATTATCCGCATGAAGAAACCACATCCTTGCGGCAGCCGGGAATGGGAAGTTTTGAGAGTTGGCGCTGATTTCCGTCTGAAATGTGAAGGATGCGGACATCAGATTATGGTTCCCCGCAAATTAGTGGAAAAAAACACGAAAGAAATTCGAAAAAAGGCTTGATACTAGCGAGTTCTTATGGTATCATAATTAATCGTGACGTACCCGTAGGATTTTTATGTCCTCGGATATTCAATTTTCCTTGTTCCCGCGCAATGTGGGAGCCAGAGACCATAAGGAGGTGCAAGAGACATGAACAAGTATGAATTAGCTGTTGTTGTCAGTGCAAAAATCGAAGATGACGCTAGAACAGAAGTTGTTGAAAAGGTGAAAGGTTTAATCACACGTTTCGGCGGCAATGTGGCAGATGTCGATGAATGGGGTAAGAGAAGATTTGCTTACGAAATTCAGAAGATGAAAGAAGGATATTACTACTTCATCCACTTCGAATCTGAAAGCAATGTCCCCGGAGAAGTTGAACAACGTATCCGCATTATGGACAACGTACTCAGATATTTATGCGTTAGACAGGAAGCATAGAGAAAGAGGTATATATGAATAAAGTAGTTTTGGTAGGGCGTCTGACAAGAGACCCTGAAGTTAGATATTCACAAGGTGACAGTGCAACTGCCGTTGCAAGATATACAGTAGCTGTTGACCGCAGATTCAAGAGGGACAACGAACCTACAGCGGATTTTATTCCCTGTGTTGTGTTTGGCCGTTCCGCAGAGTTTGCTGAGAAGTATTTCCGCCAGGGTATGCGTGTTTCTGTTTCAGGCCGCATTCAGACCGGAAGCTACACAAATAAAGAAGGCGTGAAAGTATACACAACAGAAGTAATTGTTGAGGAACAGGAATTTGCTGAAAGCAGAGGCGAGAGCGAAGCAAATAGAGGCTCTTTCCAGCAGGCAGCGCCAAGCCCTTCACCAAGTGTTGATGCAGGTGACGGATTCATGAACATCCCCGATGGAATTGATGAGGAGTTACCATTTAATTAGAACACTGATTATACCATCATATCATATAGGAGGTAAAAGAAATGGCTTACGAAAAAGGCAGTAGACCAGAAGGCGGCTTCAAAAAAAGAGGCCCGGCGCGCAGAAGAAAAAAAGTGTGCGTATTCTGTGGAAAAGAAAATAACGAAATTGATTATAAAGACGTAGCAAAGCTGAAAAAATACATCTCAGAGAGAGGTAAAATTCTTCCTAGAAGAATTACCGGAAACTGTGCTAAGCATCAGAGAGCTCTCACAGTAGCAATTAAGAGATCACGTCATATCGCTTTAATGCCATACGTTCAAGACTAGTCAGTAAAAGTACAAGCCGTCACTTCTGTGGCGGCTTAATTTTACCGGGTTCTCCGGAGCTAAAGTAATTCCATGCTATTAGCAAAATTCCAATATTATTAAAGTTGATTCAAAACTTCCTTTACTTCATTAGTAGCTTTTATTTTTCCGCGCACTTTGACACTTTCAATGGTTTCTTTTGCCAGCTCAGGTGTAACATCATCTGAAAATGTTAATGTGCCAACCATCCTAATTTTGGCTTTATTATTTGACGCTTTTAACTTTTCTAAATCTCGGCGGGTAATTGTCGCAACGCCAACATATTTGGCATCGTTTGATTTGCCCAAAATATCCCCATTGAATTCTTCCAGAAGGTCATCCAATCCAATAATGCGTTCTTCCATTACATAATTCCTCCTAATTCGATTGTTTATTTTAAAATGGCTAAGTTTATACATTCTGTATGTATAAGGCATAAAATCCCTGTTCTGTAACTACAGGCTTATTTTTTATTTACTTCAACAACCATACCTTGTTCTGTTATAGCGACTTGCGAAGTTAATTTTTTATTGAGAACCGGCAACCCCAAAAAATCAACAATATCCTTTGCCATATTAAATCTCTGCCACGCCTCTTCTTCGTTTGCCTGCGGGTATATTGTCGGCATCATCCAAACATTACAAATCAATAAAAACAATTCCGCTGTTAATTTCGGGTACCTTGCTTTGATTGAGCCATCGTTTATACCTTCTTCAATCAGTTCAGCGTATTTTGACGTTAAAAAGGTTCGCTGTTTTTCCATGTATACCTTAAAAGCTGTCGGGCTGCTTTCAATCAATGGAAGTATTTGAAGTTGAAGTACAGCATATTCTTCGCTTTCGTTTAATATTTGCAAGGTCAGTTTTATTTTTTCTAGACCATTTATGTCGGTGCGGCCTTTGAGTTTTTCAAAAGGTTCTATATCATTAAATAATTTATCAGTCAGCGCAAAAAAAACTTCTTCCTTTGTTTTGAAATGATGATAAAAGGCTCCTCGTGTCAGGCCGCCCATTTCACCCACTATATCAAGAATTGTTGTTTGCTCATAGCCTTTTTCAATAAACAATTTTAATGCAGCGTCCAGTATTATCTGCTCTGTTTCTTCAGGATATTTGTTTCGCGACAAGTTATTAACCTCCTTACATACATTGTGTATGTAAGGAGAATAACATACACGGTGTATGTTTGTCAAGAGGCTTTCAAGTCTTTTGCATAGAATAAACCAAAAAACAGACAGCTGCAAAATAGCATGTAAGACTAAATTCCACTTGCCAGCGTGTAAGAGTGACATCTGCAGACCATTATTTTAGTCTTACATTCAAACTTTAATTTTTCATTTTACTTATACTAATTAGAGGCGGGCAATATTCTGGTATACAAAACACATGTTTTGAAGTATAATAGGAGCATGTTCAAATAAGGAACAGTTTTATCAGACTGGGATTTCTGATTTAGCTGAACATAACTTAGAAGATATTTAGAATTTATTTTATTTCAATTACAGATGCCCCAAGCCGCAAAAGACTTCATTAAACGGTAAAACAGTGCCGCCGCTTTTAACAGTGACGAGAGCAAGACGTATTGCACTAACGCCATACGTTCAGGATTGATTAATAATTAGCTAAAAGGGCTGATTTTCGGGATATTCCGGGGATTCAGCTTTTTTCATACAGGTCTGTTTTCCATGATTTGAGAAAATAGGCTCAATATTTTAATTAGTAAGGAGAAATTGTAATATGGAAAAAAGCAATACAGCAAAAACAGTCGTATTGCCTGTTTATCAAAGAATCGCTGCTGATATCGCGGCTAAAATTGTAGAGAAGAAGTATGTTGTAGGGGAGAAGATTTACTCCCGGTCCTCGATTGCCAGTCAATATTCTGTATCAGCCGAAACGGCCCGCAGGGCAATCTGTATTTTATCTGATTTAGAGATTGTCTCAACTACAAAGGGAAGCGGGGTTACGATTTTGTCTTATGAAAAAGCTGCCCAGTTCCTGCAGCGGTTTCATGATACGCAGACTATCAGTAATTTGAAGAAAGAGTTATTGGAACGCATTTCTGAGCAGAAGAAAGAATTGGACGTTTTAGGAGAGCAGGTAGTTTCTCTTGTAGAAAAGTCAGAACGTTTTCAGGAGATTCACCCGTTTACTCCTTTCGAAATTAAGGTACCTGAAGGTAAGGATTGTATTGGAAAGACACTGAGTAACCTGAACTTTTGGCAAAGTACAGCGGCAACTGTTATTGCTATCCAAAGGGAAGAAACACTGTTAATTTCACCGGGTCCATATGTGAGTTTGAATGAAGGGGATTTGCTTTATTTTATTGGTGATGAAACTTCTTTTGAGCGGGTCCAGGATTTTCTTTTCACGTATACAGCCACTAATGAGACAATATCTGAATGAAATCATTGAAAAGATTAAGAGTACCGGTTTGTCAGGAACCGGTACTCTTTTTTATATACTAGGAAACTGCGCGTTTCCTAGTATATAAAAACCCTCTGGGGGATCGCACTGTGGCGTCAAGGAAGATGTTGCTATCGCAATTCGCCGCAGGCGAAGAATCTCGCAAGCAAGATTCTTTTTGTCAACTATATTCATTTTTGAATATCCTTCAATTTAACGATTATAATAAAATTTGATTGCTAATATAAGCAACATTTTAATAACGTTTATTTAAGCATGTAAACAGAGTATGTATAAGGGGAATGCCGCTTGTGCATACATTTCTGGGGAAGGTGTCAACTTGACAAAGTAACAACTTTAATATAAAATATGGGTTGTTACTTTGTTGAGGAGGTGAAAGTATGATTCAATTTGAAAGTATTACAAAGACCTATAAAACGAAGCAAGTTCTTTCCGATATCAGCTTTAAGATTGATAAGGGAAGCCTTGTGGCAATTATTGGAGAAAGCGGCTGCGGCAAGACAACATTACTAAAGATGATTAACCGTCTTGTAAAGATTACCACAGGTACTATCCGCATAGAGGGAAAAGACATTCAGGAAATGGACGAGGTTGCCCTGAGAAGAAATATTGGATATGTTATCCAGCAAACAGGTTTATTTCCACATATGACAGTAAGAGAGAATATCGAATTAATTCCGAAGCTGCAAAAAGTCAAGCCTATTGAGCTGGCTAAGAACACAAGCCGTCTGATGCAGATGGTGGGGCTTGACTGTGAGGAATTTTTAGACCGTTATCCTACAGAACTAAGCGGAGGTCAGCAGCAGCGTGTGGGTGTTGCCCGTTCCTTTGCTACAGATCCGGACATTATCCTGATGGATGAACCATTTTCTGCATTGGACCCGATTACCCGTTCAGATTTACAGGATGAGCTGATGGAGCTGCAGTCTAAGTTAAAGAAGACAATTGTCTTTGTTACACATGATATGGATGAGGCAGTAAAAATTGCGGATAAGATATGTATTATGCGGGATGGAAAAGTGCTGCAATATGATACACCTGAGAACATTCTGAAGAACCCTCAGGATGAGTTTGTTTCTAATTTTGTTGGGAAAAACAGAATCTGGTCTTCTCCGGAGTATATAAAAGTTTCAGATATTATGATTGACCGGCCTGTCACAGCAGCAAAGAATCTTTCAATTATGAAATGTATTGACAGAATGCGGCAGAAGAAGGTGGATAGCTTACTTATTGTAGAACCGGAAACTCAGACATTTCTTGGGATTGTTAAAGCAAGCAGTTTGAGAGGTGTTGAAGATAAGGCCCAGACTGCGGAAAACTTTATGAACTCTGATGTCTTAACACTTCATCCTGATCAAACCATGCTGGATGCATTGAAGCTTGCCACGGATGATAATTTCTCTACCATCCCTGTTACTGATAGCAACCGCCGTCTTGTGGGCCTGATTACCAGAAGTAGTCTGGTAACAGCACTTAGCCAGCAATATATTGACAGTGAGGAGGGTGAGGAATGAAATATATCGAATACATGATTGGAAATTATCCCCAAATCCTATCGTTAGTGGTTGAGCATATCAGGCTGACGGCCTTTTCTGTAGGCTTAGCCATACTGATTGGGGTACCGCTTGGAATTATCATTTCTTATGCGAAGAAAATGAGCAGGCCGGTACTGGGAGTGGCGAATATTATACAGGCTGTACCAAGCATGGCTCTGCTTGGCTTTATGATTCCGTTCTTGGGAATTGGTATGGTGCCTGCGGTTGCTGCGGTTGTAATGTATTCCCTGCTTCCTATTATAAAAAACACCTATACCGGAGTTGAAAATATAAATCCGGAGACACTTGAAGCTGCGAAAGGAATTGGGCTAACGCCCGCTCAGGTATTGGCGAAGGTGCAGATTCCCCTGGCACTTCCGGTTATTATGACGGGTGTAAGGGTTGCTTCGGTAACTGCGGTAGGTCTTATGACTATGGCTGCATTCATAGGAGCCGGAGGATTAGGTTTTCTGGTGTTTTCCGGTATCCGGTCAGTAAATAATTATCAAATTATAGCAGGTGCTGTTCCTGCCTGTCTGTTAGCGTTGTTTGTGGATTTCCTGTTTGGAGCAGTAGAAAAACTTGTAACTCCTGTCAGTCTGCAAAAAGGCAGCAATATGAGAAAGAAGAGACAGAGGAACATACAGAAGGCAATTTTAGGAGTTACAGCAGCAGGTATTGCAGCTGCCATGATTTTCACTACATTCAGTAACTCTTCCCGCGGAGATCAAACCATTACAATTGGTGGGAAGGACTTTACGGAGCAGGGTATAGTGGGAAATATGCTGGCTGATATGATTGAAGAAAATACAGAGATACGGGTAAACAGACAGCTTGATTTAGGCGGAACACAGATTTGTTTTGAGGCAATTAAGGCCGGCGATATTGACATGTATGTTGAATATAGCGGAACTGCGTATAGTGATACACTGTCACATCCCCCAATCAGTGATATGGAAGAGGTATATGAGACAGTTAAAGAAGAACTAAAAGAGCAATTTGACATTGAGGTTCTTAAGCAAATGCAGTTTAATAACACTTTTGTTATGGCTGTCACACAGGAGACCGCGGATATGTATGGTCTTGAGACCATCAGTGATTTGCGCAGTGTTGCGTCCCAGATGAAAACAGGTATGACATTTGAATTTACAAACAGAGATGACGGTCTGGCAGGGCTGCAGGAAACGTATGGATTCCAGTTTGGTGATGGGGTTACTCTGGATGCGGCGCCCAGGTATACTGCACTAGTGAATAAGGAAGTTGATGTTATTGATGCATACGCAACAGATGGACTTATCAAAAAGTTTTCTTTGAAAGTCCTGGAAGATGATAAGCAATATTTCCCGCCTTATTATGCTATGCCGATTATACGGGCGGATGCTTTAGAAAAGTATCCTGAGATTGCACCATTGATGGAAGAGTTAGGTGAATATCTCACGGATGAGGTGATGGTGGAGCTTAATTATCAGGTTGATGAATTACAGCGTACTCCGAAAGAGGTTGCCAGGGAATTCCTGCAAAGCAAAGGGTTAATATAGTAATTCAACGCATAAAAGTGCTGTAAAGCGACTATAAACATAGTTGTTTTATGGCACTTTTTTGATTGTAGATAAAAAATAGAAAATGATTGTAATTTGCGAATATAAGGAGAAAATTGGGTTATTTTTTATAAAATATTTACATATTTTATAAATAGTTTTTAAAGTTATTGACATTTTTATGAAAAGTTAATAATATGAAGAAAATATATGCTTGAAAAGCATGTTTTGTTCTTTGTTCCGAAAGGAGATGATGATATGGAGCGTAACAAGAACAATATGCTGCATCTCCGGGAAGGCTTGACCTGGAAGGAGAAGCAGATAGCCGTTGAGATGGCAAGAATGCTGGGGTTTCAGAGCGAATCGGCAGTTTTTCCTGTTGTGTCAAGGGAGTCGGGAGAAGAGATTCCCGCAGAATGGAATGCTTTGAATCACTATAAGGTTAAGGAGGCTCCGGAGGAGGTGCCTGCGAATTATGTAGCTGCCTCGGACTCAGCCATGCCGGTGCCTGATTTTGACTGGCGCAGCAAAAAGGGGCTTGAGACTCTATTTGAAACAGGTCATATTCTAAAGGATGAAAACTTGGATTTTCTTCCGGATAAGATGGATGTGCATTTTGTGATGTCAGAAGATGCAGATTTATCTGTACTTGCAGCGGCTTGTACATTTGCATTCCGTATGGGAATGGAAACCACCGCTTATGAAGGATTTCTGCTTGAAAACAGAGAATGTAGAGGGAATGCTATTGTATTTAAACAAGCAGATGAGTGTTACATAAAGTTTGAGGAAAAAGAAGGTGGAATCCGCATTGTTGTTGGAGGCTCAGGGGAAGAATTAGAAGCATTTGCAGCAGGCTTCTGTGGATATTTTCCTATGCAGGGACCTTTTGATACATGGACGGATTATCTCCAGGAAATGACAGACAGCATGTCTATGGGAAATTTGGACGGACAGCTTGCCTATGCAAAAGCATTTGCCGGACCTGGGGCGGAGGTTTATGTATCTCCTGATATAGAAAGCAGGCGGGAGGAGGTAAAAGGGGAATTTCCTGATATTGATTTTATCAATTATAAGAGCCCCCAAAAGGTGTATGAGAAAGAGTACTACATTAAGTGGGAAGTGGATGATCTCCATGATATGCTGGAAACCTCAGTTTATCCAAAGCTGAAACCGGGAGATAAGGTCCAGGTATATGCGGCACTCAGTGAAGAGAAGGAAGAACGCAGGAAAGCAGCGGATAAGATAGAGGGAAAAATTGCGGGAGCAGGTGCCGGTGTAGAAAAAATTTCTGTCCTGTGTGCATATAAACAGGGGTATTCCTGGCTGGAAGAGGAGGTTGTTCCATTTTTGCTCCAAAACGGCAGGACAGACAGACTTGAGATTGGGTTTAAGCCATTTTTGCCCCAGGGAGTGACAGACTGGGCCGATGAAGACGGAGCAACCCCTTCTTACAACAATTTAGGGGGAAATCCTGACCAGTGGTACGACTTGCCTATCCGGTATTTGCAGGAATTATACCCGGCAGAGGATATGCTGGCGGATGGTCTCGGAATTCAGAGAGAGAATATCATTTTTTATGCTTATGAAGGCGCAGAGGAACTGACATATGAACTAAAAGCTTTTGATAAAGATGGGAATAATATTTATGAAAATACCTATCAGGCGGCCTGCCACGAGCGTCCTTACCTGGATGACTATCCACAGATGGGAAAAGTCCATCCTTCAACTGGTTACTTGAAAGTGTTCTTGAATGGGAATCTATTATATGAAAACCGTGTAGAAACAGATGTGGAGCGCATATGGTCCATTTATCAGAAAGAAGTACTTCCCGATTGCAGAGCTTACATAGAGGAAAAAACCGGT
The DNA here is from genome assembly GCA_013911065.1 of Ruminococcus sp. Taxonomy (GTDB): domain Bacteria; phylum Bacillota; class Clostridia; order Lachnospirales; family Lachnospiraceae; genus Muricomes. The sequence goes on along the minus strand of JACERV010000002.1, from coordinate 114,680 downwards.
GGTTTGATAACACTGGAAGGACAGCCGTTTTTCTCAAACCTGAAAATTGAAGTTGAGGCAAGTGAACCGGACTTCCGCCTGCCCTCAAGAGAGGACTTGTTTACCACCCTGGACGGGCTGCATGAGGATATGTATTTTGCAGGGGCAGATTACTTTAAAAATCTGGGAATGGAAAAAGCCGGAGTTATGCTGGATGCGCCGGGCCTGATCCTCCCGGTTGTCAGGAAGAAAAACGGAAAGCCCCGTATGAAGGTCACGTTGTACACGCAGAAGGCTCAGGAGCCATTTATCAGCAGCGGAAGTGAACGTATCCAGGCGAGAGGTTCAAGACAGACTATACAAATTTGGATGGAAGCAGTAGAAGAGACGAAAGAAGGAAGAGGCGCTGTAATCCGAATAGAGGGTGCTGATGAAAAAGTGGCTGCAGCATACGCGGAGCTTCTCAAAAAGGGACTTTTGGATATAGGGAAGAAACTGCGTGGTATGGATTACCTAAAGCTGGCAGCAGGAACAGACAGCTGGACGGTTCCTGTAAACCGGGCAGGCGATACGGAAAAAACATTGAATATTTCCGATATAGATTTATCGGAAAATGAATTGATTGGTTACAGAAAATATATAGAGATTATCAATCAATTAAAGCATGTCCCGGGGCTGAGAGTGTACAGGACAGCGGTTTCTTATACCGGAAGAGAAATCTATGCAGTGGAAATCCTGCCGGAGTACAAGGGGTATATGTCTAGGACAAAGCGGATTACCCGGTATCCATCGGAAATTGTGAATTCCCGTCATCATGCCAATGAAGTCTCCAGTACAAATGCTGCATTTATGCTGATAAAGATTTTACTGACAGATGAGGCATACAAAGACATACCGGAAAAGCTGAATCTTGTCATTGTTCCTATGGAAAATGTGGATGGAGCAGCAATTCATTATAATCTGCAAAAAGATAATCCTAATTGGAAGCTGCATGTTGCCAGATTCAATGCTATAGGCAAGGAGTTTTATTATGAGCATTTTAAACCGGACACAATCCATACGGAAGCAATGGGGCTGACCAGGCTCTTTCGGAAATTCCTGCCGGACATTATCGTAGACAATCACGGCGTGCCCAGCCATGAATGGGAACAGCAGTTTTCAGGTTATACATCCCCGTCTTATAAAGGCTTCTGGCTCCCCCGGTCTTTATTGTACGGATATTTCTGGACGGTTACGGATGAAGCATATAAGAGCAACTACGCGGTTAACAAAAAGATGGAAGACGTTATAGCGGACAGTATAGCTAAGGACGAAGAAATTACACGCTGGAATAAGGAATGGGCAAGGCAGTTTGAAAAGTTTGCCCACGGGTGGATGCCCAGACTTTTCCCGGCAAATTATTATAAAGACATGATTAATTACTGGATTCCATTCGCATTTGATCCTGAACACCGGTATCCGTCTGTACGTTTCCCGTGGATAACCACAGTTGCATACACCAGCGAGGTGGCCGATGAGACAGCCCAGGGTGAATATCTGTATCTGTGTGCCAGGGCACATCTGATTCATGATTTGGCTACGCTGGAAATGCTGGCAGGAAGCACATGCGTCTATGTAGAGAAGTGGAACATTTCAGATGACAGCGTTGAGGCGGCTTATACCAGGCAGCGCCCGGTTATCTTCTGAAAAAACATTCATAACTAAAGGAGGTTGCTTATGGAACTATTAAAATTGTTAGGGATACTTATTGTTATCGTGGGCTTCGCGCTGAAGCTGGACTCCATACTCATCATCCTGGCTGCGGCCATTGTGACGGCAATTGTAGGAAATCTTGGAGCAGAGGGACTTCTGGAGACACTGGGAACCAGTTTTGTTGCCAACCGGAGCATGGCTATCTTTATTTTAATCATGCTGGTGACCGGAACATTGGAGAGAAACGGATTAAAAAATGCTGCCGCCGCACTAATTGGCAAGATAAAAAATGCTTCTTCCGGTGCGGTGATTGGTGCCTATGGAGTTATGCGTGGTATCTTCGCTGCATTTAATGTCAGCTTCGGCGGTGTTGCAGGATTTGTAAGACCTATCATCATGCCAATGGCAAATGGTGCGATTGAAGCGAAAGGAGAAACTCCCAATGAAGAGCATGTGGAGAAGTTAAAGGGAATGGCATCTGGAATGGAAAACATTGCATGGTTCTTCTGCCAGGTATTATTTGTGGGCGGAGCAGGCGGCCTGCTTGTACAGTCCACGTTAGATCCGCTGGGGTATAAGGTAGAGCTGATAGACCTGGCGAAGGTGGAGATACCGGTAGGTATTTTCGCAGTGATTGTAGGAATTGTATACTATTATCTGAAAGACAAGAAACTTCGCAAAAAGCATTATGGAGATGAAAAGTAGAAAGGAGGATATGACATGGCATTTTTTACGGGCTCAGAATTTACATTAGGTGTAAAATTGCTGGAAATTATATATATCGTGATGGGTCTGGTTGCTATTTATACCGGAATCAAAAATGCGATGGATAAGGAAAACCCATCCAGATTAGGAACAGGAGTATTTTGGTGCGTTCTCGGTGTTGTTCTGGCATTTGGCCGCTGGATACCGCCTGTCATTGACGGTGTGCTGATTATAATCATGACAATCCCTGCCATCTTAAGAAAAGTAAAAGTTGGGAAATCTGATACTCCTACGGAGGAACATGCAAGTAAGATGTTTGAAAAAGTTGGGATGAGAATTTTTGTTCCGGCATTATCTATCGGTGTATTCGCGATTATCTTTGCTATTTTCTTCAAGACTCTGGGTGCGCTGGTTGGAATCGGTGCAGGTATTATCGTTTCTATTATCACACTTATGGTATTTTCAAAAGAAAATAAACCTGGGGTTTTCCTGAAAGATTCCGAGCGTCTGCTTTCTACGGTAGGACCTTTAAGTATGCTGCCCATGCTGCTTGCCAGCCTGGGGGCCATATTCACACAGGCGGGTGTGGGTGATGTCATTGCCGGTCTTGTAGGGAAGGTAATTCCCCAGGGAAATGTAAATGTGGGAATTATTGTGTTTGCAATTGGTATGGCCTTATTTACTATGATTATGGGAAATGCTTTTGCAGCTATCACGGTTATGACAGTGGGCATCGGTGCACCTTTCGTACTGAATTATGGTGCAGATCCCGTTGTCATCGGAATGCTTGCCCTGACATGTGGATACTGCGGTACATTGTGTACACCTATGGCGGCAAACTTCAATATCGTGCCTGTGGCTATGCTGGATATGAAGGACAGATTTGGTGTTATTAAGAGCCAGGTAGTTCCTGCGGTGATTCTGCTGGTATTCCAGATTGTTTATATGATTGTATTTAAGTAGAGCTGTTATGGACTATAAATGAGTAGAGATTTCAACAATCAATCAGGTACTGCAAGGAGGAATAGAATGAAGATATTAATTACAGGATTTGACCCATTTGGAGGGGCAAGTGTTAACCCTGCATATGAGGCTGTAAAACTACTTCCTAATGAGATTAAAGGAGCAGATATTATTAAATTGGAAATCCCCACAGTGTTTAAGAAAGAAGGCGAGGTGCTGGAAGCCGGAATTGAGGAGTATAACCCTGATATTGTCATTTGTGTGGGGCAGGCAGGGGGACGCTCCGGAATCACTGTGGAAAAGGTGGCTATAAACTTGATGGAAGCCAGAATACCCGACAATGAAGGCCGGCAGCCAGTGGATGAGCCTGTTTGCAGCGATGGAGAAAATGCTTATTTTGCAAAGCTTCCCATAAAAGCAATGGTTCAGAAAATGCGTGAACAGGGAATTCCTGCAAGAATTTCCTACACTGCCGGAACTTACGTGTGTAATGATGTGATGTACCGCCTGCTTTATATGATTGAAAAGAAATATCACAATATGAAAGGCGGATTTATCCATGTACCTTATTTACCGGAACAGGTAATAGACCTGCCGGACGGAATACCCAGTATGTCTGCGGAAATGATTGCCCAGGCAATTGAGTGCGGTGTGGAGGCAGCGCTGGAGAACGAAGGAGATGTGAAAGCCGTTATGGGAGAGACGCATTAGAGGTATAAGGTTGTTAAATTCTTGAAAATGAAGGGGTAAACTGTCCCCTAATAGGTAAACACAGCTCCATTTTCTGTATTTTACTATTAGGAAACGGTTTACCTCTTATTGTTTTGAAAATATGTCGTGAAAAGGACATGCATGATGTATAATAAGCATAAATGTACTTATTTGACTGATGATTGAGGAGAAATTTATGGTGAAGAAAAAGAAATTCCTGCGGTGGTTTAACAATCAGAAGCTGGGGAAGAAGATTCTTTACACGTTTATTCTTGCCTCTGTCATCCCGCTGTTGGTAGCACAAGGTTTAATGCTGTATGTAATTTCCAACAATATGAAGGAAAAAGTGGATGATTTGATGGTAAGCCAATTGATGCAGATTTCCGAGAGGACGAGCCTGACATTGGATGTATATACGAGCCTGGTTTATCAGATTTACTCTGACAACCGGATTATTGATGAACTGAAGGAATATGAGACCGTTGCACCTGAGAACATGGCAGGGGCTTACAGTGAAATATGTAATCAGATACAGCAGTACGGAAATTCCGCAAGCGAAATAGAATGTATCAGCATTATCCTGCCGGATGGCCGGGATATCACATATGATTTTGGGATGGCATCGGCAGTGGATAATCTTTGGGATATTTATGGGAATATGACGTCCATTGAGCCATATGCAGAGGCTCAGGATGCTACGAATATGGTGATTTCCCCCACAGCACGATTTCTTCGGGGAACCCGGGAATCAAGGATTTTTCATATTTCCAAGCAAATGTATGACTTTGAGAATATTCAGGAAGGCCCAATTGCCACCATCGTTATGAGTATTAATGAATCTGTGCTCAACAAAGTGTGTAAAACCAGTCAGGGAGAAGATGAGAATGAGACTTACACCATTAACTTTATAACAGACCGGGAGGGAAATGTGCTGACTTATCCCAATTCTTTTTATTCTGGAATCATGATAAATAAGAACAGGACAATCAAGGAATTTGTGGAAATAACAGGCGAATTAGAGGGCCGCAATATAGCCATTAACCGATACGAGGATGTGCAGCTGGACTGGAATTTCTATAATGTTTATGACAGGGATTACATATTAAGGGACGTAACAAAGATTCAGTATCTGACAATTTTTATAGGCATGTTATTGTTTTTAATTTCTGTTTTTCTAATCCGCTATACGGTGAAACTAATTGAAAAGTCTACCCGGAGCATAGTGGGAGGAATACAGCAGGTGCAGAAGGGAAATCTGGATGTGCAGGTGATTGTGGAAAGTGAAGATGAGATGGGCCAGATCGCAGATAATTTCAACACGATGACGGAGAAGGTCCAGGGGCTGATTACCGAAGTGACCGAAGTGACCCAAAAGCAGAAGGAAGCGGAAATACGGGCTTTAGAAGCTCAGATTAACCCTCATTTCTTATATAATACTTTAGATTCCATAAACTGGATGGCAATAGAAAAACAGGAATATGAAATTAGTAAGATGTTGAGAAACCTGGGCGTGATTCTTCGGTACAGTGTGAATAAAAGTAATAAACTGGTTACGGTGGATGCTGTGACCGATTGGCTGGAGAAGTATATCAGCCTCCAGCAAATGAGGTTTAACGATGCCTTTTCCAGTGAAATCCATGCAGACCAGAGGGCAGAGAAAGTACTGTTACATAAGCTGCTCATTCAACCCTTTGTGGAAAATGCCATTGTTCATGGGTTCAAGGGTGTGGAAAGCGGAGGGATTCTCAGGATTGATTTTATGGTATCTGAAAGCGGGGAGGAATTGGACATTATCATAGAGGATAATGGAAAAGGGATGCCCCTTGAGGTGGCGGAAAATTTCAATGATCCGGTGAGATCTGTTCAGGATGACGGCAGAAGTATCGGACTTCATAATGCATTTGCCAGGATGAGGATGTACTATGGAGAACGGGTTTCCTGGAATGTAAAAAGTATTCCTAATGTAGGAACTATTATTACACTGAAAATTCCGGTGAAAAACAAGGAGAACAGGGAAAAATGAGAATTGTAATAGTTGAGGATGAAATAAAAATCCGGGAAGGTATGGGGAAATTAATAGAATCTCTAACGAATCATATTGTTTTGGGAAAAGCCGCAAATGGGGAAGACGGACTGGATATGATTCTGCGTTTTAAGCCGGACTTAGTAATTACGGATATCCGGATGCCCAGGATGGACGGGCTGGAAATGACACGGCGGATTTATGAACATAAGGTCCCCTCTCATGTGGTTATTTTAAGCGGATATTCAGAGTTCGAATATGCGAAAAAAGCAATACAATATGGTGTAGATGATTATCTTCTAAAACCGCTGGCTGCGGATGATGTGCAGGAGATGCTGATAAAAATAGAAGAAAAGATCAAGAGGGAGCAGCTGTCCAATGGGGCACCGGAGATACATTTGCGGAATCTGATCCTTGGAGATGAAAAAGATATAAAGAAAAACTGCGGCATATTGGAGGATATCTTCGGCCTTCCCCAAATGGAAGCGTATCAGCTGTTTGTGGGTTATATAGGTTCTGCTCCTGCGTCATACAGGGGGGAGATGGAGAAGTCTTTTGAGGAATTGAAGGAAAAGTACCGGGAGATGAAGATGTATTATATATACATGGACCATCTGCAGAGAGTATATTTTCTGGCAGGTGCAGATTTTGGCGCGGGGAATTTGGAGGCATTGGAGAAATCCTTCTATAACCGTATGATTTCTCATTATCATAATAAAGATGAAAAAGCAATTTGGACAAGGCAGGTATTTCATAATCTGAAGGAGCTAAAGGCAGTTTCAGAAAAGTTAAATAATCTTATTTCCTATGGACTGGTTTTGAAGCCTGAAGCCTGGCTCACAGAAGAGGCCGCGGAACAATATCACCCTGCGGTGTTTACTGCTCCTGCTGACATTTACAACCGGATTCGAGGCACAATCTGTCAGGAGAACCTGGAAGGCTTAAAGGAGAGTGCGAAAGAATTCTTAAGATATATGGGGGAAGGACGTTTTGAGGCGGAGGATATCAGAAGAGCATTTGTGAAGAGCTATTATCTGATTGGAGACACCTTGCAGGATATTGACAGACATCTCTGGGAACAGTTGAAAAAATCTAATTTACTGCGGAATATTGAAGATGCTGTAACCTGGCACGAGCTGGAAAAGGCATATTGGGATGTAATTCAGGTGATAACGAGTGCTAAGGTAAAACGGGAGGACATCAGTAACTATGTGATTAAGAAGGCCATTAATTATATCCGTGAACACTATCAGGAAGGACTGACTCAGGAAGAGATATCACGTGAGCTGGAGATTACACCTGAGTATCTGAGCACCCTTTTTAACCGGGAAATGGGGATTAACTTTTCTACATTCTTAAAGCAATTCAGGATAAGCCATGCAAAACGGCTTCTGAAGGGTACGGATATGAGGATTTATGAAATAGCCAAATCAATCGGTTACGGAGACCCTAAGTATTTCCAAAGGGTGTTTAAGGAAGAGGTGGGGGTATCACCCGGCGAATACAGGCAGATGAATTAGGAGGTTAGAATCATGAGATTACTTAGAGGGACTTTGATTGCATGCTGCTCTATCTGTCTGGCAGGCTGTTCTGCATCTTATCAGGGCGGGGACACCAGGCAGGAGGATAAGCCCAAAGAACTGGTTCTCTGGAGCTATTATGAAACGGAAAAACAGAAGACCGCCCTGGATGAGCTGACAGAAGGGTTCAATGAGACCCAAAAAGAGTATCATCTGACCTGGGAGTATCACGGCCCTACTACGGAGTTTAATAAAGGACTGGCAATCGGTATCACACAGAACCAGCTTCCGGATATGGTGCTTATTGATAATCCGGATATGCCCCCTTATGTGAAGATGAACAAATTTGAAGACATTACGGAAGCGGTGGAGGAAATGGAGGATTTGGACCAATATTTTCCCAATGCCATGGAGTCTGTAAAATATGGGGGGAGGTATTACGGGTTTCCCTTTTGCGTCAATAATGTGGCTCTGATTTATAATGAAGATATTCTGCGTCAGGAGGGCGTTGATGTGCCCAGAAACTGGGAGGAGCTGGAACAGGCAGCAGGAGAGCTCACCCGGCAGGACCGGTATGGCTTTGCCATGTCTGCAATCAGCGGGGAGCAGAGTGCCTTCCAGTTTTCTGCGTTTTTACTGACATCAGGGGATGATTTTAAGAATGCCGGAGGGGAAGGAACCCTGCGGGCCTTCCAACTGATACAAAACATGGTGGAAAAGGGCAGTATGTCAAGGGAGTGTATCAACTGGTCCCAGAATGATGTGGCGCGGACGTTTATCACCGGAGAGTGTGCGATGATGGAGAATGGGCCATGGGTTTTCCCGGCGCTGGATGAAGCAGGTATCAACTATGGGGTGGCGGATTTCCCGATGGACCAGCGGAATATGGGCGTTTTAGGCGGAGAAAACCTGGCAGTATTAAAAGGAAAGAACGTAGAGGGGAGCATTGCATTTTTAAAATATTACAGTCAGGTAGAGACGATGCTCAATACCAATCTGCAGGCAAACTCGCTGCCCCCCAGGGAAGACGTGGCAGAGATGTATCTCAAGGTGAAGCCGAAATATGAAGTGATTTTGTCTCAGGTAAAGGAGTGTATTTCCCGTACAAGCTGCCCGGACTGGGCAAAGTTGTCGGATCAGCTCTCGGATGCCCAGTATCAGGTTATTACAGGGGAAAGTACACCGGAGGAGGTGTGCGCAAGGATTCGGGAAGTAATGAACAATTGAAAAAGATTAACAGACTGGAAACAGGGTGGAAAATTTAGTTGAAGAATTTCCACCCTGTTTAATTATTTAGACTTCAATGACCGGGTATATTTTCTTATACTTTTCCTATCAAGAAACAAACCAATATAAGGGAGGAGAAAAAAGTATGAAGAAAAAAGCAGTAAGTATATTACTCTGCCTGACGCTGGCGGCAGGTATGCTGGCAGGATGCGGAGGCGGGAACAAAAGCAATTCATCATCTTCTGACAGCAAAAAAACAGCAGGCGGAAAAGAGGAAGTTGTAATCTGGGATTATTTTGAGACAGATGCCCAGAAAGAAATGATTCAGGATATTATTGATGGATTTAATGATTCCCAGGATAAATATGAGGCATCTCATGTGTATGTACCATTTTCAGATTATGAGAAGCAGCTGACACTGGGTATGGCATCCGGAGAACTGCCGGATATGGTCATTCTGGATGGATGCAGTATGGCATCATTTATCGAAATGGATTTATTCGGAGATGTTTCTGATGCCAACATTGACTGGGACGAATATTTGGAAGGTCCGATGCAGTCAACCATGAAAGATGGTAAACATTACGGAATCCCATTTGCAACAAACTGTACAGCATTGTTCTACAATAAGGATCTGTTTGATGCAGCAGGGCTGGATTATCCTGATACAAATACTACATGGGATGACTTCCGGGAGATGGCAAAAACCCTCACAAAAGACGGTGTAGTTGGATTTGGAAATGCGGCTACGGGAACAGACGAAGGTACTTTCCAGTGTCTGCAGTGGCTGTACACCGCCGGGGGAGATTACCAGAATATTAAAGGTGGTATTGATGCATATAATCTGATGCAGGAAATGGTTGCAGAAGGTACCTGGTCCAAAGATTGCGTTAACTGGACACAGTCAGATGTAAATAACAACTTTGTAGCAGGAAATCTGGCAATGCAGCAGAATGGACCGTGGCAGATTCCGGGAATTGAGAAGGATGCTCCTGATTTAAACTATGGTGTTACCGTTCTTCCTAAGAAAAGTGCTGATTCAGACCAGGCAACATCGATTCTCGGAGGAGAGAACATGGGGGTTGTAAAGCAGGATGATATGGGCGGTGCAATTGCCTTTATGGAATATTATAACCAGACAGACGTAATGGTAACGGCTATGAAACAGTATGGTTCCTTCCCTCCGAAGACAGAAGCGGCACAGGATTCCTACTGGACAGACGACCCGATTCAGAAAGAGTTCATCCAACAGCTTCAGACTTCTATCCCAAGAGGCCCAAGCGCATCCTGGCCAAAATATTCAGATGCAATTCAGACCGGCTTCCAGGAAGTTATGACTTCCGCGAAAACTCCTGAAAAAGCAGCTGAAGATACTCAGGCAGCAGTGGACGCAGTGAAAGCATCAGAACAATAAGCAGCGAAAAGGGGCAGGGTTTCTTGCCCCTTTTTAAGTCAAAGCAAGCTATTCGCTTTGTACAATTAGAAAGGATAAAATAAGATGAAGAAAATGAATCGTACCGGTATGAAATCCGGACTCTTATTTGCACTCCCGGCAGCCATCTATATGCTGATTTTCGTGGCATATCCTATGATACAGAACTTTATACTCAGCTTTAAAAATGTAGATGTATATACGTTTGCAGATTCCGCGAAGCAGGCATTTGTAGGATTTGCAAATTATAAAGAGTTGTTTGCAGGAAGCGATGCAATATTGGCAACGGCCATTAAAAATACGCTGATATTTACTGTGGCCTCCATATTTTTTCAATTCTTTATTGGATTTGGGCTGGCGCTGCTGTTCAGTAAAAAGTTTAAGGGAAGCTCTTTTTTCAGAGGAGTGACGATGATTTCCTGGCTGCTCCCGGTTACAGTAGCAGGACTTTTGTTTAAATTTATGTTTGCAAGTAAGGGGGGCATTGTGAATCAGTTGTTTATGTCACTGCATTTGATAAATGCACCGCTGGAATGGCTGCTGGAGCCTAAACTTGCCATGATTGCGATTGTAGTGGCGAATATATGGATTGGTATTCCATTTAACATGATGCTTTTGATTACAGGCCTTACTACAATCCCGGAGGAGATTTACGAGAGCTCAAAACTGGATGGAGCCAATAAATTTCAGACTTTATTCAGGATTACGATTCCTATGATCAGGCCTGCCATTATGTCTGTGCTGACACTGGGATTTGTATATACATTTAAAGTATTTGACCTTGCGTGGGTTATGACCAAAGGCGGGCCGGTGAATGCCACAGAACTGGTATCTACCTATGCATATAAATTATCCTTCGAACAGTTCCAGTTCAGCAAAGGTGCGGCAGCGGCAAATATATTGTTCCTGATACTGTTTGTGGTAGGAATTTTCTATATTAAGCTGATTAATGATGAGGAAGAGGTGATGTAAGATGAAGAATGAAAAAGGAAACCTGAAGTATTTTATTATTGGGATTATTGTATTTGCAATCTTCATCTTTCCATTATATTGGATGGTGGTTACTGCATTGAAGACGCAGGTGGAGATTTTCTCGATTCCCACACCTCTTTGGCCTGAAAATTTAACTTTTGATGCTTTCAAAGCCCAGTTGTCCGCTTCCAGTGATACTTTGAGGGGATTTAAGAACAGTATGATTATTGCCTGCGGGGCAACTGTAATATCTACAGTGCTTTCTATCCCGGCTGCTTATGGACTGGCAAGGTTTAAATTTAATGGAAGAAAAGTACTGATTCTCTACTTCCTGATGACGCAGATGCTGCCGTCTACATTGATTTTAACGTCCCTATATATTATGTTTTCAAAAATGGGGCTTTTAAATTCTTATCTTGCGCCCATTTTGGCAGATGCAACCTTAGGGATTCCTTTCAGTATTATTATATTGAGAACCTATTTTCTATCTATTCCTAAGGAGCTGGATGAGGCAGCTAAGATTGATGGATGCAACAGTATCACATCCTTTACCAAAGTCATGCTACCCATTGCAAAGCCGGGGGTTATTGTAGCAGCAGTATTTTCCTTTGTATATGCGTGGGGGGATTTGATTTATGGTATTACTTTTATGACAGATCCAAGCAGAAGGCCGATTACATCCAGTATCTATAATTATGTACAGCAGTATCAGACTTTATGGAATTCTACGATGGCATTTGGTATCGTTGCCATTATGCCTGTAGTTATTATATTTATTTTCATGCAGAAGTATATTGTCAGCGGATTAACAAATGGCGCAGTAAAAGCATAACTGAGAAGAATGACGGAGGACTATATGAAATTACATTCTATTAACTTACAAAAAATTAATATTAAGGATGCGTTCTGGTCAAAGCATGTAAAGCTGGTGAAAGATGTTATTATTCCTTATCAATGGGAGGCAATGAACGACCTGATTCCCGATGCTGAACCATCCCACTGCCTGGAAAATTTTGCGATAGCTGCCGGAAGAAAAGAGGGAGAATTTTACGGTGCAGTATTTCAGGATACAGATATAGCGAAGTGGCTGGAGGCAGTAGGTTTCACACTGGCAGCCTATGATGATCCTCAATTGGAAAAAACAGCGGATGAGGTAATCGGCCTTATAGCCGAAGCGCAGCAGGAGGATGGCTATCTGGATACATATTTCATTATCAAGGAGCCGGACAAAAGATGGCATAATCTTTGTGAAGGGCATGAACTTTACACGGCAGGCCATATGATGGAGGCTGCGGTTGCCTATTATCAGGGAACAGGAAAGAGAAAGTTTCTGGATGTGGTACAGAAACTGGCAGATTTGATCTGCGATGTCTTCGGTACAGAGGAAGGGAAAATTCATGGTTACCCGGGACATCAGGAAGTAGAGTTGGGCCTGATTAAGCTGTATTATATAACAGGAGAAAGGAAGTATCTGGAGCAGGCAAAGTACTTTATTGATGCCAGAGGGCAGGGAGAAAATTACTTCCTTCAGGAAATGGCACGGCCCGGCTATCAGCAGATTTTCCCGGAGTTTGGGAATTATCAGCCGGAATACTCCCAGTCTGATAAACCTGTGAGAGAGCAGGATGTGGCTGAGGGTCATGCAGTACGTGCTGTCTACATGTACAGCGCCATGGCAGATTTGGCATATGAATATCAGGATAAAGAACTAATGGATGCATGTGAAAGGCTGTGGAACAACATTGTGCAAAAGCAAATGTACATAACAGGAGGAATTGGGGCCTCAGGCATTATGGAGCGCTTTACGGTGGATTATGATTTGCCTAATGATTACAATTATTCGGAATCCTGTGCATCTATTGGATTGGCTATGTTTGGAATCAGAATGGCGAATATTACCAGAGATGCCTCCTATATTGATGTTGTGGAACGTGCGTTATACAATACGGTACTTGCAGGAATTGCACTGGATGGAAAGAGCTTCTTTTATGTGAATCCGCTGGAGGTGTGGCCGGATAGCTGCCTGGAGCGTACTTCAAAGGAACATGTAAAGCCTGTCCGCCAAAAGTGGTTCGGAGTGGCATGCTGCCCGCCCAATATAGCACGGACACTGGCTTCTGTCGGACAGTACATCTATTCTGTAGGTGAGAATGAATTATATGTAAATCTTTTTATATCCAATGAGACGGAAATAGAATTAAAAGCGGGGAAAGTGAATGTTACGATAGAAACCAGATTCCCCTTTGAGAATCAGGCTCATGTAAAGGTTGAGAATGTAGCAGGGGAAGGAATGACATTGGCTTTGAGAATACCGGATTATGCAAAGGCATATCAGATTCATGTAAACGAAGAGTTGACAAATTACAAAGTGGAAAAAGGATATGCCCTTATTCCGATAGAAAAGGACTCAGACATAAAAGTTGATTTTGAGGCCCCTGCAAGATTTGTACGTGCGAATCCAAATGTGCGTGCAGATTGCGGAAAGGCGGCATTGGTAAAAGGTCCGTTGGTTTACTGTCTGGAAGAAATTGACAATGGTAAAAATCTGTCAGCACTATATATTAACACCACCCAGACCATTGAAGAAATAAAATCAGATTTGTTTGGCGGAATTACAGAATTGGCTGTTCCGGGGAAGAGAATGAAAGAAACAGCATGGAATGAAGAAGAGCTGTATGGAGAGCACCCGGTTGTCCTGTCGGATACTATATTGAAGGCGGTTCCGTATGCCTATTGGAATAATAGGGGCATAGGGGAAATGACAGTGTGGCTGAAAGAATTAATCTAAGCAGGAGAGGGACCATTATGTCAGATGCGATTATAAAAACAGAAACGCCAGCCGGTGATTTCCGCTCAGATAACCAGTTTTTGTTAGGATATTTTGAGAAGAAAGACGGCACGTTATATTACCGTTACGATGCAGAACGCGTAATCATACAGCCATGGGGAGAAAACAGTCTGAGAGTCCGTGCATCTAAAATGCCGGAAATGCCAGAAGATTTATGGGCATTAGAAGAAAAAACAAAAGATGAACATGCCGAAATTGCCATTTATGACTACTCCGCCGAAATTGTAAACGGAAAAATTAAGGCTGTCATTAATAATATTGGAAAGCTGACATTTTATAACCAAAAAGGCGAAGTCCTTTTAGAGGAGTATGTGCGTAACCGTGAAGATATGTTTGCGGATACATGCAGTTCCCTGGAGGTGGAGGGCAGGGAGTTTAAACCCATTATTGGGGGAGATTATGCCTTAACTGTGCGTTTCGAATCAAATCCAGATGAAAAGATATATGGCATGGGCCAGTATCAGCAGAAGTTTCTTGATTTAAAAGGAGCAGAGCTGGAGCTGGCGCACCGGAACTCTCAGGCAAGCGTGCCTTTTGCACTCTCTTCGCTGGGATATGGATTCTTATGGAACAATCCGGCTATTGGACGTGTCAGTTTTAATAAAAATATTACAACATGGCAGGTACAGTCTGCCAAAAAGCTGGACTACTGGATTACGGCAGGAGATACACCGGCGGAAATTGAGGAAGCATATGCAGAGGCAACCGGAAAAGTTCCTATAATGCCAGAATACGGAATGGGGTTCTGGCAGTGTAAGCTGCGCTATCAGACTCAGGAAGAATTGCTGGAAGTTGCAAGGGAATACAAGCGAAGAGATATTCCCATAGATGTCATTGTGGCAGACTTTTTCCACTGGCCGAAACAGGGAGACTGGAGATTTGACCCTGACTACTGGCCGGACCCGGATGCTATGATTGGTGAGTTAAAGGAGATGGGAATTGAGTTAATGGTTTCCGTCTGGCCGATGGTAGACTATGAAAGTGAAAATTTCGAAGAAATGAAAGCAAGAGGGCTGCTCACCAGAGTGGAAAAGGGTGTACGCATCGACAATACCTATATGGGCAATACCATCCAGTATGACCCCACAAACCCGGAAGCACGGGAATATGTATGGGGAAAGGCAAAGAAAAATTATTATGATAAGGGTGTGAAACTATTCTGGCTGGATGAGGCCGAACCGGAATATACGGTTTATGACTTTGAAAATTACCGTTATCATATGGGACCTAATATACAGGTTGGGAATATATACCCGGTAATGTATGCGAAGAATTTTTTTGAAGGAATGAGAGCAGAAGGGCAGGAGGAAGTTGTGAATCTGCTTCGCTGTGCCTGGGCAGGGAGTCAGAAGTATGGTGCTCTTGTCTGGTCGGGGGATATTCATTCCACCTTCGAAAGCTTAGAAAATCAGTTTGCGGCAGGTCTGAATATGGGACTTTCCGGTATTCCCTGGTGGACCACGGATATCGGAGGCTTTTTTGGAGCTGATATTTATGATGAAGATTATCACGAAGTATTTGTACGCTGGTTTGAGTACGGAACCTTTTGCCCGGTAATGCGTCTTCACGGATACCGTATGCCGTATCAGCCCCAGCAGGGGACTACAGGAGGGGCAGCCTGTGTTTCGGGTGCACCAAATGAAATATGGTCTTATGGAGATTGGGTATATAAAATTTGCAGGAATTATATTGAACTGCGGGAGAGAATGCGCCCTTATATCCGTATGTTAATGGAGGAGGCGCATGAAAAAGGAACTCCGGTAATGCGTCCGATGTTTTATGATTTTCCCGGAGATCAAGTGTGCTGGGAAAATGAGACACAGTACATGTTCGGGCCAGATATACTGGTCGCTCCTGTTATGGAAAGAGGGCAGAAGACGAAAACAGTCTATTTGCCGTCCGGTGTCAAATGGACGAATGTGTGGACAAAGGAAGTGTTTGAGGGGGGACGAACAGTAGAGACAAAAACCCCGATTGAACAGATTCCTCTGTTTACCAGAGGGGATTTTAAACTGGAAGTGGAATAAGAAAGAATCTCGCTTGCGAGATTCTTCGCCTGTGGCGGGTTGCGATAGCAACATCTTCTTTGCCAACCCAGTGCGATTTCCTGGAGGGTTTTAGGTGCAGGGAACTTAGTTTCCTGCACATAAAAAACAGCCTGCGGAATCATATCCGCAGGCTGTTTCTGCTTTTTTTTAAATGCTTATGCGCCAACTACGTTGACAGCCTGAGGTCCGCGGCTTCCGTCTGTGATGTCAAATACTACTTCCTGACCTTCGTCCAGAGTCTTGTATCCATCGATAGCGATTCCTGAGAAGTGTACGAATACGTCTTCGCCGTTTTCGCTGTTAGTGATGAATCCAAATCCTTTTTGTGCGTTAAACCATTTTACTGTACCTTTATTCATGAAAGATACCTCCTGATAATATTATTTGTAAATCTGGGAAAATAAAAAATCACATATTTTTGTAAAGCATCATCAATAGAAAAAGTAATGATTTACAAAAATATGTGAAATCTAAATCCTATGAAAATACTCTTATACAATACCATGAATTATGCAAAAAGTCAATTTCAAAAGTTGTGTTTTTTATGAGATTTTATTCGACAAATTTTTTATATGATTTCGGGTAGTTGAAGAGCAATTTTTTTCAAGAATAGAAATTGTTATAAAATATAATTGTTTTTTTGATTCCATAACGGTATAATCAATCTTAAGTAAATACGATTACAAAAGTAGCGCGGTGTAAAAGAACAGGAAGGAGCTTTGAAGATGGGAAAGTATGTGATTGGCCTGGATAATGGCGGTACTTCTACGAAAGCAGCTATCTTCGATTTGAAAGGAAAAGAGATTTGTTCTGCGGGAAAGCAGACCAGAGTGATTACCCCTAAGTCTGGTTATACAGAGAGGGATATGGAAGAAGTGTGGCTGGCAAACTGTGAATGTGTAAAAAAGGCCTTGGAAAAGGGAGGGATTGACGGCGGGGATGTGCTTGGAATCGCGGTCTGCGGACATGGAAAGGGACTTTATCCATGGGGAAAGGATGACAGACCGGCGTACAACGGAATTATTTCCACAGACAGCCGTGCGTGGAAATACCCGAAAAAGTGGTATGAGAATGGAGTATATGAAGAACTTCATGATCAGTTGTGCCAGGAGTTTATGGCGTGTCAGCAGGTAGCGCTTCTTGCATGGTTCAAAGACCATCACAAAGATGTATATGACAACATTAAATATGTGTTTTCTGTAAAGGATTATATTCGTTTCCGTCTTACAGGAGAGGCTTACAGTGAAGCCACAGATATATCCGGCTCCGGGCTGATGGATGTGAAAAACGCGCGGTTTGACCAGGATATCCTGGATAAGCTGGGAATCGGGGAAGTGTATGAAAAGCTTGCACCTATCAAGTATTCCTATGATGTTTGCGGGACAATTACCAAGGAAGCATCCCTTCTTACAGGACTTATGGAAGGAACACCGGTAGCAGGCGGTATGTTTGACATTGATGCGTGTGCGGTGGCTGTTGATGTAACCTCACCGGAGCAGTTATGTACGATTGCGGGAACCTGGAGTATTAACGAGTACATATCTAAGCAGCCTGTAATGGATGGAAGCATTGCTATGAATTCGCTGTTTGCCATGCCGGGATACTATCTGGTGGAAGAGTGCAGTGCCACTTCTTCGGGGAATCTGGAATGGTTTTTGGAAAATTGCATGGAAAATGAACAGCTTCCGGAAGGCAAAAGTATATACGATGCAGTGAATGAAAAGGTGTCCTCCGTGGCCCCCGAAGAATCGGATGTATATTTCCTTCCCTTCCTTTATGGGTCCAACGCGCATCCTCTGGGAAAAGGAGCTTTTATCGGTCTCACAACATTCCATGATAAAGCCCATATGCTGAGGGCTGTTTACGAAGGTGTTGCCTATTCCCACAGAACCCATATTGAACGTCTTTTGTCTTCCAGAAAGGCGCCGGAGGCAATACGTATGGCAGGAGGTGCGGTGAATTCCGAAGTCTGGGTACAGATGTTTGCGGACGTATTGGGATTTCCGATTGAAACTGTAGAAGCCAAGGAATTGGGAGCACTGGGATGCGGAATGGCAGCGGGGATTGCGGCAGGTGTATATAAAGATTACAGGGAGGCAGCAGAAAATATGGTGCACATTTCCGACAGGATATATCCCAATGCAGAAAAGACAGCCATTTATCAGAAAAAATATGAGAAATACTGTGCGGTAAGTAAAGCACTTGATACTGTCTGGGGACAGTTTGAAGTATAAATTAAAAAAGAAAGGTGGAAACATTTATGGCAAACAAAGGAAGTACCCCAAAAACAATGAAGGCATTGGTGGCATACAGTAAAGACGATTACCGTTTTGAGCCGGAATATCCCACACCCGAATGTGGACCTGATGACATTATCATTAAGACTGAGGCTTGCGGTGTTTGTGCAGGTGATTTGAAGTGCAGCCACGGGGCTGCAATGTTCTGGGGAGATGAAACTCAGCCCTCGTGGGTAAAACCTCCATTTATTCCGGGACATGAATTTTACGGACGTATTGTGGAAATGGGAGAGAATGTAGAAGACTATGAACTGGGTGACAGAATTATTGCAGACCAGATTGTTCCCTGTGGAAAGTGCAGATTCTGTAAAGATGGGCATTACTGGATGTGCCAGCCCCATGATATGCTTGGATTCCAGTCCTATACAAATGGCGGAATGGCGGAATATGTAAGATATCCAAAGACTTGTGTTATCAGCCGTGTTCCTGAAGAAATGACGACGGAGCAGGCTCTTCTGATAGAGCCTTATGGATGCTCCAAACATGCGGTAGACCGGGGAAGTATTACAAATGAAGATGTAGTAGTGATTTCTGGTGCGGGGACTCTCGGACTTGGAATGGTTACTTATGCCAGAATGAAGAATCCGAAGCTGTTAATTGTTCTGGATATGCAGGAAGACCGTCTGGCTAAAGCGAAAGAATTTGGGGCAGACCTGATATTTAATCCTGGAAAATGTGATATAGACAAAGAAATTAAGGCTTTAACGGAGGATTATGGATGTGATGTATATATTGAGGCAACCGGACATCCTTCCAGTGTAATCCAGGGACTTACCATCACAAGAAAGCTGGGACGCTTTGTAGAGTTTAGTGTATTTGGCTCAGAGACAACAGTAGATTGGTCTATTATCGGGGACAGAAAAGAACTGGATATTCTCGGTGCACACCTGAGCCCTTATGCGTTTCCATTTGTAATTGAGAACATGATGAAAGGCAACTTGAAGACAGGTGGTGTAGTGTCTCATATGTTCTCTCTTGAAGAGTGGGAGAAAGCATTTGACTATGCTACAGGCAAGTATGGAGATTTCAAGGTAGCATTTAAATTCTAAATATAAAAAAGTAAGATAGAAAAAGAGACTGCCGCATGGATGGATTAAAAAATCCGTCCATGCGGCAGTTTTTTATTCTTGAAGATATTTTTGGAAAACTTTATTAAAAACAGCCATGACAGCATATACGATCAGGGAATGACCGAAGAGGATGAACAGTCCTCTCGCCGCTGTAAAACGGATAAACAAAAATACAGCAATGCCGTAAAAGGCTGCAGCTATCAATGTGACAGGCACATACATAAAGGTGAATACAAAAGCATTAAAGAGAATCTCCCGCATTGTTCCGGTGAAGGTTATCATGACGGGGAAAATCCAGAGCATGACAAGAACCATAGTGAGGAAGGCAAGGCCGGATATGACAAACAATACTGTCTTCCCGGGAACCTGGGCGGTGTTAAGTATATAATAGCCCATGCAGAAGATGGCTGTCAGAAATGTAAAGGCAATCCACATAACAGTTGCCCTTTTCCAATACATTTTAAACCCAGTTTTGAAGTTCTGAAGTACTAAAGTATTCCCATGGGACAATTGGGTGGCGGAATAATATTGGGCGGCCGTGGCTGCGCCTGCGGTGATAATCGGAATACAGCATACCAGCCAGACGAGGTTCAGCAGTGTAAGGCGGCTCAGAAGAACTGCAGACTTCATAAAACCACTGTCATATTCAAAAACTTTCATAGATAAGATTCCTCCTAGTGTGATGGGATAATCATACACTAAAAAATCAACTGCTGCAAGCGTAAAAAAGTTTGTTAAAGAAAAAACAAACAAAAATATGAACAAAAACAATATAAAGTTAGTGCAAAATTTACATAAAAGATTGGTAAAAGTGCAATATGTAAAATTACTTGACAAAAGTATTACCAATTAATATAATAAAATTAACCGTTTTCCATAAAAAGTTACGGGCAGGTAAACCGGAACAGAATTTATGGCAAAAGTTAAATATTAAGGAGGAAAAGGTATGAAAAAGCAGAGAGTTATTAGTGTAATTCTTAGCGCGGTAATGGTTGGCACGATGCTGGCTGGCTGCGGAGGCGGAAGTTCTGACGGAGGTTCGGATTCAACAGACAGCAAAGAGGTATCAAGTGGTTCAGCGGAAGACTTTGACTGGAAGAACTACGAGGGAACAACAATTAATGTTATGTTTAACGAGCATAACTATTCCAAGGCCGTTATTTCCAAGATTAAGGAGTTTGAGGAATTGACAGGTATTACAGTTAAGTACTCATCAACACCTGAGTCTAACTACTTCGATAAACTGAACACATCATTAAGCAGCCGTTCCGGTACCCCGGATGTGTATATGACAGGTGCTTATCAGGTTTGGGAATATGCATCAGCAGGTTACATGGAGCCATTAGAGAATTACATAAATGACGCTTCCAAGACAGCACCGGATTATAACTTTGATGATTTTATTGGTGCTACAGTTGATTCGCTTCAATGGGATCTTGTTCCAGGACATGCAGTGGGCGAAGGTTCTCAGTGGGCACTTCCAATGGGCTGGGAATTAAATAACCTGGCATATAATAAGACTGTATTTGAGGAAAAGGGACTTACAGTTCCGACAACTACAGACGAACTGCTTGAGACAGCTAAGTCTCTGAACGAGTTTAACGGTTCCGGATCTTATGGTGTTGCTGTACGTGGTACACGTGAATGGGCTACTATCCATCCTGGATATATGTCATTATTCGCAACATGGGGCGGAAAGGATTTTGCAATCGAGGATGGAAAGCTTGTTTGTCAGTTAGACTCCAAAGAAGCTATCGAGATGACAGATTACTGGGTTGACTTAATCAAAGAAGCAGGCGCTCCGCAGTGGTCTAACTACACCTGGTATGAAGCAAGTTCTGACCTGGGTGCAGGAAAAGCTGCTATGTTATTTGATGCTACAAGTGCTGCTTACTTCCAGAATTACGAAGGCGCTTCCGACCAGTCTGGAAATATTGCATGGTCCACAATTCCACTTCCGTCAGGGAAGACTGAGGATGATATGAAAGCCAACGTCTGGATCTGGTCACTGGCTATGAATGCAGATTCTAAGAACAAAGATGCTGCATGGTACTTTATTCAGTATTTCACAAGCCCAGACTACATGCTGTATGCAGGAACGGACGGAGCAAGCCCGGATACACCTCGTACATCTGTAATGGAAAGTGAAGAATACAAGAATATTGTTGGTTCTGCTGATAATTATCTTGAGTCAATTGATATCTTATCAAAGAATGCAACCATTCAATTCACTCCACAGCCATACTTCTTCGAATGTACAACGAAGTGGGCTGAGACTCTTCAGGACCTTGTTCTTACAGATAAATACTCATCTACAGAAGAAGCGATGAAACAGTTAAAGAAGGAATTAGATACCATTGTATCTGATTTGGATGTATCTGAATAATCTTAAAAACTTAAATTATTGGTAGAATGTCTATTTTTTAAAGGTTAAGGCAAGGAGGGGTTACCTGACCCTCCTTGATTTATGAAAACCGGAAATTGGAATTGGAGGAAACGGAATGAGAGAGCAGAAAAAAAACAGTGCCGCTGTGAGCGAACTTAATGTGGTGCCGTTTAAGACAAGGGTACGTCCTTACCTGATTGTAGCTCCAGCATTGATTATTACAATTGGGATTATGATTCCCTTTGCAATGTCTATTTACTTTTCATTGACGAGCTATTCGTTCAGGATGCCAACGTATAAGTTTATAGGATTGAAAAACTGGATTACCATAGTGACATCACCTGGGTTTTGGAAAGCTGTATGGGTAACTCTGAGATATGCGTTCTTTAGTACAGTTCTTGAGATGGGATTGGGCATGGGAGTTGCCATGCTGCTTAACAGCCTGAATAACCGCTTTTCCAAGATACTCAGAGTTGTTCTTATATTCCCGCTTATGGTTGCCCCTATTACAGCCACAATCATCTGGCAGCTGATGTTAAATAACTCGGTAGGTGTAGTGGAAAAATTCCTGAACATCTTCGGAGTCTATAATTTTCCGTGGGCAGCCAGTGCATCAACGGCGATGATGACGGTAGTTATGATTGATATATGGGTTAATACCTCATTTTGCATGCTTTTGGTACTTGCCGGACTACAGTCACTTCCAAAATCACCATTTGAATCTGCAAAGATTGATGGCGGAAGTGCATTATTTAATTTCTGGAATCTGACACTGCCTATGCTGAAGCCAAGCTTATATATTGCCCTTCTGTTCCGTCTTATGGCGGCATTGCAGGAGTATGCAATTATCTTCGGTCTGACGAAAGGAGGCCCAGGTGATACATTGATGAACCTGTCGCTGACTTCGTATCAAACAGGATTCCAGTTCCAAAAATTCGGATTTGCTCTTCCGTACATATTGGTACTGTGGGTTTTTATCAACATTGTTGCAAAGCAGATTGTCAAGAGACAGCGTGCTGCTCAGAAACAGGCGTCTGGGTTGGAAGAATAGTAAGCGTTGGAACAGATTGAAAATAAATAGTCAGAAAGGATGTCAAGCATGAGTACAGGTAAAAAGAGATTGGGCTTAATTGTCCAGAATTTACTATTAGTTATATATGCAATCTTTGCTTTGTTCCCGTTGATTTGGATGCTTATCCTGTCAATAAAGTCCGATGCCCAGATGTATACAACGACGTTTGTATTCACCCCCACATTGGATAACTATAGAGCAGTATTGCTTGAATCGGATTATATCCGGTACATGATAGACAGTTTGATTGTAGCAGGAGGAGCGGTTTTAGTTTCAATTATTGCAGGTGTTCCGGCGGCATACGCACTTGCAAGATATAATTTCAAGAAGAAGGAAGACATTGCATTCCAGATTCTGTCTTTCAAATTTGCTCCTGAGATTTTGGTTGTATTACCATTATTTATGATTTTCCAGAAATTAGGAATTTATGATTCCTATTTCGGACTTATTTGGGTGTATCAGTTAATTTCCATGCCTCTTCTGATATGGGTTGTGAGAGGTTACTTTGAAGATATTTCGATTGAGATTGAGCATGCGGCTCAGGTGGATGGTTACACCTGGTATCAGATATTCTTTAAGATGTTGATTCCGCTCATCAAGCCGGGACTTGTATCTGCGTCTTTGCTGGCATTTATCTTCGCATGGAACAGTTTTACATTTCCGTTAATTCTGGCGGGTACAAACGTTCAGCCAATTACGGTAGCTATTACAAAGTTCCTCGGAACAGACAGTGCCCATTACGGACAACTGGCTGTTGCAGCAACTGTGTCCGCTCTGCCGGCAATTATTTTTGCATTATGTATTCAGAAACACTTGGTACGTGGTCTGAGTTTTGGTGCTGTGAAGGGATAGGTGTGAGAATATGTCAAGAATAGAACTGGAAAATGTTACAAAGGAATTCGGAAAGGTTACAGCCCTTGACGGTATTTCTCTGGATATAAAGGACAAAGAATTTTTTGTACTGTTCGGACCTGCAGGTGCTGGAAAAACTACAATTCTTAACTGTATTGCGGGTATTCAGATACCGGAAGAAGGCACTATAAAGTTTGACGGAGAAGTTGTGAATCTGGTGGATGCCGCACACAGGAATACCGCCATGGTATTTGAAAATTATGCTCTGTACCCTCAGATGACTGTATATGATAATATGGCGTCCCCTTTAAGAAGTAATTTATATAGGAAAGATGAGGAGTACATCAAAAATAAAATTCAGGAAGTCGCTGAGATGATGAAGATGGAGCATCTTCTTGAACGCCTTCCCAGCCAGTTATCCAATGGACAGAAGCAGCGTGTTGCTATGGGGCGTGCACTGGTCCGTTCTCCGAGAGTATACTTGATGGATGAGCCTTTGGCCCATTTGGATGCAAAGCTCCGTAACTCTATGCGTACCGAGCTGAAAGAGATTCAGGCAAACTTTGGTACCACCAGTGTATATGTAACCCATGATTTTATGGAAGCAATGTCCCTGGGAGACAGAATTGCAATTGTTAACGAGGGCAAGATTGTACAGATAGGCACAAGTGATGAGATTTACTACATGCCGTGCAACGAGTTTGTTTCTCAGCTTATGGGCGACCCGGAGATTAATATTATCAGCGGAACTCTGAAAAAAGAGGAAGATGTTTGGCAGTTTGCCATGGATGCCGGAGGGAAGGTTTATAGTCTTCCAGAAGAAGATGAGCTTTTTGCCAGGCTGGAGCAAATGGGATGTGAGAACGTGGATATCGGAATGAGACCCCAGAACCTGAAATATTCCTTTGAACCAAAAGAGGGTTATCTCAAATGCACAG
This sequence comes from Ruminococcus sp., assembly GCA_013911065.1. Taxonomy (GTDB): domain Bacteria; phylum Bacillota; class Clostridia; order Lachnospirales; family Lachnospiraceae; genus Muricomes. The sequence goes on along the minus strand of JACERV010000002.1, from coordinate 89,945 downwards.
TATACAGCTATGAAAGCATTGGCAACAAGGCGGTTATTGTTGCAGATATGAAAGGGCTGCAGCTTAGAATGATTGCGCCAAACGGTCTTACTGTTAAAATTGACCAGGATGTTTATGTGGATATGGAACTTAACCATGCTATGTTCTTCAATGCAGAGACAAAAGAATATTTGACCAGATACAATGAAGCCGCAGTAAAAGCTTTGGCGGAACAGGAGGACTAGGATATGGCAGGATTAAGAATTGAAAATCTTTATAAACGTTATGAGAATTCCGGCAAAAACAAGAAAAATGCCGTAAAGAATGATTTTGCCGTGAAAGACCTGAACCTTGTATGTGAACAGGGCGAATTCATTGCACTTCTGGGACCATCCGGATGTGGTAAGACTACGACTCTGCGTATGACTGCAGGTCTGGAAGATATTACAGACGGAAAGATCTATATCGGGGATACTCTGGTAAATGATCTTCATCCAAAAGACCGCCATATCGGCCTGGCTTTCGAGGATTATGCAATGTATCCTCCGCTTACAGTATATGATAATATTGCGTTCAACTTAAAAGCGAAAGGCGTTGACAAGGCGGAAATTAATAAGCGTGTGAAGGAAATTGCCCCTCTGATGCAGTGTGATGACCTGCTGGATAAGATGCCGGTTAAGTTATCCGGCGGACAGAAACAGCGTGTAAATATTGCCCGCGCGATTATCCGGCGCCCGGAACTGCTCTTGATGGATGAGCCTTTATCTCATCTGGATGGTAAGGCGCGTCAGGCGATGCGTACAGAAATTAAACGTCTTATTAATGATATTAAGTGTACAACGGTATATGTAACACATGACCAGTTGGAGGCGATGTCCCTTGCAGACAAAATTGCAATTATCAATTTTGGTGTTCTTCAGCAGTTCGGCACACCGGCGGAAGTATATGATGACCCGGTTAATGAGTTTGTTGCATCCTTTATTGGTGAACCGCCTATGAACATTCTTGAGACAACGATTATAGGAGAGGAAGAAAAGTTCTTCTTTACATTTGCAGACAGTAAGCTGAAAATTGCCGTTCCTAAACGTTATCACAAGATAGTAAGCAACGGATTTAAGTGTAAGATGGGTGTCCGCCCTATGGACGTTCTTGTTGGACAGGCGGATTCTGAGGGCACACCGGAGGAAGTGGCAACTTTTGAGAACCTTGGAGATGAACGCCGTATTGGTATTCATGTCGGCGAGGCGCTGCTTATGCTTATTACAGATGATGAAACGCGGTATAAGAGCGGTGACATTATTAAATTGGAAGTTCGCGGGGAAAAAACTCATTTATTTGATATTGAGACGGGGGACCGTATCCGCGAATAGTACAGGAACTATTATGGATACGCAGATTAAAGGAATCTGCGGAATTTAAGGAGGCAGTCATTATGATCAATTTACCTGAAAAAATGAAAGCAATTGTAGCGTATGCACCTGGAGATTACAGATTTGAAATGGTGGATACTCCAAGAGCCGGGGAAGGAGAAATGATTCTCAAGGTTGAGGCTTGCGGTGTCTGCGCAGGTGATACAAAAGCATATGCCGGGGCAGCAAGTTTCTGGGGACTTGACGGGCAGGCGAAGTACATAAAAGAACCTATGATTCCCGGACATGAATTTGTTGGAACAGTTGTAGAAGTTGGACCCAAAGTAAAAGGAAACTGGAAGCTTGGGGACCGTATCTGTCCGGAACAGATTGTACCATGTGGAGAGTGTATGTTCTGTAAGACAGGCCGCCACTGGATGTGCGAGAAGCATGACCTGTTTGGCTTCCAGAACAATGTAAACGGTGGTATGGCAGAATATGTAAAGCTAACCAAGGAGGCTCTTCCTTATCTGGTTCCCGGAGATATGCCTATTGAAAAAGCCGTACTAATTGAACCATATGGCTGTTCGTTCCACTGTGTAGAACGTGCACAGGTTACACCAAGAGACTTTGTGGTCCTCTCTGGAGTTGGTACATTAGGACTTGGAATGGTTGGTGCACTTCATCAGGCGAATCCCCAATGCCTGGTTGTACTGGATATGAATGAGACACGCCTTGAAAAAGCGCTGGAGTTTGGCGCTGATATTGCCATGAACCCCGCCAAGGAGGATGTAGTTGCCAAAATTAAAGAAATGACAGGCGGATACGGCTGTGATATATATATAGAAGCAACCGGTCACCCGGCAAGTGTACAGCAGGGGCTGGATGCAATCCGTAAGATGGGACGCTTTGTAGAGTTTTCTGTATTCGGAGATCCTGTAACAGTGGACTGGTCCATTATTTCTGACAGAAAAGAGCTGGATCTTCTGGGCGTACATTTAAGCCCATACTGCTATGATACTGTAATTGACTGGATTGGCAGCGGCAAGCTTCCTACAGAGGGAGTTGTAACTCATAAGTTCCCCCTTGAAAAATGGGAGGAAGCATTCCATATTGCTAAGACAGGCGAGGGTGGAGCGATGAAAGTTATTCTCGTACCTGAGATGGAAGCATAAATTTTCAGAAACAGTGACAGCAGTCTCAAGATAAGAGGAGGAAAACAGAGTATGCAGCGTATATTGAATAACCCGGATAATATTGTAGATGAAATGCTCAAAGGCTTCTTAAAAGCTCATTCTGATATTGTGGAGGCTACAGAAAATCCCCGTGTAGTAAAGGCAAAGAACATTCCCGCAGATAAAGTGGGGGTTGTAACCGGCGGCGGTTCCGGCCACAAGCCTGCATTTGCAGGGTATGTGGGAGAGAATATGTGTGACGCAGTGGCTGTAGGTGAGATTTGCTCATCCCCTACGGCGGCAGCCTTCCTGGATGCATGCAAGGTGGCGGATCAGGGAAAAGGTGTCGCCTGCCTGTACGGTAATTATTCCGGTGATAACATGAATGTAAAAATGGCAGTGAAAATGGCAAAGAAGGCAGGAATCACTGTAAAAACTGTAGTAGCCAATGATGATGTGGCATCTGCCCCCAAAGATCAGAGGGAGAAACGCCGCGGGGTGGCAGGGGAAGTTCTCATGTGGAAAGTAGGGGGAGCAAAAGCTGCCCAGGGCGGAGATTTGGATGAGGTTATTGCAGCCGCACAAAAGGCTATTGATAATACCCGTTCCGTAGGAATTGGCCTTACTCCATGCACATTACCGGCAGTGGGACATCCCAACTTTGAGATTAAAGATGGCACGATGGAAGTTGGAATCGGACATCACGGAGAACCGGGAATCGAAGTGTGCGCCCTGGAAACAGCGGATAAGATGGCAAAGAGAATGACAGATGTTGTGCTGCCCGATTATCCTTTTGCAGAAGGTGACGAAGTAATCGTGCTGGTATCAGGGCTCGGCGCGACTCCGATCATGGAATTGTATGTGCTTTATGATGAAATTGACAAATTGCTGAAGGAAAAGGGAATCAAAACCCACAGAGCGTATGTAGGGAATTATTTCACATCACTGGAAATGATGGGTGCAACATTGACGATTATGAAGCTGGATGATGAACTGAAAGAACTGATGGATATGCCGGCATACAGTATGGGACTCAAACAAAAATAGAAGTATATGAAAACACACAAGGAGGCCAGAAGAATATGGGCACATTTAAAAACAGTGACGGTAAACCGGTTTTACTGAAGATGGTGAAGGCAATTCAGGAAAATAAAGCATATCTGGGTGAAGTGGACGGACTCATCGGCGATGGTGACCATGGCATGAATATGAACAAGGGATTCAGCGTTTTTGAGGAGAGATTTAAGGATCAGGATTTTGGATTTTCTGAGGGTCTGGATGAACTGGGTATGATTCTTCTCAATGAAATTGGCGGCTCTATGGGACCTATTTATGGAACAATCTTTATAGATATGGCAGAAGCAGGGGAAGATTTGGAGGAAATCGATATATCTGGTCTTGCAAAAATGCTGGAAGCGGGGCTTGAAGGACTGTGTGGAATTGTTGAGGCCAAGGTGGGAGATAAAACTCTCGTGGATACCTTGTCTCCGGCAGTAGATGTGCTAAAGGCAGCGGCACAGAGCGGAAAGGACTATAAGGAAACTCTGGAAGAGATGAAAGCGGCGGCTGAAGCCGGACGTGATTCTACGAAAGATATGGTGGCAAAGTTTGGACGTTCCAGCAGATTGGGAGAACGTTCACGGGGAGTCCTGGATGCAGGGGCAACTTCCTGCTGTATTATTTTGACAGCTATGGCGGATGGAATCGCGGAATTTCTGTAAAATATAATAACTGTTGAATGAGAGTAAATTTAAAAAATAAAAAATATTACTTGCTTTTTAAGTGTTAAAGAAGGCTGGAATCCGTTAAGGTTAAAGGATTCCAGCCTTTCTATATGATACCGCCGTGTGGGAAGACAACCTGAATCAGTGAATTATGAGGATATAAAGCGGGATTAAGCGGATATACAAAAGCGTGGAACTATTGCTGATTATATGTTAAAATGTGGAATAATCGGTTACAATCTGAATAGTGAACGTGAGAAAGCAGGTACAGTATGAATTTAAATAAGGAGAATTTACAAAAAATCAAAGGTCTGATTCTATTTACAATCGTTGTCCTGGTTGCCCTTTGGAAGTACAGTCTGGTGCTGGGTGTCCTGGGATTTGTTTTGAAGATTTTATTTCCATTCCTTTTGGGCGGGGCGATTGCCTTCATTCTGAATGTGCCCATGCATTTTCTGGAGCACAAGTTATTTTGTAATAAAAGGATAGAAGGCAGGAAATGGTCCAAAAGGCTGGCGAGGCCGCTGAGTCTGACTTTTACCATATTGATTGTGCTGGGAGTAATTATGCTTGTCATATTTGTGGTTGTGCCTAAACTGGGAAGCACTTTTATGTCACTTGGTAAGAATATCCAGAGTTTTCTGCCGAAGGTACAATACTGGGTGGAAGAGTTGTTTAATAATAACCAGGAAATTGTGACCTGGATTAATGATGTGACTATAGACTGGCAGAAATTGCTGGACAGCATTATGGCATTCTTTAAAAATGGTGCGGGCAGCGTGCTTGACTCTACATTTACTGTGGCAAAAAGTATTGTAAGCGGCATGACTACTTTTATTATTGCTTTTGTGTTTGCATGCTACGTTTTGTTGCAGAAGGAACGGCTGAATATTCAGATACGTAAGATTATGTATGCATATCTGAAAAAAGAGTATGTGGAAAAGATACTGGATGTATGCTCTCTGACTTATAAAACATTTTCCAGCTTTTTGACAGGACAGTGTGTGGAAGCGGTGATTCTCGGAACCATGTTTTTTGTTGTGATGACAGTATTACGTCTGCCCTATGCATTGCTTGTAGGTGTACTGATAGCGTTTACCGCATTGATTCCTATTTTCGGCGCCTTTATAGGACTCTTTGTAGGGGCTTTTTTGATTTTGATAGAGGCTCCGGTGAAGGCATTGATATTTATAGTTATGTTTTTTGTACTGCAGCAGATTGAAGGCAACTTGATTTATCCGAAGGTTGTGGGAAATTCAGTGGGCCTTCCTTCTATCTGGGTTCTGGCAGCAGTCAGTATAGGAGGCAGTCTCATGGGAATCGTAGGGATGTTGATTTTTATTCCTGTTGTTTCAGTAGTCTATACATTGTTCCGTAATAATGTATACGGGCAGTTAAAGCGGAAAGGGCTGAGGGTAGACAATACTTCTGGAGAATTATTACAGGAACAGGAGAAAGCCGGGAATAAAAACTAAAAGTAGAATAATAGTCAAAAAAGTGATATACTAGATACATTGGCAGTAAGAGGATTGAAGTAACCATAGGAAGGTTATATGAGGAAGGTAAGCATGAGTAAGAAGAATATGCGGTTAAAGGGACAGCTCAGAATGTATATGCAGTGGCCTATCATTATGACAGTACTGCTGTTCGCCATGAATATCTGGATGTACCAGATTGATAAGAAGGCAGGAATTATGATGTTTGTCTTTATCATAATTTATATTGTGATTGTAGGACTTCTGTACTTTTATAACCGTTCACTGATTTTGTCCGATTTGATTCAGTTTTCTACCCAGTATAAGGGGATACAGAATACCTTGTTAAAGGAACTGGCAGTTCCATATGCAATCATCCTGGAGGATGGCCGTATTTTATGGGAGAATAACAGCTTTTCTGATATGGTCAGAGGACAGAAGCGGGAAAAGTACCTGAGCAAACTGATTCCCGAACTGAACAGCGGAGTGTTCCCAAAAGCAGAGGCAGATCATGTTGAACTTGAAGTTGCCTACCGGGAAAGAAGCTATCAGGTAGAGCTTCGGAAAGTTTCCGTGGAGGGATTCAGTGAGGCAGAGCATCTGCTGCAGATTCCAAGCGACAAAGAGTATTTTATTGCTGTATATATGAAGGATGTAACAGAACTGAATGCTTATATTAAGGCGAATGAGGAACAGAGATTCATTGCGGGTCTGATTTACATCGATAACTATGATGAAGTAATGGAGAGTGTGGAGGAAGTCCGCCAGTCTCTTTTGGTTGCGCTGATAGACAGGAAAATTAACAAGTATATTGGTGATGTGGACGGCATTGTAAAGAAGCTGGAAAAAGATAAATACTTTATTGCCGTCAAAAAAGAAAGCTACTTTAAGATAGAAACGGACAAGTTTTCTCTTTTGGAGGATGTTAAGCAGGTGAACATCGGGAATGCCCGTTCCGCCACCTTAAGTATTGGACTTGGACTTAATACAATGACTTATGCACAAAGCTATAACTATGCCCGTGTGGCAATAGATTTGGCTCTTGCCAGGGGCGGCGACCAGGCTGTCATCAAAGATTGCAAAGGAATTACATATTTCGGAGGCAAGAAGGAGCAGACAGCAAAGAACACCCGTGTAAAGGCGCGTGTTAAGGCGGAAGCTTTACGTGAATTTATTGTTGCCAAGGACCAGGTAATTGTTATGGGCCATAAGATTGCAGATGCGGATTCCCTGGGTGCATGTATGGGAATTTACCGTGCCGCTGTGGAGCTGGAGAAGAAGGCTCATATTGTTATTAATGAGGTAACAAGCTCAGTGCGCCCGCTTTATGATGAGATTGCAGGGAGCCCTGCTTATGGTAAGGATATTTTTCTGAACTCGGAACAGGCTCTTGACTATATTACCGATAACACGATGGTGATTGTTGTGGATACGAATAAGCCTCAGATGACAGAGTGTCCGGAGCTTCTGAAGCGTTCCAGAACCATTGCGGTACTTGACCATCACCGGCAGAGCAGCACTGTGATTGAAAATGCCGTTTTATCTTATGTAGAGCCGTATTCATCCTCTACCTGTGAGATGGTAGCGGAGGTACTGCAGTATATTGTGGATGATATTAAGGTTCCGTCCGTGGAGGCTGACTGCCTGTATGCGGGCATTATGATTGATACCCGTAATTTTATGAACCGTACAGGAGTCCGTACCTTTGAGGCAGCAGCATTTTTAAGAAGATGCGGTGCGGATATTACCCGTGTGCGGAAGATGTTCCGTGATGATATGGAATCCTACCGCGCCAAAGCAGAAGCTGTGCGGATGGCAGAGGTATATAAGGAAGAATATGCGATTGCGCAGTGCCCAAGCAACATTGAAAGTCCTACGGTTCTTGCGGCCCAGGCAGCGAATGAACTTTTGGACATCAACGGAATCAAGGCATCTTTCGTGCTGACGGTATACGAAGGCAGGATTTATTTGAGCGCCCGTTCCATTGATGAGGTGAATGTACAGATTATTACGGAGAAGCTGGGAGGCGGAGGACATATCAATTCTGCCGGGGCCCAGTTTGACCATACAAATATGTTTGAAGCAGTGAACACTTTGAAAGAAACAATAGATCAGATGATAGAGGAAGGAGATATTTAAAATGAAGGTGATTTTATTACAGGATGTAAAAGCTCTTGGAAAAAAGGGCGAAATTGTAGATGTAAGTGACGGATATGCAAGGAATTTCATTCTGCCTAAGAAAGTTGGGCTTGAAGCCAATAATCAGAATATGAACAACCTGCGCCTGCAGAAGAAAAAGGAAGAGAAGATCGCACAGGATATCCTGGATGCGGCAAAGAAGCTGGCAGGAGAGCTGGAAGCAGGAAAGGTGGAGCTTTCCATTAAGGTAGGAGAAGGCGGAAAAACATTCGGTTCTGTATCCAGTAAAGAGATTGGCGCCGCTGTGAAAGAACAGATGGGCCTGGAAGTGGATAAAAAGAAGATTCAGCTTAAGGATACGATTAAAGTACTGGGAACTCATGTTGTACCGGTTAAGTTACATCCAGAAGTGGTGGCTGAATTAAAGGTGGTTGTTACAGAAGAGTAATAAGGGAATTATCTGTTCAGAACCATGAACAGTTACAAGGGGAATTACTTTATGGAAATGGAAGCAGCAATTAAAAGAATACTTCCGCATAGTGAGGAGGCGGAGCGGGCGGTAGTGGGAGCCATGCTGATGAACAAGGATGCAATTATGGCTGCATCTGAGATTATCAGCGGGCAGGATTTTTACCAGACCGCTTATGGGATTTTATTTGATGCCATGGTAGAGCTGTTTCATGCGGCAAAACCGGTGGACCTGATTACGTTACAGGACTATTTAAAGGGAAAAGATGTACCGCCGGAAGTCAGTGGTTTGGAGTTTGCGAGGGATTTGCTCACAGGCGTTCAGACCTCTGCGAATGTGAAGCACTATGCGGAAATTGTGCAGGAGAAATCTACCCTGCGGAAAATGATTAAGATAAATGAAGAAATAGCCAATAACTGTTACTTAGAGAGCCAGCCGCTGGAAGTGATACTTGATAAGGCGGAGAAGGGTGTGTTTGAACTGGCAGCCCGGGGAAAGGCACAGGAGTACACCCCCATCAAGCAGGTTGTGCTCAATGCTCTCGATGTCATTGAGAAGGCATCCAGGACAACAGGCAGCGTAACCGGTATTCCCACAGGATTTATTGATTTGGACTATAAGCTGTCAGGGCTTCAGCGCTCGGACTTAGTTTTAATAGCGGCCAGACCTTCTATGGGTAAGACCGCTTTTGTATTGAACATTGCCCAGCATGCGGCATTCAGGCAGAACCTGTCCGTCGCAATTTTTAGTTTGGAAATGTCTAAGGAACAGCTTGTGAACAGGCTGTTCTCTTTAGAGTCTCATGTAGATGCCCAACTGCTGCGTACCGGTAATTTGAAGGACACAGATTGGGAAAAGCTAATAGAAGGGGCAGGCAGAATCGGGAAATCCAAACTGGTTATTGACGATACCTCTGGTATTTCTATTACAGAGATGCGCTCAAAATGCAGAAAATATAAGTTAGAACTGGGCCTGGATTTAATTATTATTGACTACTTGCAGTTGATGAGTGGAAGAGGCGGGAAGAGTAATGAAAGCCGTCAGCAGGAAATCTCAGATATTTCCCGTTCATTGAAGGGGCTGGCCAGGGAATTGAATGTGCCGGTGATTGCCCTTTCACAGCTGAGCCGTGCCGTGGAACAAAGAACCGACAAACGGCCTATGCTTTCTGACCTCCGTGAATCAGGAGCCATCGAGCAGGATGCCGATGTTTGTATGTTCATATACCGTGAGGATTATTACATACCGGATACTGAGGATAAAGGAATTGCAGAGGTTATTATAGCAAAACAGAGAAACGGCCCGGTAGGGACTGTCCGGCTTGCATGGATGCCCCAGTATACCCGGTTTGGAAACGAGATGCGTCAGGAAGAGCATTAGATTGAAGTTTCCTCTGAACAGATACAATAACGTTTTATGAAACTGGCAAAATAGGGGGCCTGGAGAATGTCAAATATTACAATTAAAGATATTGCACAGTATGCAGGCGTATCAAAAGCAACAGTGTCCCGGGTATTAAACCACCCGCAGGCGGTTGATGATAAAACAAGGGCAATTGTTCAGAAGGTGATAAAAGAAAAGAACTACAGGCCTTCTGTGACGGCCAGAAATCTGTCCAAGCGTAAGTCCAGTACAGTAGGTGTAATCTTACCTAAGGTGGACAATATATTTTTCGGCGAGGTGCTTCGCGGGATGATACATGTGGCCGATAAAAATGAGCTTACCGTTATGTGTTTTAACTCAGATGACAGCAAAAAGAAAGATTTGCAGACTTTAGAGATTATAGAGGATCACCGGGTAAGGGGACTGATCTATGTTCCGGCAGTGCCTTATGAGAAAAAGGAAGAGCGGAAGGTTCTGAATAAGCATTTGAAGGCTCTGGACGCACCTGTAGTTATTATGGACAGAGATATTGGATTACCTGTGGATGGTGTATTTTTTGATGATTCCAAGTCAATGTACAATGCAACAAAGTATGTGATTGATGCAGGGCACACAAAGATTGCCATTATTAACGGCACACAGGAAAGAGTTCTTGCAAGGCAGCGGCAGGAAGGATTCAGCAGGGCTTTGGAAGAAGCGGGAATTACGGTTCCTGAAGAGTATATCATGCTGGATGACTACAGTATACAGAGCGCATACAGGATGACAAAGAATATGATGAAACTCCCGGTACAGCCCACCGTAGTAATCACATGCAACAATGACACCACGAAAGGCTTTCTGGAAGCAATATATGAAGGCGGAAAATCCATTCCAAAGGACTATCAAAATGTCTCCCTTGATAAGCTGGAGATGCTGAATATCCTTGGAATTCCTTATAGTTACATAGAAAGGGATGCTTACCAGATGGGGAAAAAGGCTATGGAGCAGCTGATTAACCGCATTGCATTTCCGGATAAATCTTATCGTCATATTATCATTGAATCTCCATTTATCAAACAAAGCTTATAAAAATGAAAAAAAGACCATCGGAAAGCTTTTGTGCACATTCCACAATTACATTGTGGAATGTGCCAATTGTTCCCGATGGTTTTTTGTATGATATTATGAATTTCGAAAATGTGGACTTAAAACGTTGACAAATAGAAATGAGAGGATGTATATTTATCATATGTTGAAACCGGTTTCAGTAAAATAATGTCGATTAATGACGAAAAATGCTTGAAAATACGGCTATTATTAAAGATAAAAATTTGATAAAATAAAGCGGTTACATGAAATGGGTGAGTTTTCAGGATGGAGGAAAGATGAAGATTATCATGGGAGCGGACCCGGCAGGGTTTGATTTGAAAAATGCAATAAAAGAAAATTTATTAAAAAAGGGTTATGAGATTACGGATATTGATCCGGATAGTCCCGTACTTTTTCAGGAAGTAGCGGCGAATGTAGCACGGGGAGTACAGAGTAAAGAGTATGAAAGAGGTATTGCCATATGCGGTACCGGAATGGGTGTCAGTATTATATGCAATAAACACAGAGGAGTCTACGCGGCGCTGTGTGAAAGCCTGTACCAGGCAAGAAGAGCAAAGACAGTAAATAATACAAACGTACTGTGTATGGGCGGATTTATCATAGGCAATGAAATGGGAATTGAGATGGCGAATGCGTGGCTTGAGGCGGAACATATGTCGGGGCTTACTACGGAAATGGCAAAGATTGTGGAAAAAGAATACGATGAATTAGTTGAATTTGAAAAAAACGTATATTCAAGTGGGGGAGAAGAAAGACTATGAAAGACAGATTTAAAGAATTATCAACGACGGCATTAAAGGAACTTACAGCGGTGTTTGACAGAATGGATGATTCTAATGTCAGAGATCTTCTCGAACTTATAAAGAAAAGCGAGCGTATTTTCCTGCTGGCAGCAGGAAGAGAAGGACTTGCTACTAAGGCATTTGCCATGAGGCTGATGCACCTGGGAAAAAAGTCTTACTGGATTTGGGATGATACAACACCTTCCATCGGGACAGGCGATTTGATGATATGTGCCTGTGGCTCTGCCGATGTAGGACATGAGAACTATGTGGCACAGATGGCAAAAGATAACGGGGCCACACTGGCGCTGATTACACCATCCAACACAGGTTATATCATTCCGATTTCGGATTTGGTAGTAAACCTGCCCGCAGCAGCTTATAAGGCGGTAGGTGAATTTATACCATCAGAGCAGTTGATGGGAAATCTGTTTGAGCAGGCCCTTTTCATCTTTTATGACATCTTAGTAATGATGTTACAAGAGGAAACAGGAGTCAGCAAGGAAGAGATGACAGGCAGACACCGTAATGTGGAATAAGGTTACAGTTTACACCCTGCGGGTGCGCACTGTAACGACATCCAGCCCATTTGAGTCGCCTGGGGCGAGAGGCTGGATGTCCTGAAGCCGATACTTTAATGGCTCCGATGCCGTGCAGCGGGATGCACGGCACGGTCTAAACAGCAGCTGAATAAGGTCTGCAGCATAAATAACCCATAATGGGCCATGCAAGAGGCATGGAGCGATAATATAAATTTCAAAAGGAGGAAAAATTATGAAAAATCTAAAAAAATTTATCGCAATCATGGCAGTGGCAGCTATGACATTTTCATTGGCAGCCTGCAGCAGTGAAAAAACCACCACATCTACTGAGAAGAAAGACACAAACGAGTCTGCTTCTGAGGACAACAAGGGCGGGGATTTGTTTGATATTGCAAATTATAAATCAGACAAAGACAAGTCAGAGTGGACAATCGCTGTTGTTACAAAAGACAACACGGCAAACTGGTTCAAACGTATGGAAATCGGCGTGAATGAGTTCGGAGAAGAGACAGGCATTAACGTGATCCAAAAAGGGCCGGCTAATGCAGATGCTGCTTCTCAGGTACAGGTTATTGATGACCTAATTAACCAGGGTGTGGATGCTCTCTGCGTTGTGCCGATTGATCCGGGTGCAATCGAAGCATCTCTGAAAAATGCCATGGAACAGGGCATTGTAGTTATCACTCATGAGGCTTCCAACCAGAAAAACACACTATTTGATACAGAGGCATTTACAGCAAAGGATTTTGGCGCTGCAATTATGGATGCCCTTGCAAAGGATATGGGTGAAGCCGGAAAATATGCTATGATGGTTGCTTATACAACATCTACAACTCATATGGAGTATGCAAATGCACAGTACGAACAGCAGCAAAAAGAATATCCGGATATGGAGCTGATCAATGGCGGAGCAATCCCATCTGCTGAGTCAGAAGAATCTATTGATACTTCTTACGAGAGAGCAAAAGAGCTCCTGAAAACAAATCCTGACCTTAAAGGATTTACAGGGGTTGCATCTACAGACTGCCCGGGTATTGCCAAGGCTGTAGAGGAATTAGGACTGGATGTAAAGGTGGTTGGTGTAGGTACACCGAACGAATTTAAGCCTTATGTTGAGTCAGGCACAATTTCCACAATTAAACTGTGGGATCCGAAAGATTCAGGATATGTTATGTGTAAAGTAGCATCTATGATTCTTGCAGGAGAAGAAGTTGGCGAGGGAACTGACCTTGGCATCGAGGGATACAACAGCCTCCAGTTGGTTGAAGGCGACAACAGATGTCTGATTGGACAGGCTGACCTTACAATTACAAAAGACAATATCAATGATTATGATTTCTAAAAAATAAGAATCGCACATCTTACATGCGTGTGAGATGTGCGGTTTTTTCCAAACTGAGGCAACGTAAGTAAAACACCTCTTAGCTTTCTGTGGGATTTTACTTACCCGGCCCCAGAAGGAAATAGAAAGGCAGGGTGACATGATGGAAAATGAGAACATCCTTTGTGTAAAAGGAATTAAGAAATCATTCGGCGGTGTTCATGCCCTCAGGGGTGTGGACCTGACAATCAGGCGGGGGGAAACGCATTGTCTGGCAGGGGAAAATGGTTGTGGAAAGTCTACAATCATCAAGGTCATATCTGGTTTCTATAAACCGGATGCAGGTACAATTGAAGTAGATGGAAAAGGATACCCTGTTATGACGCCCGCAGAGGCCATTAAGGCCGGAGTCCAGGTTATCTATCAGGATTTTTCCATTTTCCCGAATCTGACAGTCATAGAGAATCTGGCGTTTAACCAGGTGCTTGCAAATAAAAAGAAATTAGTAAATAAAAAAGAGTTCCGCAGAATCGCAGAAGAGGCAATAAAGAAAATTAAATTTGATGTAGATCTGGACGCTCTTGTTGAAACACTTCCGGTTGCTGATAAACAGCTGATTGCCATTTCAAGAGCCCTTCTTGACAATGCAAAGCTGATTATCATGGATGAGCCTACGACAGCGCTCACAAAGCGAGAGGTAGACCGCCTATTTGAAATTGTTACGGATTTGAAAGAAAACGGGGTTACTATTTTATTTGTATCTCATAAGCTGGAAGAAGTGTTTGAGATATCCGACAGTATTACGATCTTAAGAAACGGTCAGAATGTCATTAGCTGCCCTATGGAAGAAATGACAGAGGAGAAGTTTGCACATTATATGACCGGACGGCATTTTGATACACAGGTTGTAAAGGAAGTTAACGAAGAGAAGTATGGAGACGTGGTTCTGGAAGCGCGAAACCTTACGGCGCCTGGATTTGAAGATGTAAGTTTTGAACTGCATCAGGGGGAAATTCTGGGAGTTACCGGACAGCTTGGTTCCGGGCGTACGGAACTGTCACTGTCACTTTTTGGATTGCTGCAGCCAACAGGCGGGCAGATTCTTGTAGAAGGAAAAGAAGTGCATATTAAGAATGTATCTGTGGCTCAGAAATTAGGGATTGCCCTGGTTCCTGAAGACCGTCTGACAGAGGGACTTTTCCTGCCTCAGTCCATTATCCGGAATATAACGGTAAGCAGGATGGATAAGCTGGGAAATAAGATGGGTATTTTAAGCAGCAAAAAGGTTGTGGAAGAGTCGGCAAAATGGGTGAAGGATATCGGAGTGGCAACGAAGAACCATGAATTCCCGGTACAGACGCTTTCAGGCGGAAATCAGCAGAAAGTGGTTCTGGGAAGATGGCTTGCAAACCATCCGAAAGTACTTATCCTGAATGGGCCTACCGTTGGAGTGGATATCGGAGCTAAGTATGATATACACAAGCTCCTGCGGGAACTGGCAGCTGAAGGTATGGCAATCATTGTTGTTTCTGATGATGCTTCAGAAGTCATCGCCACATGTGACCGGGCATTGGTTATGCAGGCGGGCAGAGTGACAGGGCGCTTATCTGCAAAAGAATTGGATACAGCGACACTTGCGCAGGCAACGGTATAGGAAGGGGGGAATTACAGATGAATAAGTTTTTTAAGAAGGCAGTAAAACAGACGGAATTCTATGTATTTCTTATTATCATAGTATTATCTCTGGTAATTCAGGCCAGATCCGGTCTGTTTTTTGCAAACAATAATATAGTAGATTTACTCCGTTCCATGATTGTTCCATCCATTTATGCAATCTGCGCACTTCTGGCATTTGTCAGCACAGGGCCTGATGTGTCCTTTCCTATGATTGCGGCGCTCAGCAGTTATCTTGCATTAACTGTGACCAACAGGCTGGGACTTGGCGGTGCACCGTGGATTATTACATTTATTATCGGCATTCTGTTTGGATGTCTGATGGGGGCATTAAATGGAGTTATTATCGTAAGATATAAGTTTCCAAGCCTTATTGTAACCCTTGGAACCAGTTCTATTTTCAGCGGAATTCTGCTTGGAGCATTTGAAGCGGAAAGAATGGACCTGCCGCAAAATCTGGCGGCCTTCGGAAAAGCCTCTCTGCTTACAGTTAAGAATGCAAAAACTGGTTTGGGGTCTACCTTGCCGATGACATTTCTGATTATGATTGTTCTTTACATTATCGCTTATCTTGTACTGAACAAGACGATAATGGGGCGCGGCGTATATGCGGTGGGAGGAGATGAAGTATCCGCAGAACGGGCAGGGTTCAATGTGAAAGGAATCCGCTTTGGCATTTTTGTTGTAAATGGAGGCGTTGCGGCTGTTGCCGGACTGTGCTATGCAGTGATGTCTATGAGATACCTGCCTACTGAGTACGCAGGAGGCGAGATGATTGTTATTGCGGCAATTATCCTGGGAGGAACCAGAATGACAGGAGGTATCGGTACACTAAAAGGATGTCTTTTAGGTACGCTGCTTTTGACGATGGTATCCAACAGCCTCATACTTCTTGGAATCTCAGTATACTGGCAGAGAGTGTTTATCGGAGCAATTATTATTATAGGTACTGCAATCTCTGCAATACAAAGCCATGCGGGAGTTAAAGTAAAGACCAGGTTAAAGAAGGAGGCAGCATAATTATGAAAAAGATGGACAGTAATATCAAAAGATTACTAATAATACTTGTTGCTTTTATTATAATAGCCTGTGTAACCAAACCGACGGCATTTATTAAAATCGGAAACTTCCAGACCATGGCAAAGCAGCTCTCAGAATATGGATTGATGTCAATTGGCGTTGGTATCTGTATGATTTCAGGCGGAATCGACTTGTCAACGGTTTATATCGCCAACTTATGCGGTATTCTGGCGGGTATTACAATGCAGGATGGGGGAAATGTGCCTCTTGCAATACTTGTCGGGCTGGTAGTTGGAATTATTTGCGGAAGCTTCAACGGGTTTTTGGTATCCTACCTGAGAATACCTGCTATGCTGGCTACTTTGGGGACTTACCAATTGTTTATGGGTATTGCAATTCTTGCCTCCAAGGGAAGTACGGTCAGCGGGATTCCGGAAGCGTATACATCCTTCGCCACAACGGCCTTGTTAGGATATATCCCTCTTTCATTCGTTGTATTCCTTCTTTTGATTCTTGCAGTTACCTTTATTATGAGCAGGACGAAGTTTGGCACCCGGGTTTATCTTGTAGGTACAAATGAGCGGGCGGCAAGGTTTGCCGGCATTCATTGTAATGCAGTACTGGTGCGTACTTATATGCTTTCAGGTTTGTTGTCTGCGGTGGCAGGTCTGCTGAGTCTGGCGCGGATCAATTCTGCAAAAGCGGATTTTGGAAGCAGTTATACGATGCAGAGTATTTTGATCGCAGTATTAGGCGGCGTAAATCCAAATGGAGGATTTGGAACTATCCCGGGTATTGCAATTGCAGTTGTGATCTTACAGATGATGTCTTCTTATTTAAATATGTTTCCAGGCATCAGCAATTACTACAGAGATTTAATCTGGGGTATTGCGTTAATCGGCGTTCTTATTATTAATTTTGCTCTGGATAAGAGAAGAACCCAAAGATTGAGTAAGATCAGTTAAAGAGCCCTGACCGGGGCGGAAATAGAAGTATGTTTGCAGGAAGCAGGTGGAATCGTTGGATAAGCAGCAATACGAAAAAATGAAGAATATTGTAATTGAGGAGTGCCGCAAAGCTTTGGATGCGGTGGAACCGGATAAAGTACGGACTTATCTGGAGATGGTTGCAGGTGCAGAAAAGGTATTTTTTGTGGGGGTGGGCAGAGTATTGTTGTCACTGGAAGCCATTGCAAAACGATATGCCCACCTTGGTATACATTCGGTTGTGGTAGGGCAGATAACAGAGCCTGCCATTACGCAGAAGGATGTCCTGATTGTAGGCTCGGGAAGCGGAGAGACACTGTATCCCGCAGGAATTGCCAAGAAAGCAAAAGCAATTGGTGCAAAGGTAATTCATATAGGAAGCAATCCCAACAGTTCTCTAAAAAATGTTGCAGATTTGTTTGTGCGGATTCCCGTTGAGAGCCGGGCAAAAATGGGAGATGAAATCCATTCCGGCCAGCCTATGACCTCCCTGTTTGAGCAGTCGCTGCTGCTGTTTGGAGACACAACAGCGATGATGATGATTGAGGAGAAGAAGATTGATATTAGCAGCTTGTGGGAGTATCATGCAAATTTAGAATAGATAGAAATAAGTTAAAATAAGCGGATGATAGTAATTAGCAGCTATCATCCGCTTTAGATTGTAAACAAAGTTATTTATATCTTGAAGCATTGTATATTGTAATAATAGATATACAATGCTTCATTTTTAACCCTGCCTCTGCTATAATTGTATAAATCGGAATTTATGAAAGAAATATAATATGGAGCAAAAAACAACTTTTGTCTTTCAAAAAAGATTAGACATTGGCATGAGCTATTTAAGGAAAGCTCAAAGAAAACAGGAGGGTATATGGTTAAAAGGCTGATTTTGCATGATCTTCCGCCCCAAATGGCGGATAAATTATATACATATGATAAGGACACAACCGTGTTTTACGCGTATCCCGCAGTACGACACTGTGTGGGCTGCTTTGGATGTTGGATTAAGACACCTGGCCAGTGCGTGGTCACTGATCGGGCGCGGGAGTTTTGTGATATGATGCCCCGGCAGGATGAGGTAATCATCATCAGCAAGTTGACATTCGGCGGCCTTTCGCCAGATGTAAAAGCAGTGCTGGACCGCAGCATTGGCTATATGCTGCCCTTCTTCCGCATCATCAACGGAGAAATGCACCATATGCAGCGTTTTGCGTCGTCCCCTGCGTTAACATACCACTTCTACCAGACCGCAGGCAAGTCAGCTCAAAAAGAAACCGCACAAAAGCTGGCTGCGGCCAATGCGCTGAACTTTGGCTCGTCCAAAGTGATTGTGCGCTTTCATGAAGATGACGTGCTCATCAGCGAGGTGCTTTTATGAAGATCGCTCTGATAAACGCAAGCCCCAAGCGCGGAGACAGCGCAAGCAGAACTCTTTTGCAGGCGCTCGAAAAGTGCTTGCACGACACTGAAATCATATGGCACGATAGTGCGTCCGGAGACGGAGAGGAACTACTTCGTGCTGTGGGTGGGTGCAGCGCCCTCGTATTTGCCTTTCCATTGTATGTGGATGGCATTCCGGCCAATCTGCTGCGCCAATTGGAGCAAGCTTGCCCCTCTGTTGCACAGGCTGCGCCAGAGGCAAAGGTATATGCTCTTGTGAACAACGGATTTTACGATGGCTGCCAAAACGCTCTGGCTTTGGAGATGATGCAGTATTTCACCCAGGAAGCCGGCCTGACGTGGGGACAGGGCATCGGCGTTGGGGCCGGGGGCATGATGCAAAGTGCACCAATTGGGAAAGGACCGCTGACTCGGCTTGGGAAAACAATGGATGTACTGGCAGATACCATTTTGCAAAGGCGTTCTGCCGAGAACATTACCATTGCCCCCAACTTCCCCCGCTTCTTGTATATTCAGGCCGCTCATATGGGCTGGCGGTTACAAGCGAAGAACAACGGGCTAAAAAAATCCGAGTTGTATAAGCGGTATTAACAAAACATCCTCGTCTGATATGATAGGGGCAGGCTGAACATAATCATAATGGTAAACGGAAATTTATAAAGGAGGAAAACGTGAAGAAGAAAATATTAATTGGTGGTGTGATATGTATATGTGTTATTGGCAGTATCCTTATTTATGTAGCTACTCGCTATCAAAACACTTCCACAAAACGTTTGCCAGACAAATATGATGCAAATATTGAGGAGATACATAGCACGATAGATGAAGATCAGGATGGCATTGATGATCAGACGGATATTCTTGAGGGTACGTTTGACTATATTGCATCTGAACCCAAATATAAGAGCAGCTACTATCAGGCAGGTTATTCCGATGATGAATATGGAGTATGTACGGATGTAGTGGCAAATGCCTTGAAAAGTGCGGGATATGATCTAATGGTATTAATACAGGAAGATATTGAGAAAAATCCCGATGATTATGACATCGATGAGCCAGATATAAATATTGACTTTAGACGAGTGAAAAATCTAAAGGTCTATTTTTCACATACAGCAATAAGCCTTACCACAGATATTTCCAATGTAGAAGAATGGCAGGGTGGCGATATTGTGATTTTTCAAAACCATGTTGGAATTGTTTCTGATCGTAGAAATGAAAACGGTGTTCCCTATGTGATCCACCATAATGATCCATGGCAGACGGCATATGAACAGGATATTCTTGAAACCAGGGATGATATAGCCGGCCATTACAGGATTACAGAATAAAGATAAATGCATAACTTGTAAATGGTTTTAATATAGTTTGTCTACAGTTTAAGGCATCCGTATGTTACGGATGTCTTACTTTATGGGTAAGCACAAGTTTATATTGACATTTTTCGATTTGATGCATATAATGGTCATATCGAAACTTTTAGATGTGAGGTGTCAATATGGAAAATTATTTAGAACATACCAAAGTATTTAAGGCATTGGGTGATCCCAAAAGAGCGATGATTGTTGATATGCTCTCCTGCGGTGAACTATGTGCCTGCATGATTTTAGAAAAGTTTGAAATGTCTCAATCTACACTATCCCATCATATGAAGCTCCTGTGTGAATGTGGACTTGTCAAAGGACGGAACGAGGGCAAATGGACGTACTATTCTTTGGACGAGGAAACTATCAGCAACACAAAACAGTTTTTTGGTTTGATTACCAGTGACAAAGAAAACTGTATTTGTAAGGAAGGTTCAAATTATGGTAAAGGGTGTGATGACTATGAGTAAGGAAAAAAATAAGGGAATTGGTTTTTTTGAAAAGTATCTGACTATCTGGGTACTGCTATGTATGGCAGTTGGTATTCTAATAGGCAGATATTTACCGGGTGTCCCTGCTTTTTTAGGACAATTTGAGTATGCGCAAATTTCTATTCCTATTGCCATATTGATATGGATTATGATTTACCCCATGATGATGAAAGTGGATTTCCAATCTATAAAAAATGTTAGAAATAATCCACAAGGGCTTATTATATCGACAGGAACGAGTTGGCTAATAAAGCCGTTCTTGATGTTTGGGCTTGCTTCATTTTTCTTTTACGTTGTTTTCAAATCCCTAATTCCGGCTGACCTTGCACAGAACTATGTTGCTGGAGCTGTTCTTTTGGGGGCTGCCCCGTGTACGGCTATGGTGTTTGTTTGGAGCAACCTGACAAAAGGCGATCCTGCCCACACCTTAGTACAGGTTGCCGTTAACGACCTGATTATCCTTGTGGCTTTTGTCCCTATCGTTTCCTTTTTGCTTGGCGTAAACAATATGTTTGTGCCGTGGGACACTTTAATACTTTCCATTGTCCTGTTTGTAGTCATTCCCCTTGTGGCGGGTGCACTGACAAGAACTATGATGATAAAAAAACGAGGGTTGGAATACTTTAACAAAAGATTTGTATCTAAATTTGACGGCGTTACTACAATCGGATTGCTTTTAACGCTCATTATCATATTTACTTTTCAAGGTGATGCGATTTTGAGTAGTCCGTTTCATGTATTGCTTATTGCAGTACCGTTAGTTTTGCAAAATGTGATTACCGCTGCCTTTGCATATATCATGTGCAAGGTGTTCAAGCAGCCGCACAACATTGCTGCCCCTGCCGCATTGATAGGCGCGTCGGATTTCTTCGAGTTGTCCGTAGCGGTTGCAATTGCGCTTTATGGACCAACTTCTCCAGTTGTGCTTGTCTGTACTGTTGGCGTATTAACGGAGGTTCCTGTTATGCTTCTTCTTGTAAATGTTGTTAATCGCACAAAAGAGTGGTTTGCAAAATGAAAAAGATAACAGTAGATTTCCTGTGTCTTACCTGATAACTTAAAAATTATTTTTCAAGGAGGGATTTTATTATGAAGAAAATGGCTATTTATGAACCTGCTATGTGTTGCGAAACCGGGATTTGCGGCGTGGGTGTTGACCCTGAACTAATCCGTATATCCACTGTTTTGAACGCCCTGAAAAAGAACGGCGTAGGCGTTGACCGCTTCAATCTCAGCAACGCACCTATGGCTTTTGTAAACAACCAGACTATTAACAAATATATCAATGAAAAAGGCTCTGACGGACTCCCGGCTGTATTGCTGGACGACGAAATCATCATTACCGGACGCTATCCTGCTAATGCGGAGTTTGTGGATTTACTTGGTATTCCCGAAAGCTATTTGAGCGAGCCTAAAACAGATAAGGACGGGGGCTGCTGTTGTTCAGACGGGCAGTGCTGTTAGGGAGGTGAGATTTTGAAAGCATTTAATCCACAGGAAGTACAACTAACAAAATATCTATTTTATACTGGCAAGGGCGGCGTAGGAAAAACTTCCGTCGCTTGTGCTACTGCCGCAACCCTTGCAGATGACGGGAAAAGGGTTTTGCTTATAAGCACAGATCCGGCTTCAAACTTGCAGGACGTTTTCAGTACAGAGCTTGACGGCAGGGGAAAGGCTATCAAAGAGGTTCCAAACCTTGTTGTTGCAAATCTTGACCCGATACGGGCAGCGGCTGAATACCGCGAAAGCGTTGTTGCTCCTTATCGCGGCAAATTGCCTGACGCTGTAATTGCCAATATGGAGGAGCAATTATCCGGCTCATGTACGGTTGAAATCGCTGCTTTTAATGAGTTTTCCAACTTCATCACGAACGGAGAAGTTGGAAAGGAATACGACCATATCATCTTTGATACCGCACCCACAGGGCATACTCTTAGAATGTTGCAGCTTCCGTCTGCATGGAGCAATTTTATCAGTGAAAGCACCCATGGAGCGTCCTGCTTAGGGCAGCTTGCCGGGTTGGAAGATAAAAAAGATATGTATAAAAAGGCGGTAGAAACGTTGTCTAACGGCAATAAAACTACGCTGATACTTGTATCACGCCCGGAAGTTGCGCCGCTAAAAGAAGCAGAACGGGCTTCAAAGGAGCTTGCAGACTTAGGTGTTAATAATCAGGTTTTGATTATCAACGGCGAACTCACAGAACATGATGATGTAATTTCTGAAAACCTGTATCAAAAGCAACAGTCCGCACTAAACGGTATACCTGACAGTCTAAAGTATATTACTATCTATTCCGTACCGCTTAGAGCCTACAACATCACAGGGATAGAAAATATACGCTCTTTGCTGACCCAAGACCATGCGGCTGTTAAAAGCGAAACGTTGAAAGCACAGACAATTCCCCATTTGCAGAATGTTGTTGACGAGCTTGCAGCGTCGGGGAAAAAGGTTATTTTCACAATGGGTAAAGGCGGAGTTGGAAAAACAACGGTTGCGGCGGCTATCGCATTGGGATTATCGGCTAAAGGGAAAATGGTACATCTTGCGACTACAGACCCTGCCGCCCATCTTAAATTTGTCCTTGATGAAGATAATGGCGTAACCATGAGCTATATTGACGAGCACGAAGAACTTAGGAAATATCAAAAGGAAGTTTTGGGCAAGGCGCGGGAAACCATGTCCGATGATGATATTGCCTATGTTGAGGAAGATTTACGCTCTCCCTGCACGCAGGAAATTGCTGTTTTCCGAGCATTTGCGCAGATAGTAGAAAAGTCCGAGGAACAGGTTGTTGTTATTGATACCGCCCCGACAGGTCATACCCTGCTGCTGTTGGACGCTGCACAGAGCTATCACAGGGAGATAAAGCGGTCACAGGGTGAAATTCCAGAATCCGTTAAAAAGCTGCTTCCACGTCTGCGCAATGAAAAAGAAACTGAGGTTATTATTGTTGCTCTTGCTGAAGCAACACCTGTCTATGAAGCCATGCGTCTTGAAGAAGATTTGAAGCGTGCAGGTATTTACAGTAAATGGTGGATTATCAATTCTTCCCTTTACCGCTCTGGTACAACCAACGCCCTGCTCAAAGCAAAAGCAAGCAATGAAATTGAGTGGATAAACAGGGTTGATGAGCATACAGACAGTAATTTTGCTGTAATCGGTTGGAGTGCGGATGAACTAAAGGGCGAGAAACTTCGCATGTTGTAAGGGAGGGATATTATGACAAAAGTTGCTTTTATATGTGTCCATAACTCTTGCCGCAGTCAGATTGCGGAAGCTCTAGGCAAGCACCTTGCCGCTGATGAGTTTGAAAGCTATTCCGCCGGAACAGAAACGAAGCCACAGATTAATCGTGATGCCGTGCGGCTAATGAAGCAGCTCTATGGAATTGACATGGAGAAAACACAGCATTCCAAGCTGCTTTCAGAAATTCCACCTGCTGATATTGTCATCACAATGGGTTGTAATGTTCAGTGTCCCTTTTTACCCTGTAAGCACCGTGAGGATTGGGGGCTTGATGACCCGACCGGCAAAGGCGATGATACGTTTATTGAAATAATAAATCAAGTTAGAGATAATATATTATCGCTTAAAAAAAGGATTCATGATTTGTAATATCCTCATAATAAGCATAATGCGAAATCGATAAATTCCAATTTGTTAATCAATTACTGTATTTAGAATTTAAAATAACCATATAGGATATACTCTGAACTTAAGAAGAATAATAAAGGTAATATAATAAGTATTCATGTTTAAAAGTACTAAGATTATTAACAAAATTAAGAAAGAGGAACTCATGAAACAGATTGTAATCTTATCCGATACTCATGGTTTGCTGCGAGAGCATGTTATGAATGAACTTGTTGAAGCCGATTGTTTTATTCATGCTGGTGATATCAACACCTCATACATTATCGACTCCATACGAAAGCTCGGAGAGACCTATGTGGTGCGTGGTAACAATGATAAAGAATGGGCAGAAGCTCTGCCTAAAAGTATTACTGTTACAATTGAAGGTGTGAGATTTTTCATCGTTCATAACAAGAAAGATATTCCCCAATATTTAACAAATATAGACGTGGTGGTCTATGGTCACTCCCACAAATACTCTGCAGAAATTATTAAAGGAGTACTGTTTCTCAATCCTGGCAGCTGTGGTAAGCGGCGTTTTAATTTAGAGCTTACGATGTGCCGTATGACTGTGGATGCAGGGCGCTACCAGTACGAAAAGGTGATGATTCCCTATGATATTTCAAAGAGGTAAAATATAAAAAAAGAAAACATAAAAAAGAATTGAACAATTATTATGGTTAAAACAGTGCCAGGAGGTAGGTATGAATCTATTATTAGGAATATTGGGGATAATTGGCGGGCTCTTATGTGCTATTGGTGATATACTCTTTGATTTGAAAGGAAACGACAGTGTAAAACTGGGTAAATATAAATTTATTGAAAGTAACTGGGAAAATATGCCAACATGGAGATTTAAAGCCTCTATCCTATTTGCAGCAGCGGGTGTGCCCCTGTATGTACTTGGATTTATATCAATGGCAAGACAAATTTCTAACATAACCGTTGCAGTTGCTTTCGGAGTGAGCAGCTGCATAGGCGCTCTTGGCGGTATCATGATACATACCTTGTGCTGTATTTATCCAATTCTATACAAGTCGTTGAAAAATAAGTTGAGTTCTAAAGATATTGAAGAAAGTTTAGATATGACTTTTGATGCAGTAAAAATTCCTTTTGGTTTTTATTTTTTATGTCTTGTAATTATTCCATCTTTTTTACTGGAATATGCGATTATTAGGGGGTATTTACAGCTTCCGGTGTGGTGCGCTTTGTTGACACCAGTCCCCCTCATGGTAGTGGGTATCGGACTGCGGCTTATAAAAAAAGAATGGTTTAATGACTTGCCTGGAATAATTATGCCCAGCATAGGAATCAGTATGGTGGGATTATTAGCGGCCATAAATACTATACTATAAAAATATGAGCAATACCTTCCCCAGGTCGTATCAGGAGTGCGAAGAAATAGTTCAATACTTCTCTGAGAGTAACGATGAAAAAGAATACGTCAGGGCAATCCAGATAGACAATCAAATTGCCGGATGCATTGGAGCGTTCTTCGAATCTGATATTTATTGCAAAAACGCAGAAATCGCATACTGGATTGGTAAAGACTTTAGGGGAAAGGGAGTTATGCCAGACCATTCGAATACAACAAAGGTTCTCACAGAGCACTTGAAAAAGCAGGATACTCCTATGAAGGAACAATAAAGAAGGGCGTTTTTAAGCAAGGAGAAATATTTGATGCTATGCTGTATGCAGCTGTCCGAGAATAAATAAATTCCAGTTTTGTTGTAATAAAAAACTACCAACTCAATATTTCATAGTTAGTAGTTAATTCCCCTTTATTTATATTAAATTTATATACTAATTATCCTCTATTAAGCTCAGAACCTTACTGCAATATTCCTCATTATAATCAAGCCACATTCCAACATGTTTGCTGTCTGCAACAGTCCATAACTCTTTTTTACCGCTTGTAAGGCTATCATAAATATCTTTTCCCATAAAATAAGGAGTTATTTTATCAACTTTACTATTGATGACAAGAGCCGGAATATGTATTTTTTTTGCAATTTCAGTACATTCCGTATCTTTATACGAAAATCCAAGTTCAATGTTATTCACAACACTCCCACACAACGTCATATAGTCAAGTGGAATGCCTATATCCATGCTTTTCATCTCTTCTGCAACCATCCATTTCATACTGCTTACTGGACAGTCAAGAATAAGAAATGCTATATCCTCCTGTATATCTTTGTATGCAACTGCCTGAACTGCTGTGGCACCGCCAAATGATTCACCCCACACACCAACTTTTTTCTCTTGTGTAAATTCCTTTGCATATTTTATGCAATCAATTAGGTCGTATTTTTCCCAATATCCAAAGGTTGTTTTCTCGGCCGTATTTTCGCCGGAGCTTCTTTGGTCATATGTAATGACGTTATACCCGTTTGCAAGAAATAATTCCGCTATGGGATAATTAGTGTAGCGATTACCGCCAAGACCATGCGCCATAATAACAACATCATTATTCTTATCTTCAGAATAAATGAACTCCGCTGGTATTGTGTGTCCGTCAAATGATGATGTTGGATTAATTTTTTCAATGGTGTAGGCTTGGCTAAACGCATCAAAATCAAAACCATACTCTGCCCATAAATCCTCATGTACATTTTTGGTTCCTTCATTGTTAACAAGCTGAGTAGAACTTGCCACAATCTGTTTGCCTAAATAATATGATAAGCCTAGAAAAATAACAGCCAATACTACTATTATACTCAATATTATACCCAACACTTTTTTCTTTTTTCTCAATTAATATTGCCCCCTCAAATTCCCTTTTTATATTTAGGATACAGGATTTTCTACTAGCTATCAATATTAAGTTTGCAATGTTCATACAATCATCTATCCGGCAGTGTTCTGGGAAGGAACATATTTACGGTACAAAGCTGGTGTTAAATATTCCTGTTTTTTAAATACCTTTGTGAAGTAACCGGGATCACTGAACCCAAGCTGTTCACTAATCTGTGTAACAGGCATATCCGTTTTTATCAGTAAATCTTTTGCCCATTCAATTTTTAGTTTCGTTGTATATGAGGTATAGCTTGTGTTAAATTCTCTGGAAAAAGACCTGCTGAAGTAGCCTGGACTAAAATGACAGAGCTGTGCGGCTTTTTCCAGAGAAACCATTAGATGAGGATTGTTAAAGATATATTCCAGGGCTGGTAATAGCTTTGTGTTTTTAAGACTGGTAAACGGTGCATTTAAAGTGTGTACAGGTGTAAGAGTATTGGATGGTGCAGACTTCAGTAAAGATATGTTATTTGAACCCAGTGTGTTTGGCTGGGCGGCCTGAGGCATGGAAACCAGGGAATTATATGTATTTACAATCAGATTCTTTGCAGTTGCTTCATCGACAATGTAGTTGCATAGTTTAAAAAGCATGTCTGAAGCTCTTAAGATAACATCATAATCCAGCGCCGGGATTTCCATATACAGGCGCTTCAGCTCCTGAGATTCCTGAAGAGCCTTAAGACTGGTGGATGAATAGAATATCTGCTCTAAATCTGGAACCGTTCCGGAAAACGACGGCCTTACCTGCCCTGCCATAATAGCTCCGATATATTTGTCATCGTTTGTTATGGGGATCGCAATATCAATAATATTATAATGACACAGGTAAACATATGGCCTGCCAGACCTTACCGCTTCTAAGCCTGCTCTGGAATCACATTTCTGGCACATTTTAGATAAATCTGTATTCCCCCTGATTTTCTGACAAAAAGGTGTGCATTTACTGTGTGCAGAAATGGGTCTTCCTTTATAATCAATCGTAATAATTGCAAGTTGAGTTACATCTGCAAGAGAGTCCTGCAGCTCCTGCCATTTTTTCAAATCTAGAATTTTATCTAAGTTAAAATCCGTCATAGAACACCTCTCCTTAAATAATCAAAGCTATCTGATGTCATTATATTACTAAAGCAAAGCATAAAAATCAATCTTATTCACGCAGAATTATAATAATAATGGATAAAAAACCCCTACATATTGTTATAAATATAACAATATAACTAAAAAACGGTAAATATGATAAGTAAAGGTCATATTATTACCATTATTTAATGGTATATCATGAAAATACCATTGTAATTTGTGAAAATTGAACAACTAATACCATTGTAATAAAAAACTGACTGTGTATAATTGATGTATCAGAAAATGTTAGATTATAAGACCAAATAAGGAGGTAATGGAAAGTGAGAAAAGCATTTATTTGCCCAACAAAATATGTACAGGGGGAAGACGAGATATTAAACCTGGGCTATTTCGTGAAAACCTTTGGAACGTCCGCACTTCTAATTGCACATCCCGATGATGTAGCCAGAGTGAAGGAAAAATTAGATGCAACAGCCGAAAAATTCCAGGTTACTTTTGTTGAAAGTGGATTTAAGGGTGAATGTTCCCGCCAGGAGGTTGCAAGATTACAAGAAGTTGCAAAAGAAAACGGGTGCTCCTGCACCATCGGATTGGGTGGAGGCAAAGCAATTGACACGGCCAAATGTGTGGCTATGGGGGATGCTTTAATCATCTGCCCTACCATTGCGGCAACAGATGCGCCCACAAGCCATTCGGCAGTATTGTATACTCCTGAGGGTGCATTTGATGATTATGCATATTTCAAACAAAGTCCCAGCGTTGTTTTAATTGATACAACGGTGATTGCAAACGCACCTACACGCTTTTTGGTGTCTGGGATGGGTGATGCCCTTTCTACTTATTTTGAAGCAAGAGCCACGTCAAAGTCCTATTCTAATGTAAATGCGGGACTGCCGTGTGGCTTCCGTGAAGGCTTATGCGGCGAAGCGAAAGGAACAAATACGGCACTTGCCTTAGCTGAATTGTGTTATCAGACTTTGTTAGCAGATGGGGAAAAGGCGAAGTTTTCCAGTGACTGTAATCAGGTAACTCCGGCGCTGGAAAATATTATTGAGGCAAATATTCTCTTGTCGGGATTAGGTTTTGAGAGCGGCGGGCTTGCCGGTGCACATGCCATTCATGATGGATTAACAATCCTGGAAGGCACACATAAATATTTCCACGGTGAAAAGGTTGCTTTTGGCACAATTGTGCAGCTTGTACTGGAAAATGCACCGGAGGAAGAATTGTATGAAGTATTAGATTTTTGTATAAGAATTGGATTGCCCGTGTGTCTGGCAGATATCGGGGTAGATTCACTGACTCAGGAAGAATTAATGCAAGTAGCTGAAAAGTCCTGCATTCCGGAAGAATCTATTTACTCCATGCCTTTCCCGGTTGCCCCGAAGTCAGTGGCGGCTGCGATTATCACGGCTGATGCCATAGGAAGTGCCTATAAGGCAGAATAAAGGAGGTATCATGAAAAAGATTATTAACAAACCAGAGACCGTTGTAATGGAAATGTGTAATGGCATCGCAATGGCACATCCGGAATTTGAATTTATTCAAAAGTATAAGGTTATTAAGAAAAGAGAGATTAATAAAGATAAGGTCAGCTTAATCAGCGGGGGCGGCAGCGGCCATGAACCTGCCCATGCAGGATTTATAGGAAAGGGAATGCTTGATGCGGCAGTTTGCGGAGATGTCTTTGCATCCCCTTCCCAAATCCAGGTATACCAGGCGATTAAAGAAACTGCAAGTGACAGGGGGACCTTGCTTATCATCAAAAACTACAGCGGAGATATGATGAATTTTAAAAATGCGGCATATCTGGCAGAGGAAGATGGTATTCAGGTTGATTATGTCAAAGTAGAAGATGACATTGCAGTCCAGGACAGCTTGTATACGGTTGGACGCCGGGGCGTTGCAGGCACGGTGCTTGTTCATAAAATTGCCGGGGCAGCTGCAGAGCAGGGAAAAAGCTTGCAGGAGGTTAAGAAAGTGGCACAAAAAGCTGCTCAGAATGTACGAAGTATCGGATTTGCATTCAGTTCCTGCACTGTACCTGCAAAAGGCACGCCAACCTTTGAGATTGGCGAGGATGAGATGGAATATGGCGTCGGTATCCACGGGGAACCTGGAAGAACGAGAGAAAAGGCCATTACTGCAGATGAGCTGGCAGAGAGAATGGTAACCTCACTTCTGGAGGATTTAAAGCTGGATGAATCTCCAGAAGAAATCGCATTGCTGGTGAATGGATTCGGCGGCACTCCGCTGCAGGAATTATACCTTTTAAATAATGCAGTAACCAGAGAACTGTCCCAAAAAGGTGTGAAAATCAACCGGACCTTTGTAGGAAATTATATGACCAGTATCGATATGCTGGGAGCATCGGTTTCTATTATGAAACTGGACGATGAATTAAAAGAACTCCTTTCCTGCAAGAGTGATGCTCCTGCATTTAAGGTGGATGGACCGGTGGAGAGTGTACAATATGTGAATCTGCCGGCAATGAGTGAGGAATCGGAAGAGGTTTCATTCAAAGTTGAGACAGAGAAATCTTATGCGGCAGTTCAAGACAGTAAGATAAGCCTTAACAATATGATTTATGTTGTAGATAAAATGGGTGAATGTATTATTAAAAATGAAGTTCCATTTTGCGAACTAGATTCTCATGCAGGAGACGGGGATTTTGGAATGAGTGTTGCGAAGGGGTTTAAGCAGCTAAAAAGAGAATGGAAAGAGATTATGGAAAATAATACACAATCCATAGGAAGCTTTTTGGATGCCTGCTCTTTGGTAATTATGCAATACTGCGGAGGAGCTTCAGGCCCGATTTGGGGTTCTGCCTTCCGGGCAGCAGCAAAATCTACGGGAGATAAAAAAGAACTTTCTATAAATGAGTTTGCCGAAATGATGCAGGCGGCAGTGGCGGGAATTCAAAGTACCGGGGAGCGTTCTTTCGGAAGAGGTGCGGTGGTTGGGGATAAGACCTTAATTGATGCCTTGGTTCCCTGTGCCGATTCCTGGGTGGAAAGTGCGAAAAACGAAGATGATGTAAAGACTGCATTTACTAAGGGGGCAGATGCAGCAGTGGCCGGAGCAAAAGCAACTGAAAATATTGTGGCAAGAATGGGACGGGCTGGTACTGTTGGAGAAAGAAGTTTAGGATATCCTGACGCGGGCGCTTATGGATTAGGTGTGATTTTTTCGGATATTTCTGCAAGTATGACAACAAAATAAGAAAACTTTCTGATAAAAAGGGAGAAGAGGTAGTGGGAATGAAAAAAGGATTTAGAAATGGGTTAGGCATTGTTTTAGCACTTGCTTTGTGTTTCGTGGGGGCAATTGGACAAAGTGTTCTCCAGACAAACTTTGGAAAGACGGAAATCAAAGACCGGAATACAGTAACAGATTCTGGATATACCCAGGTTATGAGAACTTATATTCCAGAAAATGCAACAGCAGAAAACAAAGCTCCGGCTATTGTAGTAGTTCATGGCGGTAACGATGATAAAGAACTTATGATTCGTTATGCGCTGGAACTGGCAAGAGTAGGATATGTAGCAGTAACGATTGACATGTATGGACATGGTGAGTCTTCTTATCTTCCAGACTCAGAATGGCTCACATCAGGCAGGGGTGTTTATGATACTGTACGTGAGATTGTTACCTGGCCATTTGTAGATGCAGACAGTATCAATCTTATGGGATATTCCAGAGGTGCAAAAGCCTGTGGGGAAGCACTGGAAATGGATAATGAAGAGCTGAATGTTGTAAAAAATCTGTACTTACTGTTCAGCGATCCTATCTATCAGAATGAAGAAGGGTACACTGATGTATATGGAGATCGTAATGTAGCTGTATTAGCTGATTTATATGATGAATTCTTTTTTACAGAAAAAGCAAATAATGCGGGTACTTATTCCAATGATGCTAATAGGTTTATGCAGACTTTGACCTCTCCGGT
Source organism: Ruminococcus sp. (assembly GCA_013911065.1). GTDB lineage: Bacteria > Bacillota > Clostridia > Lachnospirales > Lachnospiraceae > Muricomes. The sequence goes on along the minus strand of JACERV010000002.1, from coordinate 58,109 downwards.
GGATTATATTAATACTCCAAGTGCTCAATCTTTCCTTCATTTTGGGGAGAACCCAGAAGGCTTGGAGGTGAGAGAAGACCATACAGTTTATGAAAAGGATTTTGATGGTGTAAGAGCTACAAGGGAAATAAATATAATAGATGCAGACCATATGGCGGGCCATTACCTGGTAGCCTGCATTCAGGATATGTTAAACTTCTTTACGAGAGTAGTTCCTTCTCCAATAGACGCAGGCTCAGCAGCCTCTCTTGTGTGGGGATATGATATCTTCGCATTAATTGGAATGATAGGCCTGTTCATGCTTGTTGTATTTATGGCATCTGCTATTGCACAGAACAGTAGATTCTTTAAAGAGGTTAAGGCGGAGATTCCAGAAATGCTGCCGTTCGCAGGACGAAATAATAAAATATGGTATTGGGTAAGCGTAGCCATAGGCGTTCTGTTTAATATTTTCGTAATTTGGTGGCTGAATAAGATGCAATTAAGCTCATGGCACGATTCTGTATTCCGATCAACAAGATTTGTATACATACCATTGATTTGTGTACTTGGTGCTATCTTTACATTGTTAGTTAGTACTGCAACTCTTTATAAAAACAAGAAACAGACAGGCGCTGTGGAAAATGCACAGCTTAATAGAATCATTATTGGTTGGAAGGCGGTCGGTAAGACTATGCTTCTTGCATTCATCAGTATTGCCGTACTTTATGTGTTTATTTTTGGAATAAAATATTTTATGGGTGTGTCTTATAAATTTACTCTCTGGGGCTTCCAGACATTTTCAGCAGCCAGAATCCCATATATGATATTGGTGGCTCCTATGTTAACATTGTTCTATGTTGTAACAGCCATCAATAATGATGGTTTTGGATACACAAATGTTTTGGGAAAAAATAAAGTGGTGAATGGACTTTTGACAGCGTTGATTTCCTCACTGCCAATGATTGCAGTTCTGGTATATTTCTACGGTTCATTTAGAATTACAGGATGGAATCCTATGTTTGGAGGAAATGCTGCTGCAGGAGCTTCCGTATATGTTCTTCCGGTAACAGTATTTGTAATGGTAATCATGTGCCGCAAGATTTATGAGAGAACAGGAAATCTGTATCTTGGAGGTTTTATTGCAGGATTCATTACGTCCATTATGACAAGCAGTGTTTGTGAAATAAGGCTGCCAGAGGCAGATGAGCCGTTTACCATTAGTTGGTTAATTATATTCTTAATTATACTTGCTTATGTTATCTTCGCGGGCTGCATGAAATACTATAGCAAGTGCTGGAAAGTAGAAAGTAAATAAGAGGATTGTATATCCTCTAATGGGGCCGTTGCAAAAGGTGAATAATCTTTGAAGCAGCGGCTCCTGTGAGTTTTCCCGTTAAATTGATTTTCCTCAAGTATATTTTTAAAATCCAGATAATACATTTACAACAAGAGAGTGAATGAAAGGCATCCTTATATGTCTGATCAAACAGGGAATTATCTGACGAATCCAAGTGATTCCACAAGATATGAAATATTAAGAAATGCTTTTACAAATGCCGGCCGGCCGGAAGATTTTGAAAATGTAGTTGAACTATTAAATCCCCCGCCTGATATTACATCCTATGCTGCTCCCGGAGCATATAGAAACCTTAAAGTAGGCATAATAGGTGCAGGCCTGGCAGGTTTATCTGCTGCCTTTGAATTAAGAAAGATTGGAGCAGAAATTACACTGTATGATGCCATGGAAGACCGCATAGGCGGCAGAGTGTATACTTATTATTTTGATCAGAGCAGACGGTATTATGGGGAATTTGGTCCTATGAGAATTCCCATGTCCCATGGTACAACCTGGCATTATATAAATTTATTACATCTGAATACCATTTCCACTACCTCACCTTTTCCCAACAACTTTATATACGTTCATAATACCAGAATACGGAGAGACCGGGAGGGGAATAATATAACGAAATATTTATATCCCTTATTTAATCTTACCGATTATCAAGAATCTTTTCCATGGTCAGAGTTAAGTGATTATGCCTTTGATTCTGTCTTACTAAGCCTGGCTCCAGATATCCGGAGAGAACTGCTGCAGATTCTGCCGGCGTATTCACCAGAGTATTCCTTCTATTTAAACAACAGTATCAGGGAGATACTGGAGATGCGCGGTTTAAGCCAGGAAGCTATAAATTTAATAGCCAGTACGAACTCTCTGACCGGAGGACTACTTAACACCAGTTACGGTGAATCCCTGCAGGAGTTATATTCCATGGATTTTTTGAATACTTACCGAATAGCCGGAGGTATGATTAACCTCCCTTGTGCTTTTTATAATTCCCTGATTTCCCACAACCCGAGAGAATATGATATTGCACCGGATTTGCTTGGGAATGTTAATATCAAACTTGGTCATGATATAACAGGTATTTATCAGAACTCTTCTGACAGTAAAGTTATTCTAAGGTATAACAACACACATGCGACAAATATGTATGAAGAATTTGATTACGTTATCTGCACCATCCCATTCTCCACCTTACGGGAAGTAGATATAAAACCATTTTTTAGTAATCAGAAAATGCAGGCTATCCGGGAATTATTTTACTCCGATTCCTTTAAGGCCGCCTTTTACTGTAACCGGCGTTTTTGGGAGGAAAATGCGGCATATGGAAATATGAATGGAGGCATTTCTTTTACTGATCTGCCGATTCAGTCCATTCTATATCCCTCGGATCATATCCACTGTACGGAGCCCTCTTCCTGCTCACCATTAGAACCGGGCGTATTAGTTTCCTCTTATAATGTAAATCAGGACTCCATACGGGTTGCGAATCAAAGCAAAAACAGGCAGTTTTTACTGGTTAAGAGAAATGTGGAAGAAGTACATGGACTGCCGGAGAATTTCTTGGATTCTATTGTGAAAGATCATAAAAATGTAGATTGGAACCAGCAGCAGTGGTTTCGAGGCGCATTTGCCGTAGATCTTCCCGGTCAAAAGATAAATTTCGCCCATACGATCCTTGAACCGGAATATAATAACCATGTATTTTTTGCCGGAGAACATACTTCTGTAAAGCATGGCTGGATGCAGGGCTCCTTATATAGCGGAATGCTGGCAGCTAATACACTGGCTATGAATCTGTGATAATATGAATATAAGAATAATATAGAATTGCAATACACACCACCAATTAATATTTTCTTCTTCACGTTTTCCTCCTTCACAAATTCCCGTTTACCATCATGATGATGTTCAGTCTGCCCCTATCATATCAGACGGGGATGTTTTGTTAATACCGCTTATATAACTCGGATTTTTTTAGCCCGTTGTTCTTCCCTTGTAACCGCCAGCCCATATGAGGGCAGCATATAGCCAATGCTGCGGTCCAGCACTGCTTTTACATCTGGCGAAAGACCGCCGAATGTCAGCTTGCTGATGATGATTACCTCATCCTGCCGGGGCATCATATCACAAAACTCCCGTGCCCGATCAGTGATCACGCACCGGTCAGGTGTCTTAATCCAACATCCGAAGCAGCCCACACAGTGTCGTACTGCGGGATGTGCGCAAAACACGGTTGTGTCCTTATCGTATGTATATTTTTTATCCGCCATTTGGGGCGGAAGATCGTGCAAAATCAGTCTTTTAACCATATACCCTCCAGTTTTTGAGTTTTTGCTCCATATTATATTTCTTTCATGAATTTTGATTTACCTAATTATACCAGACAATATTTAAAAAATATAGTTCTGTGATTCATTCATTATTATGCAGAATTAGCAAATGAACGAGCAGCCAGCATGCTTTGCATAAATAAATTCAGAGAGCCAACCGTGTGAATAGACGAGATTGGCGCCTTTTCTATTCCCATGAAAATGTGGTATACTAATGTCAAGTATTAGAAAACAGCGGGGGGAGGAATTTATTTGTCTGATTATCAAGATGCAGCAGGCGGAGTGCTTTTAGAAGTCCAGAAAGCCATTGTAGGCAAGGCGGATGTGACAGAGAAGATTATGATGGCGATTCTTGCAGGAGGACATGTTCTGGTAGAAGATATTCCCGGCATGGGAAAAACCACCATAGCTCTGGCATTTTCCAAAGCCATGGGGCTGGAGGAAAACCGGGTACAGTTTACGCCCGATGTGCTTCCGGCGGATTTAACCGGATTTACTTTATATCAGAAGGAGACGGGGCAGTTTGTTTATCAGCCCGGTGCCTTGATGTGCAATTTTATGATGGCGGACGAGATTAACCGGGCTTCTCCTAAGACCCAGTCGGCGCTTCTGGAAGTTATGGAAGAGCGGCAGGTTACGGTGGACGGTGTAACCCGGGAAACTGGGAACCCTTTTATTGTAATTGCCACGGAAAATCCTGTGGGTTCTGCAGGAACCCAGCTTCTGCCCGAGTCTCAGCTGGACCGTTTTATGATATGTGTGAAGATGGGGTATCCGTCTATAAAAGAAGAAATAGAAATTTTAAAGAGGAGCAGGCAGGGCCGTACTACAGATTCGGTGGAGAAGGTAATGACAGCACAGTGGCTTTTGAGGGCGCAGGAGGAAGTCCGGGAGGTATATGTGCATGATATGATTTATATGTATATTGCCCAGCTTGCAAAGGCAACCAGAGAAAAAGAGGATATTGTCATGGGCTTAAGCCCCAGAGGGGCTGTTGCGCTGACGGCAATGGCAAAAGCGGGAGCTTATTTAAAGGGCCGGGATTATGTGGTCCCGGATGATGTCTCAGATGTATTTTCCTGTGTTGCAGTTCACCGTATACAACTTAGCGCAAAAGCAAGAGTAGGACATGTAAGAACTGAGGATATTTTAGAGCAGATTCTGGCGGAAGTAAAACCACCGTCCGTGAAGAGGGGATAGGCAGATAAATGGGTAAGAGAATAGCTGCATATATACTGTTCGTTCTGATAACCGGCTATTTATTTGTGATGTATGACACTTCTGTTTTGTCTGCTGTCCTTGTTCTGGAATTTTTATATCCTTTGGTTTCAGCCCTATATCTGCATTTTGTCTGCAGGAGTTTTACAGTAGAATTGGGGAAATCGCCTGACATGGGGGAAAAGAAGCAGAAATTACAGATAGGACTGTGGATAAGAAATAAATCTCGTGTCTGGAATGGAAAATATGAGGTGACGTTCCAAATTGGTCTAGAGGGCGGAAAGAAGCAAACGAAAAAACGCATATCCGGTATGGCGGAAGCTCACAGTAATCAAGAGCTGTTTTTCTATTTCACCTCAGAATACTGCGGGCGCATGGAAATCTCCCTCAAACAGATAAAAATATATGATTTGCCGGGATTTTTTTACCGCACGATTCCACTGACAGAGAAAAGAATGATTCGGATATTGCCCAAACTTGAACTGATGCCTCTGGAAATTACAAGAAGAACCAGGGAGTTTCCGGCTGATGCCGATGAGCACGCCGCAGAAAGAAGCGGGGATGACCCTGCTGAAATCTATCAGGTCAGGGAATACCGTCCATGGGATTCTACACACAACATTCATTGGAAGCTGTCGGCAAAAGAAGACCGGCTGATGGTGAAAGAATACGGCTTTCCGCTGGGATGTGTAGTGCTCCTCTGGCTGGACTTTCCGAAAGAAAATCAGAACAGTGCAGGATTTGACCGTATGCTGGAACAGGCGGCATGCTTAAGTCTCACACTGGTGTGGGAAAAGTGTATTCATATGGCGGCCTGGTTCGATGAGAAGAATGAAAGAGTCATAAAACGGAAGATAGACAGTGAGGAAGCTGTTTATGAGTTTATATATCATATGCTGGACATAGAACCATACAAGAGAAGAGATATCATGGAAGCTTATTATGAAGACGCATTTCGCGGAGACCATTTCAGCAGTATTGTTGTCATAAGCGGAGCTGGGACAATGCGTGTAAATGGAGAGGAACAGAAGGCTTTGCTGTTGTAGGGAGAATGGAGATGAAGAGAACACGTACAGAAAAAACAGGTGTACGGCTGTGGGAAGGGAGGGACAAGAAGCCTTCTGTAAGCAGTGCGGATAAGTTTGCGCTGTTTCTGGCAAGGACGCTGTCAGTTGGCTTCCTGGCATTTGCCTGGTGGGAGAGCCTGCTGTCCGTATTCCCGATGCAGATAGAAAGAAAATGGCTGTATATTCCTCTTTTTGCTTTTTCTGCTCTGGGAGTGTGGATTGGAGGCATACGGGGGAAGAAAAAAGTAGTTTCTCAGGCCGTTACGGTGATTTTGGTCACGCTTTTGATATGGAAAAACAAAGTTTTGGCTGTGGCGGTCTTGAATTCCCTGGCGAATGCTTATCTGCGGATTCATGATGGGGGCAGTGCCCCTTTGATTTACGATGTACCAGCTACGGCAGATGTCTGGCTTGGAATCGGAACCGCAGTTTTGACACTTCCTCTGCTGGCAGTTTTTTCTTTTACTCTGAACCGGGGAAAGGGAAAGGCGGCAGTTCTTGTGCTGCTCTTATTTCCTGTTTTTCTGGCTGCTGTGGAAGGGCATTTTCCTTCTGTAAAATCATGTATTTTCGTACTGTTTGCAGCAGGCGTTTATTTTGCAATCAGCGGCAAACACAGTGGAAGAATCGTCTGGAGAGAAGCTGTGGCAGCAGGAGGATTTCTTTTGATTCTCAGTGCACTTTCGTGGGCGGCAGCAGAGCCCATTGAAGAAAATAAGGGGAATGAAGGCGGGAGATATTTACAGGCTCGTGCATTTATTGAAACTAAGGCGATTCAGAGGCTGGAAGAAGTTGTCAGGGTACATGAAGAAGAACAGCCGGATGATAACCAGAGGGAAAAGGATGAGGAAGATACGAGTGATGCAGTTCCAGAGGTGCCTTCTGAGGACAGTCTCCCGGACACAGAACAGGAAGACAGTGAATCATCTGGCAGGCTTCCCAATTTCTTAACAGAAACTGAGGCTTCTAATCTGCGGAACATTGCTTCATTTCAGCCAGGTGACGGAAACGGATTATGGGTGGAGAGCGACACTTTACCTAAGAGTACCTATTATCTGCCCCAGGAATTCGGCAGGGGTTATGGGGACAGCAACTGGCAGATGATCGGACTGGATGAAGAAGTCTATGCAGAATACAGCCATTATCCAGAAAACTTATCCCGGCTTATAGACTTGTGCAAAAAACAGAATATTCGCAGTATGGCAGACGCATCTAATTTCATACAAAGGGAATTTGAGGAAAATACGATCTATGATTATAATCCCGGGACGACTCCCGGAGGGGGGGATTTTGCGGAATATTTCTTATTTCAAAATAAGAAAGGTTTCTGTGTTCATTTTGCGACTACCGCCACGCTGATGTACCGGATAATGGGTTTTACGGCAAGATATGCCGAAGGATATGCCATACCGGTATCGGCATTTGAGGAGCAGGAGGATGGAAGCTACCGGGCAGAGGTGACGGGTGACATGGGGCATGCCTGGTGCGAAACCTATGACAACGGGTGGGTGATACGTGAGCATACACTCCCCTACACTGGGGACAGTCCGGAGGCAGCGCCTCCAGCAGCCTCCAGTGAGAAAACACAGAAAGAGACTTTATCCGGGACTTTGGCAGTGTTTGCCATAATTGCAGCGGTGGTGCTTATTATCTTCCTATTCGGGCTTCAGGCGGAAGTTAGAAGAAAACGGAAAGCAGCAAGTAACAGAAAATATGCAGAAGGCAGGGGGATTCTTTCTCTCTATATCATGCTTTGGGATGTTGCAGAGGTTTTAGGAACATCCAGAGACGACTCATTCAGTGATTCTGCTTTTGAAATGTTAGAAGTAACCCTGCCGGAAATATCCGGGCAGGATTGGAAATGGATTCAACAGGCCGTCTTGCAGGCTATGTTTGGGAAACAGCCCCCTTCAAGGGAAATCCATGAAAAGCTGTATCGTCTTTCTGTGCAGGCAGCCCGGGGTATTCGAAGAAAGCTTAGCGTTCGTGAAAAGATAAAGTACAGATATGTGAAGTGTCTGCCCTACTGATATCCTGACGGTTTTCCGGCAGCACCGCCTATCGTATTGAAGTTAAGGAAAAGTGTCGGGGAAATGAGCGCAATGGAAGGGGGATGTTCTTTCAGAAAGGCTTATAAAAAATAGTAAAAATTTCAGCCAGAATTATGGCAGAAGGGAGATTACAATGGATAACCTGATTTTTTGCCTGAACGCGACAATCCCGATTTTCCTGCTGATGATTCTGGGACTCGTTTTAAAGAAAATAGGCTGGATTGAGGATGAGTTCGCCGAAAGGATGAATAAATTTGTCTTTCTTGTACCGCTGCCGGTGCTGGTGTTTGAGGATCTGGCGACAGTCGATTTTACGGAGGTGTGGAATCTGAAATTTGTGCTGTTCTGCTTTGGGGCGACACTTGGCAGTATTGCTCTAGCAGCAGTAGTTTCTCTCTTGTGGCGGGACAAGGCTATCAGAGGGGAATTCATACAGGCCTCTTACCGGAGCAGCGCCGCTCTTCTTGGAATTGCATTTATCCGGAATATATATGGAAATGCCGGTATGGCCCCGCTGATGATCATTGGCAGTGTTCCGCTCTATAATATCATGGCGGTGGCCGTGCTTTCCTTCTTCCAGCCGGAGAGAAAGAAACTGGGCAGGGAAGTATGGATTACCACATTGAAAGGGATTGTCACGAATCCAATCATTATTGGAATTGCTGCCGGACTCCTCTGGTCAGCCCTGAAGATACCCATGCCGGGCATCATGGAGAAGACAATTTCTAACATCGGGGCAGTGGCAACGCCTATGGGCCTGATGGCCATGGGAGCAACTTTTGACATTCGGAAAGCGTTTGGGAAAGTAAAGCCTGCGGCAGTGGCAGCGGTGATAAAGCTGGTCGGGTTCACCGCCATTTTCCTCCCCCTGGCAGTTGGACTGGGTTTTAGGAGAGAGGAACTCGTAGCGATTCTGATTATGCTTAGTTCTGCAACGACAGTGAGCTGCTTTGTGATGGCAAAGAACATGGGGCACGAGGGAGTACTGACATCCAGTGTTGTGATGCTGACCACGATGTTCAGTGCACTTACAGTCACAGGGTGGCTGTACATATTGAAAAGTTTTTCACTCATATAAAAAAGGGCCGAATACGTTGGATTTCGTATTTCAGGCCCTCTTTTTAAGTGAAAATCAGTTCGTTGTTTTCTGGCAGGTAGTGCCTGGTATAAAAGTAGTTTCAACTATTTCAAAAATCGGCGGATCCGGCGGTGAAAGTATCATTTCTATCAAGGCGGCAGCCATTGCGTCCACATTCTGCCTGACGGTGGTAATGGGCGGGGAGTGAAGGTTGTCCAGTACATTGTCAAACCCCACAATTGACAGTTCATCGGGAATTTTTATGTTTTGCACAGCAGCTTGGTTTAGTATTCCGAGAGCTACAATATCAGCGCAGCAGATAATGGATGTTGGGGGCTTAGGAAGAGACAAAAAGTAATTCAGAGCCTCCTTCCCCGCAGACAAGGACAATTCCGTATTATTTTCATAAATATATTCTTTTTGAATCGAAAGGCTATGGGCCGTTAATCCCTGGAGGTAACCTTTTTGCCGGGCTTTTACCGAATCAAGGTCCTTTTTGCAGCCGATAAAGCCAATCCGGCGGTGGTTCAGATTGTACAGGTAATCCACTACCCGGGCAAGGGACTCCCTGTTATTCGAGGAGACCGAAGAATAGTGGCCATGGGAACGGCGGTCCAGAAAGATCAAGGGTATCTTATCCCTATAAGGTTCAAAAATCTTATAGTTGCAGCCTTCAGTCAGGATGATACCGGCGCAGCGGTTGGAAATACAATATTCCAGATATTCCTTCTCCTGTTCGGCATCATCCTCGGTTGCGCAAATTAATAAAGTCAAATTCTTTTTCAGACATAATTTATTAATAGCACGTATCAGGGAGACGAAAAAGGGGTTTTCCATGTCATATACAAAAAGAGCAATTGAGTTAGACGTTTTGGAAAAAATATTCCGGGCTGCCTGATTGGGCACATACTGGTATTCTTCAATGATTTTTTCCACCTGTTCCCTGACTTTAGGGGAGGTTTTTTCCGGTCTGTTTATTACTCTTGATACAGTGGCAGTAGATACTCCCGCCATTCTGGCAATTTCTCGAATGCCTACATAACCAGGTTTTTTCTCACTATCTTTCATACAGAATCCCTCACATTCTAATTCTATATTTAATACCTTATTGAACATTAGTAGTTCAATAAGTATATCTTCTTAACTTTTATCTTTAATTTTAATTATATAGCAAATACTGGTACAAGTAAAGTAAATGAAACATGTTACAAACTAACAAACCCATGAAAGAGACTGGCATATAAATAATGCACAATAAAAAACGCAAAAATATGTAGAATTATACAAATATGTAAACGTATGTTGACAAAAGATGAAAGCGGGAATATCATAATAGGTGAAACAAGTTACATTTTAGAAAGGGGTGTAATTATGAGAGAGCGTATTAAGAGTCTAAGAGAAGAATTATTTACAGCCGACCCCCGAATTTGTCCCGAAAGATGTGTTATTTTTACAAATTCGATGAAAAAGTCTGAAGGGAAGCCAAATGCTTTGCGAAGGGCCCAGGGGTTTTATGAAGTACTGGATCAGATGACTATTTATGTAAATGAAAATGAACTGATTGTTGGCAATCAGGCACAATGGCCAAAGTCTTCACCCATTTACCCGGAATATTCCACCGAGTGGCTGGAAGAGGAGTTAAATGGAAATCCTTATTACCTGAATGAAAGGCCAGGAGACCGGTTTTATTACAGCGAAGAGGACAAGAAGCAGATTCTCAATTGTGTGGAGTATTGGAAAGGCAGGTCCTTGTATGAAAACCTGAGGGCAACTCTGCCAGATTATATTAACAGGGCCTGGGATGCGAATGTAATTGATGATACATGGGTATCAGCAGCAGGTCTGGGGAATGAAGTGGTAGATTATCAGCTGGTTGTGGAAAAAGGTCTTGCAGATGTAATGGAGCGGATTAAGGCGCGGATTGATACCCTTGACCCAAAAGAACCGGGAAATATTAAAAAGATATGGTTTCTGCAGGCAGCCCTTAAGGGCAATGAAGCGGTTGTGAACTTTTCCGGCCGGATTGCGGAGGAATGTGAACGGCAGGCGGGCTTCATAAAAGATAAAGTGAGAAAAGAAGAGCTGCTAAAATTGTCAGACATATGCCGGAATGTACCTTTAAATCCTGCCCGGACCTTCCACGAAGCGGTACAGTCAATTTATATGATATTGCTGGCGGTTCATCTGGAATCCAACGGCCATGCCATATCGTTGGGACGGTTTGACCAGTATGTATACCCGCTGTATAAAAAAGACCTGGAAGCCGGCCGTATTACCCGTGACGGTGCCCTGGAGATTATTGAAGCTTTCTTCATTAAGTGCAATGAGCTTAACAAACTCAGGAGCTGGCCGGATACAGAATTTTTTCTGGGATATCAGATGTTTATTAATCTTGCCGTAGGTGGCCAGACGAAGGATGGAGAAGATGCAATTAACACAGTGTCTGAATTATGTATAGAGGCATGTGAGGAAATAAAGTTGTTTACACCTTCAGTTTCAATAAAGTGGTTTGAAAAAACACCGGATAGTTTTTTGTTAAAGGCGCTTAATGCAATGGAAAAGCATCAGGGCGGCCAGCCGGCATTTTATAATGATAAAGCCTTTATGCGGACACTTGAAAATATGGGGATACCGGAAGAGGACCGTTATAACTGGGTGCCGGATGGGTGCATTGAGGCTTCCATTCCCGGTAAATGGGATTTTGCTGCGAAAGGACCTTGGTTAAATGTGGAAAAGGTGCTTGAAATTACTCTTCATAACGGAACAGATCCCAAAACTGGTTTTCATTTTGTGGATTTGGATAAAAAAATAGAAGAATGTGAATCTGTCCAGGAAATTTTTAAGGCATATACCAGAGTACTTAAATACTTTATTGACCTTCAGGTAGAGACGGAACATATCAACGATGAAATTCATGTCAGGCAGGATATTAATGCCTTTCGTTCCTCTTTGGTAGACGATTGTATCGGCAGGGGGCTGGACCTGGTAGAGGGAGGAGCTTTGTATTCAGCTGACGGCGGGCCGACAGCCGGCAGTATCAGCGCCGGGGACTCTCTGACATCCATAGAAAAGGCTGTATTTGAAGACCGGCTGCTGACTATGAAAGAGTTGATGCATGCGTTAGACACGAATTTCGAGGATCAGACTACCGTACCGTCAGGCAGTGACATCAGGGCATTTTTCCTGAATAAGTCACCCAAGTACGGTAATGATGATGAGCGGGCCGACAAATGGGTGGTAGCCCTGGAAGAATTTATAGGGCGGGTTTACCGGTATGAGTGTAAAAGCTCTAAATACGGAAAGGGACCGATTCCCTGCTGTTATTCCTACAGTCAGAGTCCGGTGACAGGCAATATCGCTTTCGGCAAAAGCATTGGTGCCACACCTGATGGAAGAAAGAGTGGTGAACCGGTAAATAACGGTGTGTCACCAGCCAACGGAGCAGAGAAGAATGGAGCAACGGCGGCGTGCAATTCAGTCATGAAACTGCCCACTATATGGATGCAGAAGGGTGCGATTTTTAATATGAGACTTGCAAAATCCGCGCTGGAGACTGAGGAGAATAAAAGAAAAATCATTGCCATGATAAAGGTGTTTTTTGACAACTACGGAGAACAGATTCAGTTTAATGTAGTTGATTCAAAAATCTACAAAGAAGCTATGAAGGAACCGGAAAAATACAAAGACTTAATGGTACGGGTATCCGGGTACAGTGCATTGTTTACTTCACTGTCTCCGGAATGTCAGCTGGATGTAATCAGCCGGACAGAGCTAGAGGTATAGGAGGATTATGGAGGCAAATGTATTTAATATCGAACGTTATGCAACTGAGGACGGGCATGGTATCAGGACAGTCGTATTCTTAAAGGGCTGTGCCCTCAGATGCAGATGGTGTGCTAACCCGGAATCTCAGGAGTACCGTCCTGAAAACCTGTTGAACGTCAATACCTGTATAAACTGCGGCAGATGTAAAAATGTCTGTCCCAACAATGCAATTTGGTACCGCCAGGGATATGGATACATAGCAGATAAGAATCTTTGTAAAGCCTGCGGGAACTGTGCGGATGCTTGTTTTATGGATTCCAGAAAGATTATGGGAAGATACTGGGAACAGGAAGACCTGCTCAAGGAAATCCTGAAAGATGAGCAATATTTTAAGATGTCAGAGGGCGGTGTTACTTTCAGCGGAGGCGAACCGTTTTATTACCCGGAAGTGATTTTGTGGGTGGCGGGCGAGATGAGAAAACGGGGGTATACCACACTTGTTGAGACTTGCGGCTATGTTCCCCTTGAAAATATCAGAAAGTGTGCTGATGCACTGGACTATATCTATTATGACTTTAAGCATATTGACCCCGGCCTCCATAAAGAACTGACCGGAAAGGATAACAGGCTGATCATCAGAAACCTTGACTGGCTGTGCAATAATTTTAAAGGCGTGCTTTCAGTACGGTATCCTTATATACCAGGCTGTAACAGCAAAGAAGAGGAGATAAAAAGCTTCTTTCAGTTTATAAAGGGTGAAAAGAAAATAGCAGAAATTATATTTTTGCCATATCATCGTCTGGGACTGCCCAAGTACCATGGATTGGGGAGAGAGTATGAAATGAATGGGATGAAGTCTATCAAAAAAGAACAGATGAACCACCTTTATAAATGGGCAGAAGAGTGTGGAATAGAAATAAAAATACAATAATCCGGGGAAGGAAATATGATTATGAAGGAAAAGAAACATATGCTTTCTTTTGACTGTGGGAATTCATCTTTCAGAATGGTTTTGGGAATCTACGACGGTGAGAAACTCAGAACTGAAGTGATTGAACAGACGCCCAATGACATGGTGGAAATAGGAGGATTTTATTATTGGGATATCTTAAATATTTATAAAGGGCTGCTGTCCGGACTTAAAACTGCAGTTTTAAAGCACCGTATTGATTCTATCGGAATTTGTACATGGGGAGTGGACTTTTCCCTGTTCGATAAGAATGGCTTTATGCTTGGAAATCCCTTGTCCTACCGCAACAATATAGGCTCGGAAAACCTGGACGGCTTAAGCGAAAAGGAAGAAAGCAGGTTATTTAATAAGACTGGAATATTATGCGATAAAATTAATTCCTGTTATATGTTAAAGGGGATGATGAGGAGCTTCCCTGAGATGGTAAAAGCGGCTGACAGGCTCCTGATGATTCCGGATATTTTGAACTATTTTCTGACAGGAACGATGATGAATGAGCCCAGCGAATTATCTACCACTCAGTTAATGAATGTGAAAACAAGAAAGATTAGTTTGGAGGCATGCGACCTATTGGGAATCCCCAGGGAATTATTTCCTGAGATAAGCACTCACGGAACAACGTTGGGCTTTCTTAGAAAGGAACTTAAAGAGGAGCTTGGGGTTTCCTATGACATTCCGGTTATTGCCGTACCCTCCCATGATACGGCGGCTGCGGTACTGGCAGTACCGGCGGCGGAAAATAATTTTGCATTTATCAGTTCGGGGACCTGGGCCCTGATAGGCACTGAGCTGCAGGAGCCTGTCATTAACGATAAGGTAAGGAAAGCAGGGCTGACGAATGAAGTGGGCGGATTTGGAACTATAACTTTACTGAAAAATAATGCGGGGATGTTCCTGATTCAAAGACTGAAAAAGGAGTATGAGCAGGAAACAGGACAAAAAGCAGGATGGGGGGCATTTAACGCGTTGGGAGATCGGGCATCAAAGGAAGGAATGCTCTTTGATGTAAATAGTATCAGGTTCTTTAATCCGGTCAATATGTCGGAGGAGATATGGAACTATTTTTGTGAGACAGGCCAGGCAGCAGGAAAGAAGGACTGGAATATAATCATCCGCAGTTTTCAGGTGTCGATGGCATTAAGTTATGCCCTTACCATTGAGAATCTGGAACACATCAGCGGGAGAGAGTTTGAAGCAGTTTATATTGTCGGCGGCGGCTCCCGGAATGTCCGGCTGTGCCAGGCCACTGCGGACTGCACTGGGAAACGGGTGTCAGCCGGAGGAAAAGAAAGTACTTCAATGGGAAATCTGCTGGCTCAGATAAAGTATTTTGAGCCTGATAAAGAAATCAGTGATCTTCGCCGTCTGGTGCTTAACAGCATAGCGGTAAAGACCTATATGCCTCTTGAGGATAAAACAATGTCACTGGAGAAATATAAGGGGTTGTTACAAGGGAGAAAATCATGAGCGAAAATATTTTAGAAATGAAAGACATTGATAAAACATTTTTTGGAGTGCATGTTCTTGATAAAGCTCAGCTGGAAGTCAGACTCGGAGAAGTTCATGTCCTTTTGGGAGAAAACGGTGCAGGGAAATCCACTCTGATTAAGATTCTTTCGGGAGCATACAGCCGGGAAGCGGGTCAGATTATTCTGGAAGGCAGGGAATTACCGCAACTGTCACCGAAAGAAGCACTTGAAGAGGGAATCAGTGTTATTTATCAGGAGTTTAATCTTGTTCCTTACATGCCTATTTACGAAAACATCTTTCTCGGAAAAGAATACGGAAGGACTATCCTTGATAAGAAAAAGACGATTGATCAGGCCAGGAAGTACATGGAAAGGATCGGATTAAATGAAGACCCTAAAACGCTGGTTTCAGATTTAAGTGTTGCTAAGAAGCAGCTGGTGGAGATTGCCAAGGCAATATCTAATAGTGTCAAGGTATTGGTATTAGATGAACCAACTGCATCAATCACAGATACTGAGACGAAAATGCTGTTTGAGATTATCAGAGAACTTAAGGAACAGGGAATAGGAATTATCTATATTTCCCACCGGATGAGCGAGTTGTTTGAAATCGGGGACCGGTGCACTGTTATGAGGGATGGAAAGTACGTTGGTACAGTTCAGCTAAGTGAAACGGATGAAGATAAGCTGACCCGGATGATGGTAGGTAAAGAGGTATGCTTTAAAAAAGAAGAAAATAAGGTTATCGACATGTCAGAAGAAGTATTGAAGGTAGAGGGACTCTGTTATAAGGAACTTCTAAAAGACATCTCTTTCAATCTTCATAAGGGTGAAATCCTGGGCTTTGCCGGGCTGGTAGGTGCGGGGCGCAGTGAAATGGCGAAATGCGTCATTGGTGAATACAGGAAGGATAAAGGAAAAATTACCTATAAGGATAGAGAGCTTTCTTCCAGCTTACATAAAAATATTGAAGCAGGTATTGTGTATCTCAGCGAAGACCGCAAAGATGAAGGATTGGTGCTGATACATACAGTGGCGGAAAATATTGCTCTGCCAAACCTTAAAAAGCTGTCATCTCCATTTTTAAGCCGTAAAAAAATGGCACAAAAAGCAAAGCAGTATATCGAGGAATTGCATATAAAAACCCATTCTCACTTATCAGAAGCAAAAGACTTGTCAGGCGGCAATCAGCAGAAGCTGGTAATCGCCAAATGGATTTTTTCAGAGGCGGATATCTATATTTTTGATGAACCCACAAGAGGCATTGATGTGGGAGCCAGAGATGAAATATATAACCTTATGTATGATTTGCTTGAAAAAGGAGCTTCCATCATTATGATATCTTCTGATTTGTGTGAGATTATGAAGATGTGCGACCGTGTAGCGGTAATGAAGGACGGGGAAATCAAAGCAATACTGGAAAATAATGAAGATCTGACCCAGGAACGGATATTAAAATATGCATTGTCAGGAGGAGAGCAGTATGGAAACTAAGAAGAAGGTAAATTTGTCGGAAATCACTTTATATTTGGGTGTGATTGTAATATTTCTGGCAATTACTGTTGCCTGCAAGGTGGTTGGAAAAGACTTTTTCACTCTGAGCAATATTTTTAATATTATTGCCCAGGCGAGTATTACCTCTATTATTGCTATAGGTGCCTCACTGGTTATTCTGACCGGCGGTATCGAATTGTCCGTAGGGTCGGTTGTGGGATTTGCAGGAATCTTGGGCGGTATCTTAATTAAAAATGGCATTCCGGTGGCAGCAGCGTGTGCGGCAATACTCTTATCCGGTATTGTGTTTGGCGCATTTAACGGGATTCTCGTAAGCTACGGGAAGGTTCCGGCTTTTATTACTACACTGGGAACCATGCAGATAGCCAGAGGAATGGCCTTATTGATTAATGCCGGACAGCCGGTTTCGGGATTTCCCCAGGGGCTGTCGATGATTATGGGTACCCGGGTGTTTGGTAAAATTCCAATCTCAGTATTTTATGTGGCAATTTTCTACCTGGTTGTTATTTTTATGATGTCCTACACCAAATTCGGACGTCATGTATATTCCTTAGGCGGTAATGTCAATGCGGCCAGACTGTCCGGGGTCAGAGTAAAAAGGGTAGAAATGATGGTCTATATTTTGTGCGGGGCTTTTGCGGCAATAGCCGGCATTATGCTGCTTTCAAGGCTTACTTATGCAGATCCAAATGCAGGAAACGGTTATGAAATGAATGCCATTGCAGCAACTGTTATCGGAGGAATTTCTTTGTCGGGAGGAAGAGGAAGGATTGGAAATTCACTGGTCGGCGCAATTATCTTAAGTACCCTGACCTGTGGACTGCAAATTATGAATGTGGCGACATACTATCAAACGATTATTACCGGTTTGGTTATCATTGCAGCCGTCTTTGCCGATAAGCGGAAAGAACGCAGGGCGGAATAATATTAAATCCCTGAAATTAATGCATAAGCATTAATAAAATAGATGAGGAGGAAGAACAATGAAGAAGAAAAAATGGAACAAGGTGGCAGCAGTATCAATGACAATGCTCATGGCAGTTATGCTGAGCGCGGGGTGCGGCAAGTCAAAGGAATCCAGTGAAGAGAGCACAGATACGGTTTCTGATTCTGACAACAGTTCGGGGAAGTATGGGGATAAGACTATCGGCTTTGTCGGAATGACTCTTAACAATGAGTATCATATTACCCTGGCTAATGGTGCCAAGACAGAGGCTGAAAAACAGGGGATTAAAATTGAGGTACAAGCCGGCGACCAGCATGCCAGTGCTGATCAGCAGCTGACGATTATTGAAAACATGATTGCCAACAAGGTGGATGGAATTCTTCTGGTACCAAGTTCCTCTGATGGTCTGGAGGCAGCTCTTATTAAGTGTAAGGAGGCTGATATTCCGGTTATTAACCTGGATACCAGATTGACGGATGATGCTTTGAAGCATGTGGATATGAATATACCGTTTTACGGAACTGATAACTATACCGGTGCGAAGATGGCGGGAGAGTATGTAGCCGGAAACTTTGATAAGGGTGTAAAAACAGCCATATTAAAAGGCATTGAAGGGCAGACCAATGCGGCGGACCGTTACAATGGCTTCCTGGAGGGAGCCGGTGATACGGTAGATGTGGCTGCCGAACAGACTGCTGACTGGGAAGTGGATAAAGGCTATACAGCCGCCCAGAATATTATCAGCGCCAATCCGGATGTAGAACTATTCTTTTGCTGTAATGACAACATGGGAATCGGAGCCTTAAGAGCCATTAAAGAGGCAAATCTACAAGATCAGATTCAGATTATCGGCTTTGATGCAGTAAGCGAAGCACTTAATTTAGTTGAAACCGGTGAATTTACGGCAACGGTAGCCCAGTACCCGGCGGAAATGGGGAGATTGGGAGTGCAGAACCTGCTGAAAATATTTGACGGAGAAAAGGCAGAGGAATCAATTGATACCGGGACCAAAGTTATTTTAAAAGACAATGTTGCTGAGTTCAAGGAATACCTGGAAGAATACTCAGAAGGAACTGAAGACGTAAAATAGTGAAGAAAGGCAGAAATATAATGGATTATAAAGAATTAATTGTTGAAAGCGGTTTGAAGATGCTGGGCTCTGGAATGACAATTGAAACATGGGGAAACATCAGCTGTAGAGACCCTGAGGAGGGGCTGGTATATATGTCGCCCAGTGCAATGTCTTATGATGCAATTGCGCCCGATGACGTCGTGGTATGCAAACTGGACGGAAGTGTTGTAAAAGGGCATAGAAAGCCCACTATTGAAAAAGAACTGCACCTGTCTATATTTAGAGAACGGCCGGACGTCAATGCAGTTGTTCATACCCACCCGTTATACTCCATGGTCTATTCCTGCCAGGGAAAGGATATTCCGATGCTCATTGATGAAGCGGCGCAGGTTCTGGGATGTGTGTGCCAAACAGCCGGCTATGCTCTTCCAGGTTCGCCGGAGCTGGCAAAAAACTGCATGAAAGCACTGGGCCAAAAGGCGAATGCCTGCCTGCTTCAGTCACATGGGGCTGTATGCGTAGGACAATCTATGGAAGCGGCATTTAAGGTGGCTAAGGTGCTGGAGGTGACTGCTCAGATCTACTATATGATTGAAGCTACCGGCGGTAAACCTATTAATATATGTGGAGAACATATTGTTATGATGCAGGATTTTGTCAAAAATCATTATGGACAAGATAAATAAATCCTGAGTATTCATTAAATAAGTGATTTGTTTTGAGACGATTTGTTTCTATAATAAAAGGCCTCCTATGATTGATTTTATCATAGAAGGTCTTTTTATGTCTCAATTTACAGAAAAACTTTCCCCTGCTCTTTTATACACAATGTTTTCTTTTCTATAAGCAGATTATCATGTAAGAAGTTTCTTTAGCTTACCCATGGGCCCCTCTTTTGCTGCCTCCCGGCGGCTTGCCTGCTGCTGGCGGATCAGACAGTCCAATTTACGGAAATGTTCTTCTTCCTGGCGTTCCTTTGCCTGGAATAAAAAGTCCATTTCACGCATGACATCTTTCGTAACCGTCTGGCTGATTTCTTTTTTCAGGTCCTCGTTATTGGCGGTGACCACTTCTGTCAGGACATCGCCTATTAGGGTACGGACCTGTTCTAATTGAGTGACAGGGATGACTTCTGCCTGGGCAATACTCAATACAGCGAAGGCGTCCTCAGAAGAGGGGGTACGCTGGAGGGCAGGTTTGTCCTGGGAAGGCTTGTCCAAAGTTGCGGATTTGTTCTGTTCTTTGGGGCTTTCCGTGATTTCAGCACTCTTCTGAACAGCAGAACGGTCTGGGACCGCTGAATCCTTCAGGATTGCGGTCTTCTTCTGAACTACAGAACCTTCTGGGGCTGTAGAACTGCTATGTAGAGTACTGTCCTGGTCTGCAGGCTTGTCCTGACTGGAAGGCCTGGTCTGGCTGGAAGGAGCGGAAGCCGCCTGATCTGGTTTTATGTTTTTGCTGTCACTTTGGGGCTTCACATGCTGCGTCTCTTCATTTTTAACTGATTTTTTAACATCTCCGGTTTTCGGCTCCCCAGAGCTTTGAAGTTTAAGACGGGTTTCTTTTAATTCAGGGATGATAGGCTTCAAGTCCTTCAAAAGCATCCCTTCATCCTTTAGTTTTTTAATACAGCGGAAAAGTTGTATATCGTCCTTTGTATAATATCGATGTCCCATTTCTGTGCGGCCAATTTCCAGGTCCAGCTCTTCCTCCCAGTAGCGCAGCACGTGGGATTCGACTTTTACCTGCTTGGCGGCTTCAGAAATCATAAACCTGACCTCACCCATATTATACTTATACCTCCTTAAAAATGGTAATTCTTATTCTTCGTTCCGTGTTATTATACCATAGGGATAACATAAAAAAGCGGATAATCGTTCGTCAAATTGCGGCAGAATATTTGAAACTACACATTGCCTGGCAGCAGGATTAAAAAGAAACATGGTGTCATGTTTCTTTTTAATATATAGAATTTTATAAAAGGCAGGAATTACATAGTCAGAAACATAAATATATGTCTTAAAACAATATATTCCTGTTTTCTACTTAATAATCCGTCAGTATGACTTAAATTTATGAGCCTTATATGAAGCATGGTATTATGTTTCTTTTTTAAAACAAATAACTGTAAAAATGTTGAAAGATGAATAGCTATTTTAGGATAAATAAACAATATATACAAATAAAATAAGATTAAGCCTATATAAATAGTACAAAATAACCAAAATACAACAAAATGACATAGATAAAAAACATAAAGATATACTTTAAAATCACATATTAAATTAAGATAATACCAACATAGATTATAGCATCCAATGTGATGCTGTTATAAGGAGGAAAAGATATATGAAAAAAAGAATTATTGCAGTGTTTCTTGCGGCGGTAATGCTGACAGGCTGCGGCGTTCCGGGTGAGAGTGGGAATGACGCAAAGAACGATTCTTCGGGATCAGGCGGAGATAATGGAAAGGAATTGACTTTTGCGCTTACAACAGATCCGTTTACACTGGATCCGCAGTTATGTACAACCATGAATGAGGGGGCGGTCGACTTTCATTTGTATGAAGGGCTGTATAGACTTGACGGATCAGAAGTAGTACCGGCCGGTGCAGAGTCTTATGATGTTTCTGCGGATGGCCTTACATATACGTTTCATTTAAGGGATGGGGCCAAATGGAGTGACGGAAAAGAAGTGGCTGCGGATGACTACAAATATGGATTTGAAAGAGTCGTTGATCCAAAGGTTGCTTCTCCAGGGTCTTACCTTGCAGGCTGGGTGAAAAACGCAAATAAGATAGTCAAAGGTGAGCTGCCTTTAGAAGAACTTGGGATTAAAGTTATTGATGACAAAACAATTGAGTTTCAGCTGGAATATCCGGCAAGCTACTTTGTAGGAATGCTTTCAACTCCGGCACTTCTTCCAGCCAGAAGAGATATCGTGGAAGAGAAAGGAAAAGACTATGGAACTGCTCCGGATTCTGCAGTTTATAACGGGCCGTTTGCGCTGGAAAAATGGAGTAAGAATGAAGGGTTAGTATTGAAAAAGAATGAGGAATACTGGAATGCAGAGGAAATCAAGATGGATACCGTTAACATTGAGATTATTCCGGATGCAGCTACACAGCTGGGTATGTTTGAAAATGGAGAACTTGATTATGTTGAGATTCCGTCTGAGCAGGTTTCAAATTATCCTGATGCAGAAACATTCTTAACAGGAAGTGTGGAATACTTACAGTTTAACCTGGAAGAAGATGAAATCTATGCTAATAAAGACTTCAGAAAGGCAGTAAGTGCAGCGATAGACAGAAGTGAGTACATTACTATGGCGAAAGGCGGAATGGGCAGTCCCGCAACCAGATTGGTTCTGCCGGTTTTAACGGGAACCTCCGGCACTTACGGAGAGGATTATCCTCTGGATCTTTATTCGGAAAACAGCGAGCCGGATAAAGCAAAGGAATTCCTGGCATCAGCAATGACAGAACTGAATATTGCAAATGCATCAGATATTACAATTACACTTCTCTGTAACGATACTGAAGCATCCAGAAAGAGTGCGGAAGTATATCAGGAACAAATAAAGAAGAACTTAGGAATTAATGTTGAAGTAGAGCAGATTGCCGCAAAGCAATACTGGTCAAATTGGGCAGAAGAGAATTTTGGATTTATGATTGGCGGATTTTCACCCGATTATTCTGATCCATATACATATTTGGAATTATTTATTTCTGATAACTCTTCTAACCACAGCAATTATGTGAGTGAGGCATATGACTCTGCAATGATTAGCTCACAGACCGAGCTTGATCCGGTTAAGAGATACGGGTACATGGTAGAAGCTGAGAAAGTTGTCTGCGAAGATTTACCGATTATCCCTGTTATGTGTGCAGAGAAATCTTACCTTATTAATGATAAGCTGAAAAACTTCACACCATGCTTTGTAGCAGCTACATATAACTGGATACATGCGGAAATTGAAGAATAGAAGGTGAGTGGATAGCGTTGAAAAAATATATACTAAAAAGAATAATCATGTCTGTAATAACAGTTCTGATACTCATTACAGTAGTGTTCTTTTTGGTACGGCTCATGCCCGGAGGTCCCTTTACAAATCCAAAGCTGACTCCGGAAGTGAAAGCGGTTATGGAGGCCTATTATGGCCTCGATAAACCGCTTCCTGTCCAGTATGTGCAATACCTGAAGAATCTGCTGCATGGTGACCTTGGGTACTCTATGAGCTACAGCAATCAAACGGTGACAAGCCTGATTTTAAAAGCCTTCCCCTATTCTGCGGATGTGGGAATACGGGCGCTGGTATTTGCGTTTTCGGTAGGAATTGTACTGGGAATCATAGCGGCGTTGAACCGGGGGAAAAAGCTTGATTTTCTTTGTATTATCATTGCAATTATCGGAACCAGTGTTCCGGACTTTATTATGGGAGGTATTCTGCAATATTTCTTTGGTATACGGTGGGGCCTTTTGCCCATTGCTCAGTATAAAGGAATTGAATATACAATTCTTCCAATGATTTCCCTGGGGTTTGCCACACTTGCATCGGTATCAAGGATTATGCGTTCCAGCATGCTGGAAGTTGTAAACCAGGATTATATTAAAACGGCAAGGGCAAAAGGAATTTCTGAGTTTCAAGTTATAACAAGACACGAAATACGAAATGCCATTATGCCCCTTGTCACCATTATGGGCCCGCTGGTGGCCAGCATCCTGACAGGAACCTTTGTCATTGAATCTATTTTCGCAATCCCCGGTATGGGAAAATATTATGTAGACAGTATCAGCAGCCTGGATTACACGATGGTCCTTGGAATGACTGTTTTTTATGGTGTTCTGCTGGTAATAGCGACAACGATAACGGATATTGTATATGGATTGGTTGACCCAAGAATTCGAGTAAGCTGAGGTGATGAGAGATGAACAACACAGAAGAAATAAAAGATGATGATTTTCAAATCATCGGAAAACAACTTGAACAGATGGAGTCAATATCAAGGCCGGCACTTTCATACTGGGAGGATGCATGGCGCAGAATCAAGAAAAACCGCATTGCATTCTTCTCCCTGGTTCTTCTTGGAATATATGTCCTGCTGGCTGTCTTTGTGCCGATTTTCAGCCCTTACGACTATGCAGAACAAAATTCGGCAAACTTAAGCGCCGGGATATCGGTGCAAAACTGGTTTGGGACGGATTCTCTGGGAAGAGACTTGTTCGTCCGTGTCTGGATGGGGGCAAGAGTATCTCTGACCATTGGTTTTTTTGCGGCACTTCTTAATGCAGTAATCGGTACTTTGATTGGGGGGATTTCAGGATATTCCGGCGGTAAGGCAGATATGATTATCATGCGTCTGGTGGAGGTGCTTTATGGAATCCCAAATTTGATTGTCACCATACTTGTAATGCTTGTAATAGGACGGGGTGTCATCAGTCTTGTAATAGCGATGACAATTGTAGGCTGGATTGGAAGCTGCCGGTTTATAAGAGGGGAAATCTTAAGGCTGAAGGAACAGGATTTTGTGCTTGCCGGTAAAGTTCTGGGAGTTCCTGCTATTGTAATTATCGTGAAACATTTGATTCCCAATGTTCTTGGATTGATTATCACAAATCTTACATCAGCAATTCCAGGGGCTATCTTTGGTGAAGCATTTCTGAGCTTTATCGGCCTGGGAGTTGCGCCTCCCACGGCAAGCTGGGGAATTCTTGCAAAAGAAGGAATAAAGATGCTTCGGGTGGCGCCCACCCAGCTTTTGATACCAGCGTTTTTTATTTGCACAACTGTTTTAGCTTTAAACTTACTGGGAGACGGCCTTCGTGATGCCTTTGACCCCAAACTGCGCGGGGAGGATTAGAAATGCAGGAAAAGATGACAGATTATATTTTAGAATTAAAAAATGTAAGCTTTTCGTTTCATACCTATGGCGGCGTGGTAAAAGCAGTACGAGATGTTAGTTTTTCTGTACGCCCCGGAGAAATTCTTGGAATTGTAGGTGAGTCAGGATGTGGAAAAAGTGTAACTGCACAGTGCATCCTGAAGCTTAACCCTCCAAAAGCAGGATTTTTTGAAGGTGGGTCTATTCTCTATAAAGGGGAAGATATTGTACCAAAAACCAATCAGGAAATGAGACAAATACGGGGAGATGAGATTGGATTTGTTTTTCAGGATCCTATGACCTCCTTAAATCCCACAATGAAAGTAGGAAAACAGATTGGTGAAATTATAAAAAAGCGTAAGAATATAACCAAACAGGAGCTGCGCCACCAGGTCATAGATGTTCTTGAGAAGGTTGGAATTACCGATCCCCAGAGGCGCCTGAATCAGTATCCTCATGAACTGAGCGGAGGAATGAAGCAGAGAGTTATGATTGCAATGGCACTGATTGGGAACCCCAAAGTCATTATAGCGGATGAGCCAACAACCTCCCTGGATGTGACAATTGAATCTCAGATTCTAAAATTGTTTCAGAAGCTGAGCCGGGAGTTTCATATTTCTGTTATTCTGATTACACATGACTTGGGAGTGATTGCAAAACTGTGTGACAGAGTGCTTGTCATGTATGGCGGAAAGATTCTGGAACGGGCATCGGCAGAAGAACTGTTTTACAAAACAGCCCACCCTTATACGAGAGGGCTGCTGGATTCTATCGCGACCCTTGAGACAGATAAAAACGCAGAGTTAAGGCCAATTGACGGAACCCCTCCGGATTTATTCAGTCCGCCCATAGGATGTCCCTTTGCGGCAAGATGCGAGTTCGGCATGAATGTATGTCATAAAAAGATGCCGGATGAGGTGGAGCTGTCACAGGAACATAAAGTCTGCTGCTGGCTTCAGGATAAGAGAGCGCCGAGGGTAGAAGAACTATTTCAGAAAGAATGGAGTAATGAATGATGGGAAAGGATATGCAGCAGGAAGTCCTGATAGAGGTAAAAGATTTATGCAAGTATTTTCGTCTTTCCGGGAAAGAGACCTTACATGCAGTGGAAGGACTGTCTTTTCAAGTGTTTCGAGGGGAAACTCTGGGAGTGGTAGGAGAATCAGGGTGTGGAAAATCCACCCTTGGGCGCTGTCTTGTAAATCTTTATGATATGACGAAGGGGGAAGTGTATTATAATGGAAGAAACTTAAAGGAGTACAAGAAACAACCGCTAAAAAGAGAGTTCTGCCAAAAAGTACAAATGATTTTTCAAAATCCCTATGCATCTTTGAATCCCAGAATGACCATAAAAGAAGTTGTGGAAGAAGGAATTAAGCTATATCATAAAACGCTTGATAAAGCTGAATTAGAAGAAAAGGTTGTTGATCTGCTAAAAACCGTTGGTCTGGGAAAAGACCATCTGTCACGTTTCCCTCACGAATTCAGCGGAGGACAGAAGCAGAGGATCGGGGTAGCCAGAGCTTTATCTGTAGATCCGGAGTTTATTGTGTGTGATGAGCCTATATCCGCACTTGATGTGTCCATTCAGGCACAGGTAATCAATATGCTTAAACATATGCAAAAAGAAAGAAATCTTACATATATGTTTATTGCACATGATTTAAGCGTAGTAAAATATATTTCAGACCGGGTGATTGTAATGTACTTAGGAACTATGGTGGAGAGTGCGGCTGCAGAAGAGCTTTATGAGAGCCCTATACATCCTTATACACAGGCACTTCTGTCTGCCATTCCGGTTGCAAATCCGATTGCTGCCAGAGAAAAAGAAGAAATTCCAATTAAAGGGGAAATCACAAGTCCTATCAATCCGAAACCGGGTTGCAGGTTTGCCGGCCGTTGTCCTCATGCAAAGGAAGTATGCAGAACGGTAGACCCGGTTTTAAAAGAAGTAAAGTCCGGGCACATGGTTGCCTGTCATCTATATTAGTCAGTAAAAATAAGGAGAAAACAGGATATGGAATCATTATTTTACAAAGAGAACAGAAAAGAATTTATAGACCATATGGAACCGGGTGAGGCCGCACTGTTCTATTGCGGAGAGTCCATAAGAAGATCATGTGATGAACACTATGATTTTTTTGCAAACCGCAACTTTCTTTATCTGTGCGGGATAAACCAAAAGGAAAGCATGTTGCTTTTGGAGAAAGAAGGGGAAACATACCGTGAAACACTGTATGTTTTAGAACCGGATTTTATGGTAGAGCGCTGGGAAGGAAGCCGGATAACCGGCAGCAGAGCGGAAGCAATATCTGGTGTTTCAAATATTAAGTTTGTAAAAGAATTTGATGAAGATATAAAGAGAGTTTTCACAAAAAGTGGTGTAAACACAGTTTACCTCGACATTGACAGGGTACCAAAGCAACTGTTAAAAAGCTGTGCCGACAGGATGGAAGAATATTTAAATCAGACTTACCCTTATGTAAATATTAAGAATGCACTTCCCATCATGAGAAAAATGCGTACCATAAAGAAACCTTGTGAAATCGAGGCTATGGAAGTGGCCCAGAGAATTACGAAAGCCGGAATTTTGGCCATGATGAAGAGTTCCAGACCCGGCATGTATGAGTACCAGTATAAAGCAGAGTTTGACTATGCGCTGGCTCAGGAAAATGGTGTGGTGGCACCCTTTTCAATTATAAGTGCGGGAAAAAATAATTTTTGTATTCATTATGATAGTTTCACAGGGCAGGCCATGGATGGGGATATGATTCTGAATGATGTGGGCGCACGCTGGGATTATGAGGTGACAGATGTTTCACGGGGCTGGCCCTGCAACGGAAGATTTTCTCACAAGCAGCGTCTTCTATATGAGTGCGCTTACCGTACATCTGAATATATGTTCCAAAATTTAAAACCAGGTATCCCTATGAAAGAAGTCGATGCTATGATCCGTAAATACAACTTTGAACAGCTGAAAGAAGCAGGGGTCTGCAAAAGTTACGATGAAATTGGGACATATATGTGGCATGGAGGTGCCCACCACGTTGGTCTTGACGTACATGATTTAGTAGATGCAGAGGGAGCTGTTACTGCACCGGGTATGGTATTTTGCATTGATGTAGGTATCTATCATGAGGAATGGGGAATCGGATTCCGCTTAGAGGATAACTGCCTGATTACCGGAAACGGATGCCGCAATTTATCAAAGGATGTACCAAGAACTGTTGAAGAAATCGAAAATGTCATGAACTGATGGGGGAAACTATGAATAAATTTGATGAAGAGATAGACAGAAGAGGAACAGGCGCAATCAAATGGGACAGCCCTTTTATGACAGACAACATTAACCCCATGTGGGTTGCGGATATGGATTTTAAGGCAGCCCCTGCAATTCAGGAACATTTAAAAAAGGCAGTCGAACATGGGGTATATGGATATAAAATTCTGACAGACAAGTATTATAACTCCATCATTGACTGGATGAAGAACGTACATAATTACGAGGTAGAAAAAGAGTGGATTGCATATGTGCCAAATGTTGTGCTTGGATTATCCATTGCCGTTCAGGCAGTAAGCGGACCGGGAGATGAAATCATCATATTTACACCGGTATACGGCCCCTTCTTTACTTCAGTCCGTTATAACGACAGGAAGCTTATTGAGTCTTCCATGATTAATATAGATGGTTATTATACGATGGATTTTGAGGACTTTGAAAATCAGATAACGAAAAAAACTAAAGCCATTATCTTATGTAACCCACACAATCCTGTGGGAAGGGTATGGAAGAGAGAAGAACTGGAAAAGCTGGCGGATATATGTATCCGGCATAATCTCTATATTATTTCCGACAATATCCACTGTGAAATTTTAAGCAGGGATAGCAGGCATATTTTTTTGTCTTTGCTTTCTGAGGAGATAGCAAGCCGTACCATTGAATGTACCGCACCGTCAAAGGCTTTTAATCTGGCAGGGATTCATGTAGCAAACTTTATTATATCAGATACAGGACTTCGGGAAAAGTTTTTGACAACGTTAGAAAAGGCACTGATACCTGCACCTAATATTTTGGTTGAGCCGGCACTTCTTGGTGCTTATGAGCATTCTAAAGAGTGGTTGAAAGAATTAAATGAATATCTGGAAGGAAACATTAATTACTTCATAGCCGGAATAAAGGAACGTGTGCCTGAAATAAAGGTAAGGAAGCCAGAGGGCACTTATCTGCTTTGGCTCGATTGCAGAAAAACAGGGATGAACAGTAATGAGCTGCGTCAGTATTTCCATGATAAGATGAATCTGGAGGTGAATGAAGGCAGTTATTTTGGCCGGGACGGAGACGGCTTTATACGAATCAATCTGGCCTGCCCAAGAAGACGTGTGGAAAATGCATTAAACGTCATTGAGAAGGTACTTGGATAAATAACCAGTCTTTACACAGTGTACCCGTTTTTAGCTTTAGATCGATAAGAGGAGGGGCTTTCCCCTGTCCTTTGCCGAAAAATCTTTGAAAAAGCCAGTGAATCAGAATAACCTACTCTTTTAGCCACTTCTTTTATGTCATAGGTGGAGGAAAAAAGCAAATCCTTTGCTTTTTCTATTTGATACTGCACCAGATATTCTTTGGGAGAGAGGTTCATTTTTTCCTTAAATAGAGATGACAAATAGGAGCGGTTTATGCCAACATACTCCACCAGATCCCGAATACGCATCTGAGTATTATAATTAAAATGTATGTATTGAAGAGCATGATCCACGTAGGTGTCTCTGGTATAATGGTTTTTTCTCTCGCGGCTGTCGGTAAGTTCTTCATAAGAGTGGATTAATAAAGCAACCAACTGATATAAATATCCAGTGCGGAGCAGTTCGTTTTCCAATGTCAGTTTATTCGCCAGAAGCATTTCATGGATAATAGAACTAAAATGTTCTGCGGGAATAATCGTATTCCGAATCATGGAGGAATCTGCGAATCCGGCGAGCTTTAAAAAGTCAGCCGCCCTTCTTCCCCGAAAACTTGCCCATGCATAGTACCAGGGGTTATCCTTATCAGCATAATAATAAGCCCGCACATTGGGCGGAAGGACAAAAATCTGTCTGCGCTTCAAATGATGTGTTTCTCCTTTGATTTCCAGGTGTCCTTCTCCGTTTAGGATAAAGTGCATGTGATATTCATTTCTTACATCGGGCCCCCATGCGTGAAGCGGCGGACAGACCTGAATACCACAGTGTGTAAGATAGAGATCGCTGGAATGGCTCTGAAGGCTGCTTAGACAACGATATCCTGCATATTCACTGTAAGTTGTTGGTTTCTGATACATCGTCATTTTCCTCTTGGGGGTTTGTGAGATTCATTCGATAGTGTTTCGGGCTTTGTCCCAAATATTTTTTGAATTCTTTTGAAAAGGTCAGTGAGTCTTCATATCCAATGGCCTGGGAAATGGCGGTAATGCTTTGCCCTGTTGTCTCAAGCAGAATGCATGCCTTATCAATACGGCATTTGATCAGGTAGCCCTGAAGAGACAAATGGTACTTTTGCTTAAAAATCTTATAGAGATAAGAGCGGCTAAGACCCACATAATTTACAACGTCTGTAACAGTAATGTTATTATAATTTAAGTCTATATATTGTTTTGCATACTCAGCATAGGTGTCTGCCGGATAGAGCAGTGGTTTTTGCCCTGACTTTTTCTTCTGGCCGGAAGCAATCAGCTTACTTAAAATGTGATAAAGATATCCGGTTCGAAGGAAGTCACTTGAAATATCAAGGGTCTTTGTTTCCAGTATTTGTTCTATAAGATGCCGGAAACCGGAAGCCTCTATGGTCAAATCGCAAACAGGACATTCTGCAGAAAGACCGGTCTGGGACAGATAATCCGGTGCAAGCCGCCCGTTAAAGGCAATCCAGGCATAAGCATAAGGAGTTTCCTGATTTGCATAGTAGTATGTTTCTACACCGGGAGGAATAAGGAAAGCCTGTTCCGGTGCCAGTTCATAAGTTTTATGATTGATTTTTAAAAACCCGTTCCCCTGGAAGATAAAGTGAATGACATACTCGTTCCGTGTTTTAGGGCCGCTGGAATGATTGGGGGGACAATACTCTACCCCGCAGTGGCACAAAAAAAGATCTTCTGTCAGGTACCAGCTCTGGTTTAGAGACTGATAGTGGGCATGTTCGTTTATGGATGAGTTTAGTTCCATATCAACACCACCTTTATACAAAGAATACCTTTGCCAGGGGGAAAAGTCAAGAAGCAGGTAACTTAGAAACAGATATTATTGAAGGCCTTCTGTGCAGGCCGGAAGAAAAAAACGGGCCCCCAATCTGGAACAAAACATATATATTTCTATACGCCCTGTTCCAGGCTGGAGGCCTGTTTATGTTTTGAGTTATTGACATTGATTCTACAATATCCCTTTTGCATTGTGATCACTTTGCGATATATGGATTATCCTGCGGAAATAGCACTTGTAGGACATGAAGCCTCACATGCTCCACAATCTATGCAAGAATCGGCATCGATTACGTATTTGCCATCGCCTTCAGAGATAGCGCCTACTGGACATTCGCCTTCGCAAGAACCACAGCTTACACATTCATCACTAATTACGTATGCCATAGTATGTATCCTCCTTTATAAAGTCTTCAACAGCATTTCTATAACTGTCTTTAACCTCATTCTAATACAAAAAAAGCAAATATACAAGCTGTTTTATGCTCTAAATCATGTACAATTATTTAAACTATAATAAAAAATTAAGAAAAAATTTCTTTATTTTTTGGAAGATTGGTGTATAGTATATAAGTGGTAATCTAGGACAGGAAGATAAAATCTGGAGGCAATTTATTATGAAGAAAAAATGGACAATCATTCTACCTGCAGCGTTAGGCATTATGCTGACGGTCTGCGCGTGCAGCAAAGATGATACGCCCACATTTACAGGAAATACAAAGTCAGAGCCGCCATACCAGGACAGCCTGAATGCGATTTCACCGTCAGCATATGATAACGTACGCGGACTTAATCTGGAGCCGGGAGCTTATATATCCATTATAGGGAGATACAGCGGTTCCGCCTATTGGAAAGAGATAAAAAGGGGCGTAGAGCAGGCAGCGGCAGATTTAAATGCAACTCTTGGATACACCGGGGAGGATGCGGTTAAAGTCACTTATAATGCACCGGAAAATGCGGAGAATATTGACGAACAGGTGAATATCCTGGATGAAGAACTTGCCCGCTATCCTGATGCAGTAGGGATTGCCAGTATTGATGCAGAGGCATGCAAGGTTCAATTTGACCTGGCTACAGAAAATGGAATTCCGATTATCGCTTTGGACTCCGGGAATTCATATCAGGGTATACAGTGTACAATAAAAACTGATAATGAAGAAGCTGCCAGGACGGGTGCGTACAAGCTGAGTGATGAGATTGAGAATGAAGGCAGCATTTTGCTTCTCGTACATGATTCGAAGTCCGCTTCAAGCATGGAGCGCGAGAGCAGTTTTCAGAATGAAATAGAGAGCAATCACCCTGAGGTATCCATTGCAGAGACGATTTATTTAGATAAGATGGATGACATGAAGAAGGAGATTGCAGAAGAGAAAAACAAGTCTAAGAAAGAAGATGAAAAGGAGATTACTCCTGATAGTCTGACAGATACGGACGTCATAGCATATTATCTGGAGAAACATCCGGAACTTAAGGGATGTTTTGGAACAAATGTGACAGCTACCCAGCTTGGTTTAGAGGCATTGAAGCAGGCAGATAAGATAGATGATATTATATTGATGGGATTTGATGCAGGAAAAGAGCAGATAGATGCGTTGAAAAAAGATGAGATTAAAGGTCTGGTCGTTCAGAATCCCTTTGGAATCGGATACGCATCGGTAATAGCCGCAGCGCGGACAATACTGGAGAGTGGAAATGAGGCGGAAGTGAATACAGGATATATCTGGGTTACCCTGGATAACCTGGAAGATGAATCCATACAAAATATGCTGTATGAATAGAGAAAGACGGAGCCTTATCGTCTCCGAATAATAAGAGGAGGGAAACATGCCAGATGTGCAGGTTTCCCTCCTCATTTTTTTGAAGAGATAGAGCAGAGAGGAAGGAATTCCCTATTATGGGTTTATTTCAGGTTCCTTTTTATTTCTCATCTCAACTTTGCTCAGAGAGAAGATGAATTCTGTTCCCACTCCCTCGGTGCTTATAACGTTGATATGTTCATCGTGTGCCTGTATGGCTTCTTTCACAATGGCAAGCCCCAGGCCGGTCCCTTTTTTGTCCTTTCCACGTGAAAGGTCAGATTTATAAAAACGTTCCCAGATTTTGTGCAGCTCTTTTCGGGGGATTCCAATACCGGAATCCTTGATGGAGATAAAAGTTTTCTCACCTCTCAGGGTGACTTCAATCTTGACGGCAGATTCATTTTCACTGAATTTAATAGCGTTGTCTATGAGATTATACAAAACCTGCTGGATTTTCCCCTTGTCTGCATATACAAAGGGAGGGTCCTGCAGCAGCAGAAGCTCGATAGATATTCGCTTGCTGGTACATGCGCCTTCAAAGGATGCGGCTGTATTTTTAATCATTTCCTGAATATCGAACTCAGTCTTGGCAAGGAGCAGTTCTTTTGTATCAAACTCATTCAAGGTAAGCAAATCCTTTGTTAAATCGGTCAGTCGTTCTGTTTCAAACAGAATGATGTCCAAATATTTCCCATGAAGCTCCGGCGGGATTGTGCCGTCGGTCATAGCCTCCACATAGCCCTTGATCGATGTAAGCGGGGAGCGGAAATCATGAGAGACATTTGCCACAATTTTTTTCTGATACTCCTCCATGTCTTGCAGTTGAGTGGACATATAATTCAAAGAGGCTGAAAGATAACCCATTTCGTCATGGGTATAAACAGGGACTTCGTAGGTCAGATTGCCTGAAGCGTACTGTTTGGCGGCCTCTGTAATCTGACGCAGGGGCTGGTATATAAAAAAATGAAATCCAAGCAATATCATAAAAGACAAAATAAAAACAGCGGATACGGTGATATAAACCGGAAACATCATCTGGTTACAAACGGACTGTAAATAAGAGACCGGTTTATGGATTAAAAGGTAACCTTTGATGTAAAAACCCTGGGTTACCGGAGCCATAACGGTTATTACGTCTTCGTTAAAATACCCGTGGTAATTTCCGGTAATATACTGGTTACTTCCGATTTCCGCAGGGTCAAAATCCTCAATCACATCCGGCGCTTTTGTGCTGTCCAGATTTGAGGCGGTAATCAGTGTTCCATCCGATTCTACAAACCAAAGAGAAGAATTCAGATATAGTTTCATGGCATTAAGCTGAGAATGGACTGCCCACGCAGAGCCCCCTTCCATAAAGTAGGAAGGCAGGTAATCATTGGAAATCAGATTTGCCTGCTTATACAGGCTGTGAGAATCATTCTGTTTCAGCTTATCCAGCATAAGCTGGCTGGTCAGAATTCCAACTGTAAAAAAACTGACAAAGCCAAAAATAATATAAAGAGTAACAAACTTTAAGTACAGAGTACTTTTCATGAGGCACTTCCTTTTACTTTACTTCGAATTTATAACCGATTCCCCAGACGGTACTAAGTCCCCATGAGGAATGGTCCTTAATTTTTTCACGCAGGCGCTTAATATGGACATCAACAGTCCGGGTATCACCGATATACTCATATCCCCAGATCTGATCCAGCAATTGCTCCCTTGTAAATACCTGATTCGGAGAGGAGGCCAGAAAATAAAGAAGTTCCAGCTCCTTAGGAGGCATTTCTACAGGATGGCCGTCACAGACAACAGAATAATTCGTCAGATTAATCGTAAGCCCGTCATACTGCACACATTTTGTCTTGTCCTCCGTTCCTTCTTCCGCCTTCACAGGCTGATATCTGCGGAGAACAGCGCGGACCCTGGCAACCATTTCCTTTGAGTCAAAAGGCTTCATAATATAATCATCTGCGCCCAACTCTAATCCCAGCACCTTATCAAACACCTCGCCTTTGGCAGACAGCATAATAATAGGGGTAGAAGACTTGGCACGGACCTCCCGGCAAACCTGGTAACCGTCAATCCCGGGCAGCATCAAATCTAAGAGAATCAGGTTCGGATGGTAAGTCTCAAAAGCCGACAGGGCATCCTCACCATTATATACAATCTTTGTATCAAAACATTCCTTCACCAAATAGAGGGAGATTAATTCTGCAATATTTTCATCATCATCTACAATCAAAATTTTCTGTTTTACAACCATGATAGCCTCCTTAGGGGTCTGACCCTTTTGAGGGCCATTTTCTGAATATTCAGACAATATGTGTTCCTGCTATTTTAATTCTACAATTGTGACACCGGCATCCCCTTCACCAAATTCTCCCAGCCGGTATGATTTTACATGCTTTTGGCGGCGGAGATACTCGTGAATCCCTTTACGGAGGGCACCGGTACCTTTTCCGTGTACTACACGCACAGTGCCTAAATGGGAAAGGATGGCATCATCCAGGTATTTGTCCAACTCTGAAATCGCTTCATGGACGGTTTTTCCGAGAAGGTTAATTTCAGGACTGACGGACAGGGACTTGCTCATCTTTAACTTTCCTTTTGAAGTCCGCTTCATATTTTTGGATGTATAAGAAGTTTCTTCTTCTACAATTTCCAAATCGGAAATATTTACCTGAGAGCGGAGGATTCCCATCTGTACCGTCAAATTTCCCCGGGAATCGGGCAGTGAACTGACGGTTCCGGTCAGATTCATACTTAAGACACGGACGGATTCTCCAAGTTTAAAGTCTTCCGGCTTATACTCTTTTTTCTGCCTTTGGACGGATAGTGTGTTGGACGCGGAAGTTTCCTTCATTTTTTGGCGCAGGCGTTCCCGCTCCTTTTCCATCTCCGCTGCGGATATGTTTTCTTTTCCAAATTTGCGGAAGTTCTTTATAGTCTCATCGGCAACCTCTTTCGCTTCCCGCAAAATAACACTGGCTTTTTCCTTTGCCTCTTTGAGGATACGTTCCCGCTGTTCTTCTATCTTTTCCTGCTTTTGCTTTGCCTGATTTTTTAAAGCTTCGATTTCACGCTTATAGGCATCAATTGCCTCCTGCTCTTTTTCCAGGGTACGTTTGCTTGTTTCCAAATCAGTCAGCAAATCTTCGAAGGAAGCATCCTGCTCTGTCAGGTGCTGCTTTGCATCCTCTATGATATAATCCGGCAGCCCAAGCTTACCGGATATGGCAAAGGCATTACTCTTTCCAGGAATTCCAATCAGAAGCCTGTAGGTGGGTTTCAGGCTTTCTACATCAAACTCACAGCTTGCATTTTCCACGCCGGGCGTAGTCAGTGCATAGACCTTCAGCTCACTGTAATGTGTGGTTGCCATTGTGCGGATATTCTGATTGTGCAGATGAGTTAAAATAGCAATGGCAAGAGCCGCACCTTCAGTGGGGTCTGTGCCTGCCCCCAATTCATCAAACAGAACCAGTGATTTTTCATCCACTTCCTGCAGAAATGAAACAATGTTGGTCATGTGGGAGGAAAACGTACTCAGACTCTGCTCTATACTCTGTTCATCCCCAATATCGGCATAGACCTGATGGAAAATAGCAAGTTCTGAACGGTCTCTGGCTGGTATATGCAGACCGGCCTGTCCCATAAGAGTAAACAGACCCACTGTTTTCAGCGATACCGTCTTACCGCCGGTGTTGGGCCCTGTTATGATTAACATGGTAAAATCCTTCCCCAGCATAACGGTAATCGGAACGACCTTCTTTGCATCCAGCAGCGGATGGCGTCCTTCCCGGATATGAATGCGCCCTTCTGTATTCAAAATAGGACGGCTGCCATTCATAGAAAGTGCCAGGGCCCCCCGGGCAAAGATAAAGTCCAAATCGGTCAATATTTTGTAATTCTGATGGATCTCTTCAATATATTCTGCGGCATCTGCACTCAGACGTGCAAGGATGACCTGAATCTCCTCCTGCTCTTTGGCGTAAAGCTCTTTTAAATCATTATTCAGTTTTACTACAGCCATAGGCTCGATAAATAAAGTGGAGCCGGACGAAGACTGGTCATGAATCATACCGTTTACCTGATTGCGGTGTTCCGATTTTACCGGAACACAGTAACGGTCTCCCCGCATGGTAATGATGGCATCCTGCAAATAAGTGCGCAGTGAACCGTTGACCAGGTTGGTCAGGGTGGCATGTACTTTATCATTGAGAGAACCAATGTTTCTGCGGATACTCTTGAGGGTGCTGCTTGCATCGTCACTGATTTCATCTTCTCCCTGAATACACCGCTCAATTTCAGTTGTCAGCGGAGTCAGGGGTTCCAGCTGTTCAAAATAAATATCCAGGCAGTCAGCCAGCTCGTCCTGGGTATCGTGCCGTCCGTAAGACTTGGTGCGGGCTGTGGTTTTAAGAAGCTTACAGATACGAAGCAGTTCTCCGCTTCCTAAAGTACCGCCTATTTCCAGGCGCTTTAAAGATTCCCCCACAGGAAATGCATCGCTGAGGGAGATTCTTCCTTTTTTAACAATTCTGGTAAATGCTGCCGCCGTCTGCTCCTGACAGGTATTGATACGCTCCATATCAGTCATCGGCTTTATCTTCCGGCAGAGCTGCTTTCCTCTCATGGAAGAAGCCTGCTCCTCTAAAAGTGCTGTAATTTTATAAAATTCTAGTTTATTTAAAGTTTTTTGATTCATTTTTATCACCTTTTAATTAAGCTCGTAAAGTATCTGTTCAGAACAGTTACCTCGTAAATACATTCTACCTTATTTGACGGATATTGAAAAGGATAAGAATAAAAAATGTTACAGTTCACACCCTGCGGGTGCGCACTGTAACGACATCCAGCCCATTTAAGTCGCCTACGGCGAGGGGCTGGATGTCCTGAAATCAATACTTTAATGGCTCCGATACCGTGCAGCGGAGTGCACGGCCCGGTCTGAACAGTAACTAAAAAATATCTTACAGGTAAAAACGATGTACTTCATATTGAACAATCGACATGAATCGGTTATACTATAGGCTAAAGGAGATTAGAGCCTATGTCCTATAATGAGAATCCCCAATTGGAGCCAGATGCAGGCCCCCCGGAACAGAAAGAAGAAAAGTTCTCATTTTTACAGGAGACGATAAAACCAAAACCAGTCACCAGGAAGAAAATCCTGACCCAGCTTACCAGGGTAGGGATATATGGACTGATTTTTGGAGCGTTTGCCTGTGTTGGTTTTTTTGCGCTCAAACCATGGGCACAGGACAAGTTTCGGGAAAGTCCCAAGACTGTAACAATCCCGGAGGACGAGGTAACTGATACTACACAGGACGAAACTCAGAATACAGTGGAAACAGTTTCTCCTGCATTAAACTCAGATAGTTTCAAGGAAATCATGCGCAGTATGTATGATGTGGCAAAGGAAGCCGGCAAATGTGTAGCTACCGTGCAGCCCGCAGGCAAGGATGAGGTTTTGTCCTCAGACGGCAGCGGAACGGAAAATAGTGTTACAGGGCTGATTGCCGCCGACAATGGACAGGAGCTTCTGATATTATGTGATAATTCTGTATGTAAAGATGCCGATAAGTGGACGGTTGTACTTGCAGACAGCAGCAAATATGAAGTGTCTTTGAAAAAACAGGACCACAACAGCGGATTTGCAGTATTTAGTATTCAGCGCGGGAAAATTCCAAGTAATACCTGGAGTGCTATTCAGGTCGCATCTCTGGGAAATTCCAATATCACCACAAAAGGAGATGTAGTAATAGCCATGGGAAATACATTTGGCTATGCAGACGGAGTAGGATATGGGATTGTAAGCTCTAACGCTTATGAGGAAACATTGGCAGATGGCCAGCGCAGTGTGCTTGCTACAGATATTTCAGCGTCGGCTCATGGGACAGGTGTTTTGTTTAACTTAAAAGGCGAAGCCGTTGGTATGATTGACCCCGGTATTTGGGGAGGAACTGAGACAAATACCGCAAAAGCACTTGCTATTTCCGACTTGAAATCTACAATAGAGCTTTTGGTAAACGGCGAGAGTGTGCCTTATGTGGGAGTTTACGGCACAACGATTAATGATACAATTGCAGAAGAACAAGACATGCCCGTAGGAGTCTATGTGGTGGAAGTAAAACCAGATTCTCCAGCAATGTCTGCAGGAATCCAAAATGGGGATATTCTGCAGGAAGTTTCAGGGGCAAAGGTATCCAACACATTATCCTATGAAAAAGCAGTTATAAGCAGTAAAGTAGGAGAAAACATAAAAATAACAGGGAAACGCCGCGGTGCGAATGGCTACGTAGATATTGAATTTAATGTGGTCATAGGCAGCCTGGAATAGAATTCTTGGGCGGAAGGCGGAATAAAGGCTTAATAGGAGCAGTATATAGGAACAACATAAGACCGGAAAAGGTAAAATGGCTGCCCAGGTTATAGGGCAGCCTGAATCATGTAAAGGGCAGACAGTTTGAAGTGGATTGTCAAAAAGCTGGAGAGATGAGTAGTGAGCCTTTGACGGAGGCATATATAGAATGGAGGAAATTATGAAATTTATCAATGAATTACACGAAGGGGAGACGATACGCGGCATCTACCTGTGCAGGGGAAAACGTTCTGCGGAGACAAGGAACGGAAAAGCTTATGACAACCTGATGCTTCAAGATAAAACAGGTGTTTTGGATGGGAAAGTATGGGACCCTAACTCTCAGGGAATTGCCGATTATGACGAAAAAGACTTTATTGAAGTGGTTGGTGATGTGATTAGTTATAACAATAACCTGCAGCTTAATATTAAGCAGATTAGAAAAGCAGGCGAAGATGAGTATAATCCTGCGGACTATATGCCTACATCGGAAAAAAATGTAGATACTATGTATGAGGAGCTGCTGGGGTATATCGGGCAGATATCTAATGTTTATTTGCGCCAGGCAGTAGAGTATTATTTTGTAAATGATATAAAGTTTATAGAGACATTTAAGGGGCATTCGGCTGCAAAAACAGTGCACCACGGATTTGCGGGGGGACTGCTGGAGCATACATTGAGTATATTGAAAATGTGTGAGTATTTTACGGGGGCTTATGCTATTCTTAATAAGGATTTGCTGTATGCAGCCGCCCTTTGCCATGATATTGGTAAGACAAAGGAATTGTCTGATTTTCCGGATAATGATTATACGGATGACGGGCAGCTGCTGGGGCATATTATCATTGGAGTAGAGATGATAAACGATGCGGTTCGGACGATTCCTGGGTTTCCGGAAAAACTGGCAAGTGAGCTGAAGCATTGCGTCATAGCTCATCATGGAGAACTGGAATACGGTTCCCCGAAAAAGCCGGCGCTGGCGGAGGCATTTGCACTTAATCTGGCAGATAATGCGGATGCTAAAATGCAGACACTGACGGAAATATTTAAAGATAAGAGCGGGACAGACTGGCTGGGGTATAACCGGTTATTTGAATCAAATATAAGAAGGACATCCATTGAGTAGAAGAGTTGCGTGGAATGCTTGGCGGCGGGATGGTGCTACTTATTAAAAGGGGATATTTATGCAAAAAAATAATATTGTGACTGTGACAATAGAAGATATTGGAGTAAATGGAGAAGGTATAGGCAAAATAAATGGCTATACCTTATTTATTAAGGATGCGGTTATTGGCGATGTGGTAGAAGCCAAGATTATGAAGGCAAAGAAGAATTATGGGTATGCGAGGCTGATGAATATTATCCAGCCTTCACTTTATCGTGTAGAGCCGCAGTGCCAATTTGCGCAGAAATGCGGCGGATGTCAGATTCAGGAGATGTCTTATGAGAAGCAGTTGGAGTTTAAGAGTCATAAAGTGAAAGAGAATCTGGAGAGGATTGGGGGCTTTGCACCGGAACTGCTGGAACGGGTTATGGAACCTATTGTGGGGATGGATGAGCCATTTTATTATAGGAATAAGGCGCAGTTTCCGTTTGGGACAGATAAAGAGGGGGAGCCGGTTACGGGTTTTTATGCAGGGCGTACCCATGATATTATTGCCAATACGGATTGTGCACTGGGAGTTCCGATGAATAAGGAAATATTGGAACTGATATTGGGGTTTATGAAAAAGCATGGGGTATTGTCCTATGATGAGAAAACTGGAAAGGGATTAGTGCGCCATGTTCTGATTCGGTATGGATTTACAACGAAGGAAGTTATGGTGTGTTTGGTTGTGAATGGGAAGTCTATTCCTTATAGTGAGGAGCTGGTAGGGGAGCTGCGGAAGGTAGAGGGGATGACTAGTATTACTATGAGTGTTAATACCAAACAGACGAATGTGATTATGGGGGAGAGTTATAAGGTTCTGTGGGGGCAGGGATTTATAACAGATTATATTGGGGAGATTAAGTATCAGATATCTCCATTGTCATTTTATCAGGTGAATCCGGTACAGACAGAAAAACTTTATAGGCTGGCTTTGGAGTATGCGGATTTGCAGGGGGATGAGACGGTATGGGATTTGTACTGTGGGATTGGGACTATTTCTTTGTTTTTGGCACAGAAGGCGAAAAAGGTGTATGGAGTGGAGATTGTGCCTCAGGCTATAGAGGATGCGAAGAATAATGCGAAGATAAATGGGATTGAGAATGCGGAGTTTTATGTAGGGAAGGCGGAGGAAGTGCTGCCTGGGTATTATAGGGAATATGAAAGGGAGAATAAGGGAGAGAGAGGATGGGCGGATGTGATTGTAGTGGATCCGCCGAGGAAAGGGTGCGAGGAAACACTGCTGGAGACAATGGTAAATATGAGGCCGGGGAAGATTGTGTATGTGAGTTGCGATTCGGCTACGCTGGCACGGGATTTGAGGTATTTGAGTGAAGGCGGGTATGAAGTAGAGAGAGTAAGGGCGGTGGATCAATTTCCGATGACAGTGCATGTTGAGACGGTTGTGTTGCTGGAGCGGAAAGCCCAGTAAATTAAGGGATTCCGGGATTTTTGCAGAAGAATGAACGTGTGTTTTTGTAATGATGATTTGTCCACGGAAACTTATTTTACCCCTGGGGTGAAATATTTTGAACATGGTAGTACGCATATTAGCAAGAGAATACTTTTCCACAAAGGATAAATAAAAGAGGATTTTTAGTAAGGAGGTCTTTGGATTCCAATGGGTGCTACATTTCCTAAAGATATAATGGATTGTATGAAAGGCTGCATTTTATCTATTTTTTGGCCTAAAGAGATATAGTTGATTTTATGAAAAAAGTTGGTTGTTTCAGTTCAAAATGAAGAGTTAGCAGGGGCAAATAGAAACTATTATAAAAATGGCCGTGGAATCCCTGCTCCATTGCTTGTTCGTAGATTTATGGGAAAATCTGATGGTGCGACATTAGTAAATGAAATAATGATGCTGACTAAAATGAACTGGAATAGTGGAGATAGTTTTTATAAAGTTTTGCCTGTAACTTTAGATTTTGCAAAAATGCTTTCCAAGGTAGCAAAGCAAGATGTAGTTATGTATGATAGACCGTATGATTTTAGATATTTTATGTAATAAAAATTTTTTGAGGTGATAAATAGTGAAAAAGGTTGCGATGCTTGTTGGAAACGATAATTACGATTCAACCAACGCAGTATTAAGGTGTGCGGTTAATGATGCTAATACTTTAGCAAAAAAGCTTGAAGAATTGGAGTTTGATGTAGAGGTTATAAATAATATCAATAATACTGGCATGGGAATAGAAATGGCAAAATTCAAACGAAGTTTGTCAAACTATGAAGTTGGGCTATTTTTCTTTGCTGGCCATGGCTTTCAGTTTGATGGAAGAAATTATCTTGCAACAATTGATACAAGCTTTGCAGATGAGAGTAGTACTAAATATACTTCGTTCCCACTTGATGATGTTATTGAGATAATGGAAGATAGCAATCTAGCTATAAAAATTCTAATAATTGATGCATGTAGACAAGGGACATTTAGCGGAAGAAGAGGAATGACAGAAGGGTTTGCGCCAGTATTCGCTCCAAAAGGAACTATAATTGCATTTGCAACCTCTCCTGGACAAGCAGCTAAAGAAGCAAATGAGCATGGCTTTTTCACATCAGCGATTTTACAACATATTGCAACACCACATATAAGTATTGAAGAAGTATTTAAAAGAGTTAGAAATACAGTATATATTATGTCAAAAGGAACTCAAATCACATGGGAACATACGTCCTTGATGGGAAGTTTTACATTTAATCCAATGCAAAGGCGAGCTATACATGAAAAATATAGTCGTTATGCATTAGCGGATTATGATTATGAGTGTTTGCCAGATAGTAAATGTTATGATTGGATAAATGCGGCAAGATCATATAATTATAATATACAGAATTCAATAATTGGACAAATAACTCGTTTAAAAAAGGAACTGATTAATGAAGACTCCAACGACTTATTTGTTTTAGGAAGAAATTTGTACCAAGCGTCCATAAATGCATTTTATATAACGAATTTTTTTGATGAACTCCATACCAATCTAAAGCAGTTTAATAAAGATGTGGCATCCCACCTATTAAATGGGATGGCTTATGAGATTTATTTTGATAGCAAAGGGAAACTGCGAAGGAATTTTAAAACACATAAATATAAAGAAGTTTTACAAGAGTTGCTTTCTGTGGATTACAGTACTTGTAGAGAATTTATAGTGAATAAATTGGAGGGGTATTCTCAAAAAGTGGTTTATATACCAGGGGGGAAGATTCTTGATTTAGAAGTTTATTTTAAAGAGTATCACGAAGAATATGTAGATTATGAGTTGTATTGTCCGGAAAAGATTTTATTGGATGGTATCAATATAATGTATAATTCAGAGGGAGTTGAGTTATATCAAGATATTAGTTGGTATGGCATAAGAGGTGGAAATATGGATTTGTTTTTCGAACACCTCAGAGAAAAGACGGTTGCTACTCAGAGAGGATTGCATATTACATATGTTGCAGATGGGAACTTTGACGAGGATATTAGTGAAATTACAATACCTAGAGATTTTCAATTATTAAAATATACAAATTGATAATCATATTAATAATTAAAATATAATGTGATGGGAGGAGATGATTTATTGGATTCAGCAGAATGGCTATGGCCGAAGAAAAGTCAAAGCCTATGGGATATACAAAACGAAGACTATACATTTAATATAAAATGGAGTAAAAAGCCGTTTGAGGATTATGTGAAATTAGCTGATATATATGCTCAGAGTGGCTATTTAATATTTAAAGAAGTTATTGAAAGTGGCCATAATAATGTCAAGTCAGATATGTGGTTTTTACCGGGAATATTCTTTATTCGTCAGAGTATTGAACTAGGATTAAAAGCATTGATTTATAGAGTGAATAAAAACAAATATAATACGCAATTAGTATTCAAAGAGTGTTGTCATGACTTGATAAAACTTTTTCTGCAATATAAAGGAAGCGATGAAGATTATATTACAGAAGATGAAAAGAATTGGTTGGGAAAAT
Organism: Ruminococcus sp.; assembly: GCA_013911065.1. Lineage (GTDB taxonomy): Bacteria > Bacillota > Clostridia > Lachnospirales > Lachnospiraceae > Muricomes. The sequence continues at coordinate 13,926 of JACERV010000002.1, read as the reverse complement.
ATTTGACATCAGTTGAATTAGCTGATGAAAAATCAGATATGTTTAGGTTTCCTTTTGAAGATGATTTTTTAGCACAATACCGAGATAAATTTTTAAATAATGTTGAGACGGCAAATAATTTGATACAGGCATTTTCAATAGTTAAAAAGTGTATTAATTGCGGGACATATGATTCTGGCAGAAAGTTCGAAATAAGTTATAAAACAGAATTTCTGATATTGGCTAATCATGGCATTGGAAATTGCTATTTATGGGAACCACTATCTGATAATGGTTTTCATACTAAGATTAGGGGATACACTGATGTGGCTGATTTCCTATTTTATCAGTGTTGTAGTATGACTTATGAAGAAAAAATATACCCCTTAATTTTTCTGCTAAGAAATTCAATTGAATTATGCCTAAAAAGGCTTTTTTATATAAGTATTAAAAATGGTGTTCCAAGACATATATTTTATTCAAAAAGAAGAAGTCATTTAATAAAGAAAGATTTATGGAAAAATGTAAAGCCTATGATTCAATTTTATGCAGATAAAAGAAGTGGAGATTTGCAAGTTATTGATATTGTAGAGGCAGAATTAATAGAACTGGATACAATTGATAAAAATGGAGATTGCTTCAGATATCCAACATCATACAGTTTGGAATATCGTCTTAATGATAAGAAAATTGATATAAAAAATGTGTTTGAATATATGAGAGCCATAGTGAATTTTTTAGATGGTTGTGATTCAATGTTGGATCAAATTGCAGATTATGAAGTAGAGATGCGCTCCTATTACGATTATTATTAGTAATCAAAGTATTAGTGGCAGTGGGAAAAATCATAATACCTTTTGACAAAAGGAAGATTTTCGCCATGTAGTATCAAACTTCCGTTTCACCGCATGTTGAGACCGAGGTGTTGCTGGAACGGAAAGCTTGATTTTAGGGGGGAGGCTGTTTTAAGTATAAAATGTTTCTGTGTTATAAGCTTACTAAAGAAGATATTTAGAAGTGTTTACCTCTGGGGTAAAGGTTAATCAAATAAAAATGAAGAGTAACGCTGTTCATTTCACATCAAACTATAGGCATCAACATAAATCAGTGTGTTTTCAATGCTTTGCTCTGGTGATTACAGTTAATATTGAAAAAACGAATATGCAAGAGGATTTTGATGCCAATATACTATTTAGAATAGTAATCTGTATAATTGATATATTGTTTATCACGGCACCACTTCGAAAGAAGTTGTGAAACTCTAAATGTGCGAGAACTACTTTTATGATGATAAAGCAAGCATTCATTTTCTGTAGGAAATGGCCTATAGGTAGATTGGGAATGTCTTGAATGTTTTGCTACAGGTATAAGTTAAAAGTACCGTGTTTTGAAATGTGTTTACTATTCCAGATAAGATTTGAGCCGTCCATAAGGACGGTTTTTCTTTTCGTATTCAAATACTAACAGGTTATTGTATCCTTTAAAAGTAGCTGGACATAATTTGTATGTGAAGGTGAAGGAATATGTAGCAAATATACATTCTCAAGGCAAACAAATTGCAATAAATCTACAAAAAACAACCTAAAACAACCTATATAGAATTGCAATGTTCTTAATGGTTTGGTACAATGATAAAAATGATTAAATGAGGGGGCAAATATGTCCGAAAACGGTGTTGAGCGATGGGTGTCACTTCAAGAGGTATGTGAGCATTTAGGGGTCAAGAGACATACCATTATGAAATGGATCGAAACAAAAGAGATGCCTGCTGTGAAAGCCGGGCGATTGTGGAAATTTAAAATCAGTGAAATCGACGTATGGTTTCGTTCCGGCGGAGCTGCCGAGAATGAAATTGATTGAATATAAGACGTTTATGGAAGTAGGTGATTATTTGTGGCTCGAAAAACAAAAGAGCAAATCAGTTATAATATGAGTCGTGTACGCAATAAAGATACGGCACTTGAGAATGCTCTCTGTGCCGAGCTTAAGCTTCGTGGTATTCAAACTTATACCAGAAACGATAAAACACTTATAGGAAAACCAGATATAGTTTTTCGTGCCAGAAAGATAGCTGTATTTTGCGATAGCGAATTCTGGCATGGATTTGATTGGGAAAACGCACAAAAAGAGATTAAGAGCAATCAAGATTTCTGGATACCTAAAATCGAAAAAAATATGGAAAGGGATAAAACGGTCACCGAGTCTTTGCAATCGCAAGGATGGACGGTATTGAGATTCTGGGGTAAAATGATTAAAAAGGATACTGCAGGTTGCGTTGATGTAATAGAACAACATTTGCGAATATATCCTCAACAACCATATCGAACCATTGACCTTTGTGCCGGAATTGGAGGAATTCGCCGTGGTTTTGAACGCGTCGGTGATTTTACCAATGTCTTGTCAGCTGAGGTTGATAAATGGGCATGTATGACGTATGAGCATTTGTTTGGAGAAAATCCTGAGAATGATCTTACGAGCGAAGCGTTTAAAAATATAGTAGAACAAACCCCATATGATATTCTTCTTGCAGGATTTCCGTGTCAAACATTTAGCCGGGTCGGTCTTGGTGAAGGTTTTGAAAATGAAGAGAAAGGTCAGATATTTTTTCATATTGCAGATATTATTAAGAGAACTCGTCCATGTGCTTTCTTTTTAGAAAATGTAGATCATTTGGTGACGCGTGATAAGGGTGCAACATTTCGACGTATCCTTGACGTTCTTGAAACAGAACTGAAATATAAGATTATAGGTGTTGAACAATTGGAGGATGGAGAGTTGTATTATAATTCCAAGTGTTTTATAAGAAACTCCCGTGATTTTGGAGTTCCTCAGAATCGCCCCAGGACATATATAATCGGTTTTGACAGAGAACGGTATTCCCAGGAACGTCTTTTTCTTTTGCCTCTTGAATTACCGAAAGACCGTGATCAAAAGCTATACTCTGACCTTAATGATGTTTTGGAGCGTAATGTTGATGCAAAGTATTATATGGCATCCGGATATTTTGAGACACTGGTTAAACACCGTGAGAAGCAGGAAAAGCGAGGTTATGGTTTCGGATACAGGATAGTCAACGAACCGGGTATTCAAAACCCGATAGCTAACACCCTACTTGCAACAGGTGGTTCCGGGCGAGAGCGCAATCTTATATATGATCCACGTGATGGGATTGCCGGAACAGAGGTCAAAGGAAAGAAAACCCCATTGAATGATAAAGGTATTAGGATGATGACCCCGACGGAATGGGGAAAGTTGCAAGGCTTTGTCAATTATGCCTTTATCAATGAGCAAGGTGAAGATACCTTTTCGTTCCCGAAGCAGGTGCCGAATGTCCAGAGATATAAGCAATTTGGAAATTCGGTAACTATACCCGCTATTGAGGAGATGGCTCGGTTTGTGAAGCGTTGTCTGGAGATTCTGGCGGCGGATAACTAAAGATAAGGAGGTGACTTCATTGTGGCAAATGCAAATGCATTTACTCATCTGACGGATAGATGTGATATATATTTTGAAGGTTCGCTCATTTCAAAAGAACGAATCATTAAGAAGTATGCTGAATTTTTTGTATCTACATTGTCTGGCGGAGAGTGCTCTGTTAGCGTTGCTTTGCACACAGGTTCTGTATGCTTTGATATTATTTCTTTTATTATCGCCTCGCTTGGTTGCCTTTCAATGGATGTGACCACACCGGAAGAAATAATTAATTCCTTGAATATAGGCGACATGGTTATGTATAAAAATGAGCGATATCGTTGGCGTGGAGTCGAATATTGTAATAATAAAAAATGTTTATGCATGGAGCAGGATGGTAGAGGTAAAAATGGAAAATCAACCAGGTGGATTCCATATGATATTAATAAGAATCTAATAAAGCCGTATTATGGTACTTCGGAGTTAACGGACGGCCGAGGAATAAGAAGTGCAAATTCCAACCGTTCTAATTTTATTTCCATGGTATTTAATATTTCTCAATCCGAGGTTCCGAGTATTACAGGTGTGTCAACTGTTATCGTTACGGAACGTGCTGTGTTTGACCGTATCTCAAAAGGATTGGAAATCGTATATGACGAAGATAAAAGAATAGAGCTACTTGATATTGTTACGGCTGCATATTATACCGACAGTGGTGAAGAATATCAATTCGGTAATAATCCGAACAAAGCAGAACCTGTTTTAAAAGTCACCGGTAAGATTTCCACTGCCCGGGACTTGGTTCTCGATAAACGCGGAAACAAGGTTGTCGGATTGATGGTTATCGGAGAGAATGCATTGTCCAAAGGTGTTTCGGAATTGACAGATTTGCTCGGCAGAAAATCTTTGGATTTTATCCATATTGCTGCCGGTATAGAATCTGAAAGTGCATATAATATTGTCAATAATGAAGAAACTACAGATGTGTTTGCCTGCACCAAGGAATATCTCTTGCAAAATTCTTTGCCGCCGAAAGAAATAAATTCACTTACCTCCGCACTTGATAGGCAGATTACGAACATAGTGAACAATAATGTTGCTGTTGTTAACGTTGACGGCGGTTTAACATGGGATGAATTGAAGCAGATTCGAGAAGCTTTATATATCATTAAAAAATCCGAATGGAGCAGCGAAAAGAAGAACGATTTTATCATTTCTGCCCATTCACTACTGAATCTCTTTACAACAGCGGTTTTCCCGTTGCAGGTATTGGAAGAATTTATCAGTGCCGGAACGTTGAATATCGGAGTGGTTTCTCCGGCTTTAAGGATTCGTGAATTATGGGAATGGTCTGAATTTGCAGGAGCAGTGGAGTACACCTGTGCATATGTGGCAGATAGATTGGAAAGTCTTTATAAATCTTTGTATGTGCATTGTCCGAAACGAGATACTTTGGCAGGACATGTGAAGAGCTCCGATAACCGAAGAATTGTGATTGTTGTACCGAAAGCGTATTATATTGATATTCTTGCCGCAGACAATTGGATTAATACTCATAATATAACCATTGTCACTGCAAATCGCTTTGAGAATACCGGTGATTTCGATGAAGTGATTGTCATTGGTGATTTTCAAGGAAAGCGGTTTGAACCATTGAATTGCAAGTCTGCTGAGGATATTCTGGTCTTTCTTTATGAATGTGAAACGCATTTGTTCATACATAAAAAGCGAAAATTTGTGAGCTCCGAAAAGAAATTGAATGCAAGAATCGGTATTGCAGAAGAAGATATTTCTGATGAAAATATAGAGGTATCAGACGAATATAATAAGTATGAAGAATTGGATGTATTTATTGCTGACACTGTGGATTTGGAAAAATATATTGAAAGTGTTGGCATCTTCGATGTTGAAAAGTTTATGAAGAGAATTTCCAATACTGCCGGGAATGTGCCTACTTCTGAAGTGTGTGCGGTGGGACTATTCACGAGTGGGGAACAAATATTGTTTTCTAAATACTATGATGCACTTGTCTTTGATAATGTACGCGGGGAAGTTGTCGAAACCGATGCAGACAAACTCGTATCAGGCGATCTTCTTGTATTTGCAAAGCGCGATGACTATACCCGGAATATGGTGGATTATATTTATGAAATTCTACAGCAATCAGGAAAATTTAGTAATGAAGTGCTTGATGCTACAGAAAAGGCATTTTATTGGAAAGAAATATTGCGAGAATATAAAAATATTAATGGACTTTCATATAGAGATATTGCCAAAGGGTTAAGTGAGTTCGGATGTTCTTTGCAAGAAGTAGCTATACGACATTGGTTAATAGAAGAAAGTCATATTGTAGGTCCTCGTGATGAAAAGACCATGGAGGGAATTGCTAAACTTACCGGTGATTCTTATCTGCTCAGTGATTCGAAAGGTTATTTTGAAGCCTGTCGTATAGTCAGAAGACAACGCAAAGAAATATTATCTCTGATAGGCAGAGCAATAACGGACAAGCTCAGCGGTCATATGCCGCCAAAAGGTAGTATACTTGAGGGTGTCTATGAAAATATTGAAACCTTATCGAAGACATTAGAGTTGGAGAGTATAACCTTGCTTGAGGAGCCGATAACCATACCTGTCAATATAATTAATAAGCCGATAGCCGAGGTAGTGTAAAATAGTATATGAAATGCTGAATATTTGAAGCGGAGGAATTGATATGAATAGTAAGGAAATAAAAGAGCAGTTGATTGTCGCTCGAGAAGAATACATAAATCTTATAAAAGCCGAATTGCTGGGTCCGGGTTCGGAGTTTTCCATTCCGGATGCGGAGCATGAACTCATATCAAGCAGTCCCATCAGCCGCTATTCAATCGGTATACTTTACCCACAGGAGAATCAGGTGAATCAGGACAGTGATGAAACCGTTCCGATTAATGATACAGATGTAGATGAGGACGCCGACCTTGAAGCCGGTGATACCATTCAGCAGGATGCCCCTCAAGAGCAGGCAGCGGCATCTGGTTTCCGTCAATTTGAATTTGATGAAACCGCTGATGAAAATCTTGATGAAGAAATCGGATTATCTGCACAGTATATGCCCTCTTCCATAGGAATTACATTTATTGTAAAGGGTAACGCAGAAACAGTACATGGTAGTGTCTCCTTTGCGACATACAGAAAAGCAAAGGTTACGGATTGTGTAATCCCGTTCAAACCGGATAATTTTGAACATTATTCAGTACCTCCGGAACTTGCACATAAGATGGTTTACGACAAAGAAGCAACTGTAATTCGCCTCATTTCAGCAGTAACAGGAAAAGAGATTAGGGATATCTTTGAGCGCGGCACGATCTTGGAAAGTGAATTTTCCACTATAAAGCAGATGGCATACCGTTTTGTGGATTTTTGCAGAAATGGATATGTTCGTGAACCACATACAGTAGATTTTATTCTTGATTTTTCAAATGGCGAATATATCGACGAAAACAGAGAATTGGATGGTACCTATGCGAAAATCACGGCACTCCGAACTAAGATTAGTGACAATCTTTGGTCGTTGACGATAATGCTTGTCAATGATAGTAAAGAAGTACCGGCAAAGCCTCATCAATGTATATACCAAGCTCGAATTAACATTTGTTCGGAACAGAATCATTTTGTTTTTGAGGAAAGTAACCCAAACCTTGATACAGATTCGATGGATGATGAAGAACGCTCTCTTGAACTGCTATATCGGGATAAGAAGATTTACGGAACCGGCCTGGGAACTTCCGCTGAATGGGAAATTGATAATAAAGGAAACGGTAAACTTTGGAGTGAATTTTTCCCGCAATCGGAAGTACCTCCTATGAGCTTTGATTTGCCTAAAAACAATGTTTTATCAGCTGAAAAGCTGTCAATGAAGTTTTTGTCTGACCTGGATGGAACAGATAAAATGCAAAAGATTTCTGTGCTTACAAGTCTTGTCAATCAATATAAGGACTGGGTTGATGGTTTAGTTGAAACGGCTGCGACTCTTGATTCAAAATATCAATCTGCGGCATCAAAGAATATTATCGAATGTAAACGAGCTTATGAGCGAATGTATGCAGGAATTAAAACCTTGGAGACAGATGATATGGCCTACTCCGCTTTCTTGCTTGCGAACAGAGCAATGTTTATGCAAAGAGTGCATCTTAGAATGCAATCGGATACAGCAGATAAAGACCGCTATCCTAATGACAAGGAGATAGCGGAACTGTTGAGGCATATGGATTATCGAAGAGAAGGAGACAACGATTGTCGTTGGCGACCGTTTCAGATCGCTTTTTTACTTATGGATATCAACTCAATTGTATATGATGATTCGGATGAAAGGGACATTGTAGACCTTATTTGGTTTCCAACTGGTGGCGGGAAAACGGAAGCTTATCTTGGATTGACAGCTTTTACAATTTTTCACCGAAGATTGACTCATTTTCGGGAAGCTGCGGGAACAACTGTTATGATGCGCTATACCTTACGTTTGCTCGCTGCACAGCAATTTACTCGAGCAGCCACGCTGATATGTGCTTGTGAGTATATTCGACAGGATAGTGAAGCACGTCGAAGTACATATCCCGCATACTTGCTGGGTAAGGAGCCGATTACAATTGGTCTGTGGATAGGTGGTACACATATTCCTAATTCAAACACTGGGCAGAATGGTGCTAAGGAGCATTGGGATGAATTGCAGAAAGCTACTGCGAGCAGCATCCGATACATAAAAGACAAGCACAATAAATTCCAAGTATTGAAATGCCCATGGTGTGGCACAAAACTTGTTAGAGATGTACATGACGGAAAGCTGATTGGGGCATGGGGCTATAATCTTAGAGATATGAAACACTTCTACATGTTTTGTCCTCACGAGGAGTGTGATTTCACAAAACGGCTACCTATTCAAATAATTGACGAAGAGCTGTATCGTAATCCTCCGACTCTGCTTTTTGGTACGGTTGATAAATTTGCTATGATGCCGTGGGACGGTCGTATAGGTTCCTTTTTTGCAATTGGGAGTGGCAATCGAACGCCCGAGTTAATTATCCAAGATGAGTTACATCTGATTTCAGGTGCTCTTGGAACAATGGTCGGTCTATACGAGACCGCCGTGGATGCAATCTGTGGGCAAAAAGGCATCTATCCGAAAGTGATTGCTTCAACGGCTACAATTCGCCGAGCAAAAGAGCAATGCTCCGTACTTTATAATCGTGAAGTTGTTCAATTCCCCGCTCCCGGTATAGATTCCTCAGATTCGTTCTTTGCCCGTGAAGCTACAGTTTCGCATGATAACGGGATATTCGGACGGAAATATGTCGGTATTATGCCATCCGGAAAAACCAAGGCAATGACAGAGATTCGTGCAATGGCTGCGTTGCTGCAAAGATTGTATATGATGGATTTGCCGGACGAAGTAAAAGATAAGCTGTGGACATTAACAGTGTATTTTAACAGTCTGAAAGATCTTGGAAAGGCTTCAACGCTTGTTGATGATGACGTAAAGGACTTTATTATTCGAACATCCAATAGGCTGTTTTCTACGCGACGTTTGATTGTTGGTTCCGATGAACTTACGAGTCGAGTTACAACCACAGAGCTAAATGAAACACTGGATAAATTGGAAAAATGGGAGTATTCTAATGATAATAAATCCCCAAAAAGGCATGCATCCAATGTTTTGCTTGCTACCAATATGATATCCGTTGGCATTGATGTTGCACGATTAAATGTTATGCTTATGGTAGGACAACCGAAACTTACAAGTGAATATATACAGGCATCAAGTCGAGTCGGTCGGTCGTTCCCTGGTGTAGCTTTCGTTCAATATGATTCTACGAAAAGCCGTGATCGCTCACATTATGAGAGATTTAGACCATATCATGAGTCATTTTACAGGTTTGTGGAACCGACCGGTGCAACACCCTTTTCAAAGCCTGCGAGAGATAGGGCTTTACATGCCATTATTACTGCAATCATAAGAAATCGTGTAGGTCTTTGTGAAGATAAAGATGCTGCAAATTTTGACACAGATTATTTTGCGGATATAATTTCTGATATCGATGCATTTATAACCGGACGTGTGAAAAGCATAAATGCTCGTTCCAATAACGTATTGAAAGATGATATTGAAGATATAAGAGCTGAGATTGTTGCGTTCTTCGAGAGTTGGCAAATCATAGTTGACGAATGTAATGCAGATGGGAAATCTACTCCATTTTACTTTGGACGCAGATTCATGGTTAATTCGCCTGCAGCCGGAGAAAAGCGTTTACTAAAACAATATAATTCATCGGGACAGGATGCTGCTTGGGAGACAATGACTTCTATGAGGAATGTCGATACGCAAGTCAAAGGCAGTGTTCTGATTTGGGAGGAGCAGGATAATGGCTGAACAAATAAAAGATAAGATAAGTTTGAATCGTGTAACACATTCCGTCCGAGCTGCACAGGCTGTTATGCAGTACGGTGTCGGAGCAATGGTTGATTTCCCTGACCAAACACTTGTTACGGCAAATCCGGAATATTGGAGTGGTACTGCAAAAATATACGATGATCGTTTCGCAAAAGCACTTGGTGTAGACTGGTTTGCTATGCCTACGAATATATCTTATACTCGCTTTCCGGAATGGTATTTCTGTCCTAAATGCAGGAAATTCCAGCCATTGAAAAAATGGGTTTCTGAATATAAAAAACGAGCAAAAACCAAGTCAATTGAATCTGATGAGCATATGGTTAAACATATGCAATGCCTGAACTGTTATCAGGATTTGGTTGTCGCCCGTATCGTTACGGTATGTGAGCGTGGACACATCAATGATTTTCCATGGGTTAAATGGGTGCATAGAAAGGCAAGAAAATCTGTTTGTGGGAATCCTTTGTTAAAGTTTAAAACAGGGGCATCAGGTACGGAAGGACTGGAAGGATTGAGTATTTCTTGCTCCTGCGGGGCATCCGCAACCCTTAAAGGTGCTTTTGATACGGAAGGGTTTGAAAAGCTTGACAAAGAATCGAGAACGGAAGAGTTTCACTGTGAAGGTGGGCATCCGCATAAACTTATTAAAGAAAAATGTGCTTGTTACCCTCGAACGGTTCAAAGAGGTTCCTCTTCGGTATATTTTCCGGTAGTATATAGTTCTTTAGTGATCCCTCCTTATGCAGATAAGTTGAATGCGAGAATTGAAAAGAGCAAAGCTTTTGCCAATTGTATTACAATTATTGAAGATGAAGAACCTGAAGACAGAATTGAGACAATAAAAAAACGTTTATCTAAATGGGCTGAAAAAATTGCTCTTGAGATTGGAAATGATAAAACCGATATTGAGCACATCCTCTACCGTAAATGGCTTGAAGAAACCGATGATGAAATTGATGTGTCCGGTGTAAAATATCGTTCAGAAGAGTATTCAGCCCTCAGTGGTGAAGTGTCAACTTCATCAGGTGCGTTGGGTGACTTTTCACGTGAAAACATGAATATAGTTGAATATAATCTGCCACATGTCAAATCAATTTCATTAATTGATAAGGTTCGTGTGGTGAATGCACTTATCGGATTCTCCCGCATTAATCCTGTAATGAATAAAACGGACAAAGGGTTTGTTCATATTAAAGAACCTGATACACGATGGTACCCTGCATATGAAGTAAGGGGGGAAGGCATTTTTATTGAATTGGAACAGAGGGATATTGATGATTGGATTCAAGAAAATCCTATGGTCATTAAACGAGCAAAGCATATTAATGATTATTATGCGGCATCATTTATCGGAAAAAATCATCCTCGAACCATAACACCTAAATTTATTATGTTGCATACACTTGCCCACCTACTCATTAAGCAACTTAGCTTTGAGTGTGGATACAGCATTTCTTCGCTTAGCGAGCGAATATACTGTGCCGAAGAAGATGACGGAAAACAGATGGCAGGAATATTCATCTATACTGCCAGCGGAGATTCAGAAGGAACCCTAGGAGGTTTAGTTCGCCAGGGTAGATCCGATGCATTCCCTAGTATTCTTCGAAAAGCAATCAGAAATGCACAAACTTGTTCAAATGATCCGGTGTGTATTTTAAGTCGCGGACAAGGACGTGAATCACTTAATTTAGCGGCTTGTCATGCTTGTGGACTTCTTCCGGAGACATGTTGTGAAGAACGAAACGGATTTCTTGATCGCGGGCTTATTGTTGGTACATTTACAGAAAAAAATATAGGGTTTTGGAAAGAGTTATTATAGAAAAGTTGTTATATATCATTCTAGAGATACAAGTTCATTCTCTTAAACATAAATTTTATTTTGGCTGAGAAAACTTGATGCTATGACGGAGCTGGTGTGTTGTCTTGAGATTATGTTGCTGTGTCGTCTAAAATCTATTTATGAATGTGGATTTTTGTACGATGTTGGATAATACCATAACGTTAATCGATGAGTTTTAATGAAGGTATATAGTTTTGCCAAAAAGAACTGTAAATGGAAAACTATATACCTTTTAGAAAGAGATGATTTGTATTAGTATGCAATTACGCAGCTAATTCAATAAGCTCATCTTGACTAATTGACAGGCCACAATTATGTAAACGTTCAGACCGTGCTGAATATATTTTAATTAACAATTCTATTTTATCTTCACGTAATCCAAAATGTAATTGTCTATGGCAGATAGGACATAAGCTAATAATATTGGCATATACGTCAAGACTGTTATCAAAATGTTTCTGCATTTTCATAGGAATTATGTGATGCCCTTCCATATATAGCTGGTTTGTACTTTCTGAAATAAATGTCTTATGAAGTGGATCAATTTCGCATATATATCCAACGGATTCAATGACTTGATTTTTAATTATGGAGGATCTTTTATATGTCTCTGTTCTTTGAATTATTAGATCGCTCCGAGGAATTACAAAGTCCATAAGCGAAATATGTTCTTTAATATCAATGAAGTTATCACCTGATGCAAAACGGCAATAATTATTTAATCCAGCACTATACATTCGGTGACCCCGTTCATCTTTTTCTATAAAATGTGGATCTTGAAATAAATCATCCTTAATAGTCTGCAGGTTATTCAATTCGGTAATCTCATAAATTGTAGTATTAATCTTTTGCTGTGCGGATAAATACGATGATATAGTATCTAAGGCACCTAAGTAATGTTGTATTGTCGAGGATGAATTACCACGAATTTTTTTAAGATACTGTACATAATACTCTCTTAAAACAAAGAAATTAGACATATTAACACCTCTTAATCAGCTATTTTAGAGTATTATAACAAAAAGATAGTACATTTTCTACTACTCTTATTACTTGAACGGTGTTATTATCTTTGGGAATTCTCCTATACTTTCGCAGAATGTGATAAAATATGATGTGCGAAAGGGGCAAACTATAAATGGCATATAGCTTTTTAACCTTGGCAAAGGATGTGCTGGAAAAAGAAAATATTCCGTTATCTATTGAGGAGATATGGGAAACTGGAAAGGAACTGGGACTTCTGGAGAATCTAACATCTTCAGGAAAGACGCCCATTCGAACCCTTTCAGCCAGAATCTACGTTGATATAAAAATAACCTAGACACCATATTTGAACAGGTAAGCAAACGTCCGGCAAAATTCTTCTTAAAAGGGAAGACTGCCGGACTTAAAGAATATGAAGAAAAACAGAAGCAGGAGAAGGCATCACAGAAACATAAATTCGGAGAGCGAGCATTACATATCCTGCTATCCAGTTTTGCTAATTCTGATGAACATTTCAAATGTCCCACCAAAACCATATACCATGAGGTTTCCAAGCGTGAAAAGAGCGGCAAGAATAAATGGTTGCATCCGGATATTGTCGGCGTGCATTTCCCCTTTGAATCCTATACTGAGAATATACTCAAATTATTTGACATCCTAAAAGTGAGTCCATACAAGTTATATTCTTTCGAGATGAAGATTGATATCAACCTGTCCAATTTCCGGGAATATTACTTCCAGGCCGTATCAAATTCAAGTTGGGCACACGAAGGATATCTGGTCGCATTACATATTGCAGACGATCCGGAGCTGATAGACGAAATGCACCGTCTGAACAACGCCTTCGGTATTGGCGTCATCCGCCTTGATGCAGAACATTTCATGCAGAGTGAAATCCTATTCTCTGCGAAAGAAAAGGAATCTCTCGACTGGGATACTATTAACCGCCTGGTAGACAGCAATCCTGATTTCAAGAAATTCCTTGACGATTTAATGGAAGATTTCAAAATCAGAAAGATAAAGAGCAAGTATGATGAGGTCTGCCTGGAAGAAGAGCAGATGTATCAGTATGCTCAAAAAAATGGCATACTGTCCTGACTTCCAGTTCAAAAAAGTTTATAAAATATCAAGTATCATATTATATCTCCACTGCAGACAATGATGTGACCCCAATAAGTTAGACTTTATTGCGTAGTAGTTTTAACTGCTGCGCAATTATTTATGCAGCCAGGAGGCTGAGCCTGTATTCTACAGGACTCATCCATCCTAGTTTCTCTTTAATTCG
>JACERV010000049.1 GCA_013911065.1 Ruminococcus sp. | reverse complement strand
CCATCACACTCTTTTCTTTTTAGACCAGCGTATAGCGGTGGTCTATTTGTAATACCTAAAATCCTGCATATGAATTATTTTGAAAAAACTTCAATTACCTATTGACTTTTTATTTGCAGGCTAAAAATATATTTTTGAATTTCTGTGGTATAATATACTTGTTGAACATTAATTTCCCAATAAGTATATCTTGTCAGTATATCATGATTTGTAAAAAATCGGGTTTTTAATTATATTTGACTGTAAAGATTATGAGAATTGTATGTATAATAAAAAGATGTTGACAACTGTAACAGGGCGTACTATAATAATACAGCATGACAAAAGGAGAAACAGCATACACCAAGCCCCGGAGTGCGCTGATTTCATATAGAAAGTAAAGCAAGTTGTGATGATTATTTTAGGAGGAACACCCCATGAAAACTTATATGGCTAACCCAGACAAGGTTGAGAAAAAATGGTATGTGGTTGACGCTGAAGGATGCACATTAGGACGTCTGTCCTCAGAGATTGCAAAAGTGTTAAGAGGTAAGAACAAACCAGAATTTACACCACATGTTGATACAGGTGATTATGTAGTAGTTGTGAATGCAGATAAGGTAAAAGTAACAGGTAAAAAGATGCAGCAGAAGATATATTATAATCACTCTGATTATGTAGGCGGAATGAGAGAGACTACATTGGCAGAGATGATGGCTAAGAAACCTGAAAAAGTTATTGAACTGGCTGTAAAAGGAATGCTTCCAAAAGGACCTTTAGGTAGAGAAATGATTAAGAAACTTCATGTTTACGCTGGACCGGAGCACAAACAGCAGGCTCAGAAACCAGAAGTATTAACATTTTAAGGAAAGGTTGAAAGGAGGACATTACAGTGGCTAATGCAAAATATTACGGAACAGGAAGAAGAAAAAAATCTATCGCAAGAGTATATCTTGTACCTGGAACAGGTAAAATTACTATAAATAAGAGAGATATTGATGAATATTTAGGACTGGAGACATTGAAGGTTGTTGTTCGCCAGCCTCTTGTAGCAACAGGCACAAACGATAAGTTTGATGTACTGGTAAACGTACACGGAGGTGGATACACAGGACAGGCAGGAGCAATCCGTCATGGTATTTCAAGAGCACTTCTTGAAGCAGACGCAGAATACAGACCAGTATTGAAATCTGCAGGATACCTTACACGTGATCCACGTATGAAAGAACGTAAGAAATACGGTCTCAAAGCAGCTCGTAGAGCACCACAGTTTTCAAAACGTTAGGATTATCTGCGGACAAAACGCATATCAGAAAGCCCGGAATGCTTGCATTCAAGGGCTTTTTTATATGCGCTTTTGTCCATAGGAATGCAGAAATGACCGAGGATTTGCAAAGCAAATTCGAGGTTGTTTCTGCATCCGCAGATAATCCCATAAGTTTTCAAGGAGATAATTCAAACGAATATAAGAATATTAAAAACCCTTGAAAATTTGTCAAATTCTCTGCGTAACTGACAAGTGACAAGCACATAACTGATAAACAAAAAGGTCATATGAAAGAGGTGGAAAAATTGAGGAATTGAAATAGAAAAATGTAGATTGTATGAAGATACTGATTATGATAAGATGGACACAAGGACAATCGTGTTGCAGGGTGTGTTGACCTCATTCTAAAGGAATGGGGGTGATGCCTATGAAAAATCGCTTTGATTTTAAGGATTTAATGACCTTTGGTCTATTCCTTTTAGCATTACTTACATTCGTTTTTACGTTTTGTAAGTAGCTATACATAGCAAAAACCACCCTACAAACTTTGGACGGTTAAGGGTGGCTTTGCTTCTCATATAATCGGTCAACCCCTTGTGGGCGGTTGTTCCTTTTCTAAGATAAATATACCACGGATAACGTGGTTTGTAAAGGCACGATTTCTGTATGGGTTATCCTAAAAGTAACATAGAAGGATTGTTGCCGTTTAGTACATTAGAAATAGAAAGAGCCAATAGTCTAACGACTGAAAAAGCGCAAAATCAGAAAGAAGCAATTAACAACATTTGCTGAAATCAAATAAGAGAAGTTTCATCACAGTGGTTTGACGACAGCGCGCGTGAAAAAATGTTTTATGAGAGATTAGTGTTGTTGAAGAAAATACAAAGTAGTCATTGCTCAAAGTAGGAAACGTGATATTCAAGCACTCTGTGCATACAGAAAGGTGGTATAGGAATGGAATACTCTTTGATTAGAAAAAATTTTGAAAAGCATGGATTTACCACGCAGCTTTTCTCCGAGAAAGAAGGAGCCTGCGATTATCTTGCAAATGTCCTGCAAAATCAAACCATTGGATTTGGAGGGAGTGTCACTCTTGCTGAGATGGGCTTGTTTGAGGCTCTGCAGCAAAATAATACTGTAATATGGCATAATAAAATACCGTCTGGGGATGTGAGACGTTTGGCCAGCTGCGCAAATATCTATATAACAAGTGCAAATGCTGTGACGGAGTCCGGGCAGATTGTGAATATTGATGGAACTGGAAACCGCGTGTCTATGACCGCCTTTGGCCCTCAAAAGTGCTACTATGTAGTAGGCAAAAATAAGATAACTCCCAATTTGGAAGATGCAATTTACCGGTGCAAAAATGTAGCCGCTCCACAAAATGCCCAAAGAGTAGGCGCAGACACTCCATGTGCTAAAAAGGCAGATAAATGCTATGATTGTAACAGTCCCGGGCGTATTTGCCGGATGACGGTTATCATTGACCGTGCCCCCATGGGGATGGAGTGCGAGATTATCTTTGTGGACCAGCCGCTGGGATACTAATGAAAATACATACTAGTGCTTTTCCAAGAGCAGGGTGGATATTGTTATAAGGCATAGCGGAAGGGGTGCTCCGGGATGGTGATTTTTATTATTTTTCTTTTTACAAATGTCTTTATCGTAGCAATCTGTATGGCAATATATGGAGGAAAGCGATCTTACAAAGATGGGATGCTTTTTGGGGTACACATTCCGGATTATGCGGTACGGGAGTCTGAGGTTGAATTCTTAGTGGAAGAATACAGTAAGAAAACAAAATGGTTTTATTCCATAAATGGGATTGCTTCCGTCGCAGTCTGTTTTTTGAGTTTCTGGTATTTTTCTGTGTTTCTGATAGTGTGGACCTTGTGGCTTACAGAACTGTGCGTAGGGGTTATGTGGCTTCTGTTTGGTACACATAGAAGGCTTTATGACATGAAAGTGCAGAAAGGCTGGCGGGCTGATATTCAGTTAGTATTTAGGGATGATGATGTGTACTGGAAGAACGGGTGGTACAGCAATCCTAATGATAAAAGACTGTGGGTGCCGGACAGGTTTTGTTCTTTAAATTACTCAACCAATATGGCAAGACCAGCCGGAAAGATATTTACATTTGGAATATTGGGGGGAGTTGCAGTTATGATGCTTGTACTCTTCATTGTATTTCTCAGGGCTGATTTTATGCCAAGGGATCTGGAGCTAAATGGAGATTCAGTCAGAATATCATCCCCGATGACTCCTGTTACGTTTAAGCTGAGAGACATAAAAGACCTTCAATTGCTGGATGAAATGCCGGAAGGTAACTTCACTAGAACGAATGGTCTTGCAGATGACAGACAGCTCGTTGGGAAATTCCGGGAAAAGGCGACCGGGGACTATAGAGTTTATGTGTATCGGGGATATTCCCCTATATTGAAGATAGAATTACCGGAGTATACAGTGCTTATCAACAGCATGGAAGAGGGGCAGACCGAGCTGTGGTATAGAGAGCTTATTTCAGACATCACAGCTTTAGAAACTGTGGAATATTGGAACAGACAGAATATGAGTATGGGGTATAGTATACAGAATGCGATAAGATTTAGTCTTGCGAAATGAAAAGGTTCGTGTTATACTTCTTCTAAAAATATTTTGGGGGAGGAAAATTCTCCCTCCAGATGAAACGCCGCAGGCGTAATAAACATAACACAGGAGGATTATTTTTTTTATGGACGCAGACCCTGATGGGAACACGATTTTGTTTCAATTGTTACTCTTATTATTTTTCACACTCATGAATGCTTTTTTTGCCGGTGCCGAGATGGCCGTGGTTTCTGTGAATAAGAACAGAATCCGCAGCATGGCGGAGGAAGGAAATAAAAAAGCAGTCGTGGTTCAGAGCCTCTTTGAGGATTCAACGAAGTTTCTTTCAACAATTCAGGTAGCCATAACATTTGCAGGATTCTATTCCAGTGCATCTGCGGCGGCGGGAATTGCGCCGGTTCTTGCAGAATGGATGAGAGGAATGCATATACCGTACAGTACTGCCATCGCCGGTAACGGGGTGACATTGCTTTTGATGTTCTTTAATCTTGTATTTGGAGAACTTGTACCAAAAAGGATTGCATTGCAGAAGGCAGAAAAGTTCTGTATGGTAACGGTAATGCCAATCCATTACATTTCAAAGCTGCTTTCACCTTTCATTAAGCTTTTGTCCGTATCTACCAAAGGGGTGCTCAGACTCCTTAGGTTGAAAACCGAGGATCAGGAAGAGGCGGTCACAGAAGAAGAAATTAAGGCTCTTCTGAAAATGGGAAATGAAAATGGTACCTTTGAGGATGAGGCGCGGGAAATGATAAACTCTGTTTTTTCATTTGATGACAGAAGTGCCAGGGAAATTATGGTGCCCAGACGTGATGTGCATGTACTGGACGCAGAGGAACCCTTTGACATGCTGGTAGATGAAATCTTAGAATCCAGACATTCCCGGATTCCTGTCTATGAAGAAAATATAGATAACATCATTGGTATCCTACATATCAAGGATGTTATGATTGAAGTTCGGAAAAATGGCTGGGAAGCTTTGGATATCAAAAAATTGCTGAGAAAACCATTCTTTGTCCCTGACAGCAGGGATGCGGATGAGCTGTTTCGGGAGCTGCAGAAGTCCAGAAGGCATATGGCTGTTCTCGTAGATGAATACGGCGGTTTTTCTGGAATCGTTACAGTGGAAGACCTTGTGGAAGAGATTATGGGAGAAATCAGCGAGGAATATGAAGAGGTGGTCCAGGAAATTGTTGTGCTGAGTGACGGAGAATATCTGCTGGACGGAGGAATTCTGATTAGTGACTTAAATGAGGAGATGGGGCTGAGGCTGGTAACCGAGAATTATGATACCTTGTCGGGATACCTGATTGAACGTCTCGGATACATCCCGGGAAAAGAAAGCCGGGAAACAATAGCAGCAGATGACATGGAATTTATAATTGAAGAGGTCAAAGGAAACCGTATTACAAAGGTCCGCATGAGAAAAATCTCACCTTAGTTATTGAACTTACACTCTATCAAAGGTATAATAAAGCTGTATTCAGTAAACAAGACATAGAATCAAAGGAGAGCCATCTTATGAAAATGTTATCCATTGAGCAGGAATTGAAAAGTAACTCATATCCTGGAAGAGGCATTGTTATCGGAAAGAGTAAAGACGGTAAAAAGGCTGTAACTGCTTATTTTATTATGGGAAGAAGTGAGAATAGCCGAAACCGGATATTTGTGGAGGATGGGGAAGGAATCAGAACCCAGGCGTATGACCCCTCTAAGCTGACAGATCCAAGCCTTATTATTTATGCTCCGGTGCGCGTGCTGGGCAATAAGACAATTGTAACAAATGGGGATCAGACAGATACCATATACGAAGGCATGGACAAGCAGATGACATTTGAGCAAAGCCTGCGCTCAAGGGAATTTGAACCGGATGGCCCTAACTATACACCTCGTATTTCCGGGATTATGCATATCGAGAACGGATACAATTATGCAATGTCAATTTTGAAGAGCAGCAACGGCAATCCCGAAAGCTGCAGCCGATATACGTTCGCTTATGAGGACGCTGTGGCAGGAGAGGGCCATTTTATTCACACTTATATGTGTGACGGTGACCCGCTGCCAAGCTTTGAGGGTGAACCAAAGTGGATTTCCATTCCGGATGATATAGAAGATTTTACAGAACTTTTGTGGAATAGTCTGAATGAGGATAACAAGGTTTCACTGTTTGTACGCTACATCGACATTGCATCAGGTACATATGAGACAAAGATTGTAAATAAGAACCAGTAAGGAGCAGAGGATAAATGAAAGAATTGGAATTAAAATACGGCTGCAACCCAAATCAAAAACCATCCAGAATCTATATGCAGGATGAAAGTGAACTGCCTATTCAGGTATTATGCGGCCGCCCTGGGTATATTAATTTTTTGGATGCTTTCAATGGCTGGCAGTTGGTAACAGAATTAAAGAAGGCAACAGGCCTTCCGGCAGCAACCTCTTTTAAACATGTATCTCCTGCAGGAGCAGCTGTGGGTCTTCCTCTGAGTGAGACACTGGCCAAGATTTACTGGGTGGATGATTTAGGAGAGCTTTCCCCCCTTGCCTGTGCCTATGCAAGAGCAAGAGGTGCGGACAGAATGTCCTCTTTCGGAGATTTTATCTGCCTGTCCGATGTCTGTGACGCAGACACTGCAAGACTGATTAAAAGAGAAGTTTCCGATGGCGTTATTGCACCCGGATATGAGCCAGAGGCTCTTGAGCTGCTGAAACAGAAAAAGAAAGGCAATTATAATGTAATTCAGATAGACCCGGATTATATACCCGCACAGCTGGAACGTAAAGAGGTGTTTGGCATCACGTTTGAGCAGGGGCGCAATGAATTGGAGATTGATGAAGAATTCTTTTCCAATGTGGTAACTGAAAACAAAGATATTCCGGAATCAGCAAAAATAGATCTTGCCATTGCCATGATTACACTGAAGTATACACAGTCTAATTCTGTATGTTACGTAAAAGGCGGACAGGCAATTGGTATCGGTGCAGGACAGCAGTCCCGCATCCACTGCACAAGACTTGCAGGCCAAAAAGCAGATAACTGGTGGCTGCGCCAGTCTCCCAAAGTACTGGAATTAAAGTTTAAGGAAGGCATAGGAAGAGCAGACCGGGACAATGCCATTGATTTATACATCGGAGAGGAATATATGGATGTTCTTGCAGAGGGTGTATGGGAAAATATATTTGAAAAGAAGCCGGAAGCATTTACACGAGAAGAAAAACGTGCATGGCTGGATGAAATGACAGACGTTGCGCTTGGCTCCGATGCATTTTTCCCATTTGGTGACAATATCGAACGCGCACATAAAAGCGGCGTAAAATACGTAGCACAGCCTGGCGGCTCTGTGAGAGATGATCATGTCATCGAGACTTGCAATAAATACCAGATGGCCATGACCTTCACAGGCCTCCGCCTGTTCCATCATTGACCGATAGTGCTTGGCGAGGTATTATCGAGCCTAGGGCGTAGGTCGTTCTTTGAGCTTAGCGAGGTACAAACTTCATTGAAAATAGAATCGGAAAGAGGATTCGGTATGGTATTAGAAACAAGAAGTCCCGACCAGACATTTCAGGTTGGCGTGAATATGGGAAAGCGGGCAAAACCTGGAAAAGTTTATACATTGACCGGTGACCTTGGGGTCGGAAAGACTTTATTTACCCAGGGTTTTGCGAAAGGACTGGGGATAGAAGAACCTGTCAGCAGCCCTACATTTACGATTGTACAGGTGTATGATGAGGGGCGCATGCCATTCTATCATTTTGATGTCTACCGTATCGGTGACGTGGAGGAGATGTATGAAGTGGGGTATGAGGATTATGTCATGGGTGAGGGCGTGTGTCTCATTGAATGGGCAAACCTTATTGAAGAAATCCTTCCTGGAGAGCGGACGGAAATTACGATTGAAAAGGACCTGGAACAGGGATTTGAATATCGCAGAATAACAATTGAAGAGGTGCCCCTCGCCTGCAAAGCGGGGCTCTAATAGGAAAAGAAGCAGGGGTCAGACAGGTGCTGGCCCCTTTAGAGAGGAAGTATAACATGCGGGTATTAGCAATCGACAGCTCCGGACTGACAGCAACTGTGGCAGTTGTGGAAGAGGACAGGACCATAGCCGAATATACGATTGATTATAAAAAGACTCATTCCCAGACCTTGCTGCCGATGATTGATGAAGTGGTAAAGATGGTTGAATTGGATTTGGAAACCATAGATGCAATTGCAGTAGCGGGGGGACCGGGATCTTTTACCGGGCTGCGCATAGGATCTGCTACGGCAAAAGGACTGGGCCTGGCTCTGGAGAAGCCTCTGATACACATTCCGACTGTGGACGGTCTGGCATATCAGGTCTATGGCTGTGAAGATATTATATGTCCAATTATGGATGCCAGAAGGAATCAGGTATATACGGGCTTGTATACATTTTCAAAGCGGGCCGGAACAAAAGAAGGTACAAATCAGGTAGAGCCTGTATTTCAAGTGCTGAAAATGCAGATGGCGGTGTCTATTGAAGAGCTAATCCGTCATTTGAATGTATATAGAAAGCCAGTAGTGTTTCTTGGAGACGGTGTCCCTGTATTCAGCGATATAATTAAACAAAATCTCAAGGTTCCTTACTCTTTTGCCCCGCCGCATATGAGCCGGCAGAGAGCTGCGGCAGTAGGGGCTCTGGGTATCCGGTACTATAAAGCAGGGAAAATAGAAACTGCCATGGAGCACCAGCCGGACTACCTGAGGGTATCTCAGGCGGAGCGTGAACGTGCCCAGAAGGAAAGGGAAGCGGAGCTAATTGTCAGGGCTTTAAGCGCTGAGGATGCTGCTGCGGTTACCGGACTTGAATTTCAGATATTTTCAGATTATTGGAGTGAAAAAAGTATATTGGAGACAATCAGCCAGCCGCAGTCTATTTGTATAGCCGCAGAGAAAGCGGGAAGACTTGCAGGATATATACTGGCTTATGAAGTGGCAGGTGAGGCAGAGATTCTCCGCATCGCGGTAGATAAGGAAATGCAGCGGCAAGGGGTAGGCAGTCACCTGATGTTGAAACTGGAAGATATATGTGAAGAAAAGAATATACGGAAAATACTTCTTGATGTGCGGGAAAGTAATAAGACAGCCCGGATATTTTATCAGGAAGAAGGATTCCTGGAGGATGGCATCCGGCAGAATTTTTATGATAATCCGAGGGAAGATGCTGTGCTGATGAGCAGAGAGCTGGGAAAATAATGCATAATACCCGTCAAATAGTACGTTTTATCGCCACAATGGAAAACGACCTATAATCGAGGAAGTACTTCCCAGTAGGAAACCAAGGCTAAAGACGATATAATGAAGGCGTAGCAAAATTGAAATTCAAATAACACAGGAGGAATTTGTATGCGCCAGTATCAATTAAAAGAAACAAAAGAAGTAACAAAAATTATTTGCAATAAATGCGGGAAAGAAATACCGGTTGTGAATGGGCGTGCAGAGGAAGGTGTTTTCAGTGTAGATTATGCATGGGGATATTTTTCTGAAAAGGATGGTGAGAAACATTCTTTTGATTTATGTGAATCCTGTTATAATAAAATGCTCGCTTCTTTCAGGTTACCGGTAGAGATAGAGGAATAATATGTTAGATGTATGTTTGCTTGGAAGTGGTGGAATGATGCCGCTTCCCTATCGGTGGCTGACTGCCCTGATGACAAGAACAGGAGGCAGCAGCCTGCTGATAGACTGTGGAGAAGGAACACAAATTGCGATTAAAGAAAAGGGGTGGAGTTTTAAGCCGATTGATGTTATCTGCTTTACCCATTATCATGGTGACCATATCAGCGGACTTCCGGGTCTGCTTCTTACTATGGGGAATGCGGACCGCAGGGAACCCCTTACTCTGATTGGACCAAAAGGTTTGGAACGGGTAGTGAATTCTTTGAGAGTTATAGCGCCGGAGCTTCCTTTTCCAATTCATTTTGTGGAAATAGAAGGGCCGCAGCAGACATTTGAAATGAATGGATACCGCCTGACGGCATTCCGGGTAAACCACAATGTGTTATGCTATGGATATACCCTGGAAATCGACCGCGCAGGTAAATTTGACGTGGAAAAAGCCAGAGAACATGAAATTCCTCAAAAATACTGGAACCCTCTCCAAAAGGGAGAGTCTGTGGAGGCTGACGGCAGGATTCTGACGCCGGATATGGTTTTGGGTCCTCCCAGAAAAGGAATTAAGATTACTTATACGACAGATACAAGGCCTACAGATTCTATACGTGAAAATGCAAAAGGTTCGGACTTATTTATATGTGAAGGTATGTACGGAGAAAAGGAAAAAGCTGCGAAAGCTGTAGAATACAAACATATGACCTTTTATGAAGCAGCACATCTTGCAAAAGAAGCCCAGGTAAAGGAATTGTGGCTGACACATTACAGTCCTTCCCTGACCAGGCCGGAAGAATATATGGAAGAAGTACGCAGCATCTTTCCTGGAGCGAAAGCAGGAAAAGACAGGATGTCGGCAGAACTGGTATTTGAATGTTAAAAAAGATAGGCAGAGGTATGTATGAGAGAGATTGAAAATATTAATGTACTGGCGATTGAAAGTTCTTGTGATGAAACTGCGGCTGCAGTTGTGCATAATGGACGGGAAATTTTATCGAATGTGATTTCTTCACAGATTGAGCTTCACAAGTTGTATGGAGGCGTAGTTCCTGAAATTGCATCGAGAAAACATATTGAAAAGATTAATCAGGTAATAGAAGAAGCGTTGAGAGAAGCAAAGATGACGCTGGATAATATAGATGTTATAGGTGTAACATATGGACCTGGACTTGTAGGCGCATTGCTGGTGGGAGTAGCGGAGGCAAAGGCTCTGGCTTATGCAAAAAAGCTTCCTCTGGTAGGAGTGCATCATATCGAAGGGCATATTTCTGCAAATTATATTGAGCACCCTGATTTGGAGCCTCCTTTTTTGTGCCTGGTAGTTTCGGGCGGACACACACATTTAGTCTGTGTGAAGGGATATGGTGACTATGAAATTTTAGGCCGGACCAGGGATGATGCTGCAGGGGAAGCTTATGACAAAGTTGCAAGAGCAATTGGGCTTGGGTATCCGGGAGGGCCTAAAATAGACCGGCTCGCAAAAGAAGGAAACTCAGAGGCAATTTTATTTCCCAAAGCGAATATCGATGGGGCACCCTACGACTTTAGTTTTAGCGGTGTGAAATCTTCGGTATTGAATTACATCAATGGATGCAAAATGAAAGGGGAAAATTATAATCCGGCTGATATTGCTGCAGCTTTCCAAAAAGCAGTCGTAGATGTTTTGGTAGAAAAATCTATGAATGCCCTGGAGGAGTATGGCATGAATAAGTTTGCCATTGCAGGCGGGGTTGCATCGAATGGTGCGCTCAGAGCAGAAATGAAAAGGGCATGTGAGGAGAGAGGGGCAGACTTTTATTGTCCATCTCCAATTTACTGTACGGATAATGCAGCTATGATAGGAACCGCCGCTTATTATGAATATTTGGCTGGGACCAGGCATGGCTGGGATTTGAACGCAGTTCCCAATCTCAGACTGGGAGAGCGGTAGGAGAGTGTTTATATGAAAAAAGCACATTGTACGGCAATTGTACTGGCGGCAGGCCAGGGCAGAAGAATGGGAACAAAGGTACATAAACAATATTTGATGCTTGATGAAAAGCCTGTATTGTACTATTCGCTGAAGGAATTTCAAGATTCAGATATAATAGATGAAATATATCTCATAACCGGAGCCGGAGAAGAGGAGTATTGCCGGCAGACAATTGTGGACAAGTATCACATTACCAAGGTGACCAAGATACTGCCCGGAGGAGCGGAACGTTATAATTCTGTCTGGAGCGGACTTCAGGAATTGGGAGATGACGGTTATGTTTTTATTCATGATGGAGCGCGTCCGTTTGTAGATGGAGATATCATACAAAGAGCATTTGATGTGGTTTGTAAAAATAAAGCATGTGTAGTAGGTATGCCTGTGAAAGATACAATTAAGGTTGCGGACGCACGTGACTTTGTGGAAAATACGCCGGATAGAAGAAGAGTATGGATGATACAGACACCTCAGGTATTTAAAAATGACCTTGTAAAAGGCGCATATTCTATGCTGATGAGGGAAAGCTATATTAATGTGACAGATGATGCAATGGTAGTAGAGCAGATGCTTGGTTTTCCAATCAAACTTGTCTGCGGGTCTTATGAGAACATCAAAATAACGACTCCCGAAGACTTGGAAATGGCAGAAGTTTTTCTTAAAAGAAGGCAATAAAGGTAAGTAAGCTGCAGCTCAGTTATAGCTTGATTTCGCTTTGCTATACTGCCGAAAATTTGAATGTCTAAAATGTGACAAAAATAATTAAAAAACATATTGACATATATTTCAAGTATATGCTAAAATACTCATTGTCGCGGAAGCAGACAAAAAGAAATCCTGTACAGTTATAAAAGTATCCAGGAAGTTGGAGAGGTATCGAAGTGGTCATAACGAGGCGGTCTTGAAAACCGTTTGTCCGCAAGGGCGCGTGGGTTCGAATCCCACCCTCTCCGTTTCACAATTTGAAAGGAACCCCCTATTAATGAGGTGACCCCTAAAAGTTAGACTTTATGGCGAGGTGGATTTTTCCACTCCGCCTTTTTCTTTTATGCAGCCAAGATGCTAAGCCTGTATTCAACAGGACTCATCCATCCTAGTTTCTCTTTTAT
>JACERV010000048.1 GCA_013911065.1 Ruminococcus sp. | reverse complement strand
CTGCATTATTGTTAAGATTAATTTAGACATGACAGATACATAAGTAATGGAAAATAAGATTGTTTTTCTGAAAAAATCACCTTTTATTAACAAAAAAGTAATGCAACGCGTTTGCAGACTAAAGTCTACCTTTTTCTGCATTAATTTCCTTATTAATACATGTATCTCTCTGGATGCACCATTTCTTAAATGTCTTAAAGTCCACATTCAACCTTCTGGAGGCTTCTCTGGCGCTGATTTCATTCATCTTCCACTGCCAATATACCTTTTCAAACGATTTAGGTATTTTAAGGCTGCGCCTGCCAAAACGTACGCCCCTCGCCTTTGCCACAGCGATTCCCTCCGCCTGTCTTTGTCGGATACTCTCACGCTCACTTTGTGCCACAAAAGACAAAAGCTGCAATACAATATCTGCAATCAAGGTTCCGACCAGATCCTTTCCCTTTCTCGTGTCTAAAAGCGGCATATCAAGCACTACAATGTCCGCGCCTATCTCCTTCGTTATGAATCTCCACTGCTCAATAATATCCTCATAATTCCTTCCCAGACGGTCAATCGACTTTACATACAGCACATCCTCCTCCTCTAACTTTTTAAGCAACCGCTGATATTGGGGCCTATCAAAATCCTTTCCAGATATCTTTTCTACGTAAAGATTTTTTTCGGGTATCTTCAGGGGCTTCATTGCAACCAATTGCCGTTCCACATTTTGATCTTTAGAAGATACCCTCACATAACCAAAGCTTCTGTACATTCCTTTTCCTCCTTTTATGACATAACCATTATCGCATATTCATACGAGGATACGCGTTGGTATATTTTACCACACACTTCAGAAAGGTCTGGCAGCTCATCATAACTCTCTTGCATGGCTCGTCCTATATTTTCCCAAATTTTGTTTGCATTCTTCTACAAACTCCGTTACTATAGATTCAGAAGCAACGGCAACAATAAGCAGTAAAGGAGGGTTCATTTTGGAATTCACACATAATCCAAATCAGATTGCAGTGTATACCCCAGATTATTTGGTGGTTGCAGAAGTAACATTTCCTGATATAGACGACACCACCGTAGATATCAACCATACCTATGTAGACGATGCACTGAGAGGTCAGGGAATTGCTGCGAAACTAATGGAAGAGCTTGTACTGGAACTTAGACAAAGCGGTAAAAAGGCAGTGCCAACCTGCCCTTATGCCGTAAAATGGTTTGAGAAACATCCCGAATATACGGATGTTTTAAAAGGGGACTGACCCTTTTGCTCTCCATTTTCAGAATATTCTCAAATCGAAAGGTGAGCCCTCAGGGCGCACAATATAAAAAGCCGCCAGATTTTCTCATACTATCTCGAAAATCTGACGGCTCTTCTTTTTTATCTTATTAGTCCTTTCTCATCATTTCATTCGTCCATAAAGATGCCAGATGCACTGCTCCCCGGAATCCGACAAACGGAGGCTCATAGGCATGATGCCACAGATAATCGGGAGCGGAAATCTGAAGGCTCTGTTCTCTTTCTGCCATATTCAACAGTTCCTGGCTGCCCATAAGAAACCCTTTTTGTTCTGCCGCTATCTCTTCTTTTACTTTATCTGTCAAATAGTTTATATCAGCACTCCCCATCCCCGGATTATCACAGTAACAGGCTATTTTCTCAAATTCAAACAGCTCCCTTGCGCACTGTGCAATCCCCGGTACCACATCGGCATGCCCGGCAAGAATCAGACGGGCTTCCTCCCTGTGTACCCTCAGAAAACGGGTTAAGACAGTCTGCATTGGCTCTATCTGCTCCATAGCCTCTGCTTTTTCCCTGCGCACAAAGGATTCCCGTGCTTTTATTTTACACTGTACTTCTATCTGTCCCAGCCACTTCAGGGTCCCCTCCAGTCCGTAAGGGCGGCCCATAAGATAAGGTGTTCCATAACGCTGCCTGAGATATTTTGCAGCCGCTTCTCCTTCCCGTCGGATTACCAGATTTATATGAGCATCTCCCAAATGCTCCAGTTTAGAAATACTGGTCCGGGATGTCATCGTACATAAATGCTCCATAGCGAAAGCCCCTGACACCAGCCTGGCTATTTCAGATGCGTCAGCCTGAAACCGGAACATATCAGCGCAGGAGCCGATGATGTTAAAAGACGGCTTTTGTGTCCGCACCGGGTTATCCGGCAGCGTTTCGGCCAACTTAAGAAGCGTCATCTCTATTCCTTTATCTCCCCAGGTATCAAATCCTCCTGCTGTGAAAGGTATCAGGACAGTGTCCGGAAATTGAGGAGATAACTCTTGTGCAATGGCTTCCAGATCCACTCCAATCACCTCAGGCACAGAAGACGGCAGCAGAAAAATAGTCTTTATGCCTTCCTTCTCTGATACCCATTCTATAGCACGGGACAAACGGCTTGTATCCCCCATAGCAATATCTGTTTCTCCAATATGTGTTGAATAGAGGTGCCCTCCGTAGGAGCCCATCCGGTGAAGAAAGGTTCTGCCATAGGCCATATGGCCCATGCATCCATATTCAATTACAGCCGAATCTGCTATACCAGACAAACACCATAAGGCTCCCATTCGCCCGGATAGAGGCGGCACTGTTTTATAAAGTCCCATTTTTACCCTCTCCTTTTCCTTCCGTAGGCATATCTGTTATCCTTCTCAATATCGTGACTGTTCTTTCATATCCAATCTGTCCATACAAATCCAGCAATTGCACCATGGGAGGACGGGCTTCTCCCCGTCCGTCCCAATCGCCAAGCACCATGTCCGGACACATGGCCTCTATCAGAGGCCTGTCTCCCTGCTTATTGAGCATCAGACAGATAACAGGATTCTTCTCCAGACTAATCAGCGTTTTTTTCCATTTTACATCGGAGGGGTAAAATTCCTCCATATGTATCATAACCGGTTCCATCCCCAGCTTTGACAGAAATACCGACAGCGGAAGCGGCTGTAATGCACCAATGTCTGCACTGATATATTGGAGTCCGCTTATCCTGTCTACTGCCTCTTTTTGAATTTTCCGGGTATATTTTAACCTCTCTGCAAATTTACATCCTATCTTTATACCCAGACGCTGCTCTATCTGCAAGTAGGCATTTTCTATTTCTTTGACATCATAAATATCATGAAGGCTCAGAAATGGTATGTCATGTACCTGTGCCATCCATTCTGCCAACGGGTTCATAAAAGGAGAAAGAATTATATTCAGCTGTGCATCCCCGGCTGAAATAAAGTCCTCCACCGATGAATCTGGAGCCAGGAAACGCAGTGGTACATCATAAGACTTCAGTAAAATAATAAGCTCCGGCATGGGAATGTGGGATTCCAAACTGCTGCGTCCCAGAATATTTACTGTCGTTTTCCTGCCCTGGACTTTCTCTGTCAGCTTTCCCATGGCTAACAGCGTCTTCCAATAACCTGGTTCATAACTGCCGCATTTGAAATTTCCAAGTGGTATATGGATCAGCCGTGCCCTTACTTCCGTCTGTATCTCATGGCATATACTTTCAATATCTTCTCCAATCAATTCCGGGACACAAGTAGCAAGCAGCAGAATCACCTTTGCACCAGCCCTGTCCATTTCTTTGATTGCATCTATCAGTCCATCACGAAAACCAAACACAATTTCTCTGCTGTCCAAGAGATACGTCCAATGCAGGACCTGCTCCCCGCAGCGGGAAGCACTAGGCACATTACGGCTGTAATAACTGCACTCAGCCGTACCAATTACAAGAGTGGACATGCCTTTCATTCTTGCGCCTAATGACAGTGCCGTATGCATGGGACAATGATTTCCGGGGAACGCCGCTGGTGTAAGCTGCCGGATGGAACTCATAGATCTAACAGCGGAAAGACATTTCAGATGTTTGATATCGTTCATAGCTCTCCTCCTTCCAGTAACATCCGTGAAAGACTTTCATAACTTTTTGCCATATGGCTTTCCGGAAACGCCTCAACGACTGTTTTTCCCTGCTCTTCTGCTCTTTGGACGTGAGTATCTCTCGGAATATGGAAAAGAACAGAGGTTTCTATCTCATCCGCTGCTTTTCTTACTAACTCTTCTTCACCCTCAAAATTTTTTGCATTAAAAATCAGCCCACGCAGACGCGCATATCCTCTGGCACCAAAACTTCTGACTGCACGGGAAATGTTAGCGGCAGCATAAAGGCTCATCATTTCACCGGAAGTCACAATACAGACTTCATCTGCGTAGCCGCCCCTGATGGGCATGGCAAATCCTCCGCACACCACATCCCCCAATACATCATACAGCACCACATCAGGTGAAAATATTCCATAAGCATCCAACTCCTCCAGCTTTTCAAATGCAGTTATAATACCGCGTCCAGCACACCCAACACCAGGTACCGGCCCTCCGGATTCCACACACAGCACTCCGGCATTACTTTTAAATACAATATCATCAAGTTCTGCATCCCCCTTATCTCTGATAGTATCCAGTACTGTCGGTATTCCCCTGCCTCCAGTAAGGTTCCGGGTAGAATCCGCTTTGGGATCGCAGCCAATCTGAAGTACGGTCAGCCCCATTTTTGCCATTGCCGCCGACAGATTAGAAACCGTTGTCGACTTTCCAATACCGCCCTTACCGTAAATTGCAATTCGCTTCATAATCATACACTCCTATTCTAAATCAAATGATACGAGATACATGCCGGCCGGCCTGTGCGCGGATCTCTGGCTATCTCTGCATCTATATGGAAGGTCTTTCGTAAAACCGGAGGTGTCATAATCTCCTCCGGTTTCCCCTGGGCAACAATATCCCCGTCTCGTATTGCCACTAAGAAATCTGAAAACCTGGATGCCAGATTCAGGTCATGAAGCACCATTGCTATAGTACAATTTTGCTTATGGTTCAGCTGCTCCAATAATTCCAATACCTCCAGCTGATAGGCCATATCCAGATAGGTAGTCGGTTCATCCAGCAAAATCAAGTCTGTCTGCTGTGCAATCGCCATCGCAATCCATACCCTCTGGCGCTGTCCTCCCGACAGCGTATCAACGGCTGCTTTTTCCAGATTAGAAAGCCGCGTTACATTAAGGGCCCAGGTGACAATATCCTGATCCT
This sequence comes from Ruminococcus sp., assembly GCA_013911065.1. GTDB lineage: Bacteria > Bacillota > Clostridia > Lachnospirales > Lachnospiraceae > Muricomes. The sequence goes on along the minus strand of JACERV010000048.1, from coordinate 10,073 downwards.
CCTGGTTCAGCCTGCCGAATCTTTCCCGTCTTGGAAAACGGCCATAGGATACCAACTCCCGGACAGTCAGTCCGAGAGGAGCAACCGGGGTTTGGGGCAGTATTGACATCCTTTTTGCAACTTCCCTGGTGGGAAGGGTTCGGATATCGCTGCCATCCAGTAATACAGAGCCTCCTTTCGGGCTGATGATACGCCCGGCAGCCTTTAATATAGTAGACTTCCCGCAGCCATTAGGCCCAATCAGAGAAGTAACCTTCCCCTCAGGGATCTTCAAATTCAAATGATTGACTACTGTATGCTCTTCATAAGCCAACTTTAATTCTTTTGTTATAATTGCGTTTGCATTCATCCTATATTCCTCGTTTCTTTTCCCTTTCTGGACAGCAGATAAATAAAATAGGGGGCACCAATGACAGACACCACCACGCCTGTGGGCAACGAGGAGGGCTGAATCACCACCCTTGCAATCGTATCCGCCGCCGATACAAGAAGAGCTCCCAGCAAAGCACAAACGGGCAGGACAATCCTGTATCTCGGACCTACAATACGTCGTGTCATATGAGGTGCCATCAGACCTACAAAGCTGATACTGCCGCTTACAGAAACACAGACTCCGGCAAGTGCCACAGCTATAGCCAGCAGCTTTCTTTGTTCTTTATGAACTGAAATACCAAGTCCTCCCGCCGTTTCTTCCCCAAGCTCCATAATGTCTAAGATTCCTGCTCTGCAAAATGCAGCAGGCAGAAGAATGCAGAGCCAGGGAAGAAGAGCCAGAACAAAGAGCCAGTTCGCCCCCCATATGCTTCCCGCCTGCCAGGAGGAAACAAAGCTGTATTGTGTATCATCCAGTTTGACCACAAGCAGCATTGTCAGAGCTGACAGCCCCGCCTGAACGGCAATGCCAGTCATGACTATACGGATAGGTATAGAACCTTCTCCTTTTTTATAAGCCAGTAAATAGACCAACAGCGCTGCTGCACCCGCTCCGCTCAATGCCAGTACCGGAAGGGTGAAAATAGCCAAAGATGACTGGGTACCGTATAGGAGTACATAGAGAACCACCACGAGCCCTGTACCTGAATTTATACCAAGCAGTCCAGGATCCGCCAGAGGGTTTCTCGTAATCCCCTGTAAAAGACACCCCGATACGGCAAGCCCGATTCCAACCAGCATGGAAAGAACAGTGCGGGGAAGCCGGAAGGAAAAGAGAATCAGGTTTTCATTCCCACTGCCCTTTCCCCAAAATGTATGCAGAATGTCAGAAAAGGACAATTTGCTATATCCTGTACTTACGCTGATCCAGGCTGATATCATAAGGAGCGCCAGGCAGACAAGGATAACAGCTGCATGACGCACTGAAACTTTCCTATTGTCCAAATTTTTTCTTTGCTTTGCCATTATACCCTCCTCCCTGCCCTGCGGGACAGATACAGCAGAAACGGAACCCCGATAAGGGATGTAAGTACTCCCAACGGAACCTCAAAGGGAGGATTTACCGTTCTTGCTCCCAAATCTGCCAGCACCAATACAAATGCTCCCAGAATTCCTGCAGACGGGATTATCTTTCTATAATCAGCCCCTGCAAAATAACGGGCGGCATGGGGTACGATAAGACCAACAAAAGAAACTGAGCCCACTACTGATACCGAGATACCAGCCAAAGCCAGAACTACAAGAGTACACAGAAATTGAATAAAAGTGGTATGGAGTCCAAGACCCTTGGCTGTCTCCTCCCCTGCATTCAATATTGTGACGGACGGGGAGAGAATAACTGCACCAGCCAGAGCCCCCAAAATGACAGGAATAAGCAGATAAAGCTGTGACCACGTTACACTGGCTACACCACCCACTGTCCAAAACAGTACATCCACGCCTACCTGAAATATGAGTGCAATTCCCTGACTTAAGGCTGAGAGCAAAGCACTTACTGCTGCGCCAGCCAGCACCATGCGCATAGGGCTGGCTCCGTTCCTATGAGATGCAGAAATTCCGCTGATCAGAAGTGCTCCCAGGGCTGCACCTAAAAAGGCAAAAAGAATCAGTTTCCCATAGGCAATCCCTGGCATGAACGCAAAACATAAAGCAATTGCAAATCCCGCCCCCGCATTTATTCCCATCAAGCCCGAATCAGCCATCGGATTGCGGGTTATTCCCTGCATAACAGCCCCCGCCACAGCAAGGGCCGCCCCGATGAATGCACTTGCCAGTACCCGGGGCAGCCGTAAATCTATTATCATGAGGTGCTGGGCGTTGCCGCTGTCAAAATGAAGAAACGCATCTATAACAGCGGTTACAGGAATATCTGCTGTCCCTTTCGTAATGGAGAAGCACATAAGGAAAACCAACACAATCATGCCTGTAACAGCAAGCACGCGGGTGCTATATCGCCGCATGTGCCTGCTATTCTTAATTAGTGCACGGTTACAGTTCATCATTTTATGCTTTGCTCCAGCTTCTCTGCGGTCAGACGCATTGCCAGGGGACCAAAGGTGTTAAGTGAATCATCAAAATACAGGATGTTTCCATTTTTAACGGCGTTCATGTTTTTCCATACAGAGGATTCCTCCTGTGACTTTACAAAGCCTTTGGAGATGTCTATGTAATCCTGAAGGATGATATAATCCGGATTCATTTCCGCTACAGCTTCCAGTGAAAAAGTTGCATAATCATAGGTATATCCCTCAGGTGCTTTGATTCCAAAGGTACTGTAATAGTCCTCATTCCCCCGCCCTACAAAGGCCTGTCCTCCATTTGTACGGAAAAGCGCAACTGTCTTCTCCTGCCCTGCAATTACCTTATAAGCTGCTGATATGGACGATTCGGTCTTTTGAATGTTCTCCTTGGCAAGCTCTTCTTTCCCTACAATCTCTGCGCAAGCCCTCATTTGATTCTGCCAGGTATCGTTAAAGTCCAGCAACACTACTGGAGCAATCTGGGTCAGCTGGTCATAAATCTCATCCAGCCCTTTATGCCCGAGGAAGGTGACAATTACATCCGGCCGGGCTTCTAAAATTGCTTCCAGATTGATTTCCCGCGCGCTTCCAAGATCCATAATTTCAGCTGTTCCTCTGTAAGGCTCCAGTGTTTCATAGGTGTCCAGCGCCTGTTGTGCCGTACCTACCGAGGCACCCGCAGAAGCAATCGGCGGAACATCTAACGCAAAAAAATATTCCAGATAATTTGAATGAAGAATGGCAATGCGCTGGGGCTGTTCTGAAAGTGTAATCTCATTCTCTCCTGCATCCACAATAGTGCGCGGCCAAGAGGCCGTTTCCTCTTCGTTTGCTGTCTGTGATTCCTCTCCCGCTGCTGCGGTACTCCCACCCCCGGCGGAATTTGCTTCCTTGCTTCCTCCCGCACACGCGGTCAAAAGTCCAATGGATAAAATAAGTGCAGATATAACAGATATTGTTTTTTTCATAAAATAAGCTCCTTCAAATATTTTTTATCATCTTATTAGTTGCAACTAACCTTCAACAAAGAAATCATATCAGAAAAATTTATTTGTGTGAATGGCCTTATCCACAATCTCTATGGATTAATCCTGAAACCTTATTTGATATTATGGGCAGAAAAGAAGAACCGCTGCAAAAGCATCCAGTTCTTCTTTTATACTTTTTCTTATTCCTCTCTGAACTTACTGGGAGATACTCCAAAGTGTTTCTTAAATATACGGCTAAAATAAAGGGCATCAGGGTATCCGGTCTGTACAGCTATTACCCCTATCGGAATGGAACTCGTAACAAGTAGGTCCTTCGCCCGGTTCAGCCGGTAGGAGCGCAGATAATCTCCCGGCCCCATACCTGCATATTTTTGAAAAACGTAAAATAAACGATTCTCATTTACACCATTCTGCTGTGCCAGCAAACTTACGGTCAGTTCATCCATATAGTGTGTATGGATATACTCTGACACTGATTCAAACAACTCCTGCGCGCCGTGTTTTGTCTGCTGTCTGGCACATAAAAATATTTCCTCCAGTACACTTCGGAATAATGTCTCCGCTTGAAAAGCAGAAAGCGGACCAGGCAGACTAAAGACAGCATATAATTGATGGAGCAAGTCATATAACCGGGGGCTCTGGCCTACAGATAAGCTGAAATGCGTCTTCGCCAGCTGTATTGCAGGGGGTTCTTTGTAGGTTTCATACAGTACAGAAATATACTCCCAGTCCTGTTTCCCCACGACGCGCTTACGCATAGTAGAACTGGCCAGGCCATGCACTACCTTCCCGGGACTGATGAGATAGGGGGTGCCGTTAAACTGATATTCAGCACATCCGGATAGGGGAAATATAAATCCCGGGTAAGGAGCTGTTTTTTGTATACCATAATTCTCCGCAGAAATATGATAGCGGTAAACCCCACGTAATTGAAAAAGTGTAGTTGCATAATGTCTTACAATATTGTTTAATTCCATTTTATATTCATTTTTCTCCTCTTTGAGCTCCGATTGCTTCAAGAAAAGTGTGCCAGGCCAGAACAGCACATTTTACCCGCGCAGGCAGATTGGAAATGTTTTCAAATGCAACAGCCTCTCCCAGTTCATCCAGAAGTGCTTCATTTGTGATTTCCCCCTTAATCATTTTTAAAAATAGAGAAATCAATGCTTCTGCCTCCTCCAATGTTTTCCCCCTTAACAAATCTGCCATAATGGAAGCAGACGCCAGGGAAACAGCACAGCCCGATCCCGTAAATGCTATATCTGTAATTATTTCACCCGAAAGCTTGGCCTCAACTTTAATTTCATCTCCACAGCTTGGATTCATTCCTTCCAGTGCGAAGTCAGGATTTTTTATCTCCCGTTTATTTTTTCCAGATCGGCTGTGTTCTGCAATCACTTCCGTATAAATTTCACTAAGATTCAAAATGCAGCCGCCTCCTGACCGATTTCAGGCTTTCTGCGAGCCTGTCAATCTCTTGTTTGGTATTATAGAAGCAAAGGCTGACCCGGGAGGTGGCAGTGATGCCTAAATACTTCATCAGCGGGTGAGCACAATGATGTCCTGCACGGATTGCAATCCCATCAGCATCCAGTATAGAAGCTATATCATGGGGATGAACATCACGCATAGTAAATGAAATAACTCCCGCCCGGTGTTCACTGAACCGAGGCCCCACAATATTGATATAAGAATTTTCACTGAGTCTTTCCAGTGTGTAGCGGATAAGCTCTCTCTCAGCCTTCCTGATGCTGTCAAAGCCAATGCTGTTTATATATTGTATAGCGGCAGAAAGTCCTGCTGCGCCTTCTACATTTTGGGTTCCGGCTTCAAACTTCTGGGGAGGATGAGCAAAGCGTGCCATTTGCTCACTTACAGATTCAATCATATCTCCTCCAAACAGAAATGGCGGCATTGCATCCAGCAAATTCTTTTTTCCATATAAAACTCCAATTCCCATAGGTGCAAACATTTTATGCCCGGAAAATACGGCAAAGTCTGCATCCATATCCCTCACATCGGTTTCCATATGGGCAATACTCTGAGCCAGATCTACAATGGCAACAGCACCGGACTCATGGGCCTTCCTGATGATTTTTTTTACAGGATAAACCGTCCCCAGCACATTGGAAACCTGAGTAATGGAAACAATTTTCGTCCTGGACGTTATCTTTTTTTCCAGTTCAGAATCAGGAATGTCCCCATTTTCATCCAGATACATATAGATAAGCTTTGCACCCTTTGCAGCTGCTACTTGCTGCCACGGGACAACATTGCTGTGATGTTCCGCAATCGAAATTACAATTTCATCTCCCTCCCGGAGGCAATTCATTCCATAGCTGTAAGCCAGCAGATTCAAAGCCTCCGTCGCCCCCCTGGTAAAAATAATCTCCCCCGCTGCTTCTGCTTTGATAAAATTCTTTACGGTTTCCCGTGCCGCTTCATAAAGCTCTGTAGCCCGCACGCTAAGTGTATAAGCTCCCCTGTGGGGGTTCGCATTATCCAGCCTGTAATATCGGCTCGAGGCTTCAATTACACAGTCTGGTTTTTGTGTTGTGGCGGCATTGTCCAGATAGGCCAGCGGTTTCCCATTTACAGTCTGCTTAAGGATTGGGAAATCCTTTATATATGGATTATACATAACTCAAACGCTCCTTTATATAAGAAAAAATTTGCTCTTTCAGGGATTCATCAGTGATTTTCTGCAAAACAGGGTTAAAGGATGCCTCCAAAATAATCTTTTTCGCATCCGTTTCACTAAACCCCCGTGTCATCAGATAAAACAGCTTGCTTTCATCCAATTTGCCGGTACTTGCCGCATGAGCGCCTTCCACATCATCCTCACCGCATAAAAGAAGGGGAGCGGAGACATTTTTTACAAAGGGACTAAATAAAACCGCATATTCCTCCTCCTTTCCCCGGGACCCTGATGCGCCGCTGACAAAGTCAATTGTCCCACGGAACACCTTCTCACTTCTGTCCGCCAGTACTCCCCGGGAGTGAATTTCACTGACCGTATTTTTTCCAAGATGGGCAATGCGGTAGTTGATATCCAGCATTCTTTCTTTATCCCCCAGATAGATAGAATCAATCCGGGCCTCACTGTTTTCTCCGCGCAAATCAATATTACAGTTCGTAATGGATTGTTTCGCACCAAGCTCCGCCAGCACTACCTTTACCTTGGCCTTAGCCTCTGCCGCCCCTGCCACATGATCCACATGCCTGTCCTGATCGGCAAGCATCTGTACCTTAATCAGATTCAATTCTGCTCCATTCTGTGCATAAACCTGTGTCAGTCCGCTGTGAGACAGGTCCAAAGAGCCAGCCGGGGAGTAACGTATTATTACCGTTGCTCTGCTGTTTTCTTCGGCAAGGATAAATACATTGTCCACTAGAACAGGGGAACTCTCATCCAGCTTAAAGGAAAGAAAAATTGGGGTTTCAATGGTTTGTCCTTTGGTAATCCGGATTACGTATCCACTGTTTCTATTTTCCTGCATATACGTCTGAAAGGCTTTTTTTGCCCTTGGCTCCAGCTTATATTTTTCAAAATAAGTCTGCAGCGGCTCCATAACCAATATTTCAACACCTTCAGGCACACTCCCTGTCAGCGGATTTTCTTTATATGCTGCCCAGGAGGGAAATTCGCCCTTCAACTCTGTATCATTGACGGACAGCCAGCTCCATGTTTTAACTGGAATTTCGTTTATACCTTTAAAAACATTCTTCACTTTATGCGCCTCCTTAGCCAATACTGCCTTCCAGTTCCATGCTGATTAAATTGTTCATTTCTACCGCATACTCAAGAGGCAGTTCTTTTGTAATCGGCTCTACAAAACCACGTACAATCATGGCCTTGGCTTCTATTTCATCCAGTCCTCTCGTCATAAGATAAAAAATAGCTTCCTCACTGATTCTGCCTATTTTTGCTTCATGCCCAATATCAACCTCATCATTGCGGATATCCATTACCGGCAGCGTATCGGAACGGGATACAGAATCCAGCATCAGCGACTCACAGCTTACGGCTGACTTTACGTGATGCGCCTGGGGAAGAACACTCACTGCACTGCGGTATACCGCAACTCCCCCGCCCTTGGAGATAGAGCGGGAGTTAATAATAGAAGACGTATGCGGGGCGGCATGCACTACCTTTGTGCCGGTATCCAGGTTCTGCCCCTCAGCTGCAAAACTCACCCCTGTAAATTCGGTTTTTGCGCCTTCACCGTTCAGGACACTGGCGGGGTACAGCATTGTAATATGGGATCCAAAGGTCCCAGATACCCATTCCATATTTGCATTTTTCTCTACAAGGGCCATTTTACTATTCAAATTCATCATATTTTTTGACCAGTTCTCAATCGTAGAGTAACGCAGGCTGGCCCCCTCCCTGACATACAGTTCAACAGCCCCTGCGTGCAAATTAACCGTATTGTATTTTGGTGCAGAGCATCCTTCTATAAAATGAAGCTTCGCCCCCTTATCCACAATAATGAGCGTATGCTCAAACTGTCCTGCACCGGGTGCATTAAAGCGAAAATATGACTGAAGAGGAATTTTTACATCAACCCCCTGAGGCACATACACAAAAGAGCCTCCTGACCATACTGCTCCATGCAGTGCAAGAAATTTATGGGTTTTGGCCGGAAGAAGTTTCATGAAATATTCCCGGATCATGGGCTCATATTCCTTTACAGCTGCTTCCATGTCCGTATAGACTACTCCCTGCCGGATCATTTCTTCCTTTATATGATGATATACTACCTCGGAGTCATACTGGGCCCCTACACCGGCAAGGGCCTCTCTTTCAGCCTGAGGAATACCAAGACGCTCAAATGTTGATTTAATATCCCCCGGCACCTCGTCCCAATTCTCTTTCAGAGAAGTATTAGGGCGTACATAGGTAATGAGATTGTCCATATCCAATTCATGTAAAGAAGGCCCCCACTCAGGCATGGATAAGCTATGATAGGTTTTCAGGGAATCCAGTCTTAGTTCGAGCATCCATGAAGGCTCATCTTTCATAGCCGATATTTCAGCAACAATATCTTTTGTAAGTCCTTTGGAGACTCTATAGCTGTCTGCACCAGTATCCTTCATATCATACAGCGTTCTATCTACATCTTTCACAAAAGTTTTTCTCTTTTCCATCTCTGCCGCCTCACTTTCCAGAAATGCTTTCCATAGAAGCAAAGCCTGTTTCATAAATCTGGTCAATCAAGGCTGTGCCGCCAGTTTTTACAATTTTCCCGTCCATCAAGACATGCACAAAATCCGCATGAAGTTTGTCCAGAATTTTTGTATTGTGAGTAATAATCAATATAGCATTCCGGCTGTTCTTAAATTGATTGATGCCTGATGAAACTGTTTTCACTGCGTCCACATCCAACCCCGAATCCGTTTCATCCAGGATGGCCAGTTTGGGATTAAGAACCAGCATTTGCAGTATTTCACTCTTTTTCTTTTCTCCGCCAGAAAAACCTGCGTTGACATGACGTACCGCATAGTTTCTGTCCATCTGCAGTTCATCCATGATTAACATGAGCTCTTTATGAAAAGCATACGCTTTTACTTCCTCCCCACTCAGCACAGCTCTTGATGATCTCATAAAATTTTCCATAGTAATGCCGGATATTTCCTCGGGGGCCTGGAAAGAAAGAAATAATCCTTTTTTCGCTCTTTCATCCGTTCTTGCTTCTGTAATATCCTCCCCTTCAAAGTAGATACTTCCCTCCGTCACTTTATAATTAGGATGCCCCATAATAATATTTGCCAAGGTGGATTTTCCTGCACCATTAGGTCCCATAATTACGTGGACTTCTCCCTCGTTTATTTGTAAATCAAGTCCTTTGATAATCACCTTATCCTCAACGGAAGCATGTAGATTTTGGACTTTTAATAATAATTTTGACATTTTGCACCTCTTTCTTTAATTCAGCAGACTTTCAATTTGCCAGCTTGTCAATAGTAAACAGCCTTATCTATAAGCTTGTTATCACATAATCCTGTTACTTATCAGTACTTGTTTTATTACTTAAACTTCCCATTTTATAGAAACCTCCTTTCCTCTTTTCCTTATCATGCCTTGCGAAAATTCATGCTGCTCATAAACCCCGCATATACCAATTCATGAAACAATATCAAAAATTCAGAGCAGATAAAACAATTTAAGAGCTAAAACACAGGAGAAAACTTCAAACCCATTCAGTAAGTTATGACTAACCAATAATTTCAAAAAAACAGAACTACGTTCTGTAAGCCAGTTTCTGATAGAGGCAGCTTAAAATTGTTTTAGCTCCTAAACATTTAATAAAAAAGAATACGCTATGGTGATTAAGCGCATTTCAAAATGATACGGTAATTTTCATATGAATCATCACTCAAATCATATAGCAGCTAAAATGTTTTGTCAAGGTATATCAAAAAAGACTACAGCCAAAACTGCAGTCTTACCTTCTCTTATATAAATGTACCTTCAAAACCACATACAAAGAATCATCCTTTTCTCCTATTGCCCTGCCTGGTTATGCCCTCGACCTATTAGTAACGGTCAGCTCCATGCATTGCTGCACTTCCACCTCCGCCCTATCTACCTCGTCGTCTTCAAGGGGTCTTACTAACTTGACGTTAT
>JACERV010000047.1 GCA_013911065.1 Ruminococcus sp. | reverse complement strand
TCAGTAAGTCCGATGATCAGCGTGGCGGGGGCATTTGATTAATAAGCCCGAAGATGCATAACCAAATGTTTATAATGGAGGATTAAAACAATGGCAAAATACAGAAAACTTGGCAGGACATCCAGCCAGAGGAAAGCCTTGATCAGAAATCAGGTAACAGCATTGCTGCATAACGGCAAGATTGTTACTACAGAAGCTAAAGCAAAAGAAATCCGCAAAGTAGCGGAAGGATTAATTGCAATGGCTGTAAGAGAAAAAGATAACTTTGAAGAGGTAACCGTAAAAGCAAAGGTTGCACGCAAAGATAAAGACGGAAAGAGAGTCAAAGAAGTCGTTGATGGTAAGAAAGTTACTGTATATGAAGAAGTTGACAAGACAATCAAAAAGGATATGCCAAGCAGACTTCATGCAAGAAGAGAGATGCTGAAGGTTCTTTATCCTGTAAAAGAGGTTCCGTCTGCAGCAGCAGGTAGGAAGAGAAATACAAAAGAGGTTGATTTAGTTGATAAATTATTCTCTGATGTTGCTTCTAAGTATGCAGACCGCAACGGTGGTTATACACGAATCGTGAAGATTGGCCAGCGTAAAGGTGATGCAGCTATGGAAGTATTGATTGAATTAGTATAATTTATAATAAATTGCCAAAATAAGGGGCGAAAATGCGACTTTAAGTTGTATTTTCGCCCCTTATTTTGGCTTTTCATGTAGTAGACTCTGGTATATTTTTTGAATTTTATATAAAATTTAAATATGTGCAATTTCACCAAAATTGTTAAATGCTTAACGTTAAAGGCTTAACTATTACGTATAGTAGAGTTGACGGATTTCGACACAAATTATTCCCAATAAAAAGTAAAATATTTCCAGTATACAGTCATGTGTCTGTCTTATGAAATTTATATACAGTAATGTAACCAGAGGGTTTCAAGTTCTTTTGTTTATTGTATTTTTCTAAGAAATACTCGTTTATAATTTATCACGAAAAGAAACTTGTAGTTTTTCTTTAAAAGAATTTTTATAGAGTTAAAATATTAGAAAAAAAGCACTAATACTGGCGTGAAATACAACTTTTTATGCCTATTTTCTTAAATATCGGAGATTATCAATATTTATAAAATCTAATAATAATTTAAAACGGTATTAAGCAAAATACACAATGGATGATAAAAAAATAACTTATAAAAAAAGAAAAACTATGGTATTGACAAACTATTTAAGTGTAAGGTAAACTGAAGTCAGTAATTAAGGAGCAACCAAGTAATGAAGAAAAATTCAATTGCAGGAGGAAGAATCAGAATGGCAAAAAAAGACAAGGTAGTTGTACCTGAGATCGTTGACAGTGCAGAGACACTGGAAGCAAAGATGAAAGCGATGCGTGAGGCGCAGAAAGTATTTGCTACATACACTCAGGAACAGGTGGATAAGATTTTCTTCGAAGCGGCAATGGCGGCGAATAAGCAGCGTATCCCGCTTGCCAAATTGGCTGTGGGAGAGACCCAGAGGGGTGTCGTGGAAGATAAGATTATCAAGAACCATTATGCGGCAGAGTATATCTATAATGCTTATAGACATACGAAAACCTGCGGCGTTATCGAGGAAGATCCAGCGTACGGAATTAAGAAAATCGCAGAACCTTTGGGGTTGGTTGCAGCGGTTATTCCGACAACAAACCCAACCTCTACCGCTATTTTCAAAACATTAATCAGTTTGAAGACAAGAAACGCTATTATTATCAGTCCACATCCGGCTGCAAAGAGATGTACGATTGAAGCAGCAAAGGTCGTGTTAGATGCGGCTGTAAAGGCTGGAGCACCGGAAGGAGTCATCGGATGGATAGACGTACCTTCTCTTGAACTGACTAATCAGGTAATGAAAGATGCAGATATTATTCTTGCAACAGGCGGTCCCGGAATGGTAAAAGCGGCATATTCTTCAGGAAAACCGGCAATTGGTGTAGGTCCTGGAAATACACCGGTTGTCATTGATGATACAGCAGACATTAAGATGGCTGTGAACTCTATCATCCATTCCAAGACATTTGACTATGGCATGATTTGTGCTTCTGAGCAATCTGTAACGGTTCTTGAAAGCATATACGAAGAAGTAAAGAAAGAGTTCGCATACCGCGGCTGTTACTTCCTGAAACCAGGTGACGAACTTGATAAAGTACGCAAGACCATTATTATAAACGGAGCGCTTAACGCAAAGATCCCAGGCAAATCTGCATATGAAATTGCTAAGATGGCGGGAGTAAATGTTCCGGAGGATACAAAGATTCTGATTGGCGAAGTAGAATCTGTAGATATTTCAGAAGAATTTGCGCATGAGAAACTATCTCCTGTTCTTGGGATGTACAAAGCAAAAACTTTTGATGAGGCATTGGAGAAGGCTGAGAAGCTGGTAGCTGATGGAGGATTTGGACATACATCTTCTCTTTATGTAAACACAAGTGAGAAAGAGAAGATAGCAAAGCATGCTGAGCTGATGAAGACCGGCCGTATTCTGGTGAATACACCTGCTTCTCAGGGTGGTATCGGAGATCTTTACAACTTTAAATTAGCTCCGTCTCTTACACTTGGATGTGGTTCATGGGGCGGCAACTCTGTATCAGAGAACGTAGGGGTAAAGCATTTAGTGAATGTAAAGACAGTTGCCGAGAGGAGAGAAAATATGCTTTGGTTCAAAACACCTGAAAAAGTTTACTTCAAGAAAGGCTGTATGCCGGTTGCACTCAATGAGCTTGGAACAATTATGAAGAAGAAAAGAGCATTCATCGTAACGGACTCTTTCTTATTCAACAACGGTAATGTAAAGCCGATTGAAGCAAAGTTAGATGAGATGGGAATTGAACATACATGTTTTGCAGAAGTTGCACCAGACCCAACCCTGCAGTGTGCAAGAAAAGGTGCGGAACAACTGACTGCTTTCCAGCCAGACGTAATCATCGCTTTGGGCGGCGGTTCTGCAATGGATGCTGCAAAGATTATGTGGCTTATGTATGAGCATCCGGAAGCAAACTTTGAAGATTTGGCAATGCCTTTCATGGATATTCTCAAGAGGGTATATATGTTCCCTAAGATGGGAGAGAAAGCTTACTTCGTGGCAATTCCTACATCTTCAGGAACAGGTTCAGAGGTAACACCATTTGCAATCATTACAGATGCTGATACAGGCGTAAAATGGCCGCTGGCAGATTATGAGCTCCTTCCGAACATGGCTATCGTTGATGTGGATAATATGATGACACAGCCAAAAGGCTTAACAAGTGCTTCTGGTATAGATGTTATGACACATGCTATTGAGTCTTATGTTTCCATGCTGGCTACGGATTATACACAACCATTGTCTCTGAGTGCTATAAAAGCAGTATTTGATTATCTGCCGTCAGCATATGAGAATGGGGCAAATGATCCAGTTGCCCGAGAAAAGATGGCTAATGCATCTTGTATGGCAGGTATGGCATTTGCAAATGCATTCCTGGGAATCAACCACTCCATGGCTCACAAGTTAGGTGCTTTCCATCACTTACCACATGGCGTTGCGAATGCGGTTCTTCTTACAGAAGTTATAAAATATAATGCTGCAGAAGTGCCTGTTAAGATGGGAACATTCTCACAGTATCCATATCCGAGTGCACGGGCAAGATATGCAGAGATAGGACGTTTTGCTGGATGCACAGGTAAGGATGACCAGGAAGTGCTTGATAACTTAATCGTAAAACTGGAAGAGTTGAAAGTGAAGATTGGAATTAAGAAATGCATTAAGGACTATGGCGTTGATGAGAAATACTTCCTGGATACCTTAGATGAAATGGTTGAGCAGGCATTTAATGACCAGTGTACAGGCGCTAACCCGAGATATCCGCTGATGCAGGAAATGAAAGAAATTTATTTAAAGTGCTTCTACGGTAAATAAGAAGTAATATCTAATTTGAAGAGTTGAAAGTATAATAAAAATAAGGATACCGCGAAATAACTTTTAGTTATAAAGCGGTATCCTTATTTTTCCTACCAGCTTGGGAAAAATAGGTTATTTCCTATATTTACACCAGGCCTGTCCGTTGCTCCCGCATAGAGGAAGAAGTAGCAGTCGGTTACTGCTGCCAGCCTTGCGCCGTTCGTGGCATCCTGTGCAACAGTATATGCCAGGCTGCTTGGCCCATTCGCCAGCACAGAGTCGAGGCGTCCTGTCCATACAGGCTCAAATTGACCGCCTGCGTACACCACATCAGTAATTGAATTTGGGAATGCCGGACTTTGTACCCTGTTCATAATGACTGTTGCAACAGCAAGCATGGAATTATAGTCATGCATTGCTTCACAATCCAATATTGCAGCAAATACATCCAGATCACTTCCTGATACGCTTGTCCCTCCGCCGTTAACAATGGTGTCATCATAGCCGCCGCCAGAGTTATTGACATTGCCGCTGTTTACAGCGGCAGCTTTTGCAGCAGCTTCTGCTGCCAGCCTTGCAGCCTCATCAGCCCGCAGTTTCTCGAGTTGGGCTTTGTAAGCAGCTAAGTCTGTTGAGGTAGCCTCTGCCTTTTGAGTTAATTCATCCTGGCGCTTTTCCAAATCTGACTGCAGCTTCTGCATAGATCCCTGCTGTGCCTCTAAAGTGTCTTTTTTATCGGCAATTTCCTTTTGGGTTTTCTGCAGTTCAAGCAGCATGTTCCGGTCATAATCACTGATATTCTGTATAAAGTCCGCTTTATTCAGGAAATCGGTCATATCCTCGGCTGAAAAAAGCATCTCTAACAGTGTTGCGTTGCCGGTTTCATACATATACTTAATACGGGCTTTCATATCTTCGTATTGTTTTGCTTCGTTCTTTTCTGCTTCAGCTAAGGAATCTTTTGTTCTTTGGATTTCACCATTCGTTATCTCAATCTGCATTTCGGATGTGGAGATTTTATCACTTATGGTAAGGAGTTCTTCGTTAATATCTGCAAGCTGTTCCTGCAAATTAGAAGTTTTGCTTTCCAGGCTTTCCTTGTCCTCAGCATGTACTGGAACGATAGAAAGTACTAATGCGATAGAACAAGCAAATGTAACAATAGCCCGTCCTCCGCGGCTTAAGCGCAATTTCATAATACCTAATTCCTTTCTCAATTGTTCTGTTACAGTTTCGCCTAAACATTATACTATAAATTGCTTTATTAAGCAAATTTTGATAGAATAAGTTATAGAAATTTTATATTGCGGTCTGGCGAAGAAAATAGGGCGCACAGCATTAAAATAAGAATATTCTGAAAACGGAGCGCAAAAGGGACTGTCCCTTTTGCATCCCGTTTGCAGGTTGGAGGATTAAGAATAGATGAATCAGAAAATAAAGATGATAGGGTTAGATCTGGACGGAACTCTTTTAAATGAAAGAAAAGAGATTCTTCCTTATACAAGGCAGGTTTTGCGCAAGGCTGTGGAGCGCGGTATTATTGTGCTGGTGGCTACTGGAAGACCTTTTGCAGGAATCCCGGAGGAACTGCGGGTATGGTCCGGTATGCGTTATGCAGTGACAGCTAATGGGGCAAGGGTTATTGATGGGAAAGAAAAGAAAGTATTGATTGAAAAACTCCTTCCGATAGAAAGGGCAAAGAAAGCATTGGAAATTTTCAGAAAATATGATACATTACAAGAGGTGTACTTTAACGGTCAGGGGTATGCAGATGAAGATAAGCTGAAAAATATCAGCCATTACCATCATGATCCCAATATGTGGGAATATGTACTTAGCAGCAGAAAGGCAGTTCCGGATATTATGGCACTGGCCGGACAAACAAACAGAGATGCGGAGAAAGTTCAGGCAATGTTTGCAGACAGAGAAGAGCTGCAGGCGGCCTGGCGAGAATTAGAGAAGCAGGATAATATGGTTCTGGTCAGCTCTCTGGGATATAACATAGAGGTCAATGCATCCGGGGTAAATAAAGGTGCGACTCTTGTGGAACTGGGAAATATGCTTGGAATCGGGCCGGAAGAGATTATGGCCTGCGGAGATAGAGATAATGATATTGAGATGCTGAAGGCGGCAGGACTGGGGGTCGCTATGGGCAATGCAGAAGACGAAGTAAAAGCTGCTGCGGATTACATAACCTTATCTAATGAAGAGGAGGGGGCAGCGAAGGCAATTGAGCGGTTTGTTCTAAGAGGAGGAGAATTATGTTAGAAGCATTAAAAGTAATAATATTGGGGATTGTAGAAGGAATTACTGAATGGCTCCCTATCAGCAGCACAGGACATCTGATTCTGGCGGAGGAGTTTGTAAAGCTCAAAATGAGCGATGGATTTATGTCCATGTTTAATGTAGTGATTCAGCTTGGTGCGATTCTTGCTGTTGTTGTGATCTATTTTCATAAGTTAAATCCATTTTCAAACACAAAAACAAATAAACAGAAGATGCTTACTCTGCAGTTATGGGTGAAGGTTTTAGTGGCTTCTATTCCTGCTGCAATTATTGGGCTTTTATTTGATGATTATATCGATGCCCATCTTATGAATTACGTAGTTGTCGCAATTATGCTGGTTTTTTACGGTATCCTTTTTATTATAATAGAGAAACAGAACGAACACTCCAAACCTTCTGTGAGGCGTTTGTCAGATATTACAATTCCTATGGCTTTGATTATCGGAGGATTTCAGGTCCTTGCTTTAATTCCGGGAACATCGCGTTCCGGTGCTACGATTATCGGCGGTCTGTTAATTGGAGCAGCACGGGGAGTTGCGGCAGAGTTTACATTCTTTCTTGCCATTCCTGTTATGTTCGGGGCAAGTCTTCTGAAAATTATTAAATTTGGTTTTCATTTTACCGGAGCGGAGGCGTTCTTACTTCTGCTGGGATGTGCGGTGTCCTTTGGGGTATCTATAGTTGCTATCAAGTTCCTGATGCAGTACATAAAGAATCATGACTTTAAAGTGTTTGGGTACTACAGGATTGTGCTGGGTATCATCGTGCTCCTCTACTTTGGGCTGAGTACATTATTTGCATAAAAATCAGATAGACCTAAGGCAATCACGAAGGGCTTTGTCCGGATGTGGCTGCCTTTTTCTTGCCGCCGTGCTCCTTATATGCTATGTCTTTTTATAGGGAATGTATATTTCTCCGCTGAATTCATTATATTGTTCAGAAGAGAAACGTCCCTTTATTCTTAGTACTATAGTTTTAGTTGGCATGATAGCCCTATGGTATTTATCTATATACACCTTTTAAAGATGAAAAAGCAAATATGCTCTTGTTTTTTGAGGAAAACATGATAAAATATAACAATAATGTGTATTATTATGCATAGTAAGATAAATTTGGAGGAATAGAAGGATGAAACGGAGAATTCTAAGCTTATTATTAGTAACAGCATGCGTATTTTCGATGGCAGCATGTGGCTCAAAAAAAGAAGACAGCAGTTCTGAAGAGGGGAAGAAAGATACTCTGGTTATGGCTACTAATGCAGAATTCCCACCGTATGAGTTTTACGAGGGAAAAGAGGTAGTGGGGATTGATGCAGATATTATGGCAGCTGTTGCCGAGGAATTGGGGATGAAGCTGGAGATTGAAGATATGGCATTTGATTCAATCATCACAGCAGTATCCAGCGGGAAAGCAGATGTTGGTGCTGCCGGTATGACGGTGACAGAGGATCGTTTGGAAAATGTTGATTTCACAGACACATATGCAACAGCTACCCAGGTTATTATTGTAAAGGAAGATAGTACCATTTCAGGTCCGGATGACTTGACAGGTAAGAAGATTGGTGTGCAGCTTGGAACTACAGGGGATATCTACGCGGAAGATATCGAAGATGCAGCAATAGAGCGTTACAACAAAGGATTTGAGGCAGTTCAGGCATTGAAGCAGGACAAGATTGATGCAGTAATCATAGACGGAGAGCCGGCGAAAGAATTTGTAAAAGAAGCAGAGGGACTGAAGATTTTAGATGAAGCATTCACAGAGGAAGAATATGCTATTGCTGTGAAAAAGGGGAATGACGAGCTGAAAGATAAAATCAATGAAGCATTGAAAACCCTGAAAGATTCCGGTAAGCTGGATGAAATAGTGGCAAAATATATTAGTGCGGATGCTGCAGAATAAAAGAGGATAAAATGATGTTGCAGATGTTGCAGGATAGATTCTATGTAAATTTTATAAAAGAAAACCGCTGGGAATATATTTTAGATGGGCTGGGGGTCACTTTACAAGTGACCTTCTTTGCAGTTATTATCGGTATTTTGATTGGGTTTCTGGTTGCAATTGTCCGTTCCACTTATGATAAGACAGGAAAGTTAAGAATACTCAATTTTATATGTAAGATATATCTGACGGTTGTCCGGGGAACTCCGGTTGTTGTACAATTGCTGATTATCTATTTTGTTATCTTTGGCAGTTCGGATATTAGTAAAGTTCTGGTGGCTATTATGGCATTCGGTCTTAACTCGGGTGCCTATGTTGCTGAAATCTTCCGTTCCGGCATTATGTCAATAGATAACGGACAGTTTGAGGCAGGGCGAAGCCTTGGGTTTAACTACGTACAGACGATGATCTATATTATCATGCCCCAGGCGTTCAAGAATGTCCTTCCGGCTTTGGGGAATGAATTTATTGTACTTTTGAAAGAAACTTCCGTTTCCGGTTATATTGCGCTTCAGGATCTCACAAAAGGCGGGGATATTATCCGAAGCCGTACCTATGATGCATTTATGCCCCTCATAGCCGTAGCATTAATTTACCTCATCATGGTAATGATATTTACAAAGTTAGTAAATATGCTGGAGAGGAGGCTGAGAAATAGTGACCATTAATAACGAAATATTAATAAAAGTTGAAGACTTACATAAAGTCTATCACAGCAAGCTTCATGCATTGGATGGAGTGTCGGAGGAAATCCGTAAAGGTGAGGTTGTTGTTATTGTCGGCCCTTCTGGCTCCGGCAAGTCCACTTTCCTGCGCTCCTTGAATCTGCTGGAAGTGCCGACAACGGGACACGTGTACTTTAAAGGTATAGACATTACAAGCAAAGAGACAGATATAGATCTGCACCGCAGGAAAATGGGAATGGTGTTTCAGCATTTTAATCTGTTTCCGCATAAGACTATATTGGAAAATATTACTTTGGCTCCGGTTAAACTGCTGAAAAAAAGTAAGGCAGATGCAGAAAAGCGCGCCATGGAGCTGCTCAGGCTGGTTGGCCTGGAGGAAAAAGCAAACGTATATCCATCCCAATTGTCAGGCGGGCAGAAACAGCGTATTGCAATTGTACGTTCTTTAGCAATGGATCCGGAAGTCATGCTGTTTGATGAACCCACTTCAGCCCTGGACCCGGAAATGGTCGGGGAAGTTCTGGAATTAATGAAAAAGCTTGCCCAAGATGGAATGACAATGGCTGTGGTAACCCATGAAATGGGTTTTGCCAGAGAGGTGGCAACAAGAGTTATCTTTATGGATGAAGGAAAGATAAAGGAGCAGGGAGTTCCGGAGGATTTTTTTGGAAATCCTAAGGAACCAAGGCTAAAAGAATTTTTATCGAAAATACTATAGCATAATAGAGAGTCTGGCTTGCCAGACTCTCTATTCTATAAACGGAGAATCTGGCAAATGAGATTTTTTTATTATAAGTAAAGAAAGATGTAGAGCTGTATGAAATATGAAAAGATAGAACGGGCGGTATTTCTGGAGCGTCCAAACCGGTTTATTGCGTATGCAGAACTGAACGGTAAACAGGAAACTATACATGTAAAGAATACCGGACGCTGTGCAGAATTGCTGAAGCCGGGAGTAAGCATTTATGTGCAGGAAAGTGATAATCCCAACCGGAAGACAGGATGGGATTTGATTGCTGTAAAAAAGGGAGAACGTCTGATCAACATGGATTCGCAGATTCCAAACAGGGTTGTTCAGGAGTGGATTGAAGAAGGACAGTTATTTGGAGATAGACCTTATGTAAAACCTGAGGTGACCTATGGGAATTCCCGTTTTGACCTTTATGTGGAAGCGGATGGAAGAAAAATTCTCATCGAGGTGAAGGGAGTGACCCTGGAAGAGGATGGCGTAGTCCGGTTCCCTGATGCACCCAGTTTACGCGCAGTCAAACATGTGGAGGAACTGTGCAGGGCGGTGAAAGAAGGCTATGAGGCGTACGTCATATTTGTTATACAAATGAAGGGGGTCCGTTATTTTACACCAAATGTGGATACCCATCCCGAGTTTGGAGAAGCTTTGAAAGCGGCAAAGGCTGCCGGGGTAAAAGTCCTGGCTTATGACTGCAGGGTAACGCCGGAGAGTATCGAACTGGATGAACCCGTGCCTGCTGTACTGGGGCGTCCGGTCCTTAAAGAAGCAGCCATTCCAATTATAGAATGGTACCGCAGGAATAAGAGGGATTTACCGTGGCGGCATAATGTGAGCGCTTATCATGTGTGGATATCTGAAATTATGCTTCAGCAAACAAGAGTGGAGGCAGTGAAGCGTTATTACGAGAGATTTCTGGAGGCGCTCCCCACTATCAAAGACCTTGCCGAAGTAAAAGAGGATAAACTCCTTAAGCTTTGGGAAGGACTGGGGTATTATAACAGGGTCAGAAATATGCAAAAAGCTGCCCAGCAGATTATGGCAGACTATCAGGGAGAATTTCCTGCTACATACGAGGAAATACGCTCCCTGAAAGGAATAGGCAGTTATACGGCGGGAGCTGTCAGCTCCTTTGTCTATGGCCTGCCCAGGCCGGCTGTGGACGGCAATGTATTGAGGGTTGTGTCCAGGCTTACAGCAAGCCGGGATGATATTATGAAAGCAGGGGTCAGAACTCGTATAGAAAGAGAAATTGAGGAAGTAATACCTTCTGATGCTGCATCAGATTTTAATCAGGGTTTGATTGAGCTTGGGGCTATTGTCTGTATGCCAAACGGAGACCCCAGATGTGGGGAATGTCCGGTCTGCCATCTGTGCCAGGGGAAATTGCTGGGAATAGAAAAAGAGCTGCCGGTAAAAACAAAGGCAAAAGCGAGAAGAATTGAGAAGAGGACAGTTCTGGTTTTAAAAGATGGGGATTCCCTGGCTATAAAGAAGCGGCCGCCAAAAGGATTGCTTGCCGGACTGTATGAACTGCCCAATCTGGAGGGGCATCTAAACAGGAAAGAAGTGGTAGAGTACTGCCATTCTATAGGGCTCTCACCTCTTCATATCAAAAAAGCGGAAGATGCGAAGCATATATTCAGTCATGTGGAATGGCATATGATAGGATATGAGATAAAGGTTGATGAGCTGGAAAAAAACTGCAGTCAAGATATGATATTTGCCCCCAGACTAGAAATCAAAGAAAAGTATTCCATACCTTCTGCATTTGAAGTCTACCGGGGATTGTTTTAGAGTCCACTCTGTTTTCTTGAATGTGACCGTGGTTTATGATATACTCAAGCTATCACCAGCCAGATAAAAGGAGTGTACAGTTATGGGCGATAAGATAGAACTATCAAGACAGCAGCAGAAGTCCCGGGAGACTAAAGAAAGAATATTCCGGGCGGCGAAACGAATTTTGCAGAAGAAAGGTTATGAGGAACTTTCTATCAAAAATATCTGTGAGGAAGCAGGGGTATCCAATGGAAGCTTTTATCATCATTTTAAGACCAAGGATGACCTGCTATCCTACTATATTGAAGACCAGCCCAGCATTAATCCGGATTTGCTGGATCTTCCAAGAAATGCAGACGAGGCGAAAATTGCAATTATCCATGTGTATCTGAATTATGTAGAGTATTGCCGTGAACTTGGAGTAGAATTTATGTCCGGCTATTATGATACAAAAAATCAGGCATTGAACCCTGACAGCCGTACAGAACGCACGTATCCCATTGTAACAGTACAGACATATGTGGAGAAGGCGGTACAGGCTGGAATCATACGGCTCAATCTGGAGATTGAGGCATTTACTACAGATATCAGAATGATTGTAATCGGGAATGTATTCGAATGGTGCCTGCGCGGCGGAAAAGCTGATTTTGAGGGAAACATGAGACGGTCCCTCAGCAAATACCTGGATAGTACCATCCTTTAAAAAGTGCCGGACGGTACAGGTTATAAAAGTAAATCCGCAGGGCGGAGGTATAGAAAAAATGAAGTATAATTTTATTGTGAATCCCCATTCCCGTTCCGGCAAGGGCGGCATGATATGGGAAACTCTTGAGCCGGAGCTAAAGAAAAGACAAACGAATTATGAAGGCTTCCTCACGGAACACCCGGGACATGCCATCACCCTTGCCCGACAGATAACAGGTGACGGGCAGGAGCATGTGATTGTGATACTTGGCGGTGACGGGACAGTCAATGAGGTCATGAATGGGATTGAAGATGTGGAGAAAACCATTCTCGGATACATCCCCACCGGCTCCAGCAATGATTTAGCAAGGGGGCTGGGACTGCCCAAGGAGCCATTAGAGGCCCTGGATGTTGTTCTAAATTCCGAGCAGACACAGAAAATGGATATTGGACTTTTGACCCGGGGAGGAAAAGAAAGAAGATTTGCCGTAAGTGCAGGAATCGGCTTTGATGCTGCAGTCTGTCATCATGCAGCTATATCCAGCCTGAAAGTTTTGCTGAACCGTTTGAAGCTTGGAAAACTGACCTATGTGGCAATTGCACTTGGGCGGCTGTTTTGTGATAATCCTGTAAGAGCGAAAATAACATTGGATGATAAAGAAGCAAGGATATTTGAAAAGGTATATTTTGCTGCTGCCATGAATAACTCTTACGAAGGCGGCGGATTTCATTTCTGCCCTAATGCCAGAAATGATGATGGTTTGCTGGATGTGATCGTGATTTCAAAACTTCCAAAACTTGCAGTCCTTTTATTGCTTCCTACTGCTTATAAAGGATGGCATACACATTTCCCTGGAATATTTGTATTTCAGTGCAGAAAAGTCACAATAGAGACGGAGGAGGCACTTGCCGTTCATACGGACGGAGAGCCGATATTTTTAAGAAAAAGAATCACAGCAGGGCTGTTAGGGAAACAAATTAGAGTGATTAGTGTGTAAATATAGAAGTCATGGATGTAATCTCCAAAAAAAATAAAAAGATTTGTTAAGGTTTTATGAACATTGTTGTTGCAGTTTCTGATTCGTGTTATAATCGGGGAAGTTAGAAGGGATTCAGATTCGAGAAAAGGGAGTGTACTGTATGAACCTTAAAGAGAAAGTGGCAGGTTTCATAAAAAAGTATAAGCATGCCTGGGTATTTGGTTATATTTTAATCTATATGCCATGGTTTTTATATTTGGAAAAGCATGTAACATCCAACTATCATGTTATTCATTCCTCAATAGATAAGAAGATACCATTTATAGAATATTTTATTGTGCCATATTTATTATGGTTTGTATTTATTGCTGTCACATTTTTATACTTTTTCTTTACTGATGTAGAAGGCTTTTATAAGCTGGCGAAGCTAATGTTCACAGGAATGACCATTTTTCTGATTATATCTACCCTCATTCCAAACGGAGTGAACCTGCGTCCCGTATATTTTGATAGAAATAACATTTTTATAGATATGGTAAAGATGCTTTACCGGGCAGATACCCCTACTAATGTTCTGCCGAGCCTGCATGTGTTTAATTCTATAGCAGCCTGTATAGCAATCTGCCACAGCCAGGCCCTGCGGAAGCATAAATTCATCAGTTGGAGTGCTTACATTCTGGCGGGTTTAATTATTCTGGCCACAATGTTTTTAAAACAGCATTCAGTCATAGATGTAATGGCGGGAGCCCTGATGTCATATGCTCTCTATCAGTTCGTATATGAAACAAACAAGAAGAGGGTGCCAAAGCCGGCTGGAGAAATAGCCTTTTGAAGCAGGTAGAACAAGGAGAAGCCATATCTGCCCCTTCTTTCTATAGCCAAAATGGTTATTGTAGTGTTATAATGTGAAAAGACTACAAATGGATTAGGAGGAAGTAGAAGAATCATGGGGAAGATTATGTTAACAGGAGACAGACCTACCGGAAGATTGCATGTGGGTCACTACGTTGGTTCTTTAAAGCGCAGAGTAGAACTGCAAAATACAGGAGAGTTTGATAATATATTTGTTATGATAGCAGACGCACAGGCATTGACGGATAATGCGGATAATCCCGAAAAAGTGCGTCAGAATATAATAGAGGTTGCCCTGGACTATCTGGCCTGCGGCCTGGATCCGGAAAAGTCAACGATGTTTATACAGTCACAGATACCGGAACTTTGTGAGCTGTCGTTTTATTATATGAATCTTGTCACAGTATCCCGACTGCAGCGTAACCCAACTGTAAAATCGGAAATTCAGATGCGGAATTTTGATACCAGCATTCCGGTGGGATTCTTCACATATCCAATCAGCCAGGCTGCTGATATTACTGCCTTTAAGGCAACAACAGTGCCGGTTGGCGAAGATCAGCTTCCGATGCTGGAGCAGACGAAAGAGATTGTAAGGAAGTTTAATTCTATTTATGGGGACACACTGGTAGAGCCTGAAATCTTGCTTCCAGATAATACCGCTTGTTTGAGACTGCCGGGTACAGACGGAAAAGCTAAGATGAGTAAATCTTTGAATAACTGTATTTATCTTTCAGAGGAACCGGATGCTATAAAGCAGAAGGTGTTCAGCATGTTTACCGACCCGACACATATCAAAGTTGAGGACCCAGGAAAACTGGAAGGAAATACGGTTTTCACTTATCTTGATGCGTTTTGCCGTCCGGAATACTTTAAGGAATTTTTGCCCGATTATGAGAACCTGGACGAGCTGAAAGCACATTATACACGCGGCGGTCTTGGTGATATGAAGGTGAAGCGGTTCCTGAATTCTGTTCTTCAGGCAGAGCTGGAACCAATCAGAAATAGAAGAAAGGAATATCAAAAAGATATCCCTTATGTATATGAAATATTAAAAAAGGGTAGTGAGAAAGCAGAGAGTGTTGCGGCAGATACCCTTAGAGATGTAAAAGAATCAATGAAGATTAACTATTTTGAGGACCAGGAGCTGATTAATGCGCAGGCGGAGAAATTCCGTGAGGGGGAAGCGAAGGAAGCTTGAAATGCGTGATGTGGAGATTTCTGAGGCATACAGGTGTCTCATAGAACAGGCGAGCTTTGATGATTTGACCGGGGTACTGAACCGCAGAGCAGGAAAAGAGTACCTGGATGAGCTGCTCCACAGAGTGGAGTCGGAGCAGAAAATGCTCACGCTTGCTCTTTGTGATATAAATAACTTGAAAAAAGTAAATGATAGGTTTGGACATAGAGAAGGAGACCGCATGCTTAGGTATGCGGCTTCTGCCATGTCTTACCAGCTGGTGGACGGTGATTTGATATTCCGCTTGAGTGGTGATGAGTTTGTCCTGGCGTTTTTTAACGAGAGCCGAAGAGGCGGTGAAGAGCGGCTGCAGAAAAGTTTAGAGCATTTGGATGAAGAACGTTTAGAAAATGGTGTTGTCTACGAAATATCATTTTCATACGGACTTGTGGAGGTGTTTCCAGGAGAAGTTCATAATGTTTCCGATTTAATTGAACAGGCTGATGCAAGAATGTATATCCAAAAGCGGAAATATCATGCCATGAAAGCAATGGGTAAACAAAGAAAGACAGATATTGGAGATTTTCTATATGATAAAGAACATCTGTATGAGGCATTGATGAGCAGTACGGATGATTATATATTTGCAGGAAATTTGCAGACTGGTATATTTCGGTATCCTCCGGCTATGGTAAATGAATTTAGCCTGCCGGGAGAGATTGCTAGTGATGTAAATGCCATTTGGGAAAAGATTATACATCCTGATGATGTAAAAATATATCTTGAAAAAAATCAGGAGATAATGGACGGAAAATCTGAATACTGTGATATGAAATACCGGGCAAAGAACATGAAAGGTGAATGGGTCTGGCTCCGCTGCCGGGGGAAGATGATACGGGATGAGATGGGAATTCCCGATTTGTTTGCCGGCATGATTGCAAATTTGGGAAATGAAAGCTAAGTTTTTTGATAGAGAGGGATGCCCCTCTCTTTTTTGTATAAGCTTAAATTTTAAGAGGGTATAAGAAAGGAGCTGTTGCAAATTGATTAATTTTTAATCAAGGAGCGCAGCTCCTTGTCCTATGAGGTAAAAAATGGATAGTCCCCCACATTCGTGGGGATAACTATCCATTTTTTACGTACTTTAATAAGC
>JACERV010000046.1 GCA_013911065.1 Ruminococcus sp. | reverse complement strand
TATAGGTACAGATCCACAGTGCCTTTTCAAAATATATCAGAGATGGATTAAAATGCCCAGAGAATCTGGGAGAAAGGAAAAATCCAATTACCATCTAAGATAATTGGATTATACGTGATTTTATGGCATCTTATATAGCTCCCGAACTTCGGGATAAATTTGAATCTTTACCGATCAATTTGAAAAACTGTATTCTTGAGAGAAATGTTCAGTTAAAGAGCATCCATGACTTAATTCATGTACTTGAGGATATAGTTGCAGAAGGAGAAGCAGAGTAATCTGCTTCTCCTTCTGCATTAGCACGTTTATGATTTTAGACTTACTTCAGTTTTTCTTTCAAATAAGTATGAATCTCTTCCAGACAATCTTCTATTTTATGATTCCTAAAACTTCTCCCGATTCCTGCCTTTTTCAGATTTTCTTCTGAAAAATCTGCCTCATCTGCAAGGAAACGTCTGCACATTTCTGAATACCTGGGCTCACTCTGCCCACGTTCCCTTTGCAATGCCCTCTCAAGGCGCAGCCCATCCTCCACTTCAATATAAACAGGAATCAGCTTGTCTTTCCCAAAATAACGGCACATGGCTTCATAGGACTCCAGCGTCCCGATTACAAGATAACTATGCCTGTTCAAGTCAATTTGCCCGTCATTGGCCGTAAAATACTTCCATATGCCATGTTTTGTATCATACTCCCTTACTTCGATAACACGGCCCTCTTCTTCCATAACCTTCTGCTTTTCTTCATCTACAAAATAATATTCGACCCCATCTGTCTCTTCAGCACGGAGCGGTCTTGTGGTATATGGAATAAGTATCCTCAGCTCCGGCATTTTTTCTTTCAGTTTTTTAAATATCGTGTCTTTCCCGGAGGAACTTTTTCCCATAATATAACAAATCCTACCCATTTACTAAAACCTCAATTCTTCCTTCTTTTTCCGGCCCTTCTACAGAAAATCCCATAGATTCATATTTTCCCATTAACCCGGCGGCCTCCTGGGAAATTTCCTCTCCCGGCACAATCAAAGGGATTCCCGGGGGGTATACATAAGCATATTCTGCAGAAACTTGTCCCACCGCCTCTTGCCAGGATACACTCACAGTTTTATTGTTTGAATCATTATTTATTAAGTCATCCACCTCTGCACTGGTATATTTTTGTTTTAACCTTGGGAGTGAAAAATTTACCTGAGATTCTTTCCTCTCTTCAACTCCCCGCTGAAATCTCGCCGCATCTCCCGGTCCTAGCTGGGAATCTATTTCCAGCAGCGCATTTGTCAGGCGTTTTATGCCTTCCCTGGTATCCCCGATGGAGGTCATGGCCAGCACGTAGGAACCTGCCGTCATCTCCATCTGAAGATGATATTGATTCAGCAATTTCTCATAAAGCTGACGGCTGTTCATATTTGTACTCTTTACAGAAATAACAAGCTTAGATTTATCATATACTTCCGTTTCCAGCAGTTTTAAATGCCTGAGCCCTTTTAACTGCCTCCTTGCTTCCTCTAACATGGCCGTATAACTTCCAAAAAGCTCCTGTCCCCGTTTCGAAAGCAATTCGATGCAGGCATCCATACCTGCCATGAGAACATAAGAAGGGCTGCTTGTCTGCAGCATGTGAAGATACCGCCTTATTTTATTTCTATTCACTAAGTTGCCATTCATATGTATCAAAGCCGTCTGTGTCAATGAGGGGAGTGTTTTATGAAGGCTGTGTATTACTACATCCGCTCCATATGCATTCGAATTTTCCGGGAAATATGGATGAAAACCAAAATGAGCTCCATGTGCCTCATCTACAATCAGAGGAATATTCTTCTGATGCAGCGCATTCACAATCGCTTCCACATCGGACACAACTCCATCATATGTAGGCGATGTAATCACAACAGCCTTAATGTCCAAATGCTCCTGCAAAAATGCCTCTATATCAGACACCTCCACAGGCCCGTTCAATTCCATTTCATCATAAAACCTGGGATAAATATAGACTGGTTTCAGTCCATTCATATATATAGCATGATACACGGACTTGTGGCAATTCCTGGAAACCAAAATCTTATCACCACGGGATGTACACCCCATAACTGCACTCAAAATACCGGAAGTGCTTCCATTTATTAAATAACAGGTCTCCTGCCCACCGTATAATGTGGACGCCCTGTTTTCAGCCTCTTTCAGAATTCCCCCGGCATGATGAAGATCATCAAATTCCTCAATTTCTGTAATATCTATGGTATAAGGAAGATCAAATCCTGTCAAGGTCTGATTCCTTTTATGCCCGGGCATATGAAAACCATAATAATCTGTATTCTGATACTCCTTTAACATTTCATATAAATTCATAATTTTCCTCCCAATAAGTCAGTCCACACATCATTTCGTCCGGGGAATATGAATTCGGATTAAGAAAGTTTTATTCTCACTATCCGTCTCATATATTACAAACCCTCCCAAGTTCTCTGCGATTTCCTTTACAATCAGCAGACCCAGCCCGTGGTTTTGTTTTTCCATTTTCGTAGTGAGAAATTGTCCGTTTTTCATATGTATATTACCATCATAGCAGTTGGCCACCTGAAGCGTAGCCCACTGCTGCCGGTTCGTACTGATAATCTCAATAAATCTGTCTGGCACGGGAACTTTTTGACATGCTTCAACAGCATTATTTGTGAAATTCGAAAAAATACGGATCATATCCAGCATTGTCATCTTTGTATCCCGGGGAACAGCAATGTTTGAAGACAAACGAATCCCCTTTTCCTCGCAAATATTTGCAAGGTCCTGCATCATACCATCCAGAACCACACTATCAGAATATCTTTTGTGGATCTGTACCTTTTTCTGCATTTCATTAAACATGTCATCAATCAGCTCAAGCGCCTTTTCGTTATCATTCTCCCTGATTAATAACTTCAAAGATGCCATCATAGATTGGTAATCGTGCTTGAACGCACGGAAACTCTCCGTATATTTCTGATATGACTTATAGTGCCGCATCTGCCGTTCATACTGCTCTTCCAGCATTTGCGCCCTCCATTGGTATTCTATCAGCTCGGTGCCCTGAATTGACTGGTAAATCGCATAGATAAGCATACCAATAGAAAGCAAACAATTTCCCAGGCCCATAATCACAAACCAGGTTCCCCACGAAGACAGTCCATTCTCAGAAAACCACACATCATAGGAAAATATATACAATCCCGAATTCATGACTGTTAAATTCAGGACGGCTGCAATTTCATAAATTACAACAAACTTAAGCTGATTGTAATTGTACAAAAAAAGCTTAAGCTTATTATCCGGTAGAATTGTTTTGCGTAAAAACAAACAAAACAAAAGCACAAAGGGAAGGATTAAGACCGTATTTGTTAAATAATAATTTACGTTGGAAAAATCACGTTTATGCAAAATAAAAACGCTGATTACTGTAAATATCCCACGAAAGGAATAAGCGACGAGCACACTGCAAGCCCCACCGTAAAATGCCTGCAGCCAGTCCATTCCGGTAGAAAAACGAATACACAAAACCATAGTGGTCATAATAATTATCATTTTTAACCAGCGTATCGACAAATCATTCATAAATAAGTATGATACAGTAATGATTACCAAGAGCAGTAAGAACGGAAGCACACTTCTTTTTTGTATAGGAAAAAGCCTTCGGTAATAAAACAGGAAGGAGAAAAAATACAGGATGGCTACTGAGATGACAAAATATATCATGACATCCCTCCTTTCTTATCTACATTCCGGCCATAATAAATATGAAAGCGGGAAATATACTCCGAAAATGCTTTTTTAAGGGACTGTGCATGAGTGACCCCGATAGGAATGGACTGCCCGGTCTTTAATAATATACTCTGCTGCCGGAAAGTTACAATATAGGGCAGATGTACAAGGAAAGAACGGTGCGCCCGTACAAAGTCTTTCCCTAAAAGCTTATCCTCCAGTTGTGTCATGCTGCTATAAAACTTCGCTGACTTACCGTTATCATAATAAACCGTTACAATTCTCTGCCAAATTTCAAAATGAGAAATCTGATGAATCGGAATTACACTTGTTCTTCCATCAAACTCAAAAGTAAACAGTTCCTCTTCTTTTTTCGATGCCAATTCTACCACCTTAAGGAAAACTTCTTCAAACCTTTCAGCACTTGTATTCTCTTTTAACAAATACTGAACAGCATTCACATCAAATGCCTCATATACATAGTCCTCATAACTGGTTAAAAAGACGATCTGGGCCTTACAGCCACATTCCCTCAGCCTTCGGGCAGTTTCCATCCCGTCTGTCTCTCCCATCATGATATCTAAATAAATAATGTCTGTTTCCTTTAGTACATCAGAATAATGAAAAAGTAAAATTTCTCCGTTATCAAAACAGGAAATCTCCATATTTATTTGATGCTTTTTGGAAATTTGAGAGATTAACTCTGCATATTGCTTGATTGCTCTTGGATTATCATCACATAAGGCTATTTTCAGCATATTCCGTCTCGCCCTTTCTCTTCATCATCTGAAATTTATGGTTCTATCATAATGTCCGGAAGTAGAAAGGTCAAGCCCGAACCCAATATTGAAAGATTCAAACTTAGTCTCTCAATATTTACTTTTCGTGTTTCCATTATATATTAATTACAAACAAAGGCCAATTCACAACGTATACTGCCATAAATAATTCCCAGTATTTTACTCTGTTTATTGTAGATAAATATATGATTACATCAGAGAAAAACTGTAGGAGGCAAGGATGATGCATTTTAAATCCATCCGTATAAAATTCATTGCAAATATTATTCTTGTTGCACTAATCAGCGTTCTTTTAATTCAAACTGCTAACCTGCTCCTGCTTCAACGTTCATTCTCTAAGCTGATCCCAGCTACAATGGAAACCAGCCTGCTGAATGCACATGAGCAGATTCAAATCAAGTTAAAAGAAAATTTTTCCGCACTGGAAGCAATTTCTAACATGCCTATGATTAAAGATACGTCATTATCCCTCGAAGAACGAGCTGCAAGCCTGTCTTCTTTTGTGGAGGCAAATGAAGATAAAGGTTATCAGGCTTGCGCTATTACCGATATCACGGGGAGGGCAGTTCTATCTTCCGGTGTAAAGCTGGATGTTTCAGCCGACTCCTATTACCAGGAAGCAGCACAGGGAAAAAAGATAGTCTCAGACCCTTTTATTTCAAGAGCTACCGGTAATTTACTGACCGTTTATGCTGTGCCTTATTATGATAACGCCGGCAACTTTGCGGGTGTCATTACTCTTGATACAGATGCTCTTTATTTAAGCCGTAATTTTTCAGTACAGAGTCTGGGTGAAAATATTGAGGTATTTGCCATTACACAGGACGGGACGACTGTCGTTTCCACCAACCTGGATATGGTACAAAACCAGCTAAATGATTTTAACGAAGTAAAAAATGACGCCTCTCTTAAGGGCCTGGTAGAGTCTGAAAAAAAGATGATCCAGGGACTGTCAGGTAAAGGAGAACATGTATATCATAAAATACGGGAACTGATCCATTACATGCCCGTTGAAGGTACTTCCTGGTCTGTCGCTGTTACACAGCCTAAAAATGAAGCATACCAAACGGTGAATGCAATTAAAATAAATGGCCTTATCGTTCTTGGTATTGTAACTGTACTTAGTATTATAGCCGGCACACTTTTGTCTAAGTCAATTTCCCGCCCCATTGTGCAGCTTGCAGATGCGGCAAATAGCCTTGCCAGGGGAGATGTGGACGTTAACATTCTCATAAAGTCACAGGATGAAACTGGAGTTCTGGCGGAAGCCTTCCATAAGATGATTCAAAATGTCCGGGAACAGGCCGAGACCATCAAGTGTATTGCTCAGGGAGATTATACCGTCTCTCTTCCTATCCGGGGCAGCAAAGACATTGTAAACCGAGAAATCAACCAACTGGTTAAAAACTATAACCAGTTGATGGGGGAACTGCGTACAGTAGCGGAGCAAGTATCCTGCGGTGCTTCCCAGGTGGCCGGAGGTGCTCAGCTTCTGGCCTCAGGAAGCTCTCAGCAATCGGCTTCTATGGAAAATCTGTCTATAACCATAAATGAAATCAATGCACACGCAGACTCCAATACAAAGCTGGCCACTGATGCTATGAATGATGTAAATAATGCGGGCAGGCTGGTAAAAGAAAGTATGATATCCATGCAAAGCACTGCTAAAGCTATGACCCATATTGAAGCAAGCAGTAAACAGATTGCCAAAGTAATCAAGGTCATTGATGATATTGCATTTCAAACGAACCTTCTTGCACTGAATGCAGCGGTAGAAGCAGCCCGTGCAGGACAACAGGGCAAAGGCTTCGCTGTTGTGGCAGAGGAAGTACGCAGTCTGGCAGGAAAAAGTGCCGAAGCAGCGCGGGAAACAGCCCAGTTAATTGAAAATAGTATCCAAGGAGTATCCCGTGGAGTTGAAGTAGCGAGAAGGGCAGTGGAAGAGATTGAAACAGCCGGAGCCATCACAGAAGGAGATGGGGTAATCATGCAAAAAATCTGCACAGCCTCCGAACAGCAACATCTTGAGATTACCGAAATCACTCAAAGTATTGTGGAAATTACAGAAGTGGTTCAAACAAACAGCGCCACAGCACAGGAAAGTGCCGCCTCCGCGGAGGAGCTAAGTGCACAAAGCGCCAGACTGAATGACATTGTAGACCGGTTTAAGCTGCAAGCCTGGAAGGAAGATGTGGAAAAAGCATCTCCGCCGGAAAAATATTAAAATTTTAAATTACAACAGACTATACAGCCCGGCTCATTGATTATGTGGCACGGCAAAAGATGCTACTTGTTCTTTTTGTAAGAAACAGGGACCATCCTGCCACCCAATTTGCCTACCTGATAAAAAAATGCTCCAACAGGTTTTTTGTAAAAAGGTACAGGAATGGAGGAATCATAATAACTTTTTGCCCGTACCGGATCCATCCAGTATATGCCATCATAAGTGGGGTATTCTGCACCCGGCGCATTAGATAAGCACATGCCGCGAAACAGGTTATAAGGAATCATCAGCAGGGCAGAGGGCGGATGCATTTTTCCAGATTCAATATCCATGCGAAACTCCCGGAAAACCTTACTGCTCTGCCGTTTTGCTTTATCATCTATAGAATAGTCATTCCAGCTATGCGTGATGACCGGAAGCAAATACACACGGTTAAAACCAATGCCCTTTAAATCTGCCGCAAGACTTTTGGCAGCTGCTTTTGCACCAACACCACCAGTTGTTGTTATAACCAGGGCCTTCTTGGTAAAAAAGTGCGGCCTATGTAACATATAGCACAAATGGTCAAATAGATTTTTTACTAGTGCCGTAGGTGCTCTATTAAAGGTTGGGCTTGAGAAAATAATACCGTCTGCCCAATTCATTCCTGCGATAATTTCATCCATAACAGAGCGGTGGGGACAATGTTCATTTCCCTTTCTAAAACAGGCACTGCAGCCAACACAAAAGGGCAGATTTGCTTTTGCAAGATGGATCTCCTGAAACTCAGAAGCTGGAGAAGCACTCATAATCTGCTGGCGGACCAACTCCACCAATCTCCATGTATTTCCTTTACGTGGACTCCCATTGATAATCAGATATTTCATTAAATCTCCCTTCTTCTATTGTCACTTTAAGTTTCAGAAAACAAACTATATTTCTATCAGATTAACCTTCTTTTGAAAAGGATTATACTATGCCCATCTTATACAGTCAATATAGAGCTTATTTAATTTTTTAGTGCATAGAATATTGCTGATAACAACAAAAAAATGAGCGGATTATCCGCTCACAAATTCTTCAAATCTTTAGCCCTTTCCGGTTGGCTGCTCTGGGTTAAATCATCAGTAAACTTACAACACATTCCAGCAATGCTGCTGCAAGTATAAGATTAATGACTCGGAAATGCTTGATATATAACTTTTGAAAGGTAGCGCCTAAAACAGCCCAAATCAGTGTAGAAGCCGTCCCAATTGAAGCAATGATAATTTCAAAAAATAGTAATGCACTGAAATTTGAGTAGAATGGCAATACATATCCTGTTAAAGCTGTAATACCAAACAAATAAATTTTTACATTAACGAATTGCAGAATAAACCCAGTCCAAAAAGATGGTTTTTGATTACTTTCACCCGAATCCGGCTTACTTCTTGCAATATGGATTGCCAGCCATAAAATATAAATAGCCCCAACATATTTCATAGTTGCCATAATGGGATTTAAATATCTATCCATTCCATATATCAATATGGCACATAAAATCTGTACAGCATAATATCCTGCAAAAATACCCCATAATAAATTTTTGCCTTTTTTCCATCCTACACGTACACTTGTATTTAGCGCAAGTAAGTTGCCGGGGCCGGGAGTGAAAGCATTTATAATGGCATAAATGATAAAACTTGAGAGTGCCTGTATTCCCATCATGCTAATACTAAGCAACCATATAGATTCTTACATCAGGGTCTGCACTCCATAAAGAACTTAAACCAACAGCAACGTCATTCTTAAACATGTCACTGTCAAGATAAGCTTTTGCATTTTCAATGCTGTCAAAACCGTGTAATACCTGTACGTCCTCGTCGCGGATGAGAAGTTCCTTGGATGTGGCTCCTTTAATTTGAGACAGGAACGGCCCGCGGTAATCTGTATATACCTTAGCTGCTGCCGGACGATTCTCTTCACTGATTACCATTGTGATTTCAAGATAAGCTTTTACATTCATATTCCATACCTCCATTTAATCTGTCTGTTATTCATTTACTTTAACCGTATTCAAACTATAACAAAGAGACTTGTCAGAGTAAAGATATTAAGAAATTTATAAGTTACTAATAAATTTCATAGCTTAAGACTGAAGCTGTTCACAAGTTCTGCATGGAGGCAGCTTTTTATCTAAATTATCCAATGTATGAGTTCTGGACCACTGACAAATGCTTTGAAGAATTGGAAGTACCGACGTTCCCTTTTGTGTAAGTGAGTACTCCACCTTAGGAGGAATTTCATTATATTGTGTACGGCTGATAAGTTCACCTGCTATTAGTTCCTTCAGCATTGCAGAAAGGACTGCATCCGTAATATTCCCCAGTTCTTTTCGGATTTCATTGTATCTCATCACCTCTGCAGATGATAAGACACAAATAATTCTTGACTTCCATTTACCTCCGAATATATCAAGCCCATATTCAATAGGACACATGATTTCTTTTTCAACTTTTGGTTCATACTTCATTTTTGCTCTCCTTATTTTAATTCAAAAATTTCGTTTTACTGCCGCAGCAGGTTAAATCTAATCTGTGCATAGCTCTTGTGCAGGCTATATATAAAAGGCTTCTGTCTAATTGGGTTTTATAAATCTCCCCGGAAACTTCCGGAACAATTACCTGATCAAACTCAAGTCCCTTAGCCATGTGAACAGAGGTAATAACAACACCATCCCGAAACTCCTTACTTTCGAAATCCAACAAAACCATATTATCATAAATGGCATGAAGTTGTTTAAATATTAATTTTGCCTGTTTCTGCGATTTACATATAATGCCCAATGAGATATATTCAGATTGCTTGAATTCCCCTATTAAATGCTGTATTCTATCAATCTGCTCCTTGGACGTCTGATGTATTGTTATTGTTGGAGCATCACCATGCCGTTCAATAGGAATTAGTTTTGTGTTTTCTAAGATTCTTTGCGCAAATTCGGTAATTTCAATGGTTGAACGGTAGCTTCTATTCAATTCCATACATTCACATCCGGTAAAATATGGTTGAATTTTCTTCATAGTAGAAGAGCTGTAAGGGTTAACACTTTGATGACTATCGCCCAAAATAGTCATTTTACAGGAAAAAAGCTCAGCTAAGACTGCATATTGTATGGGAGTATAATCTTGCATTTCATCAACCAGCAAATGCTGTATCCCTTTGTAATCTGTTTTTCCACCTTCAAAATACATTTTTATATAAATAAAAGGGTAAACATCACAGAATTCAAATGTATTTTTCCTTGCAAAACAAAACATATCTTCCTGACCTATATGACGGTAAAAATCTTGATACAGTGAAAGTGTATCTGAAAACCGGAACATTTTTTGTATACTGTTTCTTATTTGTCTGTATGATGAAGCATCTAATTTTTTATTTGTGTTTCTTTTATATTTTGCTATCAGATTATCTGCTATTTTCCGTAACCGCATCTTAATTGGCAGTCCTTTAAACGTGCGGTAGCTGAAAAGTAATTCTTGACGGGATACAAAGAAGTCTCCAAAGTTTAAGGCTGTTGGAGTGAAATAAGTTTCATCAGCATATTCTAAATAGGTCTGGAGTTGTTCTGCAAAAAGAGCGGCTGCCTTAAACTTTATTCTGGCAATCATTTCGGCATCCTCATTCTCCAATAACCTTTCCACCTGTTCAGAAAATGTTTGATATCGATACTTCTTTCCAATAATATCTATTGCAATATCATCAAAATCCATTTCTGATATATTCTCTTCTCCCAATTCCGGCAAGACATTTGAAATATAGTTGCCGAATACTTTGTTGGGAGAAATAATCAAAACATTCTTTGACATTAACGTTTCTTTATAACGATACAGTAAGAACGCAACCCGGTGCAGCGCAATTGATGTTTTTCCCGAACCCGCGGCTCCTTGTATAATCAGTACTTTCGCATCCTCATTTCTTATAATAGCATTTTGTTCTCTTTGAATTGTTGCTACAATGTTTTTCATCTTATCATCGGAATTCTGACTCAATTCCTTTTGCAAAATTTCATCACCGATATTCAGAGAACTCTCAATCATATACTCCATTTGAGCCTGTCTAATTTTATATTGACGCTTTAGAGTTAGTGACCCGCCAATCTTTCCGGCAGGAGCCACATAAAAAGCTGAACCGATTTCAAAATCATAAAAAATACTTGAAATAGGAGCACGCCAGTCGAAAATTATGTGCCGGGAAGTTACCGGATCAACAAAAGAATGTACACCAATGTAAAATACATCGCCTTCTTCTTTTGTCTCGGCAAAATCAATTCTTCCGAAATACGGGGACTGAATTAACTTCTGAAGCTGTTCCCGCACTTTGATAGCCCTTTCTCCAAACATAATATTATCAGAAACCTCAATTCTATTTGCCGCTTTTTCAGCCGCATCAAACTGGGCCAAATTTTCATACATATACCGCTTAATCTCTAATATATCTTTTGAATAGTTATCTATTTTCCGGATTGTTTCGTTCAGTGCGGTTTTTAACTTCTCCTGAACTTCACCCAAATACTTTCTTTCATCCGTTTCCTTTGGATTGACCATCATCTCTTTCCTCTCCTCTTCTTACTTGAATATACCCTAAGTATAGAAGAAAATCAAAAGAATAATAGACTTTTTATTTTTTCTGTGCTATTCTATATATAAGGTGCGCCCAATCATAGGCGCTTATTTTTTTCACAATATCTTGATTTCTATGATGTTTTATAAAATATCGCGCATATATGTCCTTTTCACAGTTATCTACAGTTAAAACCCCAAATTGATACATATTATTCTGTTCGAATAATTAAATCCAGGGACGGAAGAGCCGAACACTGCTGTAATATCCAGCAGCGTTCGGCGAATAGAGACATCTTATTCAATAATTAGTCTTACTGTATATTTAAAATTTGTCAATCACTTAATTGAACAATAGTTAACGAACGATTCAAATAACCTAAAACTGGAAAATCCGTACTAATACTTGCTCCTACCTCATCTCCTGCTGATAACGTAGCTTGAACGACATACGTTGTGCTGCTCCTGTTAGATATCTTAAAGAATGTCGTAGTATCCCCAAAAATTGGTGTACCATTAACAGTAATAATAGCATTTAAATATGGCTGATCCGGATCTGGATCCGTAGTAGCTTCAGCATTAATGGATATTGTAATTTGGTAAATTCCGCTTTCTCCCACCACTAATTCATTACCTGACACACTGACCGTGATTGTACCTGATAAAGGCCCAACTATGCTAAATGGTACAGGCGTAAATGTTGCCCCAGGCACCTCTGTGCTGCTTCCTCTTAAAGATCCATACGCTAAAACAACTTCTCCCGTGGCACCCGTTGAACCAGTCGGACCTGTTGCTCCGGTGGGGGCATTTATAATAGGAAACTGTAAAACCAGTAAATCTTTAGACAATCAATACTGCTCTCACTGGCGCACCTTCTGCCCTCGGCACATTGATCGGCAATGCGCTCAGGAAGTATTCACCCTCTTCAATATCCTTCAGAAAGAGCCCTTCCAAAATTACAATCTCCGAAGATAGCAGTATTTTATGAGTTTCATGACCAGGCTGGTTCCGCTCTATACCGAGGCTATCGATTCCCACGCCGCACACTTTTTTACCGGCAAGATATTCTGCACCCGATTTGTCAAGATAAATGAAATCCTTACCCGGATTTTTCACGTATGAGTTTTTCGTCTTCAATAGAATGAAGTCCCCTTCTGAAATCGTTTTTCCAGACAGGTGCTCTGCAGAAATCTTCTCCTCTACATGCACAAGATCGAATACCTTGCATTTTGTGAGTACTTTTTCTAAATTAATATCTTCTATCGTCTGCCCATTTTCCAGCATATGAAGCGGCATATCGATATGCGTACCCGTGTGTACATTCATCTCAATCTTCGTTTCATGAGCCGGACCGTTTGTAAAGTCGCTAACCACTGTAATGACTGGTCTTTTTGACGGATCGTCCTTATAGACGTTCATATCCTCTGTAATTGGCATAGAAATATCAAGTATTTTCATATATTCCACCACTTTCTACAATCTCGTGCCAGAAGCTCGAAGGACTGAATCGGGCCCATCGAGCCGGCATCATAATTGGGGAGCTTGAGTTTTTTTCGTCTCCCGTATTCAATGATTTTGTCGGCTATCATCCATGATGCTTCCACCTCATCCCAGCTCGCAAACAAGGTGGATTCTCCTTTGATTACATCCAGAATAAGTTTTTCATAAGCTTCCGGCGTGTTTCCCTGTGCATGGCTGGTATGGCTGGTATCCATATTTGCAGACATAATCTCCCTATCTGTATTAAAATCCCTTGTGTTAAATTGAAAAAACACGCCAACATTCGGTTGGATCTTGATGACAAGCAAATTTGGCTCCTGTTCGGTATCATTGCTGAAATACAATATATCCGGCAGTGATTTAAATTGGATGACAATTTCAGCCGCATGTACCCCCATACGTTTTCCGGTTCTGACATAGAAGGGAGTTCCGGCCCATCTGAAATTGTTGATATGAAACTTCATCGCAATGAAGGTTTCCGTATTGGAATTGCCAGAAACTTCTTCCTGGTAACCGGGTACAGGGTGACCATCAATGACCCCCTTTCCGTACTGACCAAAGACAGTGTTGTTCTTCAACGATTTAGGTGAAAAGCTCTCAATTGAATTGAGCACCTTCAGTTTCTCCATCTTAATCGCATCAGGAGTTAAATTGATTGGTGCTTCCATTGCAATCAGGGAAACAATCTGGAGCAGATGGCTCTGAACCATGTCACGCATAGCCCCCGAATGTTCATAATAACCGCCTCTGGTACCGACCCCGTGCTTTTCTGCAAGCGATATCTGGATATTATCAATAAACTTATTACTCCACAATGACTCAAAGACCAAGTTGCAGAATCTGAGCACCATGATGTTTTGAATCATTTCTTTTCCAAGATAATGGTCAATCCTGTAAATATCATCTTCCTGAAATACTTCCCGAAGCTTTCCGTTTAAAAGCCGGGCGGTTTTCAGGTCCTTTCCAAATGGTTTTTCAATAACAAGCCGTTTCCATGAATTCTTTGTTTCGGCTGCCATTCCGCTCTTACGCAGGTACATCACGATGGTTTCAGATAATTCGGGTGCCACCGCAAGATAAAATAACCTGTTTCCTTGTGTTTGATAGGTGTCATCCAACTCGCTGAGAAATACGCCGAGTTCTTCATAGCCGGATTGTGCTTTAAAATTTAATTTAAAATAGTAGATAAGGCAGCTCAACTTTTCCCAGAGCGCTTCATCAATCTTATTTCTCGAATATTTTTTCAATTGTTCGAAGATATCTTTTCTGTACTGTTCATGATCCATATCTTTTCTTCCGACAGCGACGATTGCAAAATGTTTGGGTAACCGCTGGTCGTAAATCAGATTATATAATGCCGGAATCAGCTTTCTGTTGGTCAGATCACCCGTCCCGCCGAAAATCACCATAAGCGCCGACATATCGTCTGTAACCTGATGCTCTATATTCATATTCAAAATTATCACACTCCGTTCTTATATTTAGTTACCACTGGGTATGATATATGCCTTCTTTATCTATTCTTTGATAAGTATGGGCACCAAAGTAGTCACGCTGCGCCTGCAGTAGATTCATGGGCAGGGTCTGTGTCCTGAAACTGTCAAAATAGGCGATTGCACTTGAGAAACCGGGAACCGAAATACCCCTGGTAATGGCAGTAGCGACAACATCCCTCCAAGCCTGCCCATACTGTTCGATCGAATCCTTAAAATAGCTATCCATAAGCAGATTTGCAAGTTCTGGCTCTGCCTGATATGCCTCAGCTATTTTGTTTAAAAATTGGGCCCTTATGATGCACCCTCCACGGAATATCTTTGCGATACCGGAAAGATCTAGTGTCCATCCATAATGCCTGGATGCTTCCAGCATCAGACTAAACCCCTGCGCATACGCACAAATTTTGCTGGCATAAAGTGCCTTTCTCACGGACTCGGCAAAGTCGGTCGACTTTTTCTCTGGTTTCACGCCATTACCATATAATTGGCTGGCTGCCACCCGGATATCCTTATTGGAAGAAAGATAGCGTTCAAAAACCGCTCCAGTAATCGTTGGAATAGAAACACCTAAGTCGAGTGCGACCTGGCTGGTCCATTTACCCGTTCCCTTCTGACCTGCGACATCCAAAATCATATCCACCAGGTAATTATTTGAATCTATATCCTTTTTGGCAAAAATATCCGATGTAATGCCAATCAGGTAACTATTTAGC
Source organism: Ruminococcus sp. (assembly GCA_013911065.1). Lineage (GTDB taxonomy): Bacteria > Bacillota > Clostridia > Lachnospirales > Lachnospiraceae > Muricomes. Next base: position 3,309 of record JACERV010000046.1, on the reverse strand, counting down.
TCCCCTTGATTCCATTCTTTGAATACTTCGTGCAGATCAGGTGCGCTCATATTCAGTATACCTTTCAGAATCAGGTATGCTTCACAAATGAGCTGCATATCTGCGTATTCGATTCCATTATGAACCATTTTTACAAAATGGCCCGCTCCGTCCCTGCCAATATAATGACAGCAAGGCTCTCCGTCTACCTTTGCAGAGATATCCGTTAGAATCGCCTTTATTGATTCATATGCCTTTTCATCACCGCCCGGCATAATCGCCGGTCCCGTGCGTGCACCCTCCTCTCCGCCGGAAATACCCACTCCAAAATAATGAAATCCGCCGGCTTCAAGCTCCCTGCTTCTAGTAATAGTTTGAGCAAAATAAGAGTTGCCCCCATCGATGATTATATCCCCCTGTGCCAGATGTGGTTTCAGTTGTCTGATGGTATCATCAACCGCATTTCCTGCCTTCACCATTAAAATAATTTTTCTCGGCAGCTCCAGCGATTGTACAAATTCTTCGATGGTAAAATACCCCTTTAGGCTTTTGGTAGCACCCTCCGCAAGAAGTTCTTCCGTTCTCTCTCCGCTTCGATTAAAAACCGATACAGTGTAACCATGATCTGCTATATTTAAAGCGAGGTTTTTTCCCATAACAGCCAATCCGATAATCCCAATGTTCTGTTTACTCATAATATTTTCCTCCAATTTCTTAAATTTTTACAGAAAATATCTATTTATCTGTTAACTTCAATTTTAAAAGATAAATAGATTATAGCAGTTCACAGGTCTATATTCAATCAAAACAAAATTTGAAAGGAGTTTTATTGCGCAAAAAGAATATTTATCTTAGCGATATCAGCCTGGAAATTTACGTTTTCTCATAGGGCACACAGAAACCCATACCTTCTTGAACATTAGTAGTTCAAGAAGTATATATTAAACTATGCAGAAATAGAAGGTATATGCTGATGATTACACCTAAATAGGTGAGGATTTTATGAGCGTAAACATAGAAATAGTAGATGTATACACAGAACAAAAGCTATGCTGCGAAGTATTTAGCCGCGAGAGTATGCAAATCAGACTTTGGATTCAGGCAGTTTATTTTCCTAATATAAATGCCCCGGTAGCTCCTGTTGGGCCAGTGGCTCCGTCTGCTCCCGTTGCTCCTGTTGGACCGGTGGCTCCTGTTGCTCCATCTGCTCCTGTTGCTCCATCTGCTCCCGTTGCTCCTGTCGGACCCGTTGCTCCGTCTGCTCCCGTTGCTCCTGTTGGACCAGTGGCTCCGTCTGCTCCTGTTGGACCAGTAGCTCCGGTAGCTCCTGTCGGACCGGTTACTCCGTCTGCTCCCGTTGCTCCTGTCGGACCTGTTGCTCCGTCTGCTCCTGTTGGACCAGTAGCTCCGTCTGCTCCTGTCGGACCTGTTGCTCCGTCTGCTCCCGTTGCTCCTGTTGGACCCGTTGCTCCGTCTGCTCCTGTCGGACCTGTTGCTCCGTCTGCTCCCGTTGCTCCTGTTGGGCCCGTTGCTCCTGTTGGTCCTGTCGCACCAGTAGGACCTGTAGCTCCAGTGGGACCACTTGGAGTCGTATCCTCTATTGTAACAGTTGCAGACCCCAGTGTTACCACAATGTCCAGTGTGGAGGACTGAAATGTTAAGTTCTCACCCAATCCTACTGTTGCCGAACCAATTGGACCAATCACATTAAAGAGTGCTGTTCCCGGTTCTATAACACCTGTAGGACCCGTAGGCCCGGTCGCTCCTGTTGGCCCAGTTGCTCCATCGGCTCCTGTGGCTCCTGTTGCTCCATCAGCTCCTGTGGCTCCTGTTGGTCCTGTCGCTCCCGTGCTTCCATTAGCTCCCGTTGGTCCAGTTACCCCATTGGCTCCTGTTGGCCCTGTCACTCCATCAGCTCCTGTGGCTCCTGTTGGTCCCGTGCTTCCATTAGCTCCCGTTGGCCCTGTCACTCCATCAGCTCCTGTGGCTCCTGTTGGTCCCATAGGTCCAGTCGGGCCAGTTATTCCATTTGCTCCAGTAGGACCTGTCGGCCCCCTGGCACCAGTCGGTCCTGTCGCTCCCTGGGCTCCGGTAGGTCCAGTTGGTCCAGTACAACAACAATAATATCCAGCATTACAGCAACACTTCCCATAACATGCGTTACATTAAATGCAACGGTAATCATTATAATTATTTTGCATGGTTTACCTCCTCAATAATAAAAAAGTACTTGTTATCACTTTATTCTATGCATTTTTATTGCATTGGTTCTGTTGTGCAGTATTCTCAAATCAACTAAAAAAAACATGACCCTCTTCTATTCTTAGAAACTGGACATGTCTTCATTTTATCTTCCATAAACTTTTATCAAACTCCTGATAAGAATACCTTTAATTAATGTGCCCTAATAGGCTGATGAGGTGTCTAAACAGTAAATGTTGCTATAGACTGACATACATTGAAATCTGTGAAGAAAAATAAAAAATGACTCGAACCCAAAACACTGGATTCTTGCCATTTTACATACATGAGCGTGCGGAGGTTCGAACTCCGGACAACTTGATTAAAAGTCAAGTGCTCTACCAACTGAGCTACACGCCCTTACCTAACAAATCTATTTTTTAGCGAAGAAAATGCCCAGAGCCGGAATCGAACCAGCGACACGAGGATTTTCAGTCCTCTGCTCTACCAACTGAGCTATCTGGGCATTAGACTTAAGGTAAGTCTGAATTGCGGGGGCAGGATTTGAACCTACGACCTTCGGGTTATGAGCCCGACGAGCTTCCAGACTGCTCCACCCCGCGATATTAAATTTTACTTATCTTTTTCAAGATAAAGCCGATGATCGGACTCGAACCGATAACCTGCTGATTACAAATCAGCTGCTCTGCCAATTGAGCCACATCGGCGCTAAGCCTCACGGCAATGGATGGAGAAGGATTCGAACCTTCGAAGGCGTCGCCAACAGATTTACAGTCTGCCCCCTTTGGCCACTCGGGAACCCATCCATATTTTTTAAGTGGGACCTATAGGGCTCGAACCTATGACCCTCTGCTTGTAAGGCAGATGCTCTCCCAGCTGAGCTAAGATCCCACAAACGACCCAGAAGAGACTCGAACTCTCGACCTCCGCCGTGACAGGGCGGCGCTCTAACCAACTGAGCCACTGGGCCTTACTTAAAAGGTATATGTACCTTCAAAACCGCATACAAAGAATCATCCTTCTCTCCTATTGCCCTGCCTGGTTATGCCCTCGACCTATTAGTAACGGTCAGCTCCATGCATTGCTGCACTTCCACCTCCGCCCTATCTACCTCGTCGTCTTCAAGGG
>JACERV010000045.1 GCA_013911065.1 Ruminococcus sp. | reverse complement strand
TCAATAATCTGTTTTTTGAATTCTTCAGTATATTTAGTACGTTTGTGAGCCATAGTGGACACATCCTTTCTTATAAATTATTGTAATGTGTCGCGATTCTCGTGTCCACTAAATAATACTAACACCAGAGCTGATGCTGATAAACCTTATATGGGCTTAACATCTTTTCCGGGAGATATGCCAACATTAAAAGATGTTAAGATAGCTAAGAATTACTTGGAAGAAAATGAGCTGAAAGTTCTAAGTAATCTTGTTTCAGGATATTTTGACTTTGCTGAAATTCAGGCCATGCGTAAAAATATGATGTATATGCGTGACTATATTGAGCATTTAGATAAAATACTTGCCTCCACTGGAGAAGAGGTATTAGAAAATGCAGGTAGTATAAGCCATAAGCAGGCTATGGAAAAAGCAGTTGCTGAATATCGTAAATATCAGGAAGCGACTCTTTCGCCAGTGGAAGAAGCTTATATAGAATCGATAAAAAGTATTGAGAAAGAGGCTAAAGTTAAAGCAAAAGAAAAATAATCTGTTGAATTAGATTAATAGATGAATGTTTGAATTATAATACGAAAGATATAGGAAAAGTTATGAATTATTTTGAAGATTTTGGGGGTTGGTTAATGGATTGTTTCAGAGCAATTCCATCTGATATTATCACAGGACTATATGTAAGTTTAATATTCTGAGTGTTAAGAAGAGTGTTTGATAGGGCAAAATTAAAAAGTGCTAGATTAAAGCTGTTTATAAAACGAGTAAAAGGAATATGGGCTAGTCAGCCAGAGATAAGTGAAAAATATTCAGTGATTCCGTCTCCTTACTATGGACATGGAAAAGGTGGCGGGGGTGGAAAAATATCACGGGAGTCAGATGAAGCGATTTGGATTATTATAATTACACTTTTAATGAGAGCCCTTACTATAAAAGTAGATTCTAAACGAAGTAGTAATTTTACTAAAAAAACAATTTGCCAAACTGAACGGTTTGAAAGCACAGTCGGATTAGTGATTAGTTTTATTTTTTTGACGGGAATTTCCTATCTTTTAACATCGGGTATATTAAGCAGTTGGATTTTAGATAAAGTATAATTAGTGCTTAAGCGTGGCAACATATTGGGAACAAAAAATCAGTAAGTCAAAATAATATATGCAATAGAAGTAAAATATGGCCTTGAAATGTAATGAAACTAAACAAATGCGTTTAATAATATCAATGGACAGGCTGAGGTACTATAATTCATCTGGCATAAAGACAATGGATGAAATAATTGATTTTCATGTAAAATTTGAGGGTATTCACCCGTTTCAGGATGGTAATGGCCGTGTAGGAAGATTAATTTTATTTAAGGAATGTCTTCGCAATAATGTTGTTCCATTTATTGTTGATGAGAAATTGAACATATTTTATTATCGTGGTCTTCAAGAATGGAACAATCAACAAGGTTACCTGAAAGATACGTGTTTAACCGCACAAGATGGATTTAAAGAATATCTGGATTATTTTCGGATTATATATCAAGAAGAATAACTTAATAGCAACATTTTATCAGTAAGAAATCAGTAGATCAAAATACTATATGTGATAGAAGTAAACATTGGTATTGTAAATCTTGAGCCTGGATTTACAATCCGCACATTGATTGTTTACAGGAAATATGATAAAATGCGGTTAGTTAATTCTAACCAAAAATCTTTCAACTTGTTTGGCAATATTCCTGTCACAAATATTGAAGGTGAAGGGACAGGTGAGGATGTAAAGATGGTTGTTGGGTCTATTAATAAAATGCAGTTTTGGGAGGGGAATGTATAATGGATTGGATATTGATATCACTGATTTCAGGACTTATCAGTGGAATCTGCTGGCTGATTGGAGATATTCTTTTGGTTGGTTTTGACATTGAGGAGGAAAAGTATAGTGATTTCCTTCAAAACACAAAGATCAAGAATAAAAGAATGGCTGTTCTGATACTCTCCGGCTCTGTCCGGCGTTTGCGGTTTGGCGCTTTAATCGCCAATTTTTCGATTCCATTCATGTTGTTCTCTATATTTTCGCTTTACTCTCTGGCAAAGCCTTCTCTTTGGACAGGGGCCGTAGCTGTTCTTTTTGGAGTAGGCTTTAGCATGTCACCAGTTGCACATGTTGCTTTCTACTATGTAGGGACGCTGTGCAAGAGCCTTTTTGAGGATTTCCGTCAAGGAAAGCCTGCAAGTAATTTGGGGGAGACGCTGGTAAACGAGTATGTGTTCTTTATGGATGTAACGTGGTGGGCTGCAGTTGGCATTACGTTTTTGGGGTGGATTGGGTATACAGTCTTGATTGTGCTTGGGAATACCTCATTTCCCCGGCTGTTCTTCCTGCTTACACCTTTGATTATCAGCCCGGTGGCATCGCTTCTGTCCTCGAAAGTTAAAATTGGGCGTCCATATTTGAATGGAGCGGGCTTTAATGTGGGACTTACCGTTTTTTTCATGGCGGCCCTTATTTATTACCTGTTATAATCTCAGCAGATAAATTGTGAAAAAAGAATCCATCTTGTGCAAATGAAAAAGGGATGTTATGATGAAAAAAAGTCCTTACATAGATACTGTAATTCTAAGTAGAAGGCAGAGAGAGAAGAACAATGCAAAAAGATGGAGAAGTTAAAATAAAAAGCCTGAAGAAATCACTGGAAGTTTTAGAATGTTTTACACAAAAGCAGCCTTTGGGTGTGACGGAAATCAGTGAGAAGCTTGGATTGTATAAAAGTAATGTACATAATATCCTTATGACCTTTACGGCTATGGGGTATGTGGAACAAGATCCGGAGTCCGGGAAGTTCCGCCTGGGAGTTTCGGTGATGACTTTAAGCCGGGCTTTTCGGGAAGGTTTGAATATTGCTAAAATTGCCCTCCCATTTATGCGGGAAATTGCCAATGAAGTAGGAGAACTAGTCTATTTATCTATTCCCCGGGGGGATGAAGTAGTATATTTGGAAGCAATATACCCAGATAATCAGCGCATGGTGAGCAAATCTGTAATCGGTGAGTGCTCTAAAATGTACTGTACCAGTGTGGGAAAGGCGATTTTATCTCAGTTTTCCCCGGAGGAGATGGAAAGATGTATCGAAGGAAAGCTAGAAGCTTTCACAGAATATACCATCACAGATAAAGAGAAACTTCGGGAGGAAATTGAAGCGACCCGTATACGCGGATATGGACTGGATAATATGGAGGTTATGTTTGGTATCAAATGTGTGGGGGTGGCCATACTGAATTACGAAGGAAAAGTAGAAGCCGGATTAAGTATCAGTGCCCCGTCTCTTCGCATGGGAGAAGAAAGGATTCAGGAATTTGTAAAAGTTTTACAGACATATGCCGGAAAAATACAAAAAATGCTTTAAGATGAATATAAAATAGGAGCTTAACCGAAAAACTGTTGACAATATAATATTGGCAGGAGTATACTACATCATAAATAAGCGAAGCGGAAACGACGATGATTCCTTTTATCAGGAATTGACGTCGTTTTTTTATGTAATGGGAAACGCAGTTCCCATTACATAAAAACCCTTCGGGGGATTGCACTGTGGCGGTAAAGTAGATGTTGCTATCGCAACCCGCCTCAGGCGAAGAATCTTGCAAGCAAGATTCTTTCCTATGGTTAGGAATATATATATGCTGTTTCGTAGTGTTAAAACTCAATAAAAAGGGAGGTAAGTAAAGATAAGACAAAGAAATATTGGTTGATAAAAAATAGACAAAAAGCATTTGTAGAAATTCGACAGACATATGCCGGGAAGATAGAAAAAACAGCAGGGGATATGTACAAACAGTACAAAAATTAAAAAAATATGGGATATATATTGAACAAAAGTACATAAAGTGATAAATTAATCTTATGAATTATAGAACGTATTCTATTGATGAAGATTAAGAACTCGGCTTAGTGCCGAGTAAAAAAATAATCAAATATAAGAACGACGTTCTACAATAGAGAACAAATTAAGAGGAGGATTTCAAAGTGGCAAATAAACCTTATGTAGTAGTGGAGTGGAATGACACAGAAACAGATGCAACAGGATGGATGTGTGCATACAATTTTGTAGGACATTATTGTGGCGGCGGGACCAGAATGCATCCGACAGTTACAAAAGAAGAAGTAATTCGTCTTGCGACGACCATGGGATATAAATATAAAGCCTGTGAGTCACAGACTACAGGCGGCTGCAAAGCTGGCATCGCTTATGATTATAAAGCACCTGATGCATTGGACGTATTGCGAAGATTCCTGACAGCGACTGCTCCTTACATCAAAGCCGGCGTATCAATCGGGGGAGATTTGGGGGTGGATTACTCAGAGGTTCTCAAGATTTTAGATGATTTGGGAATTGGTATTCCTCAGACCCAGGCGATGAAAGAAGATCCAGAGATTCATCAGGGTATTGTGAATCACGACAGAGCTGAGAAGGAATTGCTCTATGATGGATTTAAGATGTATGACATGATTACCGGATACGGCGTGGCTGCGGCAGCCGATGAAGCCTGGAAGTTAAAAGATGGAAAAGAAGGGGCTTCTGTAGTGATTCAGGGCTTTGGATGTGTTGGAGCAAGCTGTGCAAACTCTCTGTATAACATGGGCTATAAAGTAGTAGGTATTGCGGATGTAAATGGTTTGATTTACTGCAAAGATGGTTTGGATGTTCCTAAGTTGGTAGAAACAAGACTTCCAAAAGGTGAGTTAAATAAAGATGCCTTTGAAGACAGCTACGAGGTCCGTCCAAATAGTGAATGGATTGATGCGGAATGTGATATTTTGATTCCTGCAGCTCTGGAAGATGTAATCAATAAAGATAATGCGGATCGGATAAAGGCTTCTCTTCTGGTAGAAGCAGCCAACATTCCAACGACTCCGGAAGGAGATGAGATACTGCGTAAGAATGGTGTGGACGTGGCAGTAGACTTCATTGCTAATATGGGTGGTATCCGCATTTACGAGGCAGTCATTTTCCGCCTTGTGAAGATTGAAGACATGAACGATGAAGATGCTGCGGCAGCCATTGTAAAAGATACGGTGGATTTGATACGTAAGCAGACAAAACTGATATTTGAAGAAGCTGCGAAAACAGGGGAGTTTACCCGTGATGTGGCAAGAAGATTATTTACTCCTGACAAATCTGACACACCAGACATGTAAAATCACTGCACTTCGCAATGAAAGTGGGAATACATAAGACGTTTAAAAAGGTGAACCAAGTAAGGGATGTCAGAAAAGGGCGGCATCCCTTTAAATTTGAGAAAGGAACTTTTGTTATGGGAAAAGAAAAAACAGAAAAAGTATATTTCAATCCTGTGCGGTGTAAAGGCTGCGGGTATTGTATCAACGCCTGTCCGAAGGAGACTATAAGTGTATCGGATCACGTGAATGCCAAGGGATATAATACCATTGTAGTTGATGAGGAAAAATGTATCGTATGCGGCACGTGCTACCGGGTGTGTCCGGATTATGTATTTGAAATAAGGTAAAAGGAGGGTTAGAAATTATGGCTAAGGTACTGTTAAAAGGAAATGAAGCACTGGCCGAAGCTGCATTGGCTGCGGGCTGCCGCTTTTACAGTGGATATCCCATTACTCCTCAGACAGAGATATTGGAATATCTGTCATGGAGAATGGAAGACGTGGGAGGAGAGTTTATTCAGGCAGAATCTGAACTTGCAGGTATCAATATGGTTCTTGGAGCTGCGGCAGCAGGCGCCAGGGCACTTACTACCTCATCAGGTCCGGGATTCTCTTTGAAGCAGGAGGGTATTTCCTATCTGGTTGCAGCAGATCTTCCGGCAGTTATTGTGGACGTTATGCGAATCGGTACTGGTCTGGGCGACATCTCCCAGGGGCAGGGTGATTATTGGCAGTTAACCAGAGGCGGCGGTCACGGAGATTACCGCACATTGGTTTTAGCTCCCGATTCCGTGCAGGAAAATGCAGATATGATGGCAGAAGCCTTTGATCTGGCAGAAAAATACCGCCATCCGGTGCTGATTGCTTCTGATGCCGCGATTGGGCAAATGATTGAAGCTGTGGAGATTCCGGAATTTATTGAGCATGATATTGATAAATTTGACTGGACAATCAAAGGATGTAAGAAGGGCACTGAGCAGAGAAAGATTCAGAATATATATTATACCCACCCCGACTATGAGACCTATCTGGCAGACAAGTATGCAGAGATGGAAGAGCAGGAACAGCGTTATGAAAATATTCAGGTGGAAGACGCTGAATTGGTATTAGTTGCCTACGGAATCAGCTCCCGGGTATGTAGAGAAGCGGTAGAAGCTGCAAGAGCAGAAGGGCTGAAATTGGGATTGATTCGTCCGGTCACTTTGTGGCCGTTCCCGGTGAAAGCTTTTGAAGAAGCGAAGGCTGCCAAGGCATTCCTTACTGTAGAGATGAACATTCTGGGACAGATGGTAGATGATGTTAAGCTTGCGACCTGCGGAAAATATCCGGTAGACCATTATGGCTCCATTTTTGAAATCCCAGAGTATGACGGCATTATTGAAAAAGCAAAAGAAATGTTAAAGAAAGGGGAGGTATAAGATGAGATTAGTAGCTCCTGAAACAGTTACATTTACCGAAAGCGGCTTTTGTCCCGGCTGCGGACATGGATTGGCAGTCCGGCTTATTGCAGAAGTAATGGAAGAGATGGGACTGAGTGAAAAATTACTGACAATCGTGGATGTAGCCTGTGGTTCTTTAAATATTGATTCCTGGAGATTTGATACCATTATGGCGGCTCACGGAAGACCGATTGCCACAGCGGTAGGCGTGAAAAAAGTACGTCCGGAAAATCCGGTTATGGCATACATCGGTGATGGCGCGGCTTATTCCATTGGGCTTGCGGAGACGATGCACACCGCACTTCGTAATGACAACGTAGTAACGGTTGTTATTAATAACAGTCTTTATGGAATGACCGGCGGACAGTGCGCACCAACATCTCTGCCGGGGCAGATCACCACATCGACTCCCCGGGGCAAGGATACCAAAAAAGCAGGAATGCCATTCCGTGTGGAAGAAGCTTTCACGGGATTTGACATTGCGTATCTTGCCAGAGGGTCCATGGCAGATGCCAGGGGCATGATACAATCAAAAAAATACTTGCAGAAAGCCTTTGAAAAGCATATGAACGGTGAAGGATTCTGTCTGGTAGAATTGTTGTCTGCATGTCCGACCAATCTGAATATCACACCGGTTAAGAGCGTGGAACGTATCAAAAATGACATGATTCCGTACTTCCCTCTTGGTGAATTCAAAGATAAAAAAGAGGAGGAATAGACGTTATGGCAAAGGAAATTATTTGTGCCGGATTTGGCGGACAAGGCATATTGACAACAGGAATGATCCTGATTAGTGCTGGTATGGAACAGGACAAAAATGTTTTGTTTTACCCTTCTTATGGATCAGAAATGAGGGGAGGAACAGCCAACTGTACAGTAAAAATCAGTGATAAGCTTATTGCCAGCCCCAACTCTAAGCACCCGGATATTCTCTTGACGATGAACACTCCGGCTATCGATAAGTTTGAAGAGAGGCTGAAACCGGGCGGGCTGCTGCTGGTGAATTCCTCCATTGCTCCTGATGACCGTACTTATAGGGACGACATCACAGTAGTAAAAGTTCCTGCTACAGATATTGCGGCAGAAGTAAAAAATCCGAAAGGTGCTAATCTGGTGATGCTGGGTGCCCTGGCAGCTCACAGTGAGTTATTTTCTGTTGAATATATGGAAGAGGCTATTGTTTCTTTCTTTGAGAAGAAGGGTAAAGGAAAATTTAATGAGAAAAATGTTGCCTGTTACCGTAGAGGTGTAGAGGGAAAGTAAAATTGGGAGATACGGGATGGATATCAAAAAATTATTAAAACCAAACAAAGTAGCCGTCGTGGGAGCCAGTGAAAAAGAAGGCTTTGGCGGCGACACATGCAGAAATATGATGACATACATGGAAGAGGACCGCTATTATTTTGTTAACCCCAGGCGTGAAGAAGTCTTCGGCCGAAAATGCTATAAAAGCATCAGTGATTTGCCGGAGCAGGTGGACTTAATCGTTATCTGTACGCCTGCAGGCACCGTGGAGGGACTGCTCCGGGAAGGTGCGGCCGCAGGCGCCGGTGCAGCGGTTGTTTATGCCAGCGGATATGGTGAGGTTGGGACAGACGAAGGCCGGAAAAAAGAAGCACAGCTCCTGGCGCTGTGTGAAGAACTGGATATGGCTCTGATGGGACCGAACTGCGCCGGATTTGTGAATTTTGTGGATATGATGTATCCTTTTGCATTCATTTCCAGAGAGCGTGACCGCCGGGGAGGTGTCGGGGTTCTCTCTCAGAGCGGGCAGCTGGTGCTGACGATGATGGATGCTCCGGGTACGAAGTTCTCTTATGCAATTTCCGCAGGTAACAGCAGGATTACCAAGATGGAGGATTACCTGGATTTCTTAATCGACGATGAAGACACGAAGGTGGTTGCTATGTATCTGGAAGGGGTGAAGTCCCCGGGCGCATTTATAAAAGCTTTAAAGAAAGCTGCGCTTAAGAAAAAACCTGTTGTGATTCTTAAGACCGGACGGTCCGAGAAGGCTCAGGCTCTCGCGGCATCCCACACGGGAAGCCTTTCAGGAGCGGATAAGGTATACGATGCCCTGTTTGAAAAGTTTGGGGTTATCCGCGTCGATGATTTAGAAGAGCTGATGTCCACTGCCAGAGCTCTGGCGACCTTGAAAAAGCTTCCGGAGGGAAGGGGATTTTCTGCAATCAGTTTATCAGGGGGAGAGACCGCTATCTGTGCCGATTTGGCGGAGCTGACCGGTGTGGAATACGTTGATTTCAGCCAGGAGACCCTGAATAAACTCAATGAGGTTCTTCCGTCCTATGCTACTCCGAACAATCCTCTTGATTCAACGGCCACTTTATCCTACGATATAGAAAAGTTTGCGGGTGTTCTGGAAATTATGATGAAAGATGAGAGAGTAGATTTTGTCTCTGTCGGTTACACACTGTTAACGGAGATTGCAGATAACGCCATTTATTACATGTCCGAGGCAATGAAGCTGGTCAGTGACAAGCCCTGGGCTAAACCTATGGTAATGCTGCCATTCTCAGAAATGACGAGAAATCCCGGCTATTGCGATAAGCTGGAGGAGATTGGGGTCCCCGTACTTCCCACCTCACTCTATGCGTTTAAGGTCATCAAAAATATTCTGGATTTCGTGTCAAATGACCCCCAGAGCAAAAACCTGGATGTTGTCATTCCTTCTCAGGAGAAGGGGGATTACAGCCGGGCAGCGCTGACAGAATCAGAGAGTAAGGAGATCATTGGACGTTACGGCATTGATTGCGGGAAGTTTAAGGTGGTACATTCACCGGAAGAAGCAGCGGCTGCCTTTGACGAGCTGGGCTGTGAAAAAGCAGTTGCCAAGGTGGATAGCCCGGATATTCTGCACAAATCTGATGTGGGATGCGTAAAACTGGGTATCAAAGACGGGGCAGGAGCTGCCGGAGCCTATCAGGCTATCATGGATAATGCTGCCGCACATTGTCCGGGTGCTCTTGTAAAAGGAGTACAAATTTGTGAAATGGCAGCTCCGGGAGTGGAAATGATTATAGGGGTAAATAATGATCCGCAATTTGGACCTTGTGTGCTCTGTGGTCTGGGCGGTGTCTTCGTGGAAATTTTCAAGGACACTTCGCTGGGGCTGGCTCCACTTTCTAAGCCGGAAGCAATGGAAATGATTTTATCGCTGAAAGGCGCTAAAATGCTGCAGGGGTACAGAGGGAATCCTAAGTGTGATATTGATGCACTGGCAGAAGCAATTGTGTCAATCTCAAATATGGCTTGCGATTGCATTGATGAATTGCTGGAACTGGATATCAATCCGGTGTTTGTCAGACCTGACGGAATCTGTGCAGTGGATGCACTCTACATTAAAAAGGATTAAGAGAGTAACAAGGAAACTGAGGGGCTGGGAAAGCCCGCTTTGCGGAAAGGAGCTTTTATGGAAAGCAAAAGAATGAAATATTTGCAGATTCTAGCGTTAGGAGTTGCCGGGGGATCAATATATCTGATGCCCTACATAAGGTACGTATTTTATGACTGGCAGATGGAGGCCATGGGCATCACAAACATGCAGCTTGGAGTTTTAACAACAGCTTATACAATTGGAAATGTGATTCTTTATATTCCGGGGGGAATTGTGGCAGATAAGTTTTCAACGAAAAAGTGTATGCTGGCCTCGTTAATATCCACTTCGATTCTAACGTTTATTTTTGCATTTTCGATGGGAAGCTATGCGCTGGCTCTTGTTATATGGGGGCTGTTTGCAGTCACCACTACATTCCTGTTCTGGTGTTCCCTTATGAAAACGATCCGGTTAATCGGAGATGAGAAAGAACAAGGATTTATGTTTGGGTTGTATTATATGGGGAACGGCCTGACAGGTGCGCTTGTGAATTCCATTGCACTGCAGGTAGCAGCAGTTGGGGATGGTGCTACTAATAAATTCTTTATCGCCGTTATAGTTTATGGCTGCAGTACAGTAGTGGGAGCAATTTTAGTTGCCCTTCTGTTAAAGGATAATAAGGCGAAAGCCGCGGAAATAAAAAGCGATGAGTTCCATTTCCACCAGGTTGGCGGACTGCTGAAAAGCTCTAATCTCTGGCTGTTTGCTATCATTGTTTTTACAGCCTATGCTCTTTACAGCAGCACGAGTTATTTCACGCCTTACCTGACAGACGTGGTAGGTATCAGTCCTGAAAGCTCAGGATACTTGTCAATTATCAGAACGTACATTTTCTATATTGTATCACCGGTCAGCGGTATCATTGCGGATAAAGTTGTTAAGTCAACGAGTAAATGGTTCACAATCCTGTTTGCAATTTTGGGCGTGTTGTTTTTAGGAATATTTGCAATACCACCAGGTGCAAACGTGGCACTCGTAAGCTTTTATACGTTACTGCCCGGATTGTTTGGTCTTGCTTTATATGGTCTAAGCTTTTCTATTGCAAACGAGACGAAGATACCTGCTGTAGTTATGGGTACGGCAGTTGGTATTGCATCGATTATCGGATATGCACCGGACTTTTTTATGGCGGCTATGTTCGGAAACTGGCTGGATAAGTTCGGCGTAAAGGGATACAATTATATCTTCACATTCCTTGCAGTAAACTGTCTGGTGGGATTGGTCGCTGCGGCAATTGTAAGGAAAAACTCAAAAAAGATGCACTCAGGTGAAGAGAAAGCAACAGTGTCTGAGTAAGGAGTATAAGAAAAAAAGAGAGCGGTGACGAAGTGAAACAAGGATTCAAACGTGATTTGGGAATGTTTACAACGATTTCCATCATTGTTGGGCAAATGATTGGCTCAGGGATATATATGGCACCCCAGGGATTGGCGGCACTCTCCAATCCCTGGGTGGCATTATTGGCTGTTGCTGTTACCGGAATCGGCACATTGTTTCTGGCTCTGTCATTTGCCCGGCTGGACAATAAAAGGGCTGCTACAGGTTCAGTTATCATCTATGCAAAGGAGGCATTTGGTGATTTGCCGGCCTTCTGGGTAGGATGGTCATATTGGTGTGGCTGCTGGATAGCAAATGGAGCAATTGTTATAGCAGGATTAAATTATACATCCTACTTTTTTCCCTCAATGGCGGGCAATACGTTTCCAAAATTTATTGCCTGCACATTGATTCTCTGGGTATATACGATTATCAATATTATAGGAGTAAAAATTGCCGGACGTATTAACCTGGTTCTGACGATTCTCAAGCTCCTTCCGCTGCTGCTTTTTGCAGTCGTGGCGGTTGTTCATTTCGACACATCAAATTTTAACACGATGTCTTCCCAAGCTGTGAGCGGTATGGGAGCCTTGCCTATGGGTATGGCCTATATGCTTTGGAGCTTCATCGGTTTTGAGGGAGCAAGTGTCAGTGCCGATGAGGTGGAAAATCCGAAACAAATTGGGCGTCTGACTATTATCAGTACTGTGATTGTTATTATTATTTATGCCATACTGGTTGCTCTGGCTGCCGGAAATATGACACAGAATGAGCTGGCTGGTTCATCCTCTCCCCTGGCAGACATTATGTACCGGGCAACCGGAGGATATTGGGCCGGTGCACTGATTTCTCTGGGAGCTTCCATTTCGGCTATCGGTTGTGTCGGCGCATGGATTTTATCTGCCGCCCGTGTTACATACGCTTTGGGAGAAAGTAAGCTCATGCCGGCTGCTTTCGCGAAACTGAGTGAAAAGCGGGGTACACCTGTGAATGGACTCTTGATTAATGGTGTACTTATGACAGTCGTCATGTTGCTGGGATACCTTACAAATGGAGGAGATTTGTATAGCTTCCTGTCCATGATGGCAGTCATGACTTTTTTAGTATTTTATTTGTTCGGTGCGGCTTCGGAAATCATGATTTCAGGAAGGGAGATTAAGAAGCCGTTTCATGTAATTCAATTTATGAAGAAATCTGCTGTGGGGCTTATCGCACTTGTTTACTCCATTTACACAATAATAGGCTCAGGAATGCAATATGTATTCTACGGATTTCTGCTTATTCTGCTTGGCATTCCTGTATTTATCTATGTAAAACTGAAACAGGAATAAATGCAGTCGTTTGAAGGGAGGGCAATATGTTTCAGGAGAAAATCAAAAAAAGCGTAGAGTCATTTTTCCATAAGGCAGATGAATTGGGAACATATCTGACCAATCACCCGGAAGTCAGTGGGGAAGAGGTGGAATCCTGCCGCTATATCACCGGATTTTTGGAGGAGCAGGGCTATGAGATTATAACACCTTATGCAGGTATGCCCCATTCCTTTCGTGCAATTGACAGGAAGAAAAAGGAGTTTTCCGGAAAAATGGCTGCATTCCTTTGTGAGTATGATGCCCTGTCGGAAGTGGGGCACGCCTGCGGGCATTCTTATAGCTGTGCAATCAGTATTTTGGGGGCTCTGGCTTTAAGGGACGCTTACCCGGAATTGCCCATGAGAATAGACCTTATCGGTACTCCTGGCGAGGAATTCGTAGGAGGAAAGTGTTACATGACCGAAGAGGGCGGGTTCGACATGTATGAATACGCGGCCATGATACATTTATACAACCGGGATGTAACATGTTTTGAAATTCTGGCATCGAATGACCGGTATTTTACATTTCATGGAAGGGCAGCCCATGCATCCGCCTTTCCGGAAAAGGGGCTGAATGCCTTGAATGCAGCCCGCCTGTATATGGATGCCATGGATATGTGGAGGCAGCATATTACGAAGGACTGCCAGTTCCACGGAATTGTGGCCAAAGGAGGGGAGCTTCCCAACATTGTTCCGGAGGAAGTGAGCCTGGATTATTATTACCGGGCAGCAACCTTAGAGAATTTGTGGAAATTAAATAAAATTTCCGAGAATTGTGCACAGGGGGCGGCTATGGCTTTAGGAACCACTGTAGAGTGGGAGCAGAGATACCCTGATTATGGAGAACTCTATTGGAATGAGCATATGGATACATTCATGAAGGAATTATTTGAACATGCGGGAAGAACACCAAAACCGTCTCCGGGACCAGGCGGTTCTTCAGACATTGGCAATGTAAACCTGAGAATTCCAGTTTTTCATCCTCTTCTGGATATTACTGGAGATGATGAGGAATGTGCAGTCCATGACAGAAAATTTGAGAAGCTGCTTCACACAGACGCTGCAAAAAAAGCCTTATATGATGGGGCTCAGATTCTGGCAGAGCTGGGATACCGGCTTGCTGTGGAGCAGGAATGTCTGCTGAAAATGAAAAAAGATCATGGGGAATATCGAAAACTGTAGGGTTGGAGAAAACAGAGATATATGAATGAAAAAATATGGTTGAAGAAAATGCAGACAGAAGGCTGCATGTGTTACATGACAGAAGAAAATCTGGAAGAAACAATGTGTCTGCGGGAACTGGTGAGGAATGGGGTAAGCAATAAACGTTGGTTTGCCGAGTCCAGCCAAAAAGATTTTGAAGATGTGCTGAAGTATGGATTTGCTTTAGTCTGTATTGTGGAGGGCAAAATCATCGCATCCCTGCAATGTCTTTTGGAGCATACGGATTATGCATACGACAGGTATGACAGCGAAGAAATGAGGGCAAAGTGTGCTGATTACTCTGATACGTTTGTACATCCTGATTATCGGGGCAATGGACTTCAGAATATAATGGAAGAGAAAATGGAAGTATTGTGCAGAAAAGCGGGAAAAACTATATTGCTTGGTACAGTAGACCCGGACAATCATTACAGTTACGAGAATTTTCGGAGGATGGGGTATCAGGAGGCTGCCAGATTAATGAAATATGGTGGTCTGGAGAGGATACTGATGGAGAAGAAAATATGAAGATGATGGAAGTATTTGATGAATCAGCCGGCAGCGTGGTCGGAAGTGTTCCGTATTATGACGGAAACGAGATTGCTGATATGGTTGATACAGCTTTTGCATCACAGCCCAGGTGGGAAAAGGTGCCGCTTTTCGAAAGAGGGCAGATTTTATACAAATTTTGTAATCTCATTGAGGAACACAGCGATGAACTTGCCGCTGTTATGGCAAATGAAATGGGAAAACATATTTCTCAGGCAAAGGCTGAGGTAACAAATGCCGCTGAAGTGGGAAGGGCTAATATTGAGGTGGGAAAACACCTGTACGGTGAAGTATTATGTGATAACAGCGAAGGGTATGAAAATCATTTATTATTTGTACGGCGTGAAGCATTGGGGGTCGTTGCCGGTGTAATTCCTTTTAACTATCCGGTAGACCTGACAATACAGAAAATGGTGCCTGCCCTGCTAATGGGCAATGCTTTTATTTGTAAAGCTCCTGCCAGTGCGCCCTGTTGTGTGAAGCTCTTAATTGATCTTGCCCATAAAGCTGGTGTACCCCAAAATGTGCTTTATTTCATAGCCTCCGGCAGAGAAGATTGTACTGAAAAGCTGCTTATGAACAAAAAAGTTGCATGTATTGCAATGACCGGTGGTAATGAGGCCGGGACTGAAATGATGAGGGCCGCTGCTCCGACAATTAAAAAAGTAGTGTTAGAGCTTGGGGGAAATGATCCCCTTATCATTACTGAAGAGGCGGCTGGTAATCCTGAACTGATTGTAACAGCCATTGAAGCCCTTGCATGGGGACGGATTATTGAAAATAACGGTCAGGTCTGTTCCGCACCAAAAAGAACAATTGTCCACAAGAGTGTAAAGGATACCTTTATAAAATGCCTTGCTGCATTCGTTGACGGATTGAAACAGGGTCATGTAACAGACCCGAACGTGCAGCTAACCCGGCTTGTTTCTGAGAAAGCTGCCAAAAAAGTAGAGGCGCAGATTCAGCATACAGTTGCACAGGGGGCAAAGGTTATTCGCGGCGGCAAACGGAATGGCTGTGCTGTGGATGTTACGATTCTGGATGATGTAACCCGGGACATGGATATTGCAAAAGACCTTGAAATATTTGGGCCGGTGATTCCAGTCATTTCCTTTGAAACAGATGAAGAAGCTGTTGAAATTGCCAATCAGACCCAATATGGCTTGAGTGCATCTGTTATTACAAAAGATTTAAAGAAAGCATTTTACTTTACAGAAAATATCAAAGCATCTGCTGTCTATGTAAACGGCTCCAGTGCGTTAAGGCACAACGACCAGCCCTTTGGCGGATGCAAGAGCACCGGTATTGGGAATGAGGGAGCAGGATATTCCTGTGCTGAATTTAGCAGGCTGAAAACTTATGGATTCTGTGATGTTTCTTCTGCGGAAAGATTATATGCACCGGAAGAGGGGGCAGGTGATTCGATAGATATTCATATTGATGAAATTAAAAAATTAGCAGAAAAGCTGACTAAGAGATAACAAAAAGGCAGGGTGGAATCCAATGGAATGGAGTTTATCCCTGCCTTTATCTACTGATTATTTTACACCTACAGCATTTACAAGTGTATATGTATTCTTATCATACTGAATCAAATCTTCTTCCTGCATTCGCTTTAACTCACGGGTTAGTGAGCTGCGGTCGGCTCCCAGGAAATCCGCAAGGTCTACGCGTCCTAAAGGGGCGGTTACTGTGGCGGAATTTTGTTCCTGTGCCAGTTGTGCCAGATAGGTTAAGATTTTTTCACGCAGAGAGCGCTTTGTTGTTACTTCCAGTTGTGCCAGCAGCTTAATGTTTTGCCGGGAAACCATCACCATCATATTTCTGATAAGAGTATTGTGAAATTCACATGCTTGGGGACACATGTGCATGAGGAGGTCAAAAGGACAAAGCAGGATAGAACTATTTTCTGCCGCCTGAGCAGATACTGTGAGAGGAAACTTTCCGCCGCATATAAAAGATTCACCAAAAACAGCGCCGGCACTAAGGTCGTTTAAGATCGTACGGTTGCCAAAAGCGTCTTCTTTAATAATCTGTACCCGTCCGCTCAGAATAATCCCAATAGAAGTTGGGATATCCCCGCTTAAAAATATAAATTCATTTTTAACATAAGTCTTCTTTTTTGCACCAATACATCCGAGAAGATGCGTGAGTTCTTCTTCATCAATCCCGTTAAACAATGGGACAGTCTGTAAAAACTTTATATTATTTTCCATAAAAATCACCTCGTTACATAAATTATATATCCTTTATGTTGCAAATGCAACATACAACTATAATCACAGCATGTAAAATTTACCTATAGCGTTACAGTGAAGTGCATAGCACGGCTTGAACAGTAACCCGATAGTTCAATTTTGTAATTTTTTAATGATACTTAAGGAAGATGGAAACAATACTATTTTGGAGGTGGTAAATACATGCAAAGTACAGATAACAGTAAGGTTTTGAGATTAGCGGATATTTTAGAAGCTTTTGTCACAGGACGGATAGAGCAGGAAGAGGCACAAAAGACGGTTGAAAGTGAATTTAAGGAAGTGGCCGTAGAGGAATTGGCATTGGCTGAACAAGAGCTGACGAAGCGGAATATTGATGATGATGTAGTATATAACAATATTGAATCTTTTCTGGTAATATTTAAAAATGTTCTGCAGGCTCCTGATTTAGAGCTGGAAGACTGGCATCCGATCCGAACCTATCAACGTGAAAATGAAGCGGTGAAAAAGATATTGAAAAAGGGAGAGGCGCTTTCTGAGGGCAAGTTTATCCTGAACCAATGGGCAGAGGTGATGGAAACTTTAAAACAGTATGATATCCATCTTTCACGGAAACAGAATCAATTGTATCCTGCATTTGAAAAACAAGGTTTTGACCGGCCCAGTAAAATCATGTGGACATTGGATGATAAGGTGGCTGATTCCTTCCGTGGAGCAGCCGGAGCACTGGAAAATGGGGATGAAAAAGCCTTTTTACAGAATTATGAAGAATATGTTCAGCTGATACAGGAATTGATGGAAAAAGAAAATATCGTATTATTTCCGGCAGCAGTGGAAATGATTTCAGATGAGGAGTTCCTGAAGATGCGGGCGGGAGATGATGAAATAGGGTATTGCCTGATTGATACACCTCCTCTCGGACCTGCTGCAGGCGGCGTGAAAGAGCAGCCAAATGGAATCGGAGAAGATTCTTCTTTTGGAACTGAGCTGCAGGAATTGCTGAAAAAGCATGGAATGTTTGGTGGGACAGAAGAACTGGATGTAAGGCAGGGCAAGCTGACGTTGCAGCAAATAAATTTAATCTTCCGCCATTTGCCTGTAGACTTGTCATTTGTAGATGAGAACGAGCTGGTTCGGTTTTACAGTGACACAAAACACCGTGTATTCCCGAGAAGTCCAGGTGTAATTGGGCGGGATGTGAAAAACTGCCATCCAAGGGAAAGTGTCCACAATGTAGAGCAAATTATAGAAGCATTTCGCGCAGGACGGGAAGATGAAGCGGAGTTTTGGCTGGAAATAGGCGGAAAATTCATCTATATTCTTTACACCGCAGTAAGAGATGATGAAGGGAAATTCCGTGGTGTCCTGGAAATGATGCAGGATGCGACCCATATCAGAAGTCTGGAAGGAAGCCAGAGGTTGTTGACCTGGGAAACGAGAAAGGATAAAACCGGAGATACGGTGAGTGAGGCTGCAGAAGCCATAGCTGACAATCCATATGGATTTACGCCGGATACCGTGATAGGAGAGATTGTAAAGAAGTATCCGGGAATTCGTTCCTATCTGCCGTCTATCTCATCAAAGTATAAAAAGTTGCAAAATCCAATAGCCTTCAAGGCGATGTCCAATATCGCTACATTGGAAATGATCGCACAGCGGGGAGATATTTCTGTAGAAGACTTGATTCAAAAACTAACAAAATGGGCAGATACCCATTCAAAATAAATGGAACCCAGAAATTTTTATAGCCTGCAAATAAAAAGTCAATAGGTAATTGAAGTTTTTTCAAAATAATTCATATGCAGGATTTTAGGTATTACAAATAGACCACCGCTATACGCTGGTCTAAAAAGAAAAGAGTGTGATGGTTAT